>CANQQY010000009.1 GCA_947626105.1 uncultured Clostridia bacterium | reverse complement strand
GAACTTGTTTTACCATAATGACTTCATCCTTTTAACTATTATAGCGCGAAACAATATGATTGTCAACGGTTTTGAGCGGATCTGAATAATAATATTGCAAAAAAAGAAAGCTCATGATTTTTGCTCACGAACTTTCTTACCATAACTTCCCGCTTTTGATTTTTCCCTTAAAGCACTTGTTCTGTGGGGCCTGTCGCACCCGTTGCGCCGACTGCGCCCGCGACGCCTTGGGCGCCTTGGGGTCCCTGCGGACCCTGCACGCCCTGAATGCCCTGCACGCCCTGCGGACCCGTAACGCCCGTTGCGCCCGTTGCGCCCGTCGCGCCGCGGGGAATGGTAAAGGTAAGGACGGCGTTCACGCCTCCCGTCGAAGTGACGGAAGCCGCCGTCCCGGGCTCGCCCGTGATCGTCTGTCCCACCGTGACGGTCGCAGGGCCCTGCGGACCTGTGGGACCCGTGGGTCCGGTCGCGCCGCGGATCACAACGGGGATCCCGCCGTTGCATCCGGAATTGTTGCCGCAGGTGCAGGGACAATTCCCGCAATTGCAGCAGCGTCTGTACATATACATAGTTTTCCTCCGTTTCTCCCGATCGCTCGGGGAGTTGGGCGGAAACATACCGCCCTATTTCATCATATCCTGAAAGGAGAAAAGAGGTGACAGATGCTGATATCTCTTTGTATGATCGTACGGAATGAAGAAAAGACCCTTGCGCGCTGTCTCGAAAGCATAAAGGAGCTTGTCGATGAGATCGTCATCGCAGACACGGGTTCGGCGGACGGGACGGTCGGGATCGCAAGACGGTACACGGACCGCGTATTTTCCCTTCCGTGGAAGGACGATTTCTCCTATGCGCGGAATGAAGCATTTTCGCGTGCAAACGGGGAGTATCTCTTGTGGCTCGACGCCGACGATGTTGCGGAAAACACGGATTTCTCCGCCCTGCGATCTTTTTTGGAAGCGGAAAAGCCCGATATGGTGTACTGCCCCTATCTTTCCGGGACGCTCTCCTATGAGCGGGAACGCTTTCTGCGGCGGGAAATGCATTACCGATTCGAGGGGCGGGTGCATGAAGCGATCCCCCCGCGCGGAACCGTAGCCCGCTATCCCTTTTTTGTGCGGCATCTCCCCGACAGAAAGGAAAAAAGCAGAAGAAATCTCGATATCTATCTCAAATGGGCGGAAGAGGAGCCCCTCTCCCCGCGGGATCTCTTCTACTACGGCAGAGAGCTCTTCTATCACCGCCTCTATACGGAATCCGCCGCCGTCCTCGGGAAGATGCTCGACGGAGAGGGCTGGTATGTCAATAAGATCGCCGCGTGCGAGACCCTCTCCCGATGCTATGAAGGAATGAACAGAGAGACCGAAGCCCTGCAAGCGCTGCTAAGAAGTTTTCTGTACGGAGAACCCCGCGCCTTTGTGCTCTGCCGCATCGGGGAGCTGTTCATGAAGCGGGGGCAATACGCGCAGGCGGCTTTTTGGTATGAAGCCGCCCTTTCGTGCAAAGATCACGCCGCCGAGGGAGACTTCGAGGAGCCCGCATGCCGCAATCTTACCCCCTGTTTACAGCTCGTCGTCTGTTATTGGCGGCTCGGCGACAGGGAAACGGCGAAAAAGTATCATAAAAAAGCGGAGGCTCTCGCCCCCGCGCATCCGTCTGTTCTGTTCAATCAAAAATTTTTCGCGAACCGGCCTTCCTCTTAAAACTCTCCCGAAAGAGTTCCGAGGGCAATTGGACGGATCGACGCATGATACTTCGGTCATAAGATCAAAAAACCGTGACATTTTTTGAATTTCTTCCCACTCCCGCACGGACAAAGTTCATTCCTCTCTATTTTCGGTCCATTTACGAACCGAAGTACGACATTTTTATCGTCGATGATACACTGCTTGATCTCCGAAGTTACCGCATCGAAACCCTCACGGCTGCAATCATTGTATGACCAAATAGTAAATTTGTCGTTCAGGCGTTGGAGTTTATTTGCACTCATGGTAATCATGTTCGACAAATATCGCACATCAAATGTAGTCCCATCCTTTTTTACCGAAAAAAAGTAAAAAACAATGGGAAAATACACGAATTCGAAAGCGATCTTCTTCGGCTGCATTTCACAGCGATATTCGGCATATTTTCGATCCATTCCGAACGCCATATTAAACTCAAGCGGAAAACCAATATTTGAGATAATACGCTCCGCCAACCCTTGTAGATAAAGCTTCATTGATGGATCCATCTGAATTCCGTCATGATCAAGAATATCTGCTGATTCCCCGATTTCTGCTATCGGCACCATAAACCTGATATTCTCCAAAGTGACGCTATCCAACAGGAATTCTGAATGGAGATCGTCGGTTTCCTCGCAAAAAAAATGAGAAGGGTCAGGACTTTCGTCATCCTGTGAATCCTTGATCGCCTGATACCATCCTACTTTATCAATGCGATGATATTGCTCTGATTCGAGAACAATCAAAACCTCCATTCGATTCGGAGCGCAGCAGAACAAGGATGTAAAAGTATCACGAAGATTTGTGAGAGGGATCGCCCAAAGTGAATGGGAAAGTTTGTCTTCGGAAATTTCTTCAAGCGTATCTACAGATTGATATGTTAAAAAAATCATAATTTCCCCATTAGTAGTTTTTATTTCTATGAAAAAAAGAGAGTTTTCGTCTCACTCCCACTCAATGGTCGCGGGGGGCTTGGAAGTAATGTCGTAAACGACGCGGTTCGCATGCTTTACCTCGTTCGTAATGCGGTTGGAGACCTGCGCCAAGACCTCGAAGGGAATGCGCGCCCAGTCGGCGGTCATCGCGTCTACGCTCGTCACGGCGCGGAGGGCGATCACGTTCTCGTAAGTGCGGAAATCCCCCTGTACGCCCACCGTTTTACTGTCCGTGAGGACGGCGAAATATTGCCAGATCTCCTTATTTAGCCCCGCCCGAGCGATCTCCTCGCAAAAGATCGCGTCCGCGTCGCGGATCGTTTCGAGTTTTTCCTCCGTCACCTCGCCCATAATGCGGATGGCGAGCGCGGGTCCCGGACATGGTTGCCTCCAAACGATCTCGTCGGACAGTCCGAGCTCTGTCCCCACCCGCCGCACTTCATCCTTGAAAAGGTCGCGGAGAGGCTCGACGATCTCCTTGAAATCCACGACGGAAGGAAGCCCGCCTACGTTATGGTGCGATTTTATCACCGCGCTCTTTCCCTTGCCGCTCTCCACGACGTCGGAATAGATCGTCCCCTGCACCAAAAAGTCCACCGCGCCGATTCTGTTCGCCTCTTTTTCAAAGACTTCGATAAAGAGTTTGCCGATGATCTTGCGCTTTTGTTCGGGATCCGTCACACCTTTCAGGGCGTTCAAAAAGAGATCCTTTGCGTCCACCTTCACAAGGTTCATTCCGAGCCCGTCGCGGAACACGGACAAGACCTCTTCGGGCTCGTTTTTGCGGTGAAGGCCGTGATCCACAAACACACAGGTCAGCCTGTCCCCCACCGCTCTGTATACAAGGGTCGCGGCGACGGCAGAATCCACCCCGCCCGACATGGCGCATAGCACCTTGCCGCTTCCGACCTTTTGCTTGATTTTTTCCACCTCTTCCGAAACAAAGCCCTTCACCGTCCAATCCCCTCTCGCGCCGCAGATGCGGTAGAGGAAATTCTTTAAGAGTAGATTTCCGTAGACGGTATGCGCGACTTCGGGATGAAATTGCACGCCGTAGATCTTCTTTTCTTCATTCCCAAAGACCGCTTGCGGACAGCTCTGGGTGAAAGCAAGCGTTTCGAAGTCTTCGGGAAGATCTTTTACGAGATCGGTATGGCTCATCCAACAGACGCTCACGGGCGGCAAGCCGTCGAAAAGCGGGCTTTCCTTCGCCAAGGTAAACTCCCGCCTGCCGTATTCGCTCATATGCGCATGTTCCACCCTGCCGCCGAGAGTGTGGGCGATGAGCTGGCAACCGTAGCAGATCCCGAGCACGGGGATCCCGAGCTCTAAAATTTCTCTTCCGATCCGCGGAGAGGCTTCGTCGTAGACGCTGTTCGGCCCGCCCGTAAAGATGATCCCGATCGGATCGTACGCCTTGATCTCCTTCGCAGTCATTTCAAAGGGTTTCAAGTCGCAATAGACGCCGAGATCGCGGACGCGCCGCGCAATGAGTTGGTTGTACTGTCCCCCGAAATCGAGCACGAGGACTTTTTGATGTTGCATAATTTTCTCCGATATCAAAAACGCCCCCTTACGCCCTCTTTGGGAGGGAAAGTAGCCGCACAGCCACCCCTTGCTTCCCCTCTTAGGGGAAGTATCCGCGTAACGGGGGATAGGGTTTTTGAAAACCCCTCAGTCACGCAAGGGCGCGTGACAGCTCCCCTATGAGGGCGCCGAGAGGGCCCCATTCCGAGCCCCGCAAGGGGCGAGTGAATCCCCTCGTAAGTACGGACGCCCGTGGTCTATGAGATCCGCTCGGCTTCGCCTCGGGATGAGGGCTATTACCTCGCCGCCCTTTGTTCTAAAATTATTGTGCGAGGCGGGTTTCCCGCCGCTGCACGCCCCTATTTGGCACCCTACGGGAGCCTTACTGTCCTGTGAAACAAAAAGGTGTCGGCCGAAATGCAAATACAAAGCAAGAGAACTAACCCCTCGTTGAATTTATTTTTGAGCATGCGCCCCCATGGCGCGGACGAGCAAAGAAATCGAGCGAAACATTCCAAAATCACTTGCCTTAGGCGGAATTCACTTCCGCCGTGGGCGACTCAATTTGCCGAACCCCTTCGGCTTATTGTAATTGCAAAGCGATATTCGCAGTGACTTGATTGATGCACAGGGAAGGTTCGCTCGTTCATTTCTTTTCAATGCCCCGCGAGATTTCTCGACTCCGCTTCGCTCCGCTCGAAATGACGGAACAGGCGCGCGTCCGCGGGGCGAGCAAAGAAATGAACGAAACAAAGAAATTCAACGAAATCAGCTCTGTACCGTATAATTCGGCGCCTCTTTGGAGATCGCGATGTCGTGCGGGTGGCTCTCGCGGAGCCCCGCGTTCGTAATGCGGATAAATTCGGAATTTGTCCGAAGCTCCTCGATCGTCCTCTTCCCGCAATAGCCCATGCCCGAGCGGATCCCGCCCGTGAGCTGATAGATGATCTCCGACACGCTTCCGCGGTAAGGGACTCTTCCCTCGACCCCCTCGGGGACAAACTTTTTGGTGTTTTCCTGAAAATATCTGTCGTTCGAGCCCGCCGCCATGGCAGCCATGCTGCCCATTCCGCGGTAGACTTTGAAACTTCTGCCCTGGTAGAGCTCGATCTCGCCGGGGCTTTCCATGGTGCCCGCGAGGAGAGATCCGATCATCACCGCGCTTCCGCCCGCGGCGATCGCCTTCACAATGTCGCCCGAATACTTGATCCCGCCGTCCGCAATGATGCGCTTGCCGTGTTTGTCCGCCTCTTCCGCACAGTCGAGGACTGCGGAAAGCTGCGGCACGCCGATCCCCGCGACGACGCGCGTCGTACAGATGGAGCCGGGGCCGATGCCGACCTTCACAACGTCCGCGCCCGCGCCGATGAGCGCCCGCGTCGCCTCCGCCGTCGCCACATTTCCCGCGATGAGCGGCACATAGGGATAATTTTTCTTGATCTCCTCCACCTTTTTGACGACCATGGCGGAGTGTCCGTGCGCGGTGTCGATCGCGATGACGTCCACCTTCGCCTCGACGAGCGCCGCAACGCGTTCCATGGTATTCGCCGCCGTGCCGACCGCCGCGCCCACGAGGAGACGTCCGTTTCTGTCGCGCGCCGAATTGGGATATTGGATGGCTTTTTCAATGTCTTTAATGGTGATGAGCCCTTTCAGATACCCCGCCTCGTCCACGAGAGGAAGTTTCTCGATCCTGTGTTTTCCCAAGATCTTCTGCGCCTCGGAGAGCGTTGTGCCGACGGGCGCAGTGACGAGATTTTCCCGCGTCATGACGTTCTCGATCGGCTGTGAAAAATCCGTTTCGAATCTTAGATCGCGGTTGGTGAGAATGCCCACGAGCTTCCCCTGCCGCGTGATCGGAACGCCGCTGATCTTATAGCGTTCCATGAGAGCGACCGCGTCCCGCACGAGGTTCTGCGGCTCCAAAAAGAAGGGATCGGTGATGACGCCGTGCTCACTGCGCTTCACCTTATCGACTTCCTTTGCCTGATCCTCGACGGACATGTTCTTGTGCAGGATCCCCATGCCGCCCTCGCGCGCCATCGCGATCGCAAGACGGGATTCCGTCACCGTATCCATCGCGGCGGAAAGAATGGGAATATTCAGTTCGATCCCCTCGCACAGCGTCGTTTTGAGCTCCGCTTCCCGCGGGAGAACGTCGGACGCCTGCGGAATGAGCAACACGTCGTCGAACGTCAGTCCTTCTTTGATGATTTTCCTCATATTTCTCCCTCCGTGCTTCCTGCAAGCCGCAGATAATCGTCATTATGTTCAAAATCGGAATTGAGAAGCGCCGCGCGGATCTCTTCGAGAAAACCGCCGTCGCCCCGCTCGGTCGCCTCCGCCGCAAGCGCGACAACGGGATTCCCCGCAGGGAAGATTTGTTGCGTTTCCGAGAGCGCAAAGGCAAGGGCTGCCGCCTTTTCTTCGTTGGAATCGGAAAGACGGTACATGACCCGCGCCGCGGTTCCCGAAAGATAATCCCTGTATCGGTAAGCGGGAACGCCCTCCCCTTCGGGCGCCGTCCGTTCGCAGTAGGCGGAAAAACCGTCGCTCCCGTAGAGCTCGTCCCAGCGGCGGAGCGCCGTTTCGTCGTCTCCGTCCCCTTCGGCGATCAGAAAAGAGCGCGCAAGGCAGTCAAGATCCCCCGAACGCTCGTACTCTTTATAAGCAAAATGCCCGCTCACGGATCCCATACCCATAGAGGCGGTAAAATCCATCATGACGCGGGGCGCAGCCAAAGAGAGAATGAGAAGGAGCAACGCTCCCAAAAGGATGATCGCAGCGAGCGTGATCGCCGCGGTTTTCAGGATAAGTCTCTTCATGCCGTATCTTGAAACGTTCTTCATGTGATTTTTCCCATTCTATCATACCTCCGAAAAAAAAGCAACCGTATCGACACAAAAAGTCATGAAGCAACCTGTTTTTTCATAAGGATAAAGCATGAAAAAACGTTTTATTCCCTTTTTACTTGCAATAGGGCTCCTGCCCGCGCTCGCCGCCTGCGGCGGGAACTACGATTATACAGCCCACATCTCCGAAGCAAAGTCGGATATTTTCCGTGCCGAAACGGAAGAATTTACCGTCACCGTCTCCTGCGTCTCGCGGGAGTACCCGTTCGGCTTGGACGGGATCGCCTGCCCGAAGAGCGACATTGTCGAGATCTCCCTGATCCCCGCAGAGAAACTTTCGGACGAGTATACCGTCGAACTCGACATGGGTACGGGAAAAATCGGGGGCGAGATGTCTTACCGCAACGCCTTTGCGGATTATTATCTTTCGGAGAGCGTTGACGCGTTCCCCGACAAAACCGTCTCCGTCACTGTCTCGTGGGGAGAAGAAAAACGGGAGATCACCGCAACGTCCGTCAAAAACGAGAACACTTTGAGCGTAGAGGACGCGCTCGGGTGTGCGATCGAGGCGGAGAGCGAACGGATCGAGCGTATGACGAGCGGCGGATCGTTTTGCGGCGAATTTCACGTGCGGCTTCTGCGGAGGGATAAAAACTATTACTATGTCGGGATCATTGATCGCGACGGCGAAACGCTGTCTCTTCTTCTCGACAGCGAAACCGGCGAAGTCCTCGCCCGAAGAGACACGCGGGTATAAGGTACGTGATTTTGGAATCGTTGCCCACCCCCCCTACCCCCCTCCTCGGGAGGGGGCATGCGCGCGGGGCGGGAGGGGCATGCGCGCGGGCGGGAGGGGCATGCGCGCGGGCGGGAGGGGGCTTCATGGCTCCTCCCAAGGAGGAGCTGGCACCGCAGGTGACTGAGGTGGGCATCTCGGCTCCCCTCTTAGGGGAGCTGTCGCGAACGAAGTGAGCGACTGAAGGGGTGCGCTTCCTATTACGTCATGGTGAGCGTAGTCGAACCATCACCTTGTTTATAATGCGGTGATCCTTCGACAAGCTCAGGATGACGTAATTTGGAATCGTTGCCCACCCCCTACCCCCCTCCTACTTCGCGCCAAGGGCGGCGCTCGTGCCGCGCTTAGTGCATTAGAACGCGCGCGGGGCGGGAGGGGGCATGTCCGAAGGCACTCCCCTTCAAAGGGGGCAGGTCTTTCTCTCGGCGCCCCTCTTACGCGTCATTCCGAGGGAGCTCTGCGACCGAAGAATCCCGAGGATGAGAGTTCGGACTTCGTTCTTCGGGATCCTTCACGTTCGTTCAGGATGACGCGGTAAAACGGGGTGGGCAAGTGGGCGGAGCAGAGAGAAAAGGAAAAGCCCGAGCGATTCGAAGGAATCGCTCGGGCTTTTTCGTACTTTGTTACAACTAGAAACGTCAGTTCTCCTTGTGGGGAAGGGTTGCAACCATATTTGCGACCGTATTCACCGAGGGGCCTTCCATTCCTGTGTCGGAAGCGTATGTTTCGTAAGTGATTTCAATGGAAGTAAGTACATTAGTTCCGCTGCTGGCAGTGCACGCCACCTCAAAATATTGATATGACCCGCCCGCCGTTGCCGAATCGTATACGGTGTTATTTGTTGATGTCGTCGCAACAGAAATCGTTTGATCGCTACATGCCGATGTCGTTCCCAATTTCAGTGTGAAAGCTCCACTCGTCGCACCGGTGATCTTGATCGTCTTTATTTTAACATATGCGGTTGTGTTCTTTATAGAACCCTTGGGTGTTTTGTTGGCACGGAACTGCATATTGCTTCCCGACTTCATGAGCGCTACGCCAGAATATGTGATTCCATCACTTACACTTGATAATGAATCTGTATAGCCGCTGCTTGCCCAGCCCGTAAGGAAGCCTTGATTTATTGTGACAGTGTTCTCTTTTACTTCACCACCTGGCTCCGTCCCACCTCCGGTAGAATCTTTTTCATAAGTAATTTCAATGGAAGTAAGAACATTGGTTCCGCTGCTGGCAGTGCACGCCACCTCAAAATATTGATATGACCCGCCCGCCGTTGCCGAATCGTATACGGTGTTATTTGTTGATGTCGTCGCAACAGAAATCGTTTGATCGCTACATGCCGATGTCGTTCCCAATTTCAGTGTGAAAGCTCCACTCGTCGCACCGGTGATCTTGATCGTCTTTATTTTAACATATGCGGTTGTGTTCTTTATAGAACCCTTGGGTGTTTTGTTGGCACGGAACTGCATATTGCTTCCCGACTTCATGAGCGCTACGCCAGAATATGTAATTCCATCATCTGTACCCGATAATGAATCTGTATAGCCGCTACTTGCCCAGCCCGTCAAGAAGCCTTGATTTATTGTGACAGTGTTCTCTTTTACTTCACCACCACCGGATTTTGCCTTAATGGTAACGGTGTAGGTATTGGTCGCGGTTTTACCGTTGAGGTGGAAGGTTGCGGTAAGCTCAACGTTCTCGTCCTGTTCGGGAAGCGATGTGACATTGAGCTTCGTACCGCCGTCGATCGAGCAGTAGTCGGAAGTCCCTGTCAGAGCCCAAGTAATCGTCACCCCCCCCGTAGTTTCGGTGGGAAGATCGTATATCTTCACTTCCGAATAGGTCTTGTTTTCCGCAGGTAGCTCGTACGCCTCCGCCGCCGCTTGCACCTTATCCTCATCGGAAGGTACGATTCCGCCGATGTAGGTTACGGAAATATCGGTAATTCTGACTTGACCGCTTGAGGTCATACTTATGGTTACTGAATCCTTGTTAACATTTTTGAATTCAGCGGGGGAATCAACGTTCTGTCCGCTCTCATCAAGGAGCTTACCGCTTTTATTCGATTCATATGTAATCTTAATGGATTGGATCATAGCGCCGTTTGACGCGACAAAAGTAACGCTACCAGAGTACAAACGCCATTGTTGAGAATTCTTCGCATAATATCCGTTTTGCGTGTTGTCAGTACTCATGTATACCTTAATATTGTCATCCAATACTATGGCTGTCTCTTCGCTTGTGGCATACTCGCTTGCGTCATTCCAGTTATTTGCCGCAGCATATTCTCCGATATTTAAGATTACCGTTGTCTCTGTTGCCGCGCTTGCGTCGACGACCTTGATATCGACTGTCATATCGCCGTGGACGGTGAATTTGTAGTTGCCGTCGCCGTCGGGATTGACCGTCACGCCGTTTACGGTGACAACGGCCTTCTTGCCTTCTTCGGAAACGGTAACTTTGAAGGTGATTTCTTCGCCGTTCTTTTCAGTACTCTTGATTTCGGGAGTGACTGTCGCACCGTCATTTGTCACGGTGATGTTGGAAGTGCCGCGCTCGTTGGAGACGATTTGAGGGAAATCTTTCTTTTGAGTATCATATCCCGTGAATTCCAACTCGTTGCCCATATAATTTTCAACCCAACCGTACACAATGACAGTATCGTTTTGCGCGGGCTGCGCAACTCCGTCGCCCATTGTGGGTTTGAAAACCGTAATCGTTTTGCTGGGATCTTCCAGATCAACGAGTGTAAATTTAATGTTTTCGCTATCTTTGTCACTTGCCGCGGTAGGGTTCTCCGTCAGCTTACCGGTCACATAAATCTGAGATTTTGTCCACTCGTTATAGCCGAGATCTTTTGCAATAGTAAGCACAGCGGAAACGGAAATGGGAGCGTCCTTCGTCCCGTAGTTGTAATCGGTCGTGACGGTGATTTCGACATTTGCGCCGTTGATCTCGACGGAATATCTTCCGTCTTGCGCGGTGAGGTCATTCTCACCGTTCTTGACGGACGTAATCACATAGAGCGGATCGTTAACGGTGAGCGTGAAGGTAACCGTCGTGCCGTTCTTATAAGGGCCGTTGTCCGTTACATCTCCAACCTTGAAATCGCCGATCTCAACGTGCTCTGTCTCTGCTTTAAGCGACACGGTGTATTTGATTTCCTCGGTCGTGACCGTAATGGTGACAGAGGCTGCGCCGAAGGTGTAGGTGTAGACGCCTTCGGCAGCCGTCAACTCCGCGTCGCCTGCCATAACTTTGGTGACGAGATAGCCCGCATCGACGGTTACCTTAAATTTGACGGTATCGCCAATATGGTAAGTGGATTTTTGACCCTCCGTATAAACGAGTTGCGGGTTACCCGCGACTCCCTCTGCAACAGAGAGAGTATATTCCACAAAGTTGAAGTGCGCCGTGAAGGTGACGGTGACGTCGGCGTTGGCGAGCTCGATGACGAGGGACTCGGAATAAGTGCCCGAGTCGCCGCCCTCAATCTGATAAGTCCATTTATCGAAGGTGTAACCCTCTTTTGAAGGGTCGGCAATGGTGATCGTCGCCTTGGCGGGGTCGGAAGTGCGGTCGATGTTCGCTGTGACACCGTATCCTTCTTCCGCATAGTTGACGGTGACTGCGACCTGTTCAGTCGTCACGGTGATTTCGATATTCTCTGTGCCGACGGTGACGGTATAGACGCCGTCCTGCGGCGTGAGGTCGCTTTCGCCGTTCTTGACGGAGACGAGCTTATAGCCTTTATCGACCGTAACGGAGAAGGAGAACGATTCGCCTTCCGTGTACTGATTCCCATTGAGTTCTTCGGAAAGCGTTGCGTGTCCCGCGGTCACCGTAACGGTGTAGAGCTTCGTCCACTTCGCCGTGACGGTGACGTTCATCTCGTCGGCAAGGTCGATCGTGAAGGTTTTTGCCGTTGCATCGAGTTCGAGGGAAACGGCGCCGGAGACCGTCCAACCGATGAACTTACTGCCGTCGAGCGTGGGATCTTCGCCGTTGAGCGTGATCGTGTATTTCTCTTCCTTCAATTCATAGGAAGCCGTGACGCTGCCCTTTGCGTTCTCGTCGCCATAGACAACAGTCACAACGGGCGTGCGAGCCGTCCAATGCGCTTCGAGCGTGACGTCGCTGTTTGCCTTGTAGGTTTCTCCTTCGAGCTTTTGTCCGCCGACATACCATGCGTCGAAGTCGTAGCCTGTCTTGTGTTCGGGGGTCGGAAGTTCGACGTCTGTGCCGACGTCTACCGTCTTTTCGACCTTGCCCTGCGTATTGTTGTACTGATATGTAACGGTAACTTGCTGTACCCACTGCGCCGTGACGGTGATCGTCATCTCGTCCGCGAGGTCGACAGTGAACGTGCCGCCCTCTACGCCAAGATCGCCCGACGCGCCGTTCACCTCATAATGCCAGCCGTTGAAGCGGTAGCCGCTGCGGGTGGGTGTGCCTTGGATCGTGATCTCGTATTTGTCCTCTTTGAAATCGCTCTTCGCGGTCGCCGAGCCCTTTTCGCCGCCCTTGCCGAGGCTGAATTCGACATTGACGCCGACGACATGCCATTGCGCCTCGATCGTCACATCTGCCGAGACGGTGATCTTGGTCTCCGCATCCGATGTGCCGCCCTCGCCGACCTTCCAGCCGTTGAAGGTATAGCCTGTCCGTGCGGGAGCTGCGGGCAAGGTGTAGTTATTCTCACCGCCTTCATTGACGGTTGCCGTGCCGTTGGCCGTTCCGTTGCCGTAGACGATGGTCACGGTGAAAGGCTTTACGGTGACGGAATAGGTCGCGCTTACGCCGAGATAGGTGACGGTGACATCGTAGCTGCCCGCTTTGAGAAGGTTCACGGCCTTGGAATCGACCGTGAAAGTTTCCGCCGCGACCCTCGTTTCCCAGTTGAATACGGCGGTCACTTTGAGCCCTTCGGACGAGAATTCTTCGTTCAGGCGATATTCCGTCGTGCATTCGCTGTAATTAAGTTCGAGCGCGGTGAGCTCCCAAACGACGGGTGCACCGTCCTTTTCGAACCAATAATTGCCTTCTTTCGTAGGCGGGACTTCGGAGAAGTAATAATAATTTTCGCCCAAATCGCTGCCGTACGTCCATTCGCCCTCAACGCCGCGGAAGTAGAAATTGACGACGAGCCCTTTGAGCCCTTCCACATTCTCTATGCCCGCGGGAAGGATAACGCCTTCCAGCTTGGTGCCTTCGAATGCACCCTTGCCGACCGTTTTAAGCCCTTCGTTCAAAACGACGCGCGTCAGGTTCTCTACGCCGACGAACGCCCCGTCTGCGATGACGCGGACATCTGCTTGGAGCCTGTATTCTCCCCCCCCGCTCCGTGCGGCATTGCGACGGCCTGCGGGAACGGGCGCGGTGTAATCCTTGGCTTTGAGAAGGACGCCCTCGCTTGCGTCATAGAGAACCTTGTGATCCTCTTCTATCTTCCAATTCTCTTCTGTGGTATAGTATTTCGTCCCATCGAAGGCGTCTGCGCCGACGGAGGTCACGCTTTCGGGGATCGTGACATTTTCGAGATTCTCGCAATCCTTGAAGGCGTTGTCGCCAATGGACTCGGTGCCTTCCTGAATGGTGAGGCTTTCAAGATTGGTGCAGCCTTCGAAAGCGCTGTCGCCGACGGAAACGGAGCCCTGGATCTCGACTTCCTCGATCGTGGTGTTGCCCTTGAAGGCTTCCGCTGCGACCTTGACGTCTTTCCCCTCGATCTTTTCGGGAATGACGATCTTAGTCTGTCTGGAATCTTCCACGCCTTGAACGACGACGGAGCCCGTAGGATCGTCGGGGTCGGGATCGGCGGTAAAGGCGACCTTTTCGCCGCAGATGGAGCACTTGCCGTCCGGCTGAATGTCGTGCGTGACGCCGTCCGCGGGAATGACGACGGCAAAGGTGTTGTGGCATTTCGTGCACACATGCACTCCTATGCCCGGGGTAACGCAGGTTGCGGGATGCACCGTGTAGACTTCTTCGCCGAACTCATGCTCGCAAGAGGTTTCTGCCCCGTCCGAGAGAGCGTAGCGCTTCACCGTGCCGTCCTTGAAAGTGACGTTGAGTGAATTTTCTTCCACTTCGCAGGAGAGATATTCCGTCTCGACCCAGCGCTGTGCGTCTTTCACATAGAGTGTGCGGGAAGCGCTGTCGAAACAAATATCGCCCTCTTTGCCCAGTTCCGCGCCCGGCGCGCCGCCGACGATGAGAACCGAAGCGTTTTCTTGCCCGGGATCCTCGTTCCCGGTCACCGATCCGCCGCAAGCCGTTGCGAACGCAAAAAACGTCACGCAGAGAAGGATTGCGACAAGGAGCTTTCTGAGTTGCCAAGTTACCGTTTTGCTCATACAAAATCTCCTCCGCCCGCACCCGCAGGATACGAGCATTATGAATCGATTATGATTTTACATGATTTTCACAGTTCTGTCAAGGGGTTGACGTATAAAAATAAGGAAAAGAATTTATATTTGTCGGACAATTTTCGAAAACGTCTATCGGGCTCCTTTTTTCGTCCGATTTTTTTCGGAAAAAGGCGGGCAAAAACGCTTTACAGGAGCGGGAAAAGTCTGTATAATGCACAAAAGGATGTTCCTTGCCAAACCATCCGAAAAAAACAAGGAGGCTTCTTTCTTATGAAGCAATTCAAGGCATTTTTTTCCGAAGCGCGCCTGCTTCTCTCTTCTGTTCCCCCCCTTACCTTCGCCCTCTTTCTTTTAAGCGTCTTTGCAATGAACCTGCTCGCGAACAAGAGTCTCGATCTCAACGTCGATTGGCTTGCCCTCGACTGCGGGATCGTGGTGTCGTGGGTGGCTTTTTTATGTATGGACGTCATGACGAAACATTTCGGCCCGCGGGCGGCAACGATCGTCTCGGTCGCGGCGATCGGGTGTAATCTTCTCGCCTGCCTCATTTTGTACCTTGCGAGCCTCATTCCGGGCACATGGGGGGCGTTTTTCGACTTCGGTGAGCAGCCCGTCATCAATGAGGCGCTCGATTCGACGTTCGGCGGGACATGGTATGTGCTGCTCGGGAGCACGGTCGCCTTTATCTCCTCGGCGATCATCAATAATTTCTCGAATTGGGGGATCGGGAAGGCGTTCAAAAAGAACCCCGACGGTTTTTGGGCGTTCGCCTGCCGCACCTATCTCTCGACTGCGATCGGGCAATTTGCGGATAACCTCATTTTTGCCTTCCTCGTGAGCCATTTCTTCTTCGGCTGGACGGCTCTTCAATGTATTACCTGCGCGGCGACGGGCATGGTTGCGGAGCTCCTCGTCGAGGCGGTCTTTTCCCCGCTCGGATTCAGGATCTTAAAGCGCTGGCGGGAGCGCGGCGTCGGGAAAGAATATCTCGCATATGCTGCAAAAAAGGAGAGTCAGAATGAAAGTTGTGATCACGGGGACGAGTAAGGGCATCGGCAAGGCGATCGCCCGAAAGTTTCTCGACATGGGGTGCCTTGTTACGGGGATCGACGTTCTTCCCCCCTCTCTTTCGCACCCCGCGTATACGCACTGCACCGCGGATATTTTGAGCGGCGCACTTCCCGAAACGGAGGCGGAGATCCTCATCAACAACGCGGGCGTACAGGACAGCGGGCGGGATATCGACGTCAACCTGAAAGGCAGCATCCGCGTGACCGAATTTTACCTCAAATACCGCCCGAAGAGCGTCGTGTTCATCGCCTCGGCGAGCGCGTCGACGGGGTCGGAATTTCCCGCTTATGCCGCGAGCAAGGGCGGATTGGTCTCGTATATGAAAAACGTCGCCCTTAGGGCGGCGGAATGGGGCGGAACGGCGAACAGCGTCTCCCCCGGGGGCGTGACGACGGAACTCAACCGCCATGTCATGGAAGATCGGACGCTTTGGGCGCAGATCATGGACGAAACCCCCTTAAAGAAGTGGGCTTCCCCCGAGGAGATCGCGGAGTGGGTCTACTTCGTCGCCGCCGTCAACAAGTCGATGACGGCGCAGGATCTCCTCATCGACAACGGCGAGAGCGCCCGTGCAAAATTCGTGTGGTGAAGGGGGCGTTGCACTCGTCCCTGCCTGTGCGTCATTCCGAGGGAGCTCCGCGACCGAAGAATCCCGAGGATGAAAGTTCGGACTGGATCTTCGGGATCTTTCGCTACGCTTAGGATGACGCGGATGCCTACCTCGCTGCCCCTTTCGATGACGCGGATGCCTACCTCGCTGCCCCTTTTAGGGGAAGTGGCGAACGAAGTGAGCCAAAGGGGTTTTCGAAACCCCTCTGTCTCGCTAACGCTCGACATCTCCCCTAAGAGGGACGACAAGGCAACCCCCACCTGACGCGTTTCGCGCGCCACCCGCCCCCTTCAAAGGGGGCAGGTTAAGCAAAAAAATCCTCGCGGAAGGCGGGGATTTTTCATACTTTCAAGGGAAACGAGCATACCGTGTCTGAAAACCCAATGAAATTTATATGTTTTCCAGATAGGCGGAGAGCGCGTTAAAATCCCCGTGCGGGACGAGGGAAATATCCGCGTTTTCACGGTTGATGAGGCAGGGTGTCAGCAAAAAGACGTCGAGCCCCGCCTTTCGCGCAGCGAGGTCCTCTCTCGCGTCGTTTCCGACCATGATACAGTCGGACGGGGACAGGCGGAGCTTTTCGCAGATCTCCGTATAGTACGCGGGGTTGGGCTTGCAATAGCGGGAATTTTCGTACGAGGTGAGATACTCAAAATCCGCGGGATCGAGCCCCGCCCAGCGCATGCGATTCTCCTGCGCGATGCGCGGAAAGATCGGGTTGGACGCCAAGACGAGGGTCTTTCCCCTCTCTTTCAGCCGCCCGACCGTCTCCGCCGCCTCCGCCGCGAACCCGCAGGAAGCCTTTACGGCGTTGAAATCCTCGCGTAGAACTCCTCGAACACGGGATAGTCCCCGTCGACCCGCCCGCCGAAGATGGCGCGGAACGTCGTCCAGAAGGCCTCCTCGTTGCTCCGCGAGCCGTCATTTTTCACCATTGCGGCGGTACCCTTCCAAATTCCGTCGATGAGGGGCTCCGCCTCGTACCCGCGGGGAGCGAGTTTCTTTGCGAGCAGGGAAAAATAGCGCTTCGTAAAGACGTCCTGATCCATCGGCAGGAGGGTGCCGTCGAGGTCGAAAAAAACCGCCCTCTTCGCCATCAGAAAAATACTCCGCGCGCGGCTTCCTTGGTCTCTCTGTCCGCGATGAAGGGGATCCGCGTCGTATAGCCCGCCTTGGCGGCGACGATCTGCTTCGTCGGCCATGCGAAGATGTCTCTGTTCCAGGCGTTCACGGTGTCGTTATACACTTCGCGCGCCGCCGTGATCTCGCGTTGGAGATAGGAATTCTGCTGCATCGCGTCCGCAAGCTCCTGATGCGCTTTGAGGTTGGGATAGTTCTCGAAGGCGATATTGACGGACCTTCCGATCTCGCCGATCTTTTCGGCAAATTCATTGCGCGCCGCGTCGCCGTCCGCGCCCCTGCCGCTGCGGTATGCGGCGACCGTTTTGAAGGTATCCTTGTCAAGGTCGATCGCCTTGTCGAGTAGACGGGCGCAGTTTTGCAGGATCTGCACGCGCTGTTCCAGATAGTTGTCGATCTGCGAGGCGTCATGCTGGATCTTCTGTTCGAGCTGGCGGAAATAGCTCCGCGCCTTCATCTTCATGACCGTCCAGATGATGCCGCCGATGATGGGCGGAAGGAACCACCAGATGATGTCGAAAAAGACGGAGCCCTTTCCGATTTTGACGTCGATCTTCTTGGCGATGACGTTGACGTCCCGCCCCTCTTCGAGCGTAGGGCCGCTCATTTCGTCGAGTTCGTTTGCCATTGTTTTATCTCCTTTTTATTTTTTTCTTTTTGAAAGTCCCGCCGCGATCTACTCCCCGTCTTTGCGGCAGAGGATCCCGTGTCCGTAACTGAAATCCAGCGCGCCCGCGAGCCGTTCTTTGAGCGGACCCGTGCCCATCTGCCTCTCGAATTCCCGCTCGGTAAGGCGGAGTTCGGTCAGAGAGACAAACGAGGAGTTTACGATCGGGATATATTCTGTCCACGGGACGGGAACCATATGCATATTGCCGTCCCCGCCGAACTTCGGGACGAGCTCCACGCGCTCGTGCGCCGAGTAGGAATAGGCGGTCACGCGGACTTTGTCGCTCCCCCCTTCCCCGCGGAGAAATTCCGTCTTTAAGATGCTTCTTGTCGCCGCGGCGGGCGAAGCGAACGCCCTCTCCCCCAAGAGATTGACGGCGTATTCCGTCTCATAGGAAGTGAGATTGCGCGGATAATTTTCCCGATAGATATATTCCTGCGGCTTGTGCTGCTGATACAGAGGGATGGAAAGGAGCGGCGCGAGGTCGAAGTAGAGGGAACGGAAATATCCGCAGTTGAACGCCACAAAATTCTTGCGCGCAAGCTCGACGCTGTATGATAGATACCGCCTGTATCCCGTATCCATGTCCCATGCCGCGGAGTGCTCCGAGGATACCATGTTCAAGGGGCCGTCCTTTCTCATGCCGAAATCGTCCCCGTAGCCGTCGGCGCCGTCCGTCATGAGCGAAACGAGATTTTTCTGCGCGAGGGGCGTGAAGAGAAGGCGGAACTGCACCTCGTTGTCCCTGTCCGTCGCACCGAAGAGCACGTCGAATTCGCTGTTGCCGAGCTCGGTAAAACTTCCCCCCTTCGTCACCGCTTTTTGCTGCTTGCGGCGCAGTTTTTTCGCCCCCGATTTCACCTTTTTCTCGCGGGCGTCCTCGCTCAAACGCTCCGCGTGCGAGGGCTTGCGAGAAAAATGCAGGTCGGGCGCAGCCTCGTTTCCGTAGATGAGGCGGGTCTGTTCGCCGTAGTAAGGTTTGGGGCGGACGATCGTCGCAACCAAGAGCTGCGAATGGTGCTCGATGTGGACATGTCCCTCCGAATCGGTATGCGTCGTCGTCCAAGAAATGGGAAGGGTTCCCGTATACGTCTCGCTCCCCATCGTATGGACGAGCTCGCGGTCTACGACGAAGGGATTGCCTAGGATCTCCCCCGTCAGAATGCCGACCGTCGACCGTGCGGGGTCGAGCGGTTCGGAAAATCCGTATTTGCCGCTTAGATAGTCATAGCGGCGCATATTGAAATTTTCGTCGATTTTGAGGAGCGGGATCGTCTGTTCGATGAGCTTCCGCGTGATATCGTCGTCATAGAGCGCGTTGAGCGGCTCCATCTGCGCCCACGCCTCTTTCAAAAGGGCGTCCGCCTCCTTTTGGGTCTTGTCGCGCTCGGCTTCCGTCTCTTTGAGCACGGGGCGGATCTTCGCCATAATGATCGGGATACAGACGGCGGGCGTCACCGCGCCGACGGCCGTCATTGCGATCCCCGCGACAAGCGACTCCTGTACGAGACAGACGATCCCCGCGATGAAGAGCACAACTCCCACGACGGAGAGAAAGATGAGAAGCCCGCGCAGCGTCCTGTATTTTTTGAGCTTTCCCGTGAGCGAAGCGATCTTATGCGTCTTTGCGGCATAGGCGGAGACTTTCTTTTTATTTTCGGCTTCCGGCACCCCCGATTTTTTCAGGAGCCCGTCGAAATACGCCTCCGCATTCTGCCTGAACGCATCGCGGTAACGGCTTTTGTACGCTTCGAGCGGTTCGAGCAACAAATCGTCCATTTGCACCCCTTCTCCGTGCGCATTCGCGCTTTTTCGACAAAATTGTACCATATTTTATGCCGTACGTCAAGCCTTCTGCATACGATTCTTCCCTGCGGAGTCCTCTCGGGATCACGGCGTAACGCGGGGGAAATTTTTCGCACGGATATTGACGCGGCGGCGATTTTACGGTAAAATAATGGAAAAACCGTAATGGAGGTTTCTATGTTAGGAAATTTCGAATATCACAATCCGACGAAGCTGTACTTCGGCAAAGGCGCGCTTGAAAATCTCAAAGAGGAACTCAAAAACTACGGCAAGACCGTCCAGCTCATCTACGGAGGCGGGTCGATCAAGAAAAACGGCATATACGACGCCGTCGTGGCCGCGCTTCACGCTTGCGGCAAGGAGATCGTCGAGGACGGCGGCGTCATGCCCAATCCCACGACGGAGAAAGTTTCAGAAGGCGCGGCGATCGCAAGAGAACACGCCGTAGATCTGCTTCTTGCCGTCGGCGGCGGGTCTGTGTGCGATTACGCAAAAGCCGTTTCCGTCTCCGCATATTGCGAGGGGGATTTCTGGCAGAAATATTATGTCGACTTTGAGGATCCCTCCTGCAAAGTTATTCCCGTCGCGTGCGTCCTCACGATGGTGGGCACGGGGAGCGAGATGAACGGGGGCTCCGTCATCACGAACCGCAAGGAAAAGCGCAAGATCGGGCACGTGTTCGGAAGCGACGTCATGCCGAAATTTACCATTCTCGACCCCACGTTCACCTACACCGTCCCCAAACGGCAGATGGTCGC
Organism: uncultured Clostridia bacterium; assembly: GCA_947626105.1. Classification (GTDB taxonomy): domain Bacteria; phylum Bacillota; class Clostridia; order Christensenellales; family Borkfalkiaceae; genus Gallimonas. The sequence continues at coordinate 35,894 of CANQQY010000009.1, read as the reverse complement.
GGGGATATACGACGCGTTCAACCATATCTGCGAACAGTACTTTTCGGGCGAAGATGACAACGTGACGGATTACCTTTGCGAAGCTCTGATGCGCTCGATTATCGTATCTTCCCGCAAGGCGATCGCAGATCCCTGCGACTACGAGGCGAGAAGCAACCTCATGTGGGCGGCGACGTGGGCGCTCAATACCTTGCTCGACATGGGCAAGGAGACGGATTGGGAAGTCCACATGCTGGGGCAGGCGGTCGGCGCGTACACCGACGAGACGCACGGCATGACCCTTTCCGCCGTGTCGCTCCCCTATTACCGCCATATCCTTCCCTACGGCGTCAAAAAATTCAGAAGGTTCGCCGTGGAAGTCTGGAAGGTTGAGGAGAAGGGCTCCGACGAGGAGATCGCACTGAAAGGGCTTGCCGCCCTCGAAAGCTGGATGAAAGAGCTCGGCGTCGCGATGAACATTTCCGAGCTCGGCGTTACGCCCGATATGATCGAAGGGATCGCCGAAGCGACCCGCGTCATGGACGGGGGATATAAAGTCCTCACCCACGCGGAAATCGTGAAGATCTTGCAGGAAAGCCTCTGATAAGGGCGAATCAATCAATAATAACGGTTGTTATATGATTGATGTTATATTTTGTTTCGGGCTCTGTTGCGAGATCCTCTTGCTTCCCCTTTCAGGGGAAGTCCCCGCGTAGCGGGGGATAGGGTTCTCGCTGCCCCTCTTAGGGGAAATCCCCGAACGTAGTGAGGGAAAGGGGTTTCGGAAACCCCTCTGTCACTCGCAAGCTCGTGACATCTCCCCTAGAAGGGGCGACAAGGGTTCGGACTCCGTTCTTCGGGATCCTTCACTTTTGTACAGGATGACGCGGCAGTCCCTCTCGCTGCCCCTATAAGAGGCGACAAGAATGTCCATAAAATTACTCCCCCGACGAAAGGCAGTCGGGGGAGCTTTTTTGTGTTTTTCTTAAATCGCGTCGATGTAATCGTCGCCGAAGAGCGCACAGAGGATCGTCTGCGCATAGACGCGCGCCATGAAGTCGTTCGGGTGATTGACATTATTACCCGTGCAATCGCAGAAACGCTTGCCCATCGCATAGACGCTTCTCACGCAGTCGAGGACGTTCGCAACGCCGATGTTATCATACTCCTCCGAAAGCTCAATGAGCGCCGTCTGGTAGGACTCGTAGTCCTTGTTGTAAAAGTACGTATCGGGGTTGGCGATCATTCCCGAGACGAGCATGATCTCCACGTCGGGATTTTGCTCTCTCGCCCGATCGATCATCGTACGGATATTTTCCTTATATGCCTCTCCCGTATACCCGCCGTCGTTCATGCCGAAGGCGATGAAGAGAAGATCGGGATGATTGTTGAGCACGCGGACGGCGAAATGATCCCCTTCGCCCGCTTCGATGCCGCCTGCCGCGCCGCCCGATTTCGAGGCGCCCCAGTAGGAATCCGTTCCGCCCACCGCCGTATTCTTATAGTTGATCTGCGCGGAAGGGTAACGGGCTTTGAGATAAGAACGCACCATCTCGGGATAGGATTCCGCATTGGGGCCGTAGCCGATAAATCCGCTCGAATTGGCGCCCACGGTGATGGAGTCTCCGTAGAAGAGCACGTTCAGGGGCTCCCCGTTTTCGAGTTTTGCCATGGTCTTGGGGAATTTTGCCGCTTCATCGCGGGGAAGCTGCCAATCGCCCGTGTCACTGTGACGATAGGTGACGACGACCTGTCTGCTGCTGATGTCCGACCCTTCGGCGAAATAAATATTCCCGCCGTATTTATAGGCTTGCGTATTCGATCCCGCCTCCGAGGGGTAGTAGTCCATCTGATCCATATGGGGAATGGTCGTCGTGGAGAGCGGGAGCCGAATGGTCTTATCTCCCTTCTGCCATGTGTAGTCTGTCCCCTCGCGATAGGTCGTTTTCAAGTCGTAAGACATCACGGAGATGATCTCGTCGGGCGCATACATGAGCGGCGCGGTAAGGTCGTCGTCGCCCGCGAACCACAGGGTCTCGTTATAGACGACGCTGCCCGTCCAAAGGGGTTTCAGATAAGTTTTCAGATCATAGCGATGATATTCCATAAGTTCCTCTTTGTTGTCGGGCTCTTCTTCCTCTCCGCCGCCTTCGGGGTCTTTTCCCTGCTCTTCGGGATCTTTTACATCCTCTTTGTTGGTTTCGCCCGTGTCCTTGTCTTTGCCGCCTTGGTCGGCGGAGCCGCACCCCGCGCACACGCCGAGCGCCATGAAAAGTGCAAGCAGAATCGAAAGTTTCTTCTTCATATTTCCTCCTAACTGATCAACGATTTGCCTGATGTTACGATCTTGACCCCCGCGGGAGCGTCGATCTTCGTTTGGATCCCGTTTTCGGTTTTTCTGTGCTCGATGTGGAGAACGCCGTACGGCGTGGGGAGATCCCCTTCCGCATAACTTAGTCCGCAAAGGTCGGGGACGACGGCGACCGTCTTACAGCCCGCTTCCAAGATCCTGATGCCGAGCACAACGTGCATCAGGAACGGAATGGGACCGCACGACCAGCCATGGCAGAGGCTGTGGCGGAATCCGACATAGCAGAAGGCGCCGAAATCTCCGTGGATGTCCTTTTCGCCCGCCTTGGGAAGAGCGTCGATCCGGCCGCTCCCCTCTTTCCAACCGACAGAGAAGTCCTCCCAGAAGGTACGGGCGCCCGCGTCGAGCATGCCGCCGTAGTAGTCCTTCATCATGGAAAGCGCCTCCGCTCCCTTGCCGCATTCGGCGAGCGCGCGAAGGATATAGTAGCTCATGAACGAGGACATCCCCTCCGCGCCGTTGCGTGCGAGAAAGGCGGCGGTCTCCTCTTTTCCCGAAAGTCCCGCAAGAGCGCGCATCGCCATCGCCTGTTTGCTCTTTTTGACGGTAGCCCTGTGCTTCCTCACGCGTGCGAGGATCGCCGCCGCGGGCGTCGAAAGTCCCAAAACTTCCGAAAGCGTTACCGCCTTCTCCATGGCGAGTGCCACAAGCCCCGTCTGCCCCGCGACCTCATCCTCCTGCCCGTGGGTGGGCCAGTCGAGAAAATCGTAGGAAAAATGCGTCGAGCCGTCCTCGCCGACGTAGCCGTCCACCTGACGGAGCAGCTCCGTAAAGTAGTCGGAAAACTCCTTTACTGCCGCAAGATCGCCCGTATGCGAATAGTAGTCGTGAAGATCGACGATCCACCAGAGCGAATAGCAGGGAATGCCGTTCATCCACCCGGGCAGCGGCGTCTGTTCCACCGCGATGCGGAGGCAGTTGACGACGCTCTCCGCACTGCGCGTCACGGAGAGAAGCCCCATGAGTTCGGGGTGCAGATCCCCGATCCAGACGAGGCGGTCGCGCTTGACGCCGTCCCAGATGTAGCCGTTCTGCACGCAGCAGAGGAGCGTCTCGCGGGCTGTCTTGTAGATCTCGTCCACGCGCGGGTCGCTGCAAGTAAAATTGCCCGTGATCGGAAGATCGGCGCGCTTATCCACCGCAACGGCGGCTTTGAGGGAGACGGACTCCTCCGCGTCGATGCGCAGAAAACGGAAGCCCGTATCTCCGTATACGCCGTCCGAAAGCTGGGGAAGCGAGAGGCGGAAGTCGCGCAGGGCGTGGTCGTTCGTCGCGTTCTTTTCGCCGAGCTCGGCATAGACTTCCGCGACCGATTCGCCGAAACGGAGCCGCACGGGGACGTTCTGCTCCGAAAAGTAGGAGAGGAGCCGCACGCCGCCGACGATCTCCCTTCCGTAATCCAGAACGATATATCCGCCGCGGGCGATCTCCGCCGTCTCTTCCCTGCCGATCCCGATCTGCATCGTGGCGGGGGAAAGCAATCTTGTTTCATTCTTTACGCCCTCTTGCGCGACGATGCGCTCGGGCAAAACTTCATAAATTTTCATCTGTTTCTTATCACGGGGACTTCCAAAAGTCCTTGTTCAATGAGCCGATAGTCCTCGCTGTACTGTTCGTGCGGGGGGCAGAATTCTCCGAACGCGCCCCTGCTCTCGCCGACAAAATGCGACGGCCCGAACTTGTTCCTCTGTGTGATCATGACGCTGATTTCAAGCCGATCTTCGATGTGCACGTCCGCCGCAAAGGGACGGAAGGGAAGGGTCTTGCCCTGAATACGCACGAGCGCGCCGCCCACCCGTCCGAGGGAGACATGGTAGTTCCCCGCCGCATGCGGAATACGGTAGCAAAGTTCGCCGCTGTAAAAGGGCAGCCCTTGCCCCGAAATATCGCCGATATGCAATGATTTTTTCAAGCGGCAAAGGGTGACGGTATGGCCGTCGACGCGCACGCCGAACCTTCCTTTGAGATACATCGCCTCGACGGGCGTATCCTCCTCCATGGGAAAAGCGACCTCGATGACGTTTTCTCCCTTATGAAGCGCAAGACGCGGCAGATCGAGCTCGGCAAAACAGCTGTCCCAATCGCTCGCGCGCGGAACGCTTTCTACCGCCACGCCGTTGAGGGAAACTTTTGCGCCGCGGATGGGCTCCCAAACAAGAGTGAGCGCGGGCGGAAGGTATTCCGCACGGAAGGAGAAGCGCAAGGTCGTCTGCGCGCCGCAGGGCTTCACCATGCCGAATTTCTTTCGGAACCACGGCTGGATCGCCTCGGGCGTGCGGCGGGGAAGTCCCAATGCGTCGCGGAGTTCGTCGTCTACGCGCAAGATCTCCCCGTGGCCCGTCTTGTCGTTGACGGAATAGGCGGCGAAATCGAGCACACAGACATTCGGCTCTTTGAGGAGATAGGGATATTCCCCGTCCGCCGCCAACGTTTCCGCGGCCGGAGCCGCGACATGGTGGCAGGTTGCGGACATGGGCACCTCATTTTTCGTTAAAACAAGTAAAATCTCTTCTCCCGCGTCCAAATGGGCAGAGATCTTGGTCATGGTACCGTCAAATTCTGCCGCGAAGGGAGCAATCTTGCCCGTCCGCGCATCGCAACGCTTGACAGAATACCGTCCATCGAAGGTAAATTCATATGCTTTCGCCTCCTTTTCAACGGAGACGGCGGCAAAGTACAGCCTCCGCCCCTCGGCGGCGACGTGCGTATACGCCTTCCCCCCTTTCATCGTAAACGGAAGGGAGACGGCGGCGGGGAGATCCCCCTCTTCGACGCATTTTACCCCTTTCAGGCAGCGTTTTGCGCTGAAACGTTCTCCGTCGCGATACTTCGGAAGGTCGCCGACGGCGAGCACTTCGCCGCCCGCACGCATGAACTTTTGAAGGAGCGCAACGGTGGAAGAGCGCAGGGTGACGTTCCCCGCGAGGAGAACTTTCGGGTAGACAGCGTTCCCGACCCGAAGCGTCACCCCCTCTTTCGTGCGGGAGACGCGGGCAAGGCGCGACATCATCTCTTCGTCCCCGAAGTCAAAGGCGACGCCGCGGTCCGCAAGGAGATTGCTCACCCGCCAGTAGCGGGTCTCGAGGGCGAGATAGTCCCGATCTTTGGGAACAAAGCAGTTATTGTATCCTTCCATCCGACCCATGCCCCACGCCGATTCGACGGGATGGATCCATAAAAGCTGCGCCTCGCGCTTGCCCTTTGCAAGAAAGACGTTGAGGCGGGCAAAATAGTCCTCGACCGCCCGATAATCCTTCCACCATACGCTTTGGTGGAGAATGCTTGCGGGGTAGTCGCGCTTGGCGATGCCGGACATGGTATACATGCTCAAATGCGTACAGCGGTCGTTCACGCCGAAAAAGGCATGCCAATCGCCGATACGCTTATAGGTCGTAAAATCTGCCTGCCAGCCGATAACGGCATACATCTCCGAGAGCACGCCGCGCTTGCCGCACTGCCGCGCCACGGACGCCGCCATGAGCGGGACGGCGATATTCGTGCTGTCCGCCGTGAGATTATCGACGCCGGGGATATCCATATATTCGTAAAACCGCATGGGACTGCCGCAAAGGGTCGTCATCGCGGAGAGATTGTCCTCATGCAGGATATGCCCCGTAAAGGCGACGCCGTGAGAGTCGCACCATTCCTTGTAAGGTTTTGCGTAATTTTCGAGAAAGAGAGACGTGAGCGTTTCCATATACCGCCACGCCGTACGGGAGAAGCTCTCCTTGCCGCGGAAAAACAGCTCGGGGAGATGTTCTTCAAGCCGTTCCCCCCACTTTTCGAAGTAGGCGGGAAAGAGCGCCTCGGTGTAGGGCGTGCGCCGCTCGGCGTCCGCGCCGATGTGGGCGAAACCGTTGAACACCGCGCCGCGGTTGGGCTCATCCGTAAAAACGCCGTCCACGACATCGCCGATCCGCCCGCCCATCTTCTCGGCATATTTGTCGAGCGTGATGTGCAGAAAGGCGTCCGTCGCTTCCTTTTTCAGAGCGTCGAAATAGGAATAGCCGTTGTAGACGTCCTGCGCTTCCCTCTCGCGCACCGAAAAGACGGCAACGCTCCCCCGTCCCTCTCCGCCGTAGGGCGAAAAGCGCACCATGCGATCGCCCTTAAATTCGACGGAGAACGCCGCAATGTCGCCCTCTTCGGGCGTCAGTTCTTCGGCGGGAACCACGCGGACGGTGAGATATTGCCCGCGGTGGGATGGTTCCATCGTAACATATCCGCCCGCAACGCCGGACGGATAGCGATCTTCGTCGTAGAGCCGTGCGCACATGCCGTGCGATTTAAGCTCATCCGCGCAGATATTCATGAGTCTGAACCACTCCTCGGAAAGGTACTCCGTGGAGAGTCCCGTGCGGGAATGGAGATAGGCGCCGCCAAAGCCCATTTCCGCCATAATGCCGATCTGCCGCTTCAATTCCTCCTCTTCAAGGGAGCCGTTCAGCGACCAAAACGGTTTTGCCCGCATTTGAGCGGGCGGGTTCCGAAAATACTTCATGAAATAAACCTCTTTTACCCGATGAGGGCGTCCTTACGGACGCCCTGTATCGGGGGAAGTGCGGAGGATTAGTTCCGCTGTTTGCGAACTGCGATCACAACGACTGCTGCGCCGACAAGGGTCACAAACGCAATGATCATGCCGGAAACGGAGATGACGGAGCCGCAACCCTCATCCTCAGCGGGCTCGTTGCCGTCGGGATTTTCGGGATTCGCGGGCTGGTCGCCGCCGGGCTGGTCGCCGCCGGGACCGGGCTCAACGGGTGTCTCGTCCTTCGCCCAGTGCGCGGTAAGGGTGACGTCCTTCGTCACAGTGTACTTCGCATTTGCGTCGCCGACCTTCGTCGTTCCGTCGTACCAACCGTCGAACTTGTAACCTTCTGCCGCCTTGGGAGCTGCGGGAAGGGTGATCTGTGCGTCCTTGTCTGCCTTCTGCTCGTTGGGAGCCGTTGCATCTGCCGCCGCGTGGTCGCCGACTGCAAACTTCACGGTGTACTGCGTTGCGGGAGGAGCCGCTTCCTCGGTCACTTTCAGTGTAAAGGTGGCAGTAACGGTCGTTTCGTTCTCAACATAGGTAAGGGTGATCGTCTTGTTGCCCTTTGCGGAAACGTCGATCGCGGAGAGCGACGCGCCTTCGGGAAGTGCATTGAGCTTGAAGGTGAGATCCGCCTTCGCGTTCTCCTTATACTTCACGGTCGCCGTGATCGTCGAGAGATCGGGCTGGACGCCGACCTTGGTCTCGATCTCGCTCTTATCGAGCGTGACGGACTCGGGTTCGGGTGTCACAGGTGCGGGAGCCTCTTCAACGTTGATCTTGAGGGTCGCCGTCTGATCCTGATAGGTAACGGTGATGGTCTGTTCGCCCGCGGTCTCTGCGGTGTAATCGGTAACAGTGTAGTCGGTTACGGCTTTTTCTTCAGTTCCAAAGACAGCCTTAACGTCGATCTTGGTCCTGATGTCGTCGCCGACATAGACGGTCGCGCCCTCTTTGAGTTCAACCTTCACGCTGTCTGCATGGAGTTTCCAGCCTGCGTCTTTCGCGTTCCAAAGAGTGATATCTTCTTTCACAACTGCGCCCGCGACGTCGCCGGAGGCACTGGAAGCCCACTGGAAGCCCGCCTTGATGGTGATCGTGGTTATGGAATTTCTCCACGAATTATCTCCACCGCTGGGGTTAAGCCAAAGCAGATAAGGAGTGCTGCCGTCTGCGGTGCCTTGAGGACCTGCGCTGTGGAGACCGATCCAACTTCCGCCGCCGAAAGCATCTTTCCACGCACTGTAAGGCTGCCCGTTGATGAGGATGTAATCGAGGATGTGGGTCCCCTTCGATGTTCCATTGACCACGAATTGATCGAGAGCGCCGGTCGCGGGAAGAGTAACGTCACCCTTTGCACGGAAGTAAAGGATTATCTGAGAGTTATTGGAAGCCTGATTGCCCCAACCCGTGGGTCCCCAGAAGCCGCTGTCCCAGCTCGAAGGAGGAGGAGACTCCACTTCGTAGTCATGCAAAACTTCCAAACCGTTCTCCAAATTGGGTGCGGTAATCGTGAGTGTGAGGTTCGCCGTCTTTGTCTCGCCGCCTTCCGTATAGGAGACTTCGATGTTGTGAGCACCTTCTTCGAGCCACATATCCGCCTTGCCGACGGTGAAGCCTTTTTCAAGCACTACGCCCGTTTCATTGCCCACATAATATGCGGTGATAGTGAAGCCCGTAAGCTCGGGAGCCGTGCCGAAGCGTTCGCCGGTGAACGTCGTCGTGCCCGAAAGTTCGATACGTTCAAGCTCTTTGCTTTCGACCACTTTGGTGGTGAATTCTTTCGTTGCTTCGCGATAGGTTACGGTGCCCGTCACGGAATCGCCAAGTTCGGAAGTGTCAAGCTCAAGCGTGTAGTCGGCAGCCTTGAGCGTCGTCTCTTCGGTCTCACCCTTATACTTTACCGTAACGGTGAGTTTTGCCTTCACCTCAGCCTCAGGTGCATTCTGCGGGATTTCCCCTCCCGCAACGGTCACGTTGAGCGTATCGGCAACTTTGAGCCAGCCCTTCGCTCCGCCATTGGAGTAAACATAATCTCTCTTGAGGACAGCATTGGGCAGGAAAATCGCGTTTTGATCGATTTTTGTTTGATCGGCGTTAAAGTCAAAAGCATTCTGATTTGACGCAAATTCCATACCCGCCTTAAAGGTGACCTGCGTTACTTTGTCACGCTCGGTGGTATCTTTGAAGCAGATAACCAATTTACCGGTATCGGAAATACCGATGTGCGTCAACGTGCCGTCGGTAAACAGCTCTGCCGCCGTCTTGGTATCTCCGCCAATGACGAATTCGATATATTCGTTCAGGTGGATGCCCTTGACTTTGTCAAAGTAGTAATTTGCCGTAGCGCCATTGTAAGCGCCGAGTTCTACGCCGACAAAATTGATTCGGAAAGCCAAACCGGCATCATAGTAACCGGGGAAGGCAGAGGATGTAGAACGCGCCGCCTTCTCATCGTCGAGAATTTCAAAATACTTGTCGGTAGCGGTATTCGCCGTCACATTGACATTGAAAGTCGTGGACTTGGTCTCGCCCCCATAGGTGTAGGAGACGGTCGCCTCCTGCTGCCCCAACGTCCATGTGTCGCAAGTGATTGTGTACTGTCCCTTTTCGAGCGTTTCTGCTTCCGCGCCCTCGAACTGTGCCTTTACGGTGATCCCGTCGAAAGTGGGACGTGTCCACTGCTCTGCCGTAACATCATCGGCGCCCTCAACGGTAACGCCCGTGAGCTTCTTGGAGGCTTTCATGTTGACAGCGCATTCGCAAGTCTTGCCCTGATAAGTGATTTGAACATTGCCCGAACCTGCATCGCTCGGTAATGCACCGATCGTAACTTTGGAGTTGTCGATCGTCGCGTCGGGGCTCTTATCCATGAACTTGCCCGTTATTGTGAGCTTGGAAAGATCGAGTGAACTGCCGACTTCCACCTCATCGCCCGTATATTCCGCAGAGATGCTTTCTACCGCGCGCTGCCAACCTGCGTTATGCGCGTTGTAGAGGGTGTAGTCCTCTTTGACCATAAGGTCTGCCATATCGCCCGAAGCATTCGCCCATGTAAAGCCCGCTTTGATCGTGACGGTTTGAATGGTTCCTCTCCATCCATTGTTCTCGGTGCCCACGGGGCAGAACCAAAGGGCGTAAGGGGAACTTGCACTCCCTTGGGGGCCTGCGGCATGCTGACCGATCCAATCGAATATATCGGTAATTTCGGAGAGCTTCGTCGTACCGTTGAAAACGATATAATCAAGGATACGGGTACCCTTCGAGCCTTGACCTTGAAGATATGCAAATTGATTGAGACCCGCCGCGGGAGCCGTAACTTCACCTTTCAGGTTGAAAAAGAGGAGAAGCTGGTTATCCTGACTTCCCTGCCCATTCCAATCGGTGCGATAGTCGTTGTTCTGTGCGTAATCGAAATAAGGAACCAAGCCCTTGGAGGGATCGGCGTCTGCGGCGACCGTTACGTTGACAGGTTGGCTCGTCGCATCCTGATACTTTACGGTTACAGACATCTGACCGCCTTCGGCAGCAAGCCCGTTATAGCTGTATTCAAACGTGCAACCGGAAGCGTCGATTTCGGTGGGCTCCTCGCTGCCTTTGAGGGTTGCTTTTACGGTGAAATCGCTCGGATCAAGCACTTCGCCAAAGGCAACGCCGTCACCATTGTATGTGACCTCGATCCCTTTCGACGGATCGATTCGCGTCTGCCAACCGAAGTTGCCATTTCTCCAAAGGTAGAAATCCTTTGCAACCGTAGCGCTGGGCGTACCGCCCTTAGCGTCCAAACGTCCGAACCCGGGAAGGAAGTGGATTTCCGTGATCCCTTGAAGCCAAGACAACTTATCTCCGCCTGCCCAGATCCAAATCTCATAGGTATCGCCGGGCTCGCTGGGGCCGTTCACGTTGGATTCGGCGTTATCGATCCAGGAATTGTTGCCCACGCCCCAAGCCTTTGCAGTCTTGGTTACGCCGCCGCTCGTGATTTCGAGTTTTTCGGAATCATCATAAATATGCGATCCAAGCGAACTGCCTCTTGCGGGCGAAGCACCTTCGATTTTATAGTGGATGCGCAACTGTTCATGTGCGCCGCTCCACCATATTGCAGTCCCGCCCGGCGTAAATATTTTAGCCGATTTTGTCGACTGCAATTCAGCGTCGGCAAGCGGGACAAACGTGCCTGCTTCTTCCGCACTTGCGGTGCTACTCTTCTGTAAGAACAGAAGTCCGAAACCGAGCGTCAGCACGAGCAAGGCAAGCGTCAGAATCATCAGAACGCTTTTTGTCTTTGTGAGTTTCATCTTTTTTCCTCCTTATTTTTCCCTATCGATCTATAATTTCCGCGCCCGAAAACGGGCGCGGTCAGATCCATTACCCGACAGCCGTCGGGCGTTATATCCTCTCTTTCAAGACGGTGTTTTCATACTTGCGGACGTGCTCCAACACATGTTCGTCGAGCCCGCAGCGGCGGAGATACTCCTCCCAAACTGCCCCGAACGGCAGCGTCTTGACCCGCTCCTGCAAGTCCATGAGGGCGGTAAAATCGCCCGCGTCCTGCAACTTTCTCATTTCGTCATGGGGCAGAAGGAGCGCATAGAGGAGCGCTTTCTGCATGGAGCGCTGCCCCGTGACCCATGCAAAGACGCGGTTGATGCTTGCGTCGAAATAGTCGAGACCGATGAGCACCTTTTCCGTGGCGTGACTGCGCACGATCTCCTTTGCGATCTCTTTGAGTTCATCTTCGAAGAGGACGACATGGTCGCTGTCCCACCGCACGCCGCGCGTGACGTGGAGGGCGACCTTATCGTAAAAGGCAAGGAGCGCGGGGATCTTATCCGACACGTATTCGAGGGGATGATAGTGCCCGTTGTCCAAAAGGCAGCAGATCCCCTTCTGTGCGGCATAATTCTGGTAAAATTCGTTGCTACCCACCGTATAGCTTTCGACGCCGATGCCGAAAACCTTGCTTTCGACGGCGGGAATGACCCATTCTTTATCGTAGTTTTCAAGGATCTCGTCGAGAGATCTCTTCAACCTGAGCCGCGGCGTGAGGCGGTCTGCGGGCACGTCCTTGAACCCGTCGGGGATCCAGATATTGACGAGGCAGGGCTTTTGGAACGCCTTGCCGAGTTCGGCGGCGATCTCCATGCAGCGTTTGCCGTGCTCCACCCAGAAGGAACGGACGCTCTCTTGGGGGGAAGAAAGAGTGAGTCCGTCCTTCATGTTAGGGTGAGCGAAGAAAGTAGGGTTGAAATCAATGCCGTCGAGTCCAAGCTCTTTGGCAAATTCAACCCAGGGGATGAAATGTTTGTAGGAATAAGCGTCTCTGTCCACTTTTCCCGCGTCGTCGCCGAGGATCGCATAGCTCGCATGCAAATTGAGCCGTTTTTTGCCGGGCATGAGAGAAAAAGCCTCCCTGATGTCCGCTTTCAGTTCCTCGAAATTGCGCGCTCTGCCGGGGTAGTTCCCCGTCGTCTGAATGCCGCCCGAAAGGCTTCCCGCGCCGTCGAACCCGATGACGTCGTCCCCCTGCCAGCAGTGGACGCTTATGGGAATGGTTCCGAGCGTTTCGAGCGCCGCTTCCACGTCGACGCCGAATGCCGCATATTGCTTCTTTATTTCCGTCATGCTATGTATTCCTCCGTTTCAAATGAACGCGCAACGAGCGCGGACGCGTCCTCCGCCGAGATCTCTCCCATGGACTCCATCTGGACGAGCAGATTGCCGATCGCCGTCGCCTCGGTGGGTCCCGCGATGACTTTTAAGCCCGTCTCTTTTGCGGTAAGCGCGTTCAAAAGTCTATTTTTGCTTCCGCCGCCGAAGATATTGAGCGAGTCATATTTCTCGCCCGTGACGTCGGAGAGTTCTTCCACCGCGGCGCGGTAGCATTTTGCAAGCCCGCTGAACGCGCAGTACGCCGCCTCGCCGAGGGTGAGGCTTCTTCCCGCCATGCGTTCGATCTCCGTTTTCATGTTCTCGGGGGCGAGGAAAACTTCGTCGTTGACGTCGATCTCGGCGTCGTTCGCGTTTTCCGCCGCAAGCGCGGCAAGTTGCGCAAAGGAGAGGTCTTTTCCCTCTTCCTCGCGCAGACGCTGTACGATCCACAGCCCCATGATATTTTTTTGAAGCCGCACGCCGCCGAAGAGATGCCCTTCGTTGGAATAGTTGTATTCGCGGCAACGTGCGCTTGTGTTTGCTTCCTTTTTGAGCGTTCCGAGCAGAGACCACGTCCCGCTCGAAAGATACGCCCCCTTGCCCGCAAGCGAAGAGACGACGGCGCTCGCCGTGTCGTGCGTGGCGGGAAGGGTCACGACGGTATCGTACCCCACCTCGCGTCTTACGGCGTCGGACAGACGCCCGAGTTTCGTCCCCGGCTGTACGAGCGTCGGGAAGAGCCGCGCGGGATAGCCGAGCGTTTCAAGGATCTCATTATCCCACGTGCGCGTGCGCGCATTGACAAGCCCCGTAGACGTCGCATTGGTGTATTCGCGGCTCATCTTCCCCGTAAGACGGTAATGCAGATAGTCGGGAAGCATGAGCATATGCGCCGCCCTTTCGAGCTTCCCACGCCGCAGATCGTCCGCAAGCTGGTATACGGTATTGAACGGCTGAAACTGAATGCCCGTGCGCGCATAGAGCTCTTCAAACGGAATGCGGGCATGGACTTCGCCGATCGCAGTTTTGGTGCGGTCGGACCTGTAAGCATGCACGGGAGAGAGCAGGTTGTTTTCACGGTCGAGCAGGGCGTAATCCACCGCCCATGTGTCGATCCCGACGCTCGCCGGGATCCGTCCGAGCTCGCCCGCGCGCTTCATTCCCGCGATGATCTCGCGCTCTAAACGGGAAATATCCCAAACAAGATCCCCGCCCTCGAGGACGGGTGCGTTGGGAAAACGATAGATCTCTTCGATAGTGAGGATCCCCTCTTTCACGGAACCTAAAATATGCCGTCCCGAAGAGGCGCCGATGTCGATTGCAAGAAATTCAGTCATGTCCTCACCTCACAAATATCATATCACAAAATGATAATTTTGTCTATGTTATTTTGAAATGTTGACAAAACTTCAAGAATGTGCTACAATATAAGCACAAATAAGCAAAAGCGATAAAAAACTATGTTAAATGACGCACGGAAAGAGGAAATTTTAACAATCCTACGGAAACAGGGCTCCGCAACAGTGAACGAGTTGGCGCAGACCCTCTATGTGAGCGAGGCAACGGTGCGGCGCGACCTCATCGAATTGCAGGATCTCGGGGTTCTCAGGAGAAGCCACGGGGGCGCCGTTTTGCTCGAAGCGGCGGACGAGGTATCCATTCTCGTCCGTATGACGGAAAACGCGGAATCCAAGGCGCAGATCGCGCATAAGGCGATCGAGCATCTGCCGACCGACTTCAAGACGGTCTTTTTGGACAACTCCTCCACCGTGCTTGCCGTCGCACAGCAAATGACGCTCGCCGAAAAGACGGTCGTCACCAATTCTTTGCAGGCGGCGACCCTCCTCTCGCGGATCCGCGGGATCAATCTGATCATCCCCGGCGGCACGGTATCCCCGCGCGGGCACTCCATCTCGGGGAGCTGGACGAACAAACTCATGGGGGAATTCCGCTTCGATCTCATGCTCACATCCTGCTCCGCGCTCGACAACACGGGCACCTACGAGACGTCGCTCGACCAAAGAGAGATCAAGCGCACCGTGTTCCAGCGTTCGGTGTTCCGCGTCCTTCTCGCCGACCAAACCAAGTTCGACCAACCGGGAACGTATCTCCTCGAACCGCTTACGGCGTTCGACATGCTGATCTTCGACGATCTCTCTAAAACGCGGCGCGCCGCCCTCGAAAGTCTACCCGTCATCGTTTAACCTTTCAGGCGCGCAAGGACAGCGTGACAGCTCCCCTACGAGGGGCGCCAAGTTGAAAATCTTGCTTCCCCTCTTAGGGGAAGTACCCGCGTAGCGGGGGATAGGGTTTTTGAAACCCCTCAGTCGCGCAAGAGCGCGCGCCAGCTCCCCTACGAGGGGCGCCAAGGAAAAAGGTCATAAAAATATCCGCGGGATCCCCGCGGATATTTTTCTTTACTTATCTTCTTTTCTCTTGCCGGAGCAGATCACTGCCGCCGCCGCAACGAGCATGCCGAGCGCAGCTATGCCGCCCGCGACGCCGCCGAAAATCGTACTTCCGCAACCGCCGCCATCCTCATCGGGATCTTTCCCGTCTCCCGAAGGCTTGTTCGGGTCGTTTTCTCCCGTGGAAGGCTTGTTCGGGTCGTCGGGATCGCCGGGATCGTCGGGGCTTCCCCCGCCGCCCTCCGCATTGTCGAGAAGGGTTTCGACGCGCTCCGTGAGCTCATCAATATACTCCTGCATGTAAAAACTTTCTTTGAGCGCCGCTTTGAGCTCCGCCACCGCCGCGCCGACCGCCGCCGCGTCCGTATCGGAAAGGTTGGGCATTGCCGCTTCCGCACGCGCGATGATCTCATCCGCCGCCGTCCTGTCTACGGTATGCTCTTCGGTGAAGTCGATCCCCTCGGGCAGGGCGTACAGGATCGCGTCGCCCGCTTCGAGCGATACGTCGAGGATGCCGTCGGAAACCTGCACATCAACAAGATCGCCCGTCTCGGGGCTCACCCGCTGCAAGGCGACGGGCGCATTCAGATAAATGCTCGTCTGCATGGGGTTCGTGAAATCGTTATTGACGAGCATCACGTAGTTGCGTCCCGTGTGCTTATCCTTCATCAACGAGACGGTGTAGTTGACATCGTCCATGGGCTGGAAGATGAAATTGTAGGGGATTTCCGTCTGTCCGCCCCACAGCTCGCCGTTGAGGTGCACTTCGAGGCTGTCGAGACCGATCAGCGTCTTGCCGAGGGCGTGGATCTCCTTGTTGAGCTGGCTCACCGCATCGTAGGTCTTGGGATTGGGAACGCCCTGATCGCTTACGATGGAGTCGTTGAACGTCTCGCCGCGGTGGGTGGGAAGGAACCATGTGAAGTAGGAGAGCTGTTTGTAGCCGTAGGCGAGCGACGTCATCGCCTGATAGCGGATCTCCGACGGGGAAGGCGAGCGTTTGCTCGGGCCGCCGTTGGATTGGAGATACGTCGCCGTCTTTACGCCGTAATCGAGCCCGATCTTGCGCATCACGTCGAGGTGGGAGAAGAACTCATCGCGCATCATATCCGTACCGAAGCCCGTATAGGGATAGAGGTCGTACATGACGAAATCCTGTTCGACGCCCATATCCAAAGTATCTTCGAGCCACGAGCCGACGTGTTCACGGTAGGGTTCCTCCGCCGTCCTCCAATTTCCGCCCGTATAAGCCCACATGGGCAGGAAGTTGAGATGGGCATAGGCGCTCGGATCCGCCTTCTTCATAGCCGCGTAGACGAGGGAATAGTAGAAAAGATCTTCCTGCGGACTCGGTTCGTCCCAGATGTAGTAACCGCCCACACCGGGCACATTGCGGTATTCCTCCACGAGCGCGGTGATCTCCTCATCGGTCATATTGAGAAGGCTCTTCCCGAAGCGGGTATCCGCGACGGTGAGGTGCATGCCGTACTTCGCCGCATACTCCGCCGCCTTCAAATTGTCCTCTTTGGTATGAAGGAGCATGCCCGTGTTGTCGTTGTCGGTGACGTTGGCGAGCCAGTCGACGTCGGCGTCCGCAAGGAGCTTGAACTGCTCATCCCAGCGCTCGTCGCCCTCTCCCCCTTCGAGATAGGTCTTGGTGGGAAGCCAGAACACGGAGATCGTTATGTTTTCGTCGAAGTCATACTTCTTTTCGACGACGGTGATCGGACAACTCTGTTCTTCGATGCCCTCGCCGTTTACGCGTACCGTCGTCTTGCCGACGGCTTTTGCCGTGACGGTGCCGTCCGATTCGACGGTCACGACGCCCGAATCGTCGCTCGTCCATGTGAGCGTGGGCGCATCCTCTCCGAGACCTGTGACTTTGAGCCGATCGGAAGTGCCGACGGCGAGTTCGAGCGCGGGTCTGTCGAGTTTGACGGGCTTGGGAGCTTCATGCAAAAGGGTGCCGAAAACCGCCATTTCGCACAGCTGTACGAGCTTGCCGTCATTCCCGTGCGCGCCGCCCGAGAAGTTATCGGCGCCCGTGCGTCCCGTAACATACAGGCGCACATAGTTTGCGGTCGTCTCCTCGGTGAGGTCGATTGAAAGCGGCTCGGTGGGCGTTTGGAAGTTCGTGAACGATTTGACGTCCTGCCACGAGCCGTCCGCACCCGTCGCCGAGACTTGAAGCTGGAAGTTTACGGGGAAACTCTCGCCGTAGGTCTGATCGTTGCGGGGGAAGAGCACGATGCGGGTAACATTGCATTCCCCGCCGAGGTCGATGCTCGCCCATGCGATTTTGAGAGGGTCGGTCGTCTCGCCGGGCATTGTCGACCAGCCGTTGGGCGGCTGTACCCCGGGCGTGCCGATCTTCCCGTCCGTGAGGAAAGAAGCCGACCAGCCCTCGTTTGCCATTTCATACGAGGAAGAGGCCGTCACAGTTTTACCGAGCGAAATGTTGGTGCTCCCCTCGGGGCAATAGGCCGTGATTTGGCTATCTTCCGCCGCGTGCACGACTTCACCGCTCAGCATGAGAGCGCCTCCCCCGAGCGCAAAACACGCCGCACACAGAAGCGCAAGCCGGATGCGTAACCTTTTTTTCTTGGTTTTCATTGCTATCTCCTTAATTTTTCAATTTTCTTTTCCGCGTCCCCGCACGGCGCAGAGCACGGCCGCGGCGGCAGACAGAATGCCGACGGAAATCGCGATCCCGCCGCCGAGCACGACCGATCCGCACCCTTTTTCGTCCCCTTCCGTCTTGTCGGGAGCGGGATTTTGGGAATCGGAGGGCTTTTCGGGATTTTCGGGGTTTTCGGAACCGCTCTCGTCCGCAAAAAGCGCGAAGAGCGCACCGTCGCCCGCGCCGAGTTTCAAAACTAAACTACCGTCGTCGCCGAGCGCGACGGGTTCGGGCTCTCCCGTTTCGGGGTTCACGCGGCGAAGCGTTTTCGCCTCTTCACCGAAGGTAAGCGGGATCTCGGCGGGGGCGGAAAAGTCGTTATTCACGACCATCGCATACCGCCGCTTTCCCGTTGCATCTTCAAGCAGAGAGACGGTAAAATCGGTATCGTCCTTGGGCTGGACGGGGAATCCCGCGGGGATCGCTTCCTGCCATCCCCACTGCGTGCCGTTCAGATAGACTTCCGTCGCATTCAAGCCGATGAGCGTCTTTCCGAGCGCATGGATCTCGGCGTTGAGCTGCGTGATCGGGGCGTAGTATTTGGGATTGGGGACGCCGTTTTCGTCCACGATCGACTGCGAGAAGTTCTCGCCGTTTCGGTTGGTGGGCAAAAACCATGTAAAGTAAGAGAGCTGTTTGTAGCCGTAAGCAAGAGAGGTCATCGCCTCGTAGCGGATCTCCTCGGGCGAAGCGCTGCGGAAGGAGAGAGCGCCGCTCGCTTGCAGCACAGAGCTGATCGATTGCAGATAGTTCGCCGTCTTTACCCCGAATTCGAGCCCGACTTCGCGCACGGCGTTGAGGTTAGCAAAATAGATGTCGCGCGCCATGCCGCCCTGCGTATCCGTAAAAGGATAGAAGTCGAACATGAGATATTCGTGCGGGAAGCCGGCCTCCTCGCCCGCAAGAAGCCACTCGCGGAGCACTTCGCGGTACCTTTCGTCCGCTCTTTCATCGAGCGTGCCGATGGGACTGCCGTAGGCGTGGATGGGCTGGAAATTCAGGTGCGCATACCCCGTCGGATCGGCGAGCTTGATCGCCTCATAGACGTCCGCATAGGGCATGGGGTCAAAGGGCTCGTCGAGGATATAGTATCCGCCGACGCCGGGCACGTTGCTGTACTCCGAAATGATATCGGTGATCCGCACGGGGTCGGTATTGAGGAACGCTGTGCCGAACCGCTCGTCCGCGACCGAGACGCGCATGCCGTATTTATGGGCATAGTACGCCATTTTGAGATTGGTCTCTTTGGTATTTTCCTGCTTGGGCGTAGAGCCGATGTTCTGCTGGCGGTCTCTGCCCGTCACGTTGCAGAGGTAGTCGATGTGCGCGTCGGCGAGGAGTTTATACTGTTCGTCCCATCTCTCGTCCCCCTCCCCTGCGTTCATGTACTCCGCCGTGGGAGGCCAGAACACGGAGATGAGGATATTTTCGTCGAAACCGCGCTCCCGTTCGATGACGTAAACGGGAACGGTCGCCCTCGCGCCGCTGCTATCTTCGGCGGTGACGGAAGTCTCTCCGACCGAGACCCCCTTGACGACGCCGCTTTTCGACACGGTGGCGATGTTTTCATCCGCGCTGCTCCAAACGACGTCCCCGCCGTCCGCCGTGAGAAGATCGGACTCCCCGACGGAAAGTTCCAGCCCCGGCTTATTCAGCGTGAGCTCCCCCGCCGCGTGCGCGGTACGGGGAAACGCCGCAAAGAGCGCGCCGAAGATCAATGCGAAAACTGCCGAAAACAGCACTAATTTTTTGCAAATCGTTTTCATGGGATACCTCATGGACTCAACTTGACAATAAGATCCACCCGAAGGCGGATCTTATTTGTTAAGCTCGATCCGGTGGGATCACTTATCTTCTTTTCTGCGAACGACGATGAGAACTGCCGCGCCGACCGCAAGCACGAGCGCCGCAACCGCCGCGCCGAAGCCCGCAAAGATCACGGAACCGCAGCCGCCCTCTTCACCGGAGCTGTCGCCGTTCTCATTTCCGCTAGGGGTATCGCCGCCGGGGGTCGTACCGCCGGGGGTATTGCCGGGGTTATCATCGCCGCCGGGGGTCGTGCCGCCGGGGGTCGTACCGCCGGGGGTCGTGCCGCCGGGAGTCGATTCGCCGACGGTAAGTTCCGCAACGGAACCGCTCGTCGAATTCTCGGTCGTCACGGTCAAAACGCAAGCCTTGAGGCCGAAATTCCCGAGTGCGGATGCGCTAAGGTTATAGGGACGTCCCGCAAGGGTGATGGTAAGCCCGCCGCTCTTTTCCGCGACTTCGAGCGCGTGCACGCCGGAAGCGCTGTTGTTGCCGTCCGTGGGTGCTACGGGTCTCTCGGAACCGCCGGAGAGTTTCGTCCCTGCCGCATCGTACAACGCATAGGAGATGAAGAGCGCCTGGTTGGAAGAGGTGATCTTATCATCCTCGAAGTTCGCGAACACGGTGATGACAAGGGTCTGGGCGGTGACGGGGTCATAGAATCTGAGTGTCACGCTCGTCGCCTTTTCGTTGACGCCGCGTTCATAGTATCCGTCGATGGTCTTGAAGGAGAGTTTGACTTCGTAGCCTTCCGTGAGATCGTAGGTCTTTGCCTCCGTCACGCTCGTCACACCCGTGAGCGTGTAGCCGTTTTCGGAAGCGACCGCGCCTGCCGCAGCGGCATAACCGTTTGCAAAGTTATCCACATAGACGTAGCAGGGATAGAGGCTGCCGTTTGCATTCACGAGGAACTCATACGCGCCGACTTCTGCGGGGATCGATGTTGCCTTGACGATGAACTTGCCGCCTTCAACGGTGTATTTGTCCTCGGAGACGGGTTCGCCGTCTTGGGTGACGGAAGTCACGCTCTCGATCCCGAGATCAAACGCCACGTTCTCCGTGCCGCCCTTGACCGCATAGGCGATCCTTACGGTACCCATATCGCTGTTGGTGTATTCCATCTTGAAAGCGGTACCCGTTTCCTTCTCGTTGTCCCAAATGAAGATCTGTCCGTCCTTGACGTAGGACTTGGAGGAGAAGTATTCCGCCTTGATCGTGAGTTTGCCGCCTTCGTAGCTATACTGCGAGGAAGGGATCTCCTTGCCGCTCTCGTCCTTCAATTTGAGGTTGCCGCTCGTATTCACAAGGTCGACGGAGAAATCCACAGCCTTGCCGAGGTCCATCTTATATTCGCTGTCCGCCTGGGGAGAAGTGATCGCGACGGCGTTGACGTGCGTGTTGCAGATGAAGTCAAATTCGGATCCGCCGTTATTGAAGAAGAAGCCGACCCATGCCTTTCCGCTCGGGAAGTCTGCCTGCGATTTTGCAGGAACCGCGCCTTCGACCTTTTGGCCGTTGATCTTGACGTAACCGTCTGCCGCGTTCGTCGCGCCGAGGCTGATCTCAACGACGTTGTTCTTCATGTTGGTGTTCTTCGCATGCTCGGTCGTATTGCCGTTGACAAACGTTCCGTTCATGCCTTGCAAGTTGTTTCTGCCCTGACCGAATACGATGAAGGAGAATACGTTGCCCTGCGAGGGAGCAGTCGTCTCTGTGAAGTATTCGGAGATCGTAGGCGTGCTCATGAGCGAGATAAGCATCCATTCGACTTTGGGATCGAGGGTACCGTACTCGATGAAGATGGGTTTCGTCACATCGACGCCGTTCTCGTAGAAAACACGGGAAGCGAGGATGGAAGTGTCGAGCCTGTGGATCTTCGCGCTCGCATAATATTCGTCGATTTTGAGCGAATCGCCCACATAGTCGATCCCTTCGCGGAAACGGATCCCGTACTCCGTCGTTTGCCCTTCCACATAGACGGAAGCGTTGAATACGTGCTTACCGAGTCTGAATACGAGGGTCGAAGAATTGTGTCCGTTAAAGAGCTTTTCAACGCCCGCCTCCGTGAAGGTGACGGTGTATTTGCTGTCGGCCTTTGTGATGGTGTAATCCGTATCCTTCGTGAGGGATTCCTCGGGAGAAGCGGAATTAAGCTGGTAGCTGACGCTAAGACCGGTTTCGGGATCTGCAACCCCTGCATAGGTGAAGGAAACCGAGAAAGGCTCTTTCTTTTCGAGCGCGATATCGGACTCCTCTACTACGGGCGGATCCTCGAAGAGAATGCTGAGCGCAACGGGAACGTCACCGTAATGCTTGTCACCGTTATCAAAGGAGAACGTCAAGTAGCTGGAAGTTTCCAGATCCTCCGTGTCGATCGCGTCGAGCTGCGCCTTGGTAACTTTGAGGGTCGCATGCTTATTGTCGTCCGTCGTAGTGACTTCGGGCGTCACGGAAGAGAGTACCTTTCCGTTGAGTTTGACCGTCACGGTGCAGCCGTCGCCGAATACGTCCTCCGCAGAGGAGAGATCCATCGTGAGATCCTTGGAGAATGCTCCCGCATGCTCCTGCTTCGTCATGTCCATGGACACGTTCGTCGCGACGACGGAACCGGGTTCGGAGATCGCAAGAAGGGGATTTGCCCGCCCGTTATAGTTGATGGCAAGATATGCCCCTTCGGTGAACAAGGAGGAGACGAGCTCCGTGCACGTGCCCGTTTCACGCGACGCCGACTGTGTGACGGAGACGCCGCTGCCCTGTTCGTGGATGAGTTCTACGCCGCCGATCTTGATGTAGGAAGGATCCTCCGACGCGGCGCCCTGACCGACATGGATCTCGATCGGGATGAATCCGTTCTTGAAGTTCTCGCCTTCCACGCCTTTCAAGCCGCCGTATGTGCCGCCCGACGACGGGAACTTACGGTTGTCTTGAAGGATCATGTGGTTGTTCTTGCCCTCGAATCCGACGGTGTGCCAAGGGAACGCCGTTTCGCTTGCGCCGGTGAGGACCCAAGAATAGCCGACAGCTTCGCATCCGTTGCGGAGCGTGAAGCCGCTCCATTCCACGGAATCGTTGTAATACATATAGAATACACCGGTGCTGTTCGGGAGCTGCAAGATGTCGGTCTTGTTGACAATTGCAGCGTTATCCGTTACGGTCAGGATCTCGTCACCGACCATGGCGGATTTTGCGGGAAGCCCGACCCATTTGTCGCTTGCCGCAGCGTTCGCCGTCCTCCCGCCGCCCGCGAGCGCAAAGCCCGCCGCAGCGGTACCGATGCAGCACGCCGTGAGCAGCGATGCGCATACAAGTTTCCATTGTTTCTTTACTTTCATAAGGTTTCCTCCTTAAATATTCCTGATTTTTTGTCCAGAGATCAATAGCCCAGCCTGTAACTGTAATTGAGCCGTCCGATGGGAGCGCAGTCGCCGCCGCAGTAGAAGGCTTCGATGTCGCCGAATTGATACACGCCGACGCCGTCGTTTCCGGGCGTCTCGCCGTCCGATTCCGTCCGCTTCACGCCGAAGATGTTGTCGCATGCCTTGATGCCGATGACGTCCTTCGAAGTAACGCCGATCGCTTCCAGCGGAATGGAGAAAGCGATGAAATTGTCCTTTACGAAATATTCCGCCCGCGCTTCGAGCAGCGTTGCGACGATCTTCCCCTCTTCATCCTCCGAGAGCGCTTCGATCGAGGTCGTTTTTCCGTCGGGAGAGCGGTTGATGACGAAATCGTATCCCTGCCAGCCCCTCGTCGTCGTGGAGAGATAGAGATTCATCCAGCACCCGTCCCCTTCTTCATACGGGGTGACGTTGTCCTTGGTGCTGACGAGGACGTAGAGATTTTCGCTGTCGTTGGCGAATTTGAGATATTCGATGTCGTTGCGGGCGGAGTCGTCCGTGTAGTGGTAGACGTGCCCGACGCTGTCTTTGTCGCGGTTCATCGCGTCGCCCGAGAGGTCGAGATATTTGCCCTCGACAAGTTCCCACGCGGCGAGGTCGTCGATCATGAGCGACGTGCGCTGCCACATTGCGGCGTCCGATTTGCGCGTCGAAGGCTTCGCCTTGAATTTGGCGGTGTTCGCCGCGATCTGCATATAGAAATTGTCGGAATAGCCGTTCTTGTCGCGCATCATCTCCGCGTCGCGGGAGAAGGCGATCGAGAAGGTATCGACGAACGTCGCACGTCCCAATCCTTGGTCGAGCTTCTGTGCCGTCCACTCGTTCCAGCCGGTCACGGTGAGCACCCACGGCTCCCTGTCGCCCGTCGCATTGAGGGCGTTGCGCCATTGGTCGTTGAAGTTGATCCCGTAGATCGCGTCCTCTACATCGGCGGAGTCGGCGGCGAGGACGTCCGAAGATTTCGCTCCCCTGCCGCGGTACATGGTACCCGTCCCTCTGCTCTGTGCGAGATATGCCTCCGACGACCAGCTCCCGCCCAAATGCTGGGCGACAGAGATGTTCATGAACCCGTTGTAATTCGCCTGCGGAAGTTCGTAATCCATCCACGGGAAGCCGTTTTCATATACGCCGCCGTTCACCATCGTCGGCCAGACGACGTCGCGGAACCAGAATGCGTCGTAGGCGGCCTTATCCGCAAAGTCGTTGCGGTCGATCGTGTAGCTCACAAGCAGAGGCTTGCCCGAAGGGTTATGCGTCTTATCCGCCGTGAACCAACAGGATTTGTATTTGAAATTATCCTTCGCGTAATAATTTTTATACACCCACTGGACGACGTTCGCGCGCCTCTGATTGGGCGACACATCCTTTCCGCTCGTATAGGGATTGCAGATGAGGGGGACGATCTTGGGACAGTCGATCCCCTTCTTCTGCAATTCGAGGATACTGTCGAGAAGAGCGTAGGTCGCAGCGGGATAAATATTCCCGGGCTCTTTCTCGGGATCCGCCGAGTTGGCGTTCGTGTAGTCGAGATAGAGGAAGTCGACCCCCGCATAGGTGAGAAGTTCGAGATGCCGCATGATCACCCACTTATCCGTCGAGGCATAGTAGCCGTAGAGGGGCTCCTCGAAGTAGTGGAACGCACTCATGGGCGAAATATTGGGATCGTAGTACTCGCCTCCCTTGATCGCCCAGAGCGGATTCTTTTCGACGTCCGTCGGGTCGTACTTTTCAAGCAACTTGGAAATATCGTACAGGCCGTTCCCCTCGTTCTGCCAAAGGAAGTAGAAGATCCCGACGTATTTCCCCTCTTTGTTGCCGCTGTTGGGCGTGCGGGTGCGGCGGAAATAATCGACCCCCGAGAGCTGGCTCAGCGTGAACGCCTGATCTCCCATGGAGAGGAGCGAGCGCGTATAGTCCGCATCGTAGGGATCCGACCAGTTCTCGCCGTATTCGTAAGAGGGAGCGGGCGGATCCACGGGGGGATCCTCTTCGGGAGGATCCTGTTCGGGGGGATCCGTTTCGGGAGGATCGGTGTTCGGCGGCTGTTCCGACGGCGTGGGATCCCCCTCGTTCGCGGAGCTTCCTTTTCCGAGCGTGCAACCCGCCGCGGAGCAAGCAAGAAGCAGACTCAACATGATTGCAGCTTTTCTGTATAACGCCATAAATCCTCCTTAGCTTGCATAATAGCTGTACTTGATCCTGCCGATGGGAGCGCAGTCTCCGTTGGTATAGAGATCGGTGATATCGAAATCTTTTTGGAGATTGTCGGTGACTTTGAATTGGAGCCCGAACCCGTTCCCGCTCACGCCGACGGCGCTCTTCGGAACTTTCACGAGCATATATCTTCCCTCGATCGTCACTTCGGCGTCGCCTACTCTCGTAAACGAGCCGTTTTCGATCTTATCGACAGAGGCGACGGAGCCGTCCGCCGTGCGGTTGACGACGTATTGCGATCCGTTCCAGCCGCCCGATTGTCCTTCGAACCCGAGCCAGACGTTCATGTAACGGGTATCTCCCGCCGTGCGGGCGGTGATATCGTCCACCGTGGAGACGAGGAAGTAAATATCCGAATCCGTCGTCGCAACGCGCACTTCGCGGATGTCGTTCCTGCCCGTCCTGTTTTCATAGAAGTGGGAACCGACGCCGATCGAATTGCGTGCTTCCGTCTCTTTCACAAGGTCGGCATACGCGGGCATATCCGCCCAATTTTCGAGCTTATGAAGATCCTTGTCCGTCGCCGCCGTCTCGATCTTCTTGGATCCGCTCCCCTTGTAGGTACGGATGTTTTTCACGAGTTGAAGGAAACAGTTGTCGAGATATCCCCCGTTCATCATTTCGATATCGCGGGAGAACTCCATGTCGAAAGTGTCGATGTAACGGCCGTAGGTACTGCCGAGAACAGGATCCCCCGACTGGCGCTGGGCGATCCATTCGTTCCAGCCCGTCACGAACACGAGGTTGATGCTTCCGTCGTCGTACACCGTCTGCCACTGCTCTTCGAAGTTGACATTGGCGAGCGCGTTTTCGTAGTTATTTTCGCCCGTCTCGTGCGAGAAGCCTCTGCCCCAATTTTTGTTGTAGTAATAGTCGCTTCCGCTGCCCGAGAGGATCTTTGCACGCGTCTCCTCCGAGAGAGTGGCAAAGACGTGCGGCGAGCAGACGCCCGAGAGCGAGAATTCCGCCCCTCTCCCGTCGCCGACGTGCTGGGAGACGGAAACGCTCATGATGTCGTAATTGTTCTCTTCGTCGTAATATTTCTCCTGCGGCCAGTTCCACGAGATCCACGGGAAGCGGTCCTCATGGAGAGCGGCATTCGGCCACTGGGAACGCTTGAAATAGAAGCGATCCATGATGGTCTTGTCGGTTGCGGGTTCGCTGCCGATGATCCACGGTTTGTCGCCGTTGCCCGTAAACCAAATGCTGTCGTATGTATCGCGGCGGTAGAAGTCGTTATAGATCGCCTTGATCCGTCCCGGGGAGTCCGAATTGGTCATGAACATCGCCTTGGGAACGCGGTAGCCCATCTGCTCATATTCGAGAAGGACGTCGAGCACCGCGCGCGCATCCGCGGCATAGTGGTTATTGTTCGTCGTATCGAAGCAGATGAAGTCGAGTCCCGCGTTGATAAAGAGTTCCACGTGCTTCCGCACGACCCACTTATCCTGAACCAGATAGTAGCCGTACATGGGTTCGCCCCACCATGTGAAAGCGGGAGTCCCGAACCCGTCCTGGCTCGTGAGGGTCTCCTCCGCCCTGCCGTCGGCGATATATTTCTCGACGGTGTTGTCGTTCGACGCCTGGCTCAACCAAAGGAAGTAGAAGATCCCTACGACGTTATCGTTGTAGCTCTCCGTCTGGGTGAAGGAACGTCCCATGTCGTCCGTTGCGGCGGTGCGCAGAAAGCCCGTCTGCATGTCGGTCTGTTCGAGGGTTCCCGAAAGACCGCTGCCCGAGGTCCCGCCGCCCGGGGGATCGTTCCCGGGAGGCGTTTCGCCCGAACCGCTTGTCTTGCCGTTCGTACAGCCGACCGCAGCGAGCAGCAAAAGTGCGCTCAATGTCAAAGATAATATTTTTTTCATGAAAACTCCGTCAATCCGTCACGTTGAAGGGGTTATTTTTGAGACCGTTGGTCGCCTCGGAAACTTTGGCGGGATCGGTGTAGATCAGATGATACTGCGCCGCATAATCCTTAAAGCCGCTCTTGATGTGGTTGAGCATTTCCTTGCCGTTCTCTCCCCATGTGCGGACGCTTCCCTTGAAGTAGCTGCTGAGGAGCGTTGCGACTCTGTTACCCACATAGTCGGAGGTGCCGTCTACTTTGCAGGTGGACATACCGCTGCCCATGCCGAAGATATTGTAGGGCGAGAACCCGACGTCACCCGTGACCTGCATTGCGACTTTGGTGAAGTCCACTTTCGGATCGATTCTGACGCCCTTGACGAGCTGGCGCATCATCTGGGGCGCGTCCTGGCTGACATAGTGCGCCGTAATATGCTCCTGCCCCATGGGCGAGGTAAGCCAGCGAAGGAAGTCGATCGCGATCTCATCCAAAGCGGTAGAACCCGTGGCAAGAGCGCCGTAGCATTCGAGGGGGCCGCCCGTAGGACGGACGTTGTCGGCAACGCCTTCAAGCTCGGAAGGCATTGCGGGCATCAGGAACCAACCCAAAGAATCGTCGATCCACTTCGCGGAGGGATAATCGTTCCCGGTCTTATGCGCGTCGCGGTACGTTCTGATGTAGCCGAGCGTCTCGAAATAGAAGAGCTTCATGTCCGAATAGGAGCCGCTTCTGCTGTATGTGATCGTCGTCTCGTTGAAGCGGTTGAAGCAATCCTGATAAGAATCGTTGGGATTGGAGTATTGCAGAAGGTCGTAGAGGTTTTCCATCATCTCGGCATAGCGTGCCGATTCGGGACCGTACTCCGTGCTGTGGTTGAAATAACTGTCTACGACCTTATTGAGGTTGTAGGTATACTTGCTCTCGTAGTCCACCTTGGCGTCCTGTTCGTCGTACGCCCACTTGGAGTCGAGACTGCGGATATAGCTGTAATCGCCTTCCTGCGAATGCACATCCTCGGTGAAATCGCGGAAATATTGGTCGAGATACATATTGATGAGCGTCGTGACGAGGTTGAAATTGACCTGTCCGCACGCCTGCTCATTGCGGGAGATCGCGAGCGGATTATTGAATTTCCTGCCCGATGTTCCGCCCTGCGACTTCGCTTTTGCGAGCGCACCCAGCATCCATTCCCACGTGAAATCGGGGCTGGAAGTGTCGATCGTGCCCGTTTCGTCCACAAGGGGATCGTCCCCCATGACGTCGAGCATCGCCTTCTTGTTATAGAACGCGCAAGCATAGTTTGCGGAATAGCTTACGCCCGGGATCGTGACGGTGGAACCCGCGCGGATGGGACGGTAAGCGTCCTCTTCGAGGGAATCCTTCCACGTATCGTAATCGGGGCTGTAAGGATTAGCTTCTTCGAGATACCCCGAAAGGTCCACGAGCTTATTGGTACCGTGGTATTCGGGAAGGGTGGAGACCGGGGCGATCGTCGGTTCGGTGACGCTGTCCGTACTGATCAAATTTCTAAGCGTTCTCTGCAAGCCGTCGGGGTCGTCCGTATTGTGCCCGAGGTCGATGATGATATCGTTGCCGAGAGACATCTGGTAGTCCTCATATGCATACGCGGCCGCTTGAAGCGCCTCAAATTCGATGATATTCACCGAGGTATACATATGGATCGTACCCTGTACGGGATCTCCCTGCTGCTGGCCGCCGGGAGACGGCTTATTGCCCTCATTCCCGCCGTTCGGGTTTCCGCCCTCGTTGCCGCTCGGTTGATCGCCGTTTTCATTGCCCGAGCCGTTGCCCGTCCCGCTGTCGCATGCGACAAACAGGAAGCACAGGCAGAGCAACAGGCTTGCGATCACTGTGAACCATTTCTTTTTCATAATTTGAATTTCCTCCTATCTTTTTTGATTTTTACATTTTCAGTCCGCTTGCAAAATCGCCCGAGACGAAGAACTTGATGCTGATCGCCGTGGAGATGATGAGCGGGATACCTGCCACAAGATACATTGCATACTGAATGCCTTGATTGATCCCTTGAAGCGACGAACGAAGGTAAGGCATGATCGTTCCCTTGGAATAGTCGTTCTGGAAAATGAGCTGCGGCCACAGGTAATCGTTATAGATCGCCGCGAAGATCCCGATCCCCTGCACCATCATGATCGGGAAGGAGAGCGGAAGGCACACATAGACGAAAAGATTGAACTTATTCGCCCCGTCGAGCTGCGCCGCCTCGTAGAGGGATTTCGGGTGCTGTCCCATAAATACGCGTAGCATAAAGACCGAAGCGATCTGGTTGCCCGCGAGATAGGGTAAAATGACGCCCCAGTAGTTCCCGACGAGCCCGAGATTATACGCCACGAGATAGGTCGGCGAGAGCAAGACGACGTTGGGCACGAGCATGGGAAGGATAAAGAGCGCAAAGAGCACCTTGTTCCCCTTGAATTTGTACCACTGGAACAAAAAGGCGATATAACAGCTCATGAGCATGACCGTAACGCTGACGGCAATGTCCATGACGAGCGTCCAAAGCAAGGGACCGGACAGCACATTAAACGCCTCCTTGTAGTTTGCAAATGCCCATTGCGTCTTGGGAAGCGTCCAAATAGGATTCCCTTGGATATCCTCGGGAAGTTTTAAGGACATGATGATCGTGATCAGCACGGGCACCATGCAAAGGAAGAGCGTCAAAACGAGCAAGAGCACGATGACTGTTTGGGCGATCGCGCCGTCGATCCCGCCGAGTCTGATCTTCATCTTAGGCTTTATCTTCTTGGGCGGTTGTTCAACCGTCTGTCCGGCCATCTGCTCAACCGGCTGTTCAAATGTCTGCTCAACTATTTTCTCGGTCATCTTCTCACCTCAATCGATCTGCTCTTTCTGTGAGCGGAAATTCGACACCGTTACAACAGCAAGGAAGACGAACAGGAACATTCCCATTACGCTTGCGATATTGTAATTCCCTTTCGCGATCTCGCCGTACATCGTGAGCGCGGGCGTCATGAGGGTATCGCGCGCGCCCGTACCATAGAGAATATACAGCGTACCGTAGTTCTGTACGGAGGCAATAAAAGTCGTAATGAGGACATATTTGAATTGGGAAAGGATGAGCGGGATATCCAGCTTGAACACCCTCGTGATCCACGGACAGCCGTCGAGCTTTGCCGCCTCGAAGATGGAAGTGTTGATCCCGCCGAGCGCCCCGAAGAAGATGAGGTAAGATCCCACCCACGGAAATCCGAAACACACGATCGTCAGGACTCGTACCATATAAGAAGGATTATAGATCCAGTTGAGTCCCGTGAACGACGGCGCGAATACTTTGATGAAGCCGTTGACAAGACTGTTCGTCGAGGAATCGAACACGCCCTGCATCCAAACGAGGGTCGCCGCGACGCCGGGCAGGATCCCGGGAATAAAGAGCAAAATGCGCACCCAAAGCGAAAAACGTTTGAATCTCACCGTAATGAGAAGTTCCGCGATGATGAATGGCGGAATGAGCGCCTTTGCAAGATCCGCAAGGAGGAAGAGCATCATCGTACCCACGGAATTCCAGAAATCCGCACTCCGCAAAACTTCGGCGAAATATTTGAATCCCATGAAGTTGGATTTCACCCCCGGCACATAGTCGAGGAAGGAAATGGAAAAGCCCAAAACGGTAGGAACATAATAAAATGTTATAAGTAGCCCGAACGGAATGAGAAGAGAGAGATAGATCGCCCTGTCCCGCCAAATCGACTTGAAGAAAGAGACCGTCCCCTTTTTGATCTTCAAGCGGCGCTCTTCCCGAATGCAGAGGAACAGGATGATCGCAAGGGCGAGCATCACGATAGCGAGCGCAAGGAATACCCAGCGGAGCACAGAAAAAAGCGCGTTTAAGCGCGCTTGTTCTTCGGTATAGAAAAGCACGAAGGGATTCTCAACGTCCGTGGTATCGCGAAGCATAAAGCATTCGTCGTTCCACAGAATAAAGTTGACGGAGTCCCTTCCCACCGTAAAGGATTCGAGCGACCGCTCGGACGTATCGATCTTTACGGCATTTCCGCTCTGCGTCTTTGCAAGGAAATTTTCCCCCGTGGAGAAAACATAGGAAGAATCGAGCGATTCGGAGAGCGACTCTTCATACACGATCTCTCCGCGCTCTGCACTGAAAATCACGAGTTTACCGCCCGCCGTGATCATGGAAATTTCGGTTTCGGAAGCGGAGAGCGCGAGAATATCCTCATCCAGCGCAAGTAATTTCTCCCCCCCCGAAATCAAATCTCCGCGGTAGGAATAGACAAAACGCCCCCCGAAGTATACCATGCCGCCGATCGAGAAATTCCCCGCGCTCTTTCTGATCTCTTCGGGAAATTCTTCGCCCGT
This sequence comes from uncultured Clostridia bacterium, assembly GCA_947626105.1. Lineage (GTDB taxonomy): Bacteria > Bacillota > Clostridia > Christensenellales > Borkfalkiaceae > Gallimonas. Next base: position 4,632 of record CANQQY010000009.1, on the reverse strand, counting down.
TTCAAAGCGGAAAAGATAATTGCGGTTTGCGCCGTCGTTACAGCGGGCGCGCAGATAAAACTCCCCGTTCCCCACGAGAAGCTGCGTATTTTTCACGTTGCCCGAAATGGAATAATCAAGACGGTATTCCGTGCACTTTGCGCCAAACGCCTGCCCCTCTTCCCCTGCCGAAGAGAACGCCGAAGCGTCCTCTTCGGAGAAGGAGAGAATACTGCCGTCCGCAAAGACGGCATACACGAGATTGTCTTTAATTGCAATATCGTACACGGCGCAGTCACGAAGTTTGCCGACGTCCCAGAGGAGATCGCCGCTCTCGCTGAAAGCGAAAACGTCCCCCTCCTGCGTTCCGGCAATACGGTTGTTCTCATCGTCCAACGTCATCTTTACGACGTCGTACCCGGTGAGATCGAACCCGAGGTCGCTTTCCTCATCCGCTTTGACGATCGAGATCGCGAACATCACCACGGAAGCGAGGAAAACCAGAGCCGCTGCTACGGCTCCGCAAAGGAATAACTTTCCGGATTTTGTTAAATTCTTCATTTTTTCCTTTCGCGCCATTCGATTTTGTGAAAATCACTCAAAAAACGCTTTTTTAATATTTCATTTGATACAATAAATGATTCATTTTATACATTTATCCTATCATTTTTATGAGAATTTGTCAAGATATGATTGCCATGTTGAAAAATAAAATGAAAAAATCAAACAAACAAGCAAAAACAAACAATAACGAGCAAACCTGCCCCAATCCGCCGTTCAACAGACTGAAAAGCGGCGTTCCGCGTAAAAAAATATCCTCTTGCACATACTTGGGTGAGGAGGAGTTATGATAGAACACGATACAATAGAACTTATGCGCGAATGCGACGCGGGGATCCAAATGGGGATCGCCGCGATCGACGAAGTCAAGGAACATGCGAAAAATACGGAATTCAAGAGGATGCTGGACGACTACCAGCGCGAGTACGCCGAGCTCCAAAACGAGCTGCAAGAGGTCCTGCACAGCTACAATGACGAGGGAAAGGATCCGAACCCCGTCGCAAAGGGCATGGCGTGGCTGAAAACCAACGTCATGATGGCTGTCAAAGAGACGGACGAGGAGATCGCCGACCTTCTTACGGACGGCTGTAACATGGGGATCAAGTCGCTAAACAAATATCTCAACCAATACGGCGCGGCGGACGGGCGGAGCAAGGATTTTACCCGCCGCCTCATCGAACTTCAAGACCGCCAGCTCAAAGAATTACAAAAATATCTGTAAGAGCGCTTTTAGGGGTCTCGCTGCCCCTCTTAGGGAAAATTTTGCGTTCTGCCAAAGATTGATAATCTTTGGCAGAACGCAAAATTTTCTTGGCATTTGCCCATATGTTTCGGGCAAATGCTGACCGAACGCGGGGTGCTACCCGCGTGAGACAGTGGCGAACGTAGTGAGCCAAAGGGGTTCTCGCTGCTCCCGACTACAACCCCCACTTGACGCGCTTCGCGCGCCACCCGCCCCCTTCAAAGGGGGCAGGTCTCTCTCGCTGCCCCTTCTAGGGGAAGTCCCCGAGCGTAGCGAGGGGAAAGGGGTTTCAAAACCCCTCTGTCACTCAAGCTCGCGACATCTTCCTAAAAGGGGCGACAAGTGATCCCCCCACCACCGCCTACGGCGGAGCCTCCCCCCGTAGGGGGTAGGCCTTTCTTGCTGCCCCTTCTAGGGGAAGTCCCCGAGCGTAGCGAGGGGAAAGGGGTTTCAAAACCCCTCTGTCACTCGCAAGCTCGTGACATCTCCCCTAAAAGTGGCGACAAGGTTTTCCCCCGCGTCATCCTGAACCCCCGTGACGCAGAAAGGGAGCCAAGGATTGGGGGCTGGGAGCCGAGGGACGTCACAAAGTCCCCTATTCTTCGTCAAAACGGTGCCTTACGCCGTTTTTATCTTTATATTCGATGACGGTCGCGAGAGAGACGTTTTCCACGCTCTTGAAAATGTTCCGCTCGATCTGCGGATCCTCTCTTTGCAGCCTTCGGATGAGCTCCTTCACCTTCTGCCGCTTGCCGTCCACTTCGCCTTCCGCAAGCTCCGCCGTAAATTTACATGCACAGCGCAAAAATTCAAGCCCGTATTCCTCCCGCCACGCAATGACGTCCCTCTCCCGCACGAGATACATGGGGCGGATAAGCTCCATCCCCTCGAAATTCGTGCTTTTGAGCTTGGGGAGCATGGTCTGGATCTGTCCGCCGTAGAGCATACCCATGAGAATGGTCTCGATCACGTCGTCGTAATGGTGCCCGAGCGCGATCTTGTTGCAGCCGAGCTCCTTCGCCTTGGCATAGAGATGCCCCCGCCGCATGCGCGCGCAGAGGTAGCAGGGAGACTTTTCGATCTCATAGACGTTTTCAAAGATATCCGTCTCAAAAATTGTGACGGGAATATTGAGAAGGCGGGCGTTCTCTTCGATCTTTTGGCGGTTTGCGGGGCTGTACCCCGGATCCATGACGAGAAAGACGAGCTCAAACGGAAATTTGTTGTGCCGTTTGAGTTCCTGAAAAAGTTTCGCCATGAGGGTGGAGTCCTTCCCGCCCGAAATACACACCGCGATCCTGTCGTTCGGTTTGATGAGGCCGTATTCGACGATCGCCTTCGCGAACGGCTTAAAAAGCCGCTTCGCAAACGTCGTCCTGATCCCCTCTTCGATGGTTTTCGCAACGTCGTCCGTCATGCCGCCCTCCTCTCCGACGGGGTGAGTTTGTCCTTGAAACGCTCATAAGTGCCGCTTACAAAGTCACCCAAATATTTGTGGATCTCCCCGTTGTCCAAGACAAAATAGCCGTCCTTGACGGCGTACCCGTAAAACGTGAACGTGTACTCCGCCCCGCCGTCCTTCCGAAACGTAATGACGACTTTGCTCGAATAGTTTTGCGTGTCGATCTTGTCGTATGTTTCTTCGCTATATGGCAAGCCGTCGATCTCCCGATAGATTTCGGTTATGAGATCTCTATCCGCCGATGTGCCGAAATAATCCTCATCGACATCCGACGGCATGCGGTCGGAACGGGCGGAAATGTGATGATATTCGAGCGAAACTTCATCGTAGTTTCCGATCTCTAAATTCAAATCGAGCGTCGGCCAGCCTTCCATGTCGCCGCCGCAGGCGCAGAGCAGGAGCGACGCAGCAAGCGACAGCCCAAACAGCAGTTTTTTCATCGGCTCTCCCCTTTTTTGAGGAGGTCTTTCACGACCTCTCCCGCGAGGATGAGCCCCGCGACGGACGGCACGAAGGGAACGCTCCCCGGGGTCTCCCGCTTGCCGCTCTCCTCTTCGGAAAGGAGCGGGCGGATGGGCTCTTCCTTCGAATAGACGACTTTCAGATGTTCGATGCCGTATTTTTTGAGCTCCCGCCGCATGGTGCGGGCGAGCGGGCAGACGGAAGTCTTTGCAAGGTCGGCGACTTCGAACCTCGTCGGGTCGAGTTTGTTTCCCGCCCCCATCGCGCTGATGATCGGCGTTTTGCACGCTTCCGCATTCCTGACGAGCGCGATCTTGCCCGCCACCGTGTCGATCGCGTCGACGATATAGTCGTAGCGCCGAAAATCAAACTCCCCCGCCGTCTCGGGGAGATAAAAAGTCCGGAACGTTCGCACAACGCAATCGGGGTTGATCTCCGCGACGCGCTCGGCGACGACGTCCGTTTTATACCGCCCGAGCGTCTTTGCCGTCGCGTGCAGTTGGCGGTTGAGATTGGTGAGAGAGAACTTATCGCTGTCGATGAGGTCAAGCGCCCCCACGCCCGCGCGGACGAGCGCTTCCACGCAATACCCGCCGACGCCGCCGAGCCCGAATACCGCCACGCGGCTTGCGGCAAGTTTTTCCGTCGCGTCCTTCCCCAAAAGGAGCTCCGTTCTCGAAAATTGATTCAGCATATGATGATTATACTTCCTCCGCGCCCCAAAGTCAATCAAATCCCACCGCGCGGCATGCACCCCTTTTCTAATCGAAGCGGCGAAAGATCCCTCTGCGGCGGTCAATGCGCTTCCGCCGAGATCTTTGCGAGAATGGAACGGTCGGCCGGACAGAACGGATAATCTGGGATCTGGGAAGGCAGGATCCATTTCATGTCGTTGTGTTCGAGCAGCTGCGGAACGCCCGAAGCGATCTGACAGTTGAATAGGGTCAAATGCACGCAAATGTCCGGATATTCATGGACGACTTCGGCAAAAACGCCGCCGACGGAGACCTCGATCCCAAGTTCTTCTCTGCACTCGCGGATGAGCGCCTCCCCTTTCGTCTCCCCCGGCTCCACCTTCCCGCCGACAAATTCCCAAAGAAGAGCGCGGGCCTTCCCTGGCGGGCGTTGGCAGATCAAAAATTTCTCACGGTTCCAAAGCAGCGCCGCCACGACTTCAACGATCTTCATCCTTTTTCCTCCGTATCCTATCATAATATATCGCGGGACAAAAGTAAAGCCAAAGCGCCCGAAAACAGAGTTTCGGAAAAAATATAAAAAACAGCGTAAAAACGCTTGCTTTTTCGGGAAATTTCTCATATAATAGAAAATGCATTGCAGAAATAAACGTTTGCTACTGTGGCTCAGTCGGTAGAGCAGTTGATTCGTAATCAACAGGTCGTCGGTTCAAGTCCGACCAGTAGCTCCA
>CANQQY010000008.1 GCA_947626105.1 uncultured Clostridia bacterium | reverse complement strand
CTCCAATCGATGTCACGCTCGCGGATATCTCAATATCCGTAAGCGAACTGCACCCATAGAACGCCCCTTCTCCAATCGATGTCACGCCCTCGGGAATCTCAATATTCGTAAGCGAACTGCACCCATAGAACGCCCCTTCTCCAATCGATGTCACGCTCGCGGATATCTCAATATCCGTAAGCGAACTGCACCCATAGAACGCCCCTTCTCCAATCAATGTCACGCCCTCGGGAATCTCAATGCTTGTAAGCGAACGGCAACCATCGAACGCACTAGTCCCAATTGAGGTCACGCCTGCGGGGATCTCTATGCTTGTAAGCGAACGGCAATTCGAGAACGCATAATCTCCAATCGAGGTCAATGTGCTACCCTCTCTGAATGTTACATTTTCAAGCGAGCTACAATCATAGAACGCATGATCTCCAATCGAAGTCACGCCCTCTGGAATCACAATGCTTGTGAGCGCACTGCAACCAGAGAATGCATGATCCCCAATCGAGGTCACGCTGCCATCTTTTGGAATCGTGCTTGATTTACAACCCAAAAGTAAGATCCCACTCTCCGTCTCAATCAAACAATTCCCCGTTGCGTGATATTTGGCATTCCCGGGCTCTACTTCAATCCTTTCAAGTGAACTGCAACCCTCAAACGCAAAACTCCCAATCGAAGTCACGCCCTCTGAAATCACAATATTCGTAAGTGAACTGCAAAAAGAGAACGCCCATCTTCTAATCGATGTCACACTCTCAGGGATCACGATACTCACCAATGATTCGCAGTCATGAAACGCGAAGTCGCCAATCAATGTCACGCCCTCGGGAATCTCTATGCTTGTAAGTGAACTGCAACCATAGAACACATATTCATTGATCGCGTAGGCTTTCCCGCTCGGGCTTGTTGCGGGAAGCGTAAGAGATGTTTTGTCTCCTTGATAGCCAATCAAATAGGATCCTTCGCTGTCTTCGTAGAAGATATATCCATCGTTTGTCACCGTCTGCTTACTCGCTTCATTCGTTGTGTAAACTTGCTTTGCGTAATATGCTACATAACCATAGTCTGACTTTCCTTTTTCAATCGGTAGATCGGAATAATTCCATACTTCCATAAGGTGATAGCAACAAGAGAACGCCCATCTTCCAATCGATGCCACACTCTCAGGGATCACGATACTCACCAATGATTCGCAGTCATAAAACGCGAAGTCGCCAATCAATGTCACGCCCTCGGGAATCTCAATGCTTGTAAGTGAACTGCAACCATGGAACACATCAGTCCCAATTGAGGTCACGCCTGCGGGGATCTCTATGCTTGCAAGCGAACTGCAATTCGAGAACGCAGAGTTTTTGATTTCAGTCAATGTGATATTCTCTCCGAATGTTACATTTTCAAGCGAGCTACAATCATAGAACGCATGATCTCCAATCGAAGTCACGGCGTTTCCAATAGTCACGCTCTCAATATTTTCACACTCATAAAATGCACCGTCACATATCTCTCCCCCAAGTACCGTTACGTTCTTAAGAGATGCGGGAATAAAGTAAGTTTGAGAGAAATGCCCTTCCTTGCCCGCCTTATCGCCACTGATATACTTACCCCAATGACTCTGCTCGACAGCGACCCCTCCATCATAAGACCATAAGCCAAATAAATAACCTATCGGATCAATGAACTCGGCTGTACCGCTATATCCTTGAACCCCACCGGTAGTAGAAAATCCTATAAAGGGTAACGTCATACTCTCTATGTTTGCACAACCGTGAAACACGGCGTATCCGATACCCGTCACACTTTCGGGAATTGTGACGCTTTTAATGCTTGCATTGTCCCGAAAGACGTCATTGGCAATTACATAAGTCGACCCATGCGGGGCAGCGGCAGGGAGAATCAACGTTTCGGCGGAACCGCTGTATCCGACAAGAGTCGGCTCATCGCCTTCATCAAAGAGGAAGCCGTCGTCCGTTGCGATCCGTCCCGTCTCCAAATCGACCTTATAAATATGTTCTGCGTAATAGCCGGCGTATCCGTTTTCCGTACTGCTCTTTTCAATATTGAGTTCGCTTTTATTCCACACCGTCGTAAGCTGTGTGCAGTTGAAAAAAGCGTTCTTCCCGATCTTGGTCACGCCGCTCTCAAGGGTCACTTGGGTGATTGCGGAATTTTGGAAGGTATAAGCGGGGATGATACTGACGCCTTCTATGGTCTGCTCTCCCGTGATCGGTTTGCCTGCGATTGTTAAGGCCGAATCGACATTCGGAGAAAGAGGATTGCTGTTTTCCCCGTCGAATTCGATTTCATACCATGCTTTGAGACTGTCTGCATTGACCGTTTTCAGAGCTGTGCAGCCCAAAAAGGCGCTTTGCCCGATATAAGTCACGCTGTCGGGAACGGAAATTTCCTTGAGAGCCGAAAAATTGGCAAAGGCTCCGCTCTCTATTCTTTCGATCGATGTGGAAAGGTTGACAGATCGTATTTTATCATTTCTTGTAAGCCCCGCTTTTCCGACTGCCGTCACACGATACACCTTTCCGTTCTTTTGGATATAAGTTGGAAATTCAACTTCTGTTCCGTCTTTCTGCGTGTTTATGCTTACGGTCACGGTTTCCCCATCGTCATTGATGATGACGTCAAACCCTTCATATTCGATCAGGGGGTTGTCCGGTGTCTTCCCTGCGGAAGAATCGTCGGGAAACTGCGATCCGTTCGTTGTGCCGGGCGTACTTGCCGGGGCGAACTTTTCTCTGTTCGCAGAGATTACCATAGCGACGATCCCTAATGCGGTAACGCATAAAATGGCAACGATAGCTAATATTAAAAAACCTTTATTAATATAAACGTTCCCATTGATGGTGACCCTCTTTGAATGATCGTCATGCTTGCTATGGTCATCAAACTTTCTATGGTCGTCTATCTGAACCGAAATGTCAGAAGAGACCCCGTCTTGTATCTTCGATCCCTCTTCCCCGTGCCGCATATCGCTCTTCCATTCACGAAGAGCAAGAGCCAATTGAATAAGACCCGCAACGATCCCAATAGGAGAAAACACAAACGTGACCCATTTCGGGATTTTGTCTTCGGGGATAAATGCCGCCACAAAAGCAAAGACGATCATCAGAACAAAAATACAGAAAATTACCCAAAAAAATGGATTCTTCCGAATGGGTTTCTTTGATTTCCCTTTCATGTCGGCACCTCTATCCTTTCCGAGATCTATATCCCTGTTTCTCCGCCATGCGGTAACGGCAAAATCAATATCGGTTGCTCTTTCAGGAGTAACTGCGCTCATGTCGTTAAGAAGATTTGCGAGTGCTTGAGGGACTAAGAGCTCCCCCTTCTCAAGAGACGACTCCTTGATCGCTTCGAGACCCTTTTTCGCCGATACAAGGCGTGACTTCGCCTCGTCGTCGTTCAGTTGCGGATATTTCGAAGTTTCTCTATGCAGAACATTTTCGATTCTATTGATTGCCTCTTGGATCTTCATGTTTTTCCCTCTTACAGTTCGATCTTATTATGGCTGCACCATTTGGCCAGGAGTTCTTCTACGGTATCTATCGGGGTCGCGTTGGCGATCCCGTCGGCGGTCTCTTCGTTGACGCGCACCGTCTTGGATTTGTTTATGCCGATGCACTCCCCCTTGCGGTTGAATACGGGTGCACCGGAATCGCCGGGGTTGGAAGGCGCAGTATGGACCAAATTTCCGTCGTCATCCCTCGTATACCGCACCTCGCCGGAAAACGGAGCGAGCCCCATGCCGAAGCCGTTTCCGATCAAAATGCAATCGGCGCCCTGTTTTAACGACGAATAGTCGGCAATGCGCTTTACACAAGCACACTTGCCGACTTCCTCGGGATCGAATTTGCAGAGCGCGATATCGGTTTTTTTATCGGAAAACAACACTTCGAGCCGATGCCCTTTCTCCCCGCCGCAAAGTTTCATCGAAATTTTGGGAAAGTAGCCTCCGTTGTCTTCGTCAAAAACCACATGATCGTTCGTAAGGAGATATCCTTTCTCGGAAATGACGAATCCGGTGCCGCTTGCGGCCTTTCCGTTTCCGATCACATGGATCTCCGCAACCGCGCCTTTGTTTCTTTCGAACACTTCCGCACACAGACCCTGCGTCTCTTTCGTCTCCTCGATCAGACCGGAATAATCAATATCGTTCTCGCCTTTGGGAAGTTCTTTCGGACGCTCGGACAATGTTCCGGGAAGCGGCGGAGCGTTATCCGACGGTGCGGGCTTGGGCGGCGCAACGGGAACGGGTTCCGTCTTCTGCGCATCATTTGTTATAGGGAGACCGAAACTTTCGCGCACAAAATCCGTAACCCCTTTGGCATACAGTTCCCGTGAGACGGCGATCCAGCGGTCGAGAAAGGCCCCCATCTTCGCTTTTGCGAGAATCGTCGAAGCCCTTTTATAGCTTTCAAGTGCACTATCGAGTAAAATCAAGACATAAGAACGCGCGTCGCGCGGTCTGTTCAACCGCACGAGTTCCCTCGCGTTATAAAATAATGTTGTGATCTGTTTTTTCGTAAGCATCATTGATCGGATTTTGTTTGCTTCAAAAGTTCGAGAAATGTCTCGAAAGGCATGCCGCGGTTATATGCTTCAAAGCGGAGAAGCATCTCCGGAGTCACGCTGTTTATGTATTTTTTTATGACTTCGTCGCAGTCGCGCATCGTCACTCGCTCTCCAAGAGGTCTTCCGATCCTCTCGTTCAGAACATTTTTGACCTCTCTCTCAAGAGGGCGGTTTGCGACTTGTTTCATGACGGCCTTGATATCGGCGCCGGAATATCCCTCAAGCTTTGCCGCCAAAGCATCGACGGTGACGTTATCGTCATGGGGAAGTTTCCCGAGATACATGCCGACGAACTTCTTGACTGCATTCTCATCGGGAAGAGGGACATAAATCTGTGTTTCAAATCTGCCACCGCGTTTCAGGGCGGCGTCGAGCTTCCAGGGAAGATTGGTCGCCGCGACAATGATGCGCAGCTGTCCTTCTCTTTTGGTCTTCATGAACCCGTCCATGCAAGTGAGCAGAGTCGTCAGAATGGATTTTGTGTGGCGGCTGTCCTCTGAATCGCGGTCGGCGCAGATGCTGTCGATCTCATCGAAAAAGATGATGCAGCGGTTGAGCTCAGCTGCCTGTGCGAAGATGTCGCGGATATTCTTCTCCGCGACTCCGACGACAGATGCGAGCACTTCACTCGTCTGAACGACTGCGATCTTGCAATTGAGGGCGCCTGCGAGGCATTTGACGATATGCGTCTTGCCCGTGCCGGGAGGGCCATAAAGGAGAAGCTGTGCACCGAGCTGCTCCCCCCTGAATTTGCGGTAGATATCGCGGAATTCGGGACGGAGAGGCGCAACAACGTCCACCATGAAAGCGTCCTTTACCTCCTGTACGCCGATGATGTCCTTGAAGCCAAGATCGGGCGCTTCATCCGAAAACCACTGCTGCGGGGCATAGTAAGGATCGCTCCCCTCATTCGCCGCGCCCGAATGTATGGGCACGGCGGGGGTACGGGTGAGTTTCGCAAGATAGGATATCACGGAGAGACACTGCTTGCGATAGGTCTCTTTCAGGCCTGTCCCGACGTTCGGCTTGACGCATTCATCAAACCCGATGCGAAGCAACTCCGCACCGATCTCGGAAATGGTCTCCGCGTCCTGCGCTCTGACCGCCTCATTGAAAGAGGAAACTTTGGAGTTGAATACTCCCATCATGCTAGCTTCTGCCATAGCTTATTTCTTCTTCTTTTCGTCTTGGATGATACCCTCGTAGTCGATATCGCCCGTCAAGCCGTCGAAGTCGGGTTTGGCCACCGTCTCGGGAGCGATCTTCGGCTTGATCCGCTCGAGCATTGCCGCATATTCGGCCTTAAACCAATCGGTGTTCTCCTCTTCGGAGCTGTTTGTGCCGTCGAGACGGCTTGCGATGGTGTCCACGGGCTGAGGATTGAGAATTTCGTTGAGTTTGGCAATCTCAGATTCTGACTTGTCCATGTCTTTGAAGATCGCCGTGATGCTCTTTCCGAGTTTCGTGAAATCGGGGGTTTCGGCAAGAAGTCCCTTACATCCCGCGATTGCTTCGGGAAGCTTCCCGAGTTGCGAAATGGCCTGCGCGGTATATGCGCCGAGCCTGATATTTTCTTTTAACGTACCAAGCTGTTCCGCAAGTGCATCTACCCGGTGTTTCTGCTTGATGAGTTGCTTTGCCTTTGCGTCATTGCCGCGAAGTGCGGCGCTGTCAATATACTCATTATACATTACGCCGTACTTTTCGAGCATTCTCACCGCACTATCAAGCGAGTCCATCGCCGCAATGATTTTTTCGTCGTTCGTTTTCTTTGCCATAATTTATTTTCTCCTTTAATATTTTTTCAGTTCAAATCGGGCTTGTACTTTGTACTATTTTTGTTACTCTTGTCCGCATCCGCAGGATCAATGACGACATTGACCTCCTCATATTCGGGGATGCCTCTCAAACTACGGACGTTGGCGTCATGTGCTTCAAGTTCATTCATGAACTCCCCCGCTTCCAACATCTTATGCGCCGCATCGAGCGCCTCTTCATCCACATCTTTGAGCATGGACTCTGTCATCTTGACAAGCTGATCGAGGTATTTCATGTTCCCCGCCGCAACTTTGAGCTGATGTTCGTGGATCGCTTTCCAAACATCGGAATAGGCGCCCACGTCGATTTTTCCATTCAATACCTCAATGCAGCTAGTTAACATATAGATGAGGTAGTGCATTTTCTCAAGCTGTTTCTTTTGGGAAAAAATTCCCTCGCGCGTCGTCGGATTCCTGCTTTTTACCTTTTCGTAGCGGTAGCGGTACAGACGCTCGATATCTTCCAGTAAGAAAAATTCGACGAACGCTTCCCTGTCGAAGATCGAAATATGTTCGGGCAACGGTTCAATCAGCCGTTTCGCCCTCTCGACACGTTCTCTGTGGGATGTGATAAATTTCTGTTGCTGCATTTTTTGTTTTCCTCCCAAACTATAATATAAATATATTTTAATTTTTTCTCTATTTATTTGGTATTATGAAAAGCGACAAATTCTTACTGAATATTCCAAAATAATTATAACACAACCCATCTGTTTATGTCAATCTTTCGGGAAAAAGTCACCGGTGGATTTTTTTGTTTTCGACCTTATTACCAGATTGAGTTAAATGTTTTTCTACGAAAAAAACGGGGACTAATCGTCCCCGCTTTCAATGTATTCCAAAAGATTAAAGTATTTTGCTTTCTTTAAGCAGAACAAATCGCCGCACAATCGGCTCAACGGTTTTGCCGATTCTTTCTCTTGACAAACAGATATTTCAAATACAGAAACAGCAAAAAGAGAAGAGAGCCGACGAATGCGACGACGATATCGACCATCGTGTCGGTAATAGGGTTGAGTCCCTGCTCCATCAATGCTCTTACGTCCTGCATATCGCTGTCGAGGATCGCTCCGGCGACAAACTCATAGACCTCCCAGATCGCCGCAAAGGAGATCACGAGAAGCACCATGACGATATAATCGACCGCCTTCGGACGGTCGTCTTTGAGACGGAAGTAGAGGTAATACAGCGTTGCGCAAGCCAAAAATCCGAAAAAGCAGTGCACGGCGGTATCCCACCACTTCCACTTTCCGTAAAAGCCCAAAGCCGTCCCCATATCGACGGACAGCACCGTATGCACGCAAAACAGTATGATGAGATATTGAGGAAGCCCCAATGCCCACTTACGGTTGACAAATATAATGGCAAACGGGACGAGCGTCATGATCGCCATTGCCAGATATACGCTCCACCACCGCCATTCGATGACGGTTGAATATAGTATTACCGTGGTAAGCGTGAGCAAGCCCGCTACGATCGCGGGAAGATATGCGCGGAGCGCTTCCGATTTTTCGCTTTTCGCCTCTTCCATATGCCCCTCTTCCTTTCTGCCGATAAATCGTTTCCCCATTTATTATATACCCGAATCTATCCTTTCTATATCCGAATCATTCCAAATTATGCGCTGCGGATCCGGATACTCACTGTCCGCCCGTATGTTCCAAAAGCCGCTGGGAATTTTCATAGATTTTATCGAGACAGAGATAGATATGATCGATCTCCGCACCGTCGAGCCCCGCAAGCAACTCCCGTTTGAGGGCGTCATGCTCTTTCAGGCACTTCGCGGCGATCTTCTCCCCCTCTTCGGTGAGTTTGAGCGTCACCTTTCTGCGGTCGTCCTGTCGGTCGACGCGCTCCAACAGCCCGCGCTGCACAAGGTTTTCCACATGATCGGAGAGCGTATTTTTCTTGATGTTCCTCTCCCGCACGATGTCCGCAGCCGTCGCATAATCGGGATAGAGGCAGAGATAGGAGAGAATGTCGATCTCGACGGAGGAAAGACCAAACCGCTTTGCGGCCCTTTCGTTGATCCCTCTCCTCAACTGAAAGGCGTTGAGCGCAAAATCCAGTATTACGTCTCTCTGTCCCATGCTTGGCCTCCTCCCGCCCGAAATTCGTTCGGCTCCGAACTGTTTACCATTATACAATCTTGGGGCAGAGATGTCAATAGAAATCCCGAAAATTTTTTGAGATTTCTCCACGCGCTGCGCTTGGTCGAAATGACAAAAAAGAGCAATCGAAAAGACAAAAAAGGGTTGGTCGAAAAGACAAAAATCCGTTGGTTGAAATGGCAGAGCGGCGGAGGAAGGACAAGACGGCCGGGGCGGAAAGACAAGCGGGTTGAGCGGAAGGACGAAACGAAAAAAGTTATCCACAACATTCGGCGCGCTGTGGATAACTTTTTTTGATTTTTTCATTCAATCTTATGTATATACGGTATAAATATGTCGAATTGTGGAATTTCTTCGGGAAAATGTGGATAACTTTTGCGAAAATATTCGCATAAGCCGTATTTTCGTAGACGCTTCCGAAATTTGTCAACAAAAATACCTTATTGGTTTTTTGTCCTGTTTTCTTCGACGATCGCGTACGGCATGAGGCGTTTGATCATGGCGAGCGCCTCTTCTTCTGTCTCTGCGCATCCGCCTTTCAACCATGCGAGCGTCGTCTCGTTGATGAGCCATGTGAGAATATTGACCGCATACTCGATCTCGATCCCCTCCACGGGAAGTTTGTTCGCCGCGCGTTCCGCCAAAAACAGTTTTTTGATCCGCTCTTTGTGATAATGCGCGATGGAATTGATGTCGTTCGACAAAAAGGCGTTATAGACTGCGTCGGGCGCGGTGCGGAAGGCTTTCATGCTGCCGACGACGAAGTTCTCCCAAGATCCTTCCGCCGCGACGTTACGGTAGAATTTATTTTCGAAAACATGCACGACGAGATCGTACTTATCCTGATAATATTTGTAGAACGTTCCCTTACAGATGCCCAATTCTTCGATAAGATCCTTGACATGGATATTATCAATGGACTTTGTTTTAAGTTCGTTCATGAGTGTGCTTTCGAGAAAAAATTCGATCTTCATTGCAAGTCTCCTTTCGGCATGATCATCTCAGGTAAAAAATTGCGCTATCTTCAAGCACGGTACCGTCCGCATAGAGCCTGCCGTCCTCCCCGAAGCGCAGATAGCGGCAGGTCGTATAGGAGATCAGGGCGTAGCCGTACTCCGTTCCGACGGCATAGAACCGTGTACTGTTCCCCTCTCCGCCGAGCGTCAGGACGCCCCCGACGACGCCGAGCGTTCCCCCGTCCGAGCCGGGGCGGAGCAGAATGCTCCCGTCGCCGTCCGCGTGCATCTCGACCGTGAACATCGTGCCGAGCCCGCCGCTCTCTTCAAGAACGGGCGCGTTCCCCTTCATCGTGAGCAGACGGTCGGTGATCGAATCTGCAAAGAGATAGGAGCCCTCTGAAAGGGGTTCGCGGACATGGGCGGTACAAAATTCCTTCATGACGCTTTCCAACGTACGCGTCTGCAACATGGTGCGGCGGATCCCCGCGTCCGTTTTGAGTGCGGAAAATTTCCTTAGGATCGTATCGTATCCGTCGGTATGGGCGTTTACCTTTTCATCCGCGGGGACGGAAACGATCCCCCACGCGGAATTGCCCCACGTATTGTTGATCTTATACGTCCAGCTCGTCCAGTGCCAGCCGCAGCGGTTGAGAAGGTCGAGGGTGTATTCCCATTGTTCCTCGTCGTTATAGCAGTTGAACTCGCCCATGAAGAGCGGTACGCCGAAGTGTTGGCGGGAAACGTTTGCGATCTTATCGTTGAAGCTCACGCCGTGCTGCGTATACTGCCCGCCGCTTGCCATGTTCGTATAATGATGGAAAGAGTACATGCAGTTCTCCCAACCATACTCGGAGGGTTGCGGCAGATTTTCCCCTTCCCAGCAGGATTCGAAGATGACGATATGATCGGGATCCACTTCCCGGATGGCGTCATAGAGGACGTCGAAAACCCGGAAATGCCTTTCCCCGGTGCTCGCCGCCTTTTCGCCCGGTTCGTTGAGGATATCATACCCCGCAACAGCGGGATCGTCCTTATAGTGCTCCGCAACAGCCCGCCAGAGTTTTGCGGTAAGCCCGATCATCCGCTCGTTCGAATAATAATCCACGTCGGAGGCGTTGTCAATGGTCTCCCCGCTGTGATCCTGCCCGTTCTGCGAGCCGTATGCGCCGTGCAGGTCGAGAATGGTATACATCCCGTGCGCCGCCGCCGCGTCGACAAACGCGTCGAGGGCGGTAAAATCGAAATGCTCGCCCGCAAGATCGTAGCTCTCCACGGCGGCAAAGTCCACCGTCATATAAGTGAAGGGCAGACGGATGACGTTCATGCCCATTGCGGCGCAGTTTGCAAAATCCGCCTCGCTCCACCAATTTTCGCGGTAAGCGTCCCAGAGCGCCTTCGTCTTTTCCTCGCCAAACCGTTCGAGAAAGACTTCCGTCGTCGTCCTGTGGTCGCGGGCGACGATATCGATCCCGTTGGCGGGACCGCTCTCACGGAATCCGTTCATCCACTGCTCGATGACAAAGAGCCCGCCCGCGTTGACGCCGCGGAGCATGACTTCCCGTCCGTCGTCCGTGACGACGGATTCTCCTTCGACATGCAGAAAGTCGGAAGCGGGATCCGTTTTCTCCGAAGCGCCGTGTTCGTCCTCTTCCGTCCCGCCGCCTTCAAGGGAGCCGTCCCCGTCTTTATCTTTCCCGAGGTTCAGCCTGAAATTGCAAGAAGCAAGACAAAAAGCCATGACAACAACCAGCGCCACGGCAAAGACGAACCGAATCCCCCCCGGAATTCGATGTTTCATTCTATTTTTCCCCATATTTTCGTATTTCTATCATATCATATTTTCAGTAATTTGTGGTGAACATTAAATATATTAAGTATCATAATTAGACGATTCTATCTTAAAGTTTTATTTCTTGCTTTTTTCCTATCTTTGCGCTTGACAAACGTTCACAGGTAATGTAAGATAAAAACAAGATCATGCGGTAATTCCGTAACAAAAGTTCGCACAGTTTTTGCGCGTTTTTCTTTTTGCGCGCGCGTGTGCGTACGTGCGTACAAAATGAGATACGGAAGCCGCACAAGGAGGAAATTGATGAAGGCAAAATCATTCCGCATCCTCACATTCAGCATTGTGGGATTCCTGCTCGCGCTCGTCATTGCGGTCAACGTCGCCGCCTCGATCTACGGCGATTCACTGATCGCTCTGATCGGCGGAAGCGAGATCGGCGAAGCGACGCGCGAAGCAGGCGAAGTGCTCGCGGAACAGATCGTGGAGGAAGGCACCGTCCTCGTAAAAAACGACAACGAAACGCTTCCCCTCGATCCGCAGACAAAAAAGGTGAATGTGTTCGGCTGGTCGTCGACCGCGTGGATCGCGACGGGAAGCGGCTCGGGCAACTCCACCGCAAACCAAAAAGAGATCGGGACGGACTTCCTGTCCGCTCTGGAAAAGGCGGGGATCGAGTACAATACCGCGCTCACGGATATGTATGAAAATTACTGCTCCGACAGAAATCAGTATGCGTATAATACCCTGAAAGGTTACGATTACGAATCCTGTCTTCTCATCGAGCCGGATCTCTCCCAATACCCGAATGTAGACGATCTCAAAGCCTATTCGGACACGGCGATCGTTGTTTTGAGCAGGGTCTCGGGCGAGAGCACGGACGCTCCCCTCGTTCAGTATAAGTATTCGGGCAGCATCGATAACCCGAGCAACAGACCCGCCGATACGACGAGGACATATCTCGACGCTTCGACCGAAGAGCTTGCGCTTCTCGAATACGTCGGCGCGAATTTCGGCAAAGTCGTTGTGATCATCAACGCGACGAACCGCATGAATCTCGACTTTTTGGACGAGATCCAAGGGCTTGACGCCTGCCTTGTTGCGGGCGGCACGGGTGACAATTCAACGACCGGTCTCGTGAACGTGCTCTACGGACAGGGCATGTACGAGGGCGTGCAGAGAGGCGAAACGAGCCACTATCAAGAGCCCGTCAGTCCCTCCGGGAGACTTGCGGATACCTATGCATACGATTTCCGCACGGCAGCTTCCTGGTCGAATACGGGTATTCTCGGCGTCGGAAAGTATGATGACGCGAGCGGGCTCTATCCCATCGGTCAATCAAACGGGAACTTCCACGATAATCCTAAATTCGATCAGGTGAGCTATCTCGACTATTCCGAGGACATCTATGTCGGCTACAAATGGTACGAGACGGCGGACGAGATGGGCTTCTGGGATTCCCAATTCGCCAAGAATACCTTCGGGATCCAAAACGGCTATCAGGACGTCGTCCAATATCCTTTCGGCTACGGTCTTACTTATACGGAATTCAAGTGGAGCGTCAAAGAAAAGCCCGAAATCGATCCGAGCGCCGCTCTGACCGATCCCTACAAAGAATATTCCATCGTCGTCGCCGTCAAGAACGTCGGAGAGTTCCCCGCACAGGAGGTCGTCGAGCTCTACTATACCCCTCCCTACACGCCCGGCGGCATCGAAAAATCGTCTGTCAACCTGCTTGCGTTTGCCAAGACGCCCATCCCGGTGCAGCCCGGGGAGGTAGTAGACGTTACCCTCACCTTCACCCTCGCCGACATGGGCTCCTACGATTCACAGGGTAAAGTCCTTCCGGACGGCGGCTGGATCCTCGAGAGCGGCAAATACGATCTCACCCTCCGCACCGACGCACACAACCTTGCGGTGACCCAAAATAACACTTTCGACGCAAATAAACCGGAGGATGCGACCATCTCCTTCACCCTTCCGAGCGATATTCAGTACTATGACGAGATGAAGGATACGCCCGAATACGCGCGCAACCTCTTCACGGGAGACAGCGCCGTCGATTACGGCATCTCCCTTGACGGAAGCAACACGGGCGCGAACATCACCTATGTTTCCCGCGCAAACTTCGAGGGAACTTTCCCCGTCGTTGCCGAGGGAACAGACAGAACGGCCTCCACGAAGCACCGTTCGATGGATCAAAAGCTCAAAAATACCAACCTCTACAAACAGAGCGACGTCGAAGCGTGGGAAGCGGCAAACAGGGACGTCGCAATGCCGACAACGGGCGCCAACAACGGCTTGACGCTCTTTGACGACACCGGCAAGGTCCCGAACGATATCGGCAAAGCCCTCGGGTCGGATTTCTATGATTCAACCTGGGATACGGCGCTCGACCAGCTCTCCGTGAGTGAATTGAAGAACCTTGCGCTTCACGGCTATATCAAAGAAGCGGCGCTTCCCTCCGTCGGCAAAGAGCAGACGACTTCCCTCGACGGTCCTTCCCAGTATGCCTCCTTCAACGCATCGTTCCCTTGCGTCGGTTATCCGAACCCCTCCGTGCTCGCCCAAACGTGGAATGCGGAGCTTTGCAAGTCCTTCGGGCTCGCAGTCGGGAAAGAAGCCAACGACAGCAAACGCGAAGGTTGGTACGCTCCGGGCGTCAATCTGCACCGCTCCGCATTCGGCGGAAGAAACTATGAGTACTTCTCCGAAGATTCCGTTCTCTCGGGCATTCTCGGCGCAAAGGTCGCAGAGGGCTCGCTCGACGCAGGCGTTTA
The DNA here is from genome assembly GCA_947626105.1 of uncultured Clostridia bacterium. GTDB lineage: Bacteria > Bacillota > Clostridia > Christensenellales > Borkfalkiaceae > Gallimonas. Next base: position 44,400 of record CANQQY010000008.1, on the reverse strand, counting down.
CGTCTATGTCAAGCACATGATCGGATATGATCAGGAGACGATGCGCGACTCCCTCTACTGCTGGATGACCGAACAGAATCTCCGCGAAACATATCTCCGCCCCTTCAAGATCATTCTCGATAAAGTCAGCCATATCAAGATGAAGATCGACGGGGAAGAACAAGTCATCAACGGTACCGTCGGCATCATGACTTCCTACGGGCGCATCGGCGCCGTATGGGCGGGCGGAAGCCAGGCGCTGCTCAAATCCATGCTTCGCGAAGAATGGAACTATAACGGCGCGATCCTCTCGGACTATGCGGATCATAAGGAGTTCATGAACGGCGACCAGATGGTGCGTGCGACGGGAGATCTTTGGATGGACGGCTTCGGCGACCCCGGTACATTTGCCTTTGAGCAAAATTCCAACGCATTTATCGCCCAACTCCGCGAAGGCGCGCACCACGTCCTCTATACGATCTGCAATGCGGCTTACGTCAACGAGAATTACAACAAAGCGGACGACAGCATTCCGATCAACAAGGAAGGCGCGGCGAACTTCCCGCTTTGGACGATCATCGGCGTGGCGGACGGCGTCATCATCGCAGGGTGCATCGTTTGGGTCGTGTTTGCGATCCTCAAAAAGAACAAGGCAAAGCCCGTTCCCGTAGACGGCGAAGAGACAGACGGGAACGTGACGGAAGATCCTTCCGAAACGCCCGCGGAACCTGTTGCGGACAGCCCCGAAACGCTCGCGGAGACCGTTAAAGACGAGCCTTCCGAGGCAGAGAGCAAAGCGGATGAGCCGCCGCAAGACGGTTCGCCCGAATAAACAAGCATGCGAAAAGGGAGAGAAGCAATTCTCTCCCTTTTTATGTACTTGAATGTGACTAAATGGGGACAACCCCCACCTGTCGCGCTTCGCGCGCCACCTTCTCGGGCAGGTAGCGTCCTGCCCTACTTCGCCCTTGCGGGCTCGTGCCGCGCTTAGTGCAATAGAATGCGCGCGGGGCGGTCACCGTTCGCGCGAAATAATGCGCTACTTCGTCGCTGACGCTCCTCGTACCGCGCTTAGAAAAAATAAGAATGCGCGCGGGGCACTCATGTCGCAACGCGCCAAAGATTATCAATCTTTGGCAGAACGCGTTGCTCCACCCCTTCAAAGGGGGCAGGTTCCCCCCCACCAAAAGGCGCCAAAGGGCTCTTCAAAGCGGGAACTTGGGGACGCGGCGCTGACCTGCGGCGTTGTTTCCGACAGCGCCGCCATAGTCGTTGATCACGTTCTCGATCCTGCCGCTGCCCAAGAAGTGGCAAGTGATGAGATGTTCCATCAAGATCCCCTCGCACACGGGTACTTCGATTGCGGAATCGAGCGTCATGCCCGTGGGATTTACGAGATAAACGCCGATCCCGACCGCTCTGTGGCGCGTGACGGCGTCGTCCACCTTGTAGCTCGCATAGCCGCGTTTTGCGCCATCATGGGACATCCACGCGCTCTGATCGGGCACGCGGTAAGGCGTTTCGGACTGGTACATTACGGTGAGACCGTCCTCGCCCTTCCAAAGCGTCTGATATTCTTCGAAGTGTTCCACCATGAGCGCATAGCAACGCACGCGGTCGCCCTGCACTTCCACCCCCGTCTTTGCGGGGTTGCCGTAGTCGGTATGATCTCCTGCATTCTCGTCGTTCCATGCTACGCCGTTCGTATGATCGGCACGCCAGACCCAAAAATTATCGCCGATGACGTCGTTCGCATAGATGAGAAGCGCGGTATCCGTCTCGGTGTGGACGTTTTCAACGCCGCCGATGCGGAAGTAGAGATCGGAGAGGACTACGGGGTTCTCGCTGTTGTCCTGTTCGCTCCCCTCTTCCCCGATGACGACCATATTTTTGCTGTATCCTCCCGCGTCGACGAGAATATCCGCCACGCGCACTCCGGACACATCGGCGACTTTGAGCGCCGCTTCCCCGTTCCCGCCGCCGATTTTGAGCGTCGCATAGCCGAGCCCGAGGACGACGGTATTCTCCCAAGTGACTTCAATGGGCTTGTCGAGCTCGTAGATCCCCGGCGTGAGGAGCAAGTGCCGTCCCGCTTCGAGCGCTTCGTTGATGGAATCCGCCGTATCGTAGCGGGCGTCGGCGATATAAAATTCGTCCAGGTCGTACGACACCCCGAGCTCCTGCCCGAGATTCTCCCCCCACGTGATCCCGCGCGTGTTCTCGCGGACGAGCGGGACAAACACCTGATATCCCGTCCCGCTTTGGTAGAGAAAAGGCTTTTCGGCGACCTTTTCCGTCGTATCCAGGTTGGTAACGCTCCCCCCGTCCGCCGTCCAGACGCCGCTGCCCGTCTCCCCGATGCAGCCGCTGTAAACCATGTTGAAGGAGCCGCCGTTATATGCCTCGGCGGTGGTATTGCGGGTATACCACTGCTGTTGGGTACCCGCCGCGACGCGGCCGGTGATCTCACAATTTGCGATGAATCCGCCCGACGCCCAGCCGCCGTAGGAGAGAGAAAGACTCCCGCGGATCTGACTGCGGCGGAAACTCGTCGCCTGCGAGACAGCCCACGTGACGCTCGAACGGACGGAGACGTTTTCGACGCTCCGCCAAAAAGTGCACGTCGCATTCCTGCCTGAAAGCACCTTGTCCGAGACGTACACCTCTTTCAAAGAGACGTCCGTCGGGACTTCGCCCAACCCGTTGACGGAAGTATAATATCCGACTCTGGCTGTCACTTCATGACTGCCCGGGAGGAACATCAACGCGGCTCTGCGGGAGGAAAATTGCCCCGTGCTTCCCGTTTCGAGGCTCGAATGCACTTCGTCAATGGCGCTTTGGACGGCCTCGGCGTCGTCATACGGGGAGAACAAAAAGGCATTCGGGGAGAATGCGCTCGACGCGCCGATCTCCCGCTCCCCGTTCTCCGTCAAAGCGCAGACTTTGTATACATCGTAGGGAAAAGTATCCGTTTCGTAAGACAAAACGTCGGCATCAAGGTCGGCGACCTTCGAAAAGACGCCGAACGTGCTCTCGGCACGGTAGATCGTATAGCCGAGCGCGCCTTCCTGCGCCGCCCAGCGAATGTGGACCGCGTCGCCGTCGGCTTTGACAAGGACGTCGCTCCCCGAAAGTTCTGCGCCATTAAAGGCGTCGAGGTAGGTTTCGCCGATCAGCGGCGAGTCTGAACCGTGCGGAGCGTCCGCGTCCCCTTTTCCCTTTTCAGAGGAAAGGTCACATCCCGAAAGAAGCTGCATTGTGAAAAGCGCAGACAGCGCGCACGCAAAAATAGCGACTCTTTTTTTCATGTTTTTTCTCCGTTAAGGACCGTTCGGGCGGGTTCCCCGATTCCCACCCATTTTATTATAACAGAAAAAGCCGCAAGTGTCAATGAACGCATTCCGAAAGAGTATGAGGGAGGCGGGAGCGCGCCCCCGACTACATCCCCCACCTGTCGCGCTTCGCGCGCCACCCGCCCCCGTAAACGGGGGCAGGTCTTGCAGAGCGAAAGCGACAAAAAAACAGACGCCGAAGCGTCTGTTTTTTTTGTCTGTGAGACAGGAATTAACCCAGTTATACAAGCTGGAAGTTGGAAACCTGCATGAAGTCACCGGAACCGCCGCTTATAACGATTGTTGCGATATAAACCGTATCGCCTTCATTCACGGTGAAAGACTTGCTTCCCGAACCTGTTCTTATGGCACTGGAATGCCATCCCTGCGCCGTAGGATCCGCATTCAACAGTGCCTCCGCACAGTCACCCCACTCACCAGGATCGCTGATCTGAGCTTCATAATCGAACGAGAACGTCCCCGCTTTTGTGAATGTGATCTTGAGGATCCCGTAGACACTGCTCCTGCTCGTGTCGATTCTCCAAGTGCCGCTCGGGCCCTCTACCCAAGTGATGTCGCTACGACCGGGAGTATGGGTTGCCTCGATCGTATACGGTTTTTCCTCTTCCGCCTTCCACTTAGCGTAGATCGTCTTGCTCTCGTTCAGGGGAGCGGGAGTATAGGGCGTCAGGCAATCCTCATCCTCGTACCAACCGTCAAAGACAAATCCGTTATCGGGTTCGGGTTCATACTCGGTAAGTTCCGGGGTCTCGCCCTTTGCCAATTTCACCGTCTTGTTCTGCTCGGGGCCGTGTTCGCCGTAGTCGATCGTAAGCGTCACTTCTTCCGAAGTGATCTTCGTGTAGAGGGTCGTCTCTTCCGTGGGCGTGTACATGCCCTGCTCATCGAGTTCGACCGCATATTCCTCGGTGCAGGCATTGTTCGTGTACCAACCGGTGTATACGCCGACGTCACTCTCGGGCACGGGAAGTTTTACGGGAATGTTCTTGTTGTACTCAACGGGATCCACCTTAACCGCTTCGTTGTCCGTTTCGAAGGTGATCTTCACCATGGGCTTTTCGGCCGTGTAGGTAGATTCGCCCTTGGTGAGGGTGATGACCCAGTACTCTGCGGGTTTTTCGCCTTCTGCGTCAAGGTAAAGTTCGATGGTGTTTTCGGGAGACTCTTTGACGGTATATTTGCCCGTCCTGCCTACCCACGAAGCGCCGCCCTTGCCGTCCAGCTCAAGCTCTTGATTTTTGATAGATTCATCCGATTTTTCGCCCGCATAGGTGCCTTCGAACCCATCGAGAACGTCCTTTGTCCAGACGATGTTACTGATCTTCATGCAGTCTTCGCCGACATCCCAAGAGTTAGAATCTCTCGTGTATGTCAGGACAAACGAATCGCCCGCCTTGACTTCCTTGGAGATATTGCCCGTCTTCTTTGAACTTGCAGACCCCGAGCCTTTTTCGCTCAAAATCGTCGTCGTCGAAGTACCGTCGGCATGCTGCCACTTGATCGTAGCGCCTGCATCGGTATCGCAATCGAGCGTCCAATCGAAGGAGTAGGTTCCGCTATAAGCGAAAGTGATCGTCATCTTGGATTCATAGGGATAGCTCGACGGAGTTGCGCTCTTCCAAGTTGTGCTTGCTTCGTCGTACGTCCACTTGTTGCTTCCGCTCGTGACGTAGTCGATTTCGGGAATTTCTTCCCACTTCACGTAGATTTCGATGCTCTCCTGGACAGGGTAATCATCGTTCCACTCGGTCTCATAGGAAGCATCCTTGTACCAGCCGACAAAGCGCTTGCCGTTTGTAATACCGGGTTCGCCGGGCCATGTGTCGCGGATATCGTCGACAGATTCACCCTTGGCAAGCTCGATCACAACATCGCCGCCCATATCTGCGCCGTAGTGGATGGTGATCGTGATCTTCTGTTCGAACTTCGCATAGAGGGTAACGGTCTTGGCGGTAGGCGTATAGACGTAGTTGCCGTCGCCGTCCTTGTTGAGCTCTTCGCTCGAATACCAATTGCCCTTGGCGGTATACCAGCCGCGGAATACATAGCCATCGACTTCGGGAACTTGTTCAAGCGTGAATTCAGTATTAAGGTTATACTGTGCACTTTCAGGGAAGTCGTTCGAGCTTGTGAGCGTCTTTCCGTTCTTTTGATCGTCGGTGCCGTCGACCAATTCAAATGTGACCGTCGCCATGGGCTTTTCAACGGTATAGGTATAGTTTTCGGGGTTCAACGTGAGGGTGAGGTAGTAGAACAAACCTTCAAGACGAAGTTCTGCCGTGTAGGATTGACCGCTGACGAGCGTATAGGTACCCTTGCCCTTCTTCTCGGTCGTAACGCCGCCGACGCCATTGACCGTGAGTTTGCCGAAGTCGAGCTCGCCGCCCGCATCGCCTGCGTAGGTGTAGTCGCCTTCCTTGCCGTCGAGCTCCTTCATGGTGGTGCCGTTGAAGCCGAAGCCCTTGATCCCTTCCACATTCGCGCCATCCTTCTTGACATAGAGACGTTCTGCCTGATATGCCTGGTCGGCTGCGACTGTGCCGCCGTCCTTATCCTCGAGGGTTACGCCGAAGTGGATCGTTCCGTTGTTGATGAAGATCGACGTGGTCTCCTCGCCGCTGAACGTAATCGCACGCTGGTTGCCCTCATTCCAATAGGAGTCTGCTTCGGTGACTTCCTTGTCTACGGGGACAAGAACAACAACAGTTGTAAAGCCGGTTCCTCTCAGGTTGATGACGATGATCTTCGACGTGAGGTCGATGAATGCTTCGTTGGTTCCGTTGGAGCGGGTAAGGGTGAGCGCACGGACGGAGTCCTCGGCATCCGCTTCGGAAGTGTAGCCGACCGTCGCATCCATGTTGAGAGGCCATGCAACGCCCGAAGGTGCGGGCGCGAAGCCCTCGGCATCGATCTTGTAGGTGCCGCTCTGGATCTTGCCGTTTGCAGCGCCACCGTTTGCATTGGAGCCTTCGTAGAAGTAGACATGATACTCGCCGGTATAAGCGGGAGCTTCGCCCCACTTCGGATAGAGATCGAGCGTTGTGACGTCGTCGCCGAGCGTAACGGCGGTATTGCCTTCTCCGTCCATTTCGCCCCAAGGGTTCTCAAACGAATCATCCTTGAACCAGCCTTCGAACTTGCTGCCTTCCTTGGAAGGACGGGCAAGCGTGACTTCTTCGCCCTGTCCGAAAGTATCGATCTTGCCGTCTGCGCCGAGCGAGCCCTCGGGAAGGGTCGCGTCGCCGAGATGAACGGTGATCGTGACCTTCTTCACCCACTTTGCATAGACGGTCGTGCCGTCTTCCGCAGGCGCATAGACGTAGTTATCGCCGTCCTTTTCAAGTTCGAGCGTGCAGTCCTCATTGGAGAACCAGCCGCGGAAGAGATATTCGCCTGCTTCGTCCGAAAGGACGGGCAAGGTGAACTCAACATTCTTATTGTAAGACTTCGTCTCGTTGTCGCCGCCGTGGCCGCCCTTATTGAGCGTCACGTTGACCATGATTTTATCGAGCGTGTAGTTCTTCTCGACGAGATCGACCGTCAGTTCATAATAGACCTGCGTTTCGCCCTCGGTGATGTATGCGTCGAAGGTGTACGAGGAGCCCTCGGGAGCCGCCTTGTAGGTACCGTTCTTGTCGCCCAAAACAAGATTGCCGATGCCGTCGAGCGTAAGATCGTCGGAATCCGCTTTGGTGTAGGTGCCGAAATACTCATCGAGGTCGACGGTACTGCTTTGTGCTTTGAAAGTTTCGCCCTGAGAGGCAACTTTCAGCAAGATCTCTTCGTCCGAATCCTTTACGACGACCGTCTTGGATCCTGCGATCGCACTGACTGCAAGCGGGGAACCGAATGCGTCTGTGATCGTCACATCCGAATAAATGTGCGTATCGTAGATGAAAACACTCTTTTTGCCGGAGCTCGTTTCGATCTCGACGAATTGAGCGTACCAACCTCTGCTGCTATCGTGCTTCGAGCTCGCCTGAACGCCAAACTTATCTTTGATGTCGTTTGCGGTAGCGTACTTGCTCAACACATACATATCGTTGCCCAAATACTGGTACGTTGAGCCGCTCTCATTATACGCGAGAACGCCGCTCTTCGCGTCAAAGAAGAAGTAATTGGTTTTCTGGTTCGAATCCGTCCATGTGATGATCTGCGTCTCTTCATTGTAATCATCGACAGTACCGGTCTTGGATCCGGAGATCTTACCATCTTCGCCGATCGTAATGTTGACTGCCGATGAACCGTAGCCCGCATTGTAAATTTCGGATCCTTTATAGTCGCCCGCGTAGGGAGCGCTTTCCCATTCGGAGTACAGATCCATATTGTCGTTTTCGGCGGAATACACGGACTCGGGATAACTGCTAAGATAGACTTTATCCTCGCCGCTCAACGTATACCAATCCTTGAACACCTTGCCGTCCTTCACGGAAGTATCATACTTCTGCAAGGATTCGAGGATATTGTCGCCGACGCCGACTTCAAGTTCCTCGGATGTGCTTTGATCGGGAAGCGCATGCACTTTGACGGTGAGCTTCTCGACCCACTTTGCGTAGAGCGTGACGTCCTCCGAGGGTTTGAAGGGATCGGGAACGGGCGTCGTGCAACCCTCTTCGAGGAACCAGCCGCGGAAGAGCATTCCATCCGTTTCTGCGGGTTCGGGCAGAGTCATTTCGACGTTCTTATAGCCTTCCTGCGCTTCCTGCGTCCCGTGATCATTCATATTGAAGGAGACGGTGACTTTTGCCTCGGTTGCAGTCATGGACTTATCTGCCTTTACGACGGTGGCTGTATAAGACTTCGTTGCGCCTTCCGTCGTCACAAGGAGATCGAGGGTATTCTCGCCCGCGATCGTATAAGTACCCGTGGACTGAACGTCGTCCTTGGAGGCCGTCAATGTTCCGACGCCCGAAAGGGTGACCTTGCCAAGCGTTGCATCCTCATATTCGCCTTCATAGCCGTCGAGGGCGACCATCGTTTCACCGTTATAGCCGAGGCTCGCCAAAACGGTTTCGCCCTTCTTGATGTAGAGCTGTGCGGCATTGTAGCAATTCTCCGCCTTGACGGCTGCTCCCGCAAGATCGGTGAACGTGACGCCGAAAGCGACGCCGCTGTCGGAAATGTAGAGGGTCTCGGTCTTTTCGGTCGTATCCGTGTAGGTATAGGAAAGCGCAATGCCATAGTTGAGCGCGCTCTCGCCCCAGACGGAAGCGGTTGCCCCGCTGCTGTATTGCCCGTAAGGGGTAAGAAGATAGCATTCGGTGAAGTCCTCACCGTTGTATGCCATGAGGACAAATCCGGTTGCCATATCGACATAACCCGTCACGGTCTTGACTTCGCCCGTGAAAGCGTCCTCTGCGTCCTCTGCATCCTCTGCCGCCTTGCTCGTAAAGGAGATCGAGATCTTGCCCGTCTCCGGATCGACCATCGTAAAGGCGATCTTGGTGTTGTTGCTGAAAGGATATGCCGTCCCGAGGCCGACGCCGTTTTCGTCAAGCGTGAGGGAGGCTTGCTGCCAGTTGTTGCCGACGGAGAGCGTTCCGTTGAACTGATTCTCCTGAACCTTGATATCGATTTGATGATAGGTTTTGCCGTCGTAAGGGGCGACAAGTTTTGCGGTCTCCACCGTGACCGTGCCGTACTCCGAGGTATAGACTTTGCTGCCCTTCCCGTTGTAGGTCGCGGGGGTCTCGTCGCATTCCCAAACGGAAGCATCCTTCAAATTGGGAACAGTCTTTTCTTCTGTTTCGTTGCACTCTGCGATCTCGCAGGAACGCGTCGCGGTAGCCCCCGTTTCCTCGGTAGGCTCCGTTCCGTCCTTCCAGCTCCATGCGCTCCACTGATGTTCGTCGCTCTTCGCGGGGATCTCGACTTCCACAGTGCCGTACTCGGACTTGTAGACGTCGGTGCCGGGTGCGGTATGCGTTGCGGGGTGGGAATTTTCCGTATCCTTCGTCCAAACATCTGCATCGTTGAGGGCGGGGATATCTTTTTCCTCCTCGCCGCCGTCGTTCAACGTGCAGGTGTGCTTCGCCTTGCCGCCTGCTTCGAGCGTGGGATCTTGGGTGATTTCCCATGCGCCCCATGTGTGCTCGGCGAGCTTATCGGTCGTGACGTTCACGCTGCCGTAAACGGACGTATAGACGTCTGTGCCCGTCGCGGCGTGCGTTGCGGGCGTGGAAGCCTCCTCGTCCTTCGTCCAGACCTCTGCGTCATTGAGGGCGGGGATGTCGATCTCCTCCTCATGGTTGTCGCCGAGGGTGCAGGTGTGCTTCGCCTTGCCGCCCGTGGTGAGCGTGGGATCCTGGGTGATCGTCCATGCGCCGTAGCTGTGCTCGCCGGTCACGGGAACCTCAACTTCCACTTCGCCGTAGACGGAAGTGTAAACGTCGGTACCGGGCACGGTGTGCGTTGCGGGCGTGGAAGCCTCCTCGTCCTTCGTCCAGACGGAAGCGTCGTTGAGGGCGGGGATGTCGATCTCATCTTCGCCGCCGTCGTTCAACGTGCAGGTGTGCTTCGCCTTGCCGCCCGCCGTGAGCGTGGGATCTTGGGTGATCGACCATGCGCCCCACGTGTGCTCGGTGAGCTTCGCGGAATCAACATCCACGCTGCCGTACGCCGAGGTGTAGGTATCTACGCCTCCGCTCGCGTGCGTCGCGGGAGTCTTGACGCTCTTTGTCCAAAGCGCGTCGCTGAGTGCGGGAATGTCGACTTCTTCGGAATAGTCGTCTTCCGTGCACTTGTGCGTTGCCTTTCCTCCCGACTCCAACGTAGGCTCTTGGGTGATCGTCCATTCGCCGTAGGAGTGGGTGTGCTCATCGCTGTCGCACGCCGCAACGCCGCAGATCGCGGCAACCAGCATGCAGAGCATTGCGATAAGGGCAAGTACTCTCCTCTTTTTCATAATACAACTCCTTATAAAAATTTTACGAATTTATCGTGACGGGTAGGGCATGTCACACTTTTCCGCGCTGAAAGACGCTATCCGTTTCGACACAAATTGATCAACCTTCGAGGAAGGTGATCCCGCTTGAGGCGCTGCCCCAAACGATCCGCGCACGGCGCACGCTGTCGCCCTGCGTGATGGTGTAGATGTCGCCTTCCGCCGTAACGGTAACGACTTCGCCGACTGTCTTGTCGCTCGTGCAGGCGACATAGACGGTATTGCTTCCCGAAACAAATCTGCGGAGCACATATCCGCTCGTCCCTGCGACGGAGCTCGAACCGATCACAAAGTAATCGGAATAGTGGAGGGTGCCCGAGCAATCCACGCGGATGATCCCTTCCGCGAGGACGGTCCCCTTCGCGCTCACATATCCGCCGTTTTCGTTATACGCCTTGACAATGAAAGAACGGTTGTCTTGGGCGATCGTAAACGTGCCGCTGTAAATCACTTCTCCGGAAGAGAGATACGCTCTGCCGTACTCATCGAGGCGGAGCCCGAAGCCCGCGCCGTTGATCACGCCCTGCCCATAGTTCGCGATAAGGGAGTTCCCCTTATAGGACGAGACGAATGTTTGGATAGCATAGCTGGATTCGACGCTTTCGCCACCCACCGTAACGGTGACGGTGAACAGATAGAATCCCGCCTGGGTGAAATTCACGCAATTCGTATTGATGAGCGCGTTCTTTTCTTCCTTGGAGAGCTCCCCGTCCTTGGTCGTGATGCTCACGCCCTCGATGATCTGGTCGCGCGCGGTGCACATCGTCACGTTTACCTTGACGATCGCGCCGTCGGAGATCATCGTGTTCTCGAAATCTTCGCCCGAGAAAATGTCGTTTTTGGAGCTCTTCGCCGTGAGAACGTTCAGAAGGCGGGAGACGTAGAAGGTCGCCTCGTATCCGTAGACGCTCTTCGGGTCGTAGGTTTCGAATCCGAGATGAAGCTCCCCGTTTTTCAGGGTGTAAGTGACTTCTGTGCTCGAAAAGCTCGTCGTGCTGTAATTTTCGTAGAAGTTTCCCGTTCCGTATCCGTCGAGGAAGAGGAGCATGTTCCCCCGCCGATAGACGCCGTAGACGCTGTCCCGTTCTTCGAGAACAAACGTCTTTGCCTCGGGATCCAGCGTAAACAGATAGGAATAGGTGCCGTATGTTTCGTCGTTCAGCTTATACAGATGCACTTTGCCGTCCGCACGCTCGCCGCCGTGCTTCATATTGCCGAGGTCGTTGGGCAGAACTTGCAGTATAAGCCCCGTTCCGACATAGAGTTGATACCAATTCGAGGCATTGACGACGAGAGTCGCCTCTTTTCCGTCGATGCTTCCCGTAAAGGTGGTATTGCGGTAAGGCTGCGAATTGACGGCGACTGTCTGCCCCGTCGTGGCGTCCTTCATCGCGAAATGATATGCCGTTCCGTTAAAGAAAATCGTGTTTTCCGCGCCGATCTCCTTGGAATAGTCGCCTTCGAAGGTCACTTCGCCCCATTCGACCGCATAGGACGTGTTGGAAGAGAGGTTTTCGAGCACCTTGACATAGAGTGCGAACCAAAGTTCCGAACCGTCTGTTTTTGACTTCAAACGGGTCATATCCATGGAGAAGTGCCCCGCAGAGTGCGATTGCAGGATATAGGAAGAAGTATCGTTGACGGTAAGTTTCTCCTGCATCGCCCAAAGATCCTCATGGAAGTAGACGAGCGGACGGGCGTAATCGCTGTATTTCAGACGGATGGAATTTTCGACTTCGAGCACCACAATACCGTTCTCATAGTGGAGCGTATAGTCTCTGCCGGTCCCGTTTGTGCCCGTATGGAGGATCATCGTGTTCTCGTCGATACCCGTGATCGAATCGACGCTGATCCCGTTGAAACGGATGGAGCCGTCCGCGTTGATCGTGAGTCCGCCGAGCGGCGTCGGCGCAGTCTCGGCAATGGGCATGACGTCGGCGGGCGCAGACGTCCAGTCGGTATCGTACTCGTCGCCCCAGCCGCCGCCTTCTCCGTCGTCCTCCTCCTCTTCCTCGACGGGGATCGTCGTAAGAGAAGTTCTATACGTCCCGATAAAGTCGCGCCTGTACACGACGACCTTGCACTCTGCGGTAAGTCCCTTGTAATTGATCGAGACAAAATAGACGCCGGGTTTGAACGTATCGACTTTCCCGCTGATGTACTCCTGCACATCCTCGACCGCCTCGCCGTTTTCGGTGACGGTGAAGAGGTCTCTCGTATACAGCGTTTCACCCGTGAAAGCGATGCCGTCCTTTGCTTCGATGACGATCTCCGTCTCGACTTGCAGCTCATATTCTACCTCGACGGGCTCGCTGCCGGTTCCATTGATATAGAGGGCAAGGCGCACCGTCTGCACTTCGGGCGAGGAGAAGTCGATCTCCGTGAGCGCCTCATAGTAGACGGTGATTCCGTCGGCATAGTCCCTTCTCGTTGTGAAGCTCTGTTTGTATCCGTCGATCGTAAGAGCAAGGTTCGAGGTGGGATCGTAAGAGGTCGTCCCCTTGGGGAGTTTCACGAACTCCTCTTTCACCGAGAGGTCGTACTGCGCCGCAACGACGACATAGGTGATCGTCTTTGTGACGAGCTGCGGTTCGGGGAATTTGGGCGGGAAGGTGTTCCCGCTCGGCTGGTCGCCATAGCGGATCGTGAGCGTCGCTGTATACGTCCCCTCTTCCGCGAAATTGACCTCCGAAAGATCGAAGCAGGAATCGGGGATGCGGAGATACCGCGCGCCGTTGATCACGACGATGAAGTCGTCTGCAAACGGGTATGTCTCCATGTCCGTACCGACCTTGACCTGCACGGCGTCGGAATGCGCATAATCAATGATCACGCCCATTCTGACTGTGACGACCGCCGTCGCGCTCACGCCGCCGTACGTCAGGACGATGTTGTTCTCGCCCGCCTTGGAGTAGTCGATGACGCCTTCGATCATGTCGATGGTGACGGGGATCTCCTCGTCACCCTGACGGATGGTGAAGAGCGTCGTGAGGTCGATCTCCTCCGCGTTGGGATAAGTTTCGATATTCTTCGGCGTGATGACGATCTGCCGCGCTTCGGTGACCGAGACAGTCACGCTCTTTGCCGCGGTGATCCTGTTTGCCGAATAGTTCAGTTCTACGGTGAACGTGCCGCCCGCGGAGGCTCCGTCAAGCCCTTCGACGGTGAGCATCTCCCCCGTCACCTCGACAGCAACTCCGTCGATATAGAGGGAGAAGAGCGAGGCTGCGTCGAAATCTTCGAGAGCGTTCTCGGGGACTTCGGGATGTTCGTAGGAGAGGACAACCTCGACGCTATGGTCGGACACGACGTGAACGGTAAGGGTTTTGCTCTCGCCGTGGTAGGTTACCGTGACGGCATAGTCGCCGACCTCCGCTCGGACGGTATTTTCGACCATGTCCTGCGTGATCGTATCCTTCACGCCGTCCTTTTGCGCCGTGAAATAGTTCAGAAAGTCCGTCCCCTCCACCGCGGAAACTTTGAGCGTAACTTCTTCCACCGAGAGAGTGAGCGTATAGACCGTCGCAACGACCGTCACGGATACGCTGGCGTTCTTTCCTTCATAGTTGCAGGTGACCGTATACGTTCCCGCCGCCTCGCTGAGAGCGGAAAGGTCGAGATAAGACGCCAAAACGTCCTTTTTCTCACCGTCTACGGTAATTGTGAAGAGGCTTGTAAAGTCGTAAGAGGAAACCTCTTCATCTTTGATCTGAACGCTGCTTTCGACGGCAGCGACAACAACTTCTTTTTCTTTTCCTTCTTCCTGTCCGTTTCCGCTACCCTGTTGATCCCCGGGCTCATCGCCCGTGGCGGGGGAAGGATCTCCCCCGCAGGCAGAAAATACGAGAGCAAGCATGACGCACAGAAGAGATAGAAGTTTTATAAGGCGTTTCATGCGCTTGCCTCCTTATTACGGACCGATCAGCTTCTGTTCAAAGACCAATCGCCCATCTTGTAGAAGTCGAAGAAGAAGTTCTTCGTGTGGTTGTTTTCGACGACGAGCATGATGCCGAGCGTCTGATTGACATACGTTGCAAAATAGCTGGACGTGGGATTGCCTTCCGTGCGGTATCCCGAATTCGCGGGGCTGTAAGTCCAGCCGCTGACCTTCAAGATCTCTTCGGTAAGCGCGCCATTCGCTCCGAGAAGCGCCTCAATGTCGATGACGACGCCGTTTCTGTCGAGACGGGGATCGTCGTCGCTCATCGCGCAGTTGAAGGAGAACTCCTCACGTTTGAGGGTGCCGTCATCGTTCAGGTCGTAATCGAACCAAGGTCCGTTCACATCGTCGCTAATGAGCTCCATGAGGATCGAAGGAGCGGGAAGCTGGCTGATATCGGTGATCGCGGGGAACATATGACGGAGCACGGTCTCTGCATTCTCATCGCGGCTCTGTCCGTAAACGTGGTCGGGATTGTAGTCGTGCGCGGTGTATTTGTCCCACGTATCTCTCCAAACTCTCTCGATATAGTATCCTTTCTCCGTATCGAAGGCGTCCTTCAAGAGCGTCGTCGTACCGAAGTTTTTGAACGTCGTGGTGATAAACCCGGTGTAGAGGCCGTCGCTCACGTCATAGGGAAACTCCGTAGAATAAATGTAGGCATGCCCATCTTCGTCTACCGCAACGGAAATGGTAAGGGTGGAGAACGCCATCGCTTCGCCGTCTTCGGCAAAGTCGTGCGCGGAGATCTGGCGGGAAACATCATTGGTGATGAAGCCGTCGCGCAGAACGAAATTATACACAGTTGTACGGGTACTGCCCGAAACAACGATGTTGCTGCCGGTGAACTCAAAGATCTCGGGAGCAAAATCCCACTGCGGCATTGCTTTTTCGAAGAAGTTGCCGCTCTTGCGCTCCACGCCGATGAGTCCCTTTACCGTGGTATAGACCTGTTGGTCGTCCAAAACTTCGTAGTAGCCGGAGTACTGCTTATATCCGCTGTAATTGAAGTTGTAATCCTGTCCGTCCATGGAGGCGGAATATTTGCCGATCGTTTCAAAGACCGCGGCATCCTCCGTCACATAGCCGATGGTGCCTGTGCCGCCGATAGGGCTCTTCGACGCGGTGTGCCTATGATAATACTGGTCGGCATCCGCAAGCGGAACCGCAGCCGCGATCGCAGCAACGCCGCCGCCGGCCGATTCCATCTCATAGTCGCCCTCGTCGTAGCTGGGAGCTGCGACAGAAGTCTCGATCGCCTTAAACGTATAGTTCTTAGCGGCCTTCATGGCGCTTACGGCTTCTGTGAGATAACCATAATATTCCGCTTCCCCGTCGGGCACTTCGTAAGGAGCGGGCTGGGGAACGACGGTCGTGCCGACTTCGGAGATCGTGAGCTCGACTTCGGTATACGAGCGCTCGAGCACGGTCTCGCCGTCGCCTGCGGTAACGGTAGCGACTGCTGTCTGCGCCCAGATGCCCGTGACGGCGCCGTCCGTCATTTTGAGACGGAACTGCGTGAAGTTTTCGTCGAGCATGGGCGTGAGCGACACGGCAAGATAAATCATGAGATATTCATCCGCGCTATAATCGGTGTCGTAGGGGCCGCTCGGTTCGATATCGTAGATATACTCGCCGTTGGTCGCATCGTAGGTGAACTTCTTGGAAATATCCGTCCCAAGACTTCCCAGATGGTTGTACAAGTGCTGGTTCTCCCAAAGCAGGGGAATGCTCTGGTAGTCGGTTTCGGCGCGTTCGGCGACCTTGTTGTCTTTATCAATGTACACGCTCATCAAGGCATGCCCCTGATTGCCGTACTGCTCGCCCGCGCGGTAGTTGCTGGAAATGACGTCTCCCTCTCCCTGCGCGCTGAACTCGCCGTACCATGCGTCTTGACTCATTTTAACGACGCTGTCGTATACAGTCGTTTGGTCGTTTGCGGAATATTGCAGATCTTCGTAGTAATCTGTGACCGTACCGGTAACCGTAAGGTTGGGTCCCGAGATCGCTTGGAGCGCTTCGGCGGTAAGCTCCCCTACCTGCCCTGTGATATTGGGCTTTACGGTAAAGGTGTGGGAAGCCTTCTTCGTCGGATCCGCTTCCGACGTCGCCGTGACCGTGACGGCGGTGTCGAGCTGAACGTCCTTTTCGACGGTGACCACATTTTCCGCGCTGACGGCGAGGATGTCGCTCGCCGCGCCCGTGCTGTCCGTAACCGACCATGTGTATTTCTTATTGTCCGTATTCGTCACGGTGACGGTAAGCGTGACCTGTTCGCCCTTTTTGATCTCCATGGGTACGCCTGCGCCGATCGAGATCGATACGGCGGGTGCAGGGGGATTCGTTTCGCCTTGGCTCGGGTTGCCGGGTCCCTCTTGGGACTGTCCGGGAACGTCTTGTGAGGGTTCGGGATCGTCGTCGCATGCGGCTACGGAAAAGCACAGAATTCCCGCAAGCGCTGTGGCAAGGATGCTGCTGAACAATTTTGCCTTTTTCATATCTTTTACCTCTTATAAAAATTTTTTCCGATTTATTCTGCGGGTTCCGCCGCGGAGGCCTCCACCCAAACGTAGATATAAAGGAGCGTCTGTGAATCTTCCACTGCGATCCCCAGCGTGCCGTTGGAATACTCATAGGTATTTCCTGCGGAGCCTTCCTTCATGTCGGTCTGCTCATAACCCTGCCCTACAAGCCAATCGCGGACCTTCTTCAAAGAACTTCCGATCGTATAGTCGAGATCGGTCGGAATGTCGTACCAGATGCAGATCGCGCGGCGCGCCCTGCCTGCGCTCGAATAGAAGGTATCTCTTGCCCAAGCGAAGCAATCGCCGAGCGCCGCCCCGAAGAAGGGGATCTCCTCTTTCGTTTGGAGATAATTCTGCGCGTAAGGCAGGAACATAGCGCCGCCCGATTCCCCATCGTCATACTCGTTGAAGGGGATCCCGTCCCAAGAGGTAGGGACTTCACGCGTTGTGAATGTGATGTCCTCTTCGATCGTCGCCGTGTTGAAATCGCTGAATTCGATCTCGATCACGCCCGAGACGTAGCCCATATAGTAATAGAACTGCATCTCCGTGATATAGCCGTCTTTGACCGTGACACTCGGGCGGATATACCCCGAACCCGTGTTCCCGACCGACGCATACATGCCGTAGAGCTGGTCGAGAACGTCGACGTAGCGGTAGAACTCCGTTGCGACGATGTTCATGCTGGAATCGACTTCGTAATACATGTCGTAGTCGTCCCCTTCCGCCCCCTTCGCGTAATAGGTGAAGAGTTCGGGCGCGAACTTCAAGCCGGGACGCGCGTCCTTGACGTTTCCCGCAAAGGCGCGGGTCGCAATATACCCGTCTTGACCCTGCGTGAACTGGTCGTAAAGCCCATCTTCGACCTGTTTGAAGCCGTACTTGTATCCCGTATAGGTGTATTTGATATCGGTCGCACTGCTCCCGAACTCCCAATCAAAGTCCTCATAGAGGCAGGCTTCCGCCGTGACCGTCTCCTTATAGCCCGTGTAAGACATCGAGGAGCCCGTGAGCGCGTTCTGTTCGAGATTCCGATAGATCATCGTGTAGCTGTCGAGAGCGTGCATATGGTCGAGGGCTTCCTTCAAGGGAGTGTGGATCTCTTCATCGAATGCGAACTTGCCGATCGTCGGCACCGTCACGTCCTCGAAGTTGACGATCGCGCTCAGGGTCATCGTCGCATTGTTCCCGGGAGAGACCTGCGTATCGTTCTCGCTCACCGCGGTGAACCCGAGCACTTCGCCCTCTTCCACGATCAGAGAGATGCTCTTCGGCGTAAAGCTGTAAGGGATCGCGGAGCTGATCATGCGCTGCATGAGCGCCTTGTCTCCCCCCTTATATGTCCACGCAAACGTCTCATCGTCGAACTCAAAATCGGATTTGAGAAGTTTGGAGGGATGCTCGAGGGAACCGGAGAAACAGTTATACATTCCCGCTTCTTCCCAGTTGAGTTCGTTGCCCTCATCGTCGAGCATGGGAATGAGCTCTTCCTCGTTCATGAGGCTGACGCTCACGAGATTCGCGACGCCGTTCTGCTTTGTGACGTACATATCGTGCGGAACGCCCGAACCGTCGTTTATCTGATAACTTGCATACCAATGGGTGCCGTCCATCGCGGTCTCGGAGGTGAGTTGCGAGCTCCCGAGATATTCGGGACGGGAACCGACGGTATAGATATCAATGTCGATCGTCCCGAGGAATTCGATCGTCGTCTTTGCGGCAAGCTCGTCGAGCATCTCCTGCGTCAATTCGGTATAGGCGCGGATCGTGACCGTCTTTTCGGCATACTTTGTGTCGTTGCCGTTGCTCGTCGCGCGGATGGTGACGATCTGGTCCCCCGTCACATCCTTTGCGGTAAGGAGCCCCGCAGAGCTGATGGAAGCGTACTCGCCGCCGCTCGTTACCGACCATGTGACCGTCTTATCCGAGACGGCTCCCGAAACGGTCGCGTTGTATTGCGCCGTCGCGCCGCTTGCCACGTTCTGCGCGCCGAGGATGGACACGGAGACGTCGGGCGCGGTATAGGTACCCGTCGCTTCGGGCGAATCGAGATATCCTTCCGCCTTTGCAATCACGCTGTATGTAAAGTCGTGCGCGGGGACCCCGTTCATTTGGTAGGAAGTCGTCGTCACGGTCGCGCTCGCGCCGTCCGCGGTGACAAGGTAGGAGGTCGCGTGCGGCACATAGCTCCAACTGATGAGCCCGTCTCCCGAGAGATTGAGGTCGAGGGGCTGGGCGAGCTGTTCGGGTTCGCCGTTTTGCTCGTTGCCGCCGTTCTCTCCCGTATCCCCCGTCCCCGGGGCGTCGGGAGTATCGCTGTCGCACCCCGCAAAGGCGAGGATCATGATCAGCGCAAGAAAGATACTGATAAATTTCTTCATGGTTTTCTCCTCTTTGACCGACGGACTGAAAACCGTCTGTGAATTGTTTTTCTGTGGCGCATTTCAATGCGCCACAGAGGCTGTTTTTTTTGAAAAAACAAAATTTTTGGGTTTTGCCTTCCGAAGTTATTTATTTTCCTTCTTCTTTACGAGAACCACGCATGCCGCAGACAAGAGCACGACCGCCGCGAGGATCGCGCCGCCGACGCCGATGACGCTGCCGCAGCCCTCCTCTTCGGGCTCTCCGCCCTGCTGTCCTTGATTGTCGTCGGGACCGGAAGGAGTATCGGGCGGGTTGGGATCGTCGCTCGGGTGCGCCGCTTCGTACGCGTTGAGAAGGCTCGTGTATTTATCCTGCACGAGAAGTCCCCTTTCGTCGATCTCGAGATGGGAGATCGCGTCGCGGAGCGCCTCGATCTTGCTGTCGAGCTCCTGCGATTGGACATACGTCTCGGGCAGAGCGTCGATCGCGGCCTGAATGTCGCGCACTTCTTTGGTAGAGTTGGCGATTTTAAGACGGACGATCGTATTTCTCGCGTTCGTGACGGTGGTTTTGAGTGCGTCCCATTCCTCCGCGGAGACGCCGTGCGCCGTCGGATCCTGCTTGACCGCGTTGAGCGCGACGACTGCGTCGGAGATGAGCTTCTCGTGCGCCATCGTGATCTTGCCGATCTTTTGGATCTCGGCGGCATATTCGAGGAAATCCTTCATCGCTTGCTCCATCGCAACGTAACTGCTGCGCTGTGCGTTTTCCACCGAACCGAAGTAGACGAGATAGATCACGTTGTCATAACCCGAGACCTCGTTCGCGGGAAGGATCATCTGAATGGGATTGTTCCTGCCGACAAGGTCGATAAAGTTGAAGTAGGTGAGTTCCAGCCACCCGTACATGCTCTGCTGGTTGTGCAGGATCGCATAGCCGGGATCGGTCGATTCAAGCAATTCGCTTCCGTTCGGATCGTAAGAACTTTCGAGCGTGGGAGCCGTCGCGGAACGGAATTCCACCGACTTCAAAGATACATAGCCGAAGAAGGCATGGTCGCCGATCGAGACGAGGGAATCGGGAAGCACGAGCGAGGAAATGTGGGTGTTCGCACTGCCCGCATAACTGTCGATCCGGTACGTTCCCTCTTCGACTTCGAGGTTTTGGACGTTCAACCCTGCGGGAACGGACGAGAGAAGCTGTTTGCCGTTCGCCATATTGGTATAGAGCACGCCGTCTATAAGTTTTGCGTAATCGTTGATCGCGCCGTCCGACTTCTTCTCCGTCCCGAAGGTGTAGCCCTGAATGCCTTCGCAGTTCAGGAACACATAGCTTCCGATCTCTTCAAGCTCCGCCGAGAAATTGAAGCCCGTAAGCGCTGTGTTCCCCTGGAATGCCGCGTCGCCGATGTGGGCGAGATGAGGAGCGTCGAAGGATGTGAACGTGGAGCTCTGGAAGGCATACGCGCCTACCGTGGTAAGGTTGGGTACGGAGATCGTTCCGCCGATATGGGTATCCGCAAAGGCGGCGTCGCCGATCTCTTTTGCCGCCGAAAGATCGATGGTTTGTTCGGAGAAATGATATCCGCCTGCCGTCGTCCCGTTATCGTAATGCCCCGCCGAGGTGAAAGCGTATCTGCCGATTTTCTCTACATGGCCAAGATTGATCGTCGTGAGTGCGGAGCATCCGACGAAGGCGTAGTCGCCGATCTCCTTGCAGGTTTCGGGCAAGGTAACCGTCGCGAGCGCGACGCATTCGGCAAAGGTTTCGGTCGGGATCACCGCGATGTTGCCTTTGAAGGTCACGGTGGTCAGGCTGTCGCAGCCGTAGAAAGCGTCCGTATCCATCTTTTCGAGAGATGCGGGGAATTCAAGGGTTGTGATAATGGGCGCGCCGCCTGTTCTACCGTCGATGACGGAATAGTCCATGAAGGCGCCATAGCCGATCCATGTGAGCCCCTCGCCGAACGTAAGATCCGAAAGACGGCTGCAATTCGCAAAGGCGAAATTCCCGATGGATTCGATATTGGTAAGCTGTGCCTTTTCGAGAGAGGTGCAGCCGAAGAACGCTTCGTTCCCGAGTTCCCCCGTTGCCTTGCTCAAATCGATCGTAGAGAGCTTACTGTCATTCGAGAAGCACAGAGCTCCGATCTCGACCCCGCCATTCTCGGGCATCGTGACGGTTTGGAGAGAGACGCAGCGCTGGAAAACGCCGAGCCCGAGTTTTACATTCGCGCCGAGCGTGACGCTTGTAAGACCGGAATTGAGGAATGCCCCTTCGCCGACCTGCGCATTTGCGCCGATCGACGCAGTCGTAAGCGCCCTCGCCTGCGTAAAGGCATAATCGCCGATCGTTTTCACGCTGTCGAGATGTTCGACCGCCGCAAGAGCCTGGCAATTATTGAAAGCACGAAGGCCGATCGTCGTCCCCTCTGCCTCGGCAAAGGTGACTTTGGCGAGCGATTCGCACCCCGCAAACGCATAGCTTCCGATCTCGACCGCGCCGGCAAAGGTTACGGAGGTAATCGGCGCGCCGCTGAATGCGCTGCTCTTGATGTACTTGACGGTCGCGGGGATCGTGAGTTCGGTCGATCCTGTATAGGCGTTGATCGCCGCAAGAATGATCGTATCCCCCGTCTTATTGAGGAGCTGGTGCTTATCTTCCGACATGGAATAGAATTCGCTATTGTCGGGGACGGTGATCGTCGTGAGCGCGGTGCCCTTGAAGAGATTCCCCGCCGTGACGTCGATTTGGGTATTTTCCTGGAATTCGATGGTCGCGAGCGCGGCGCAATCCTGGAATACGTTCGCGCCGAGCGTAAACGCGCTGTTCGGAAGGGTGACTTTTTGGAGCGTCGTATCGCCGCTGAACGCGCTGTCGTGAATGGCGTTGAGGCCGTTATGGAAGGTCACGCTTGTAAGCGACTCGTTCCCCGAGAAGGCGTTTGCGGGGATAAATTTTGTTTCATAAATATCCACGCTTTCGAGCCCGCAATTTCGGAAGATGCCGACGGAGAGCTTTGTAAGGTTGCCGAGCGTAACTTCTTTGAGCTTCGTGCAGCCCGCAAAGGCATTTTCGCCCGCGTTCCGCAACGTGGTGAGATCCACGGAAGTGAGCCCAACGCAGTTCATGAATCCCGCCGTGCCGATCGTGTACATATTCGGCATGTCGATGTTGTCGAGCGCGGCGCAGCCCGTAAAGACATAGTCGCCGACGACTTCCACATGGTCGAGGTTGATGTTTTTGAGGGAAACGTCCCCGTAGAAGGCGTTCCGTCGAAGGAATTTCACCGTATCGGGAAGCTCGACGGTCTCGAGAGCGGTACAGTTATAGAATGCGTACTGCTGGATCTCCATCACGCCGTCGGGAACGACGACCTTCTTGATCGTATTGTTCACGCCCGGGATCCGGTTTGCATAGATGTCGTCGTCGGGAAGTTCCTGCGCGTACTGGTAGTTCGTCTCATAGAGGCTGAACGCGTTGGGGCCGATGTAGAGGATGCCCTCGTCGTCGGGGATCTCGACGTCTCCGCCCACGCCCTTGTAGGCGACGAGCGTCCGCGCTTCATCAATGACAAATTCGCTGTTGACCGTGACGCGGAGAGAAGCGATGAGGTTGGAGCCCCCTACGCTGAGCGTAATGGTCGCGCTGCCCTTTTTCAGAGCCGCCACAACGCCTTGGTCATTTACGGTAACGACGTCGGGTCTGTTGGTGGCATAGGTAAGTTCGTACTTATCGGCGACGTACCAAGGGTCGAGGTCGTAGTGAAGTTGGATCTGCTCGCCCGGATAGACGGAGATCCCGCCATTCAATGCGGTCAAAAAGATCCTGTCGCCCGTGGAGCCGATATCGCTCGTCTGCCCCGCACGCGCATGGGCAAAGAGGGTATCGAAGTAGGAGAAGCGGATGGACTTGATGTTTTCCTTGGTCACATCCTCGACGTTGTTCGTCGAAAGCGGCACAACGGTGTTGACGGCGCTTGCGCCCGACTCCCTTGCGCGGACGTTGACGGAAATGGTCGCGGAATCGCCGAAGAAGTTCTCCCTGACGGTGATGGTCGTCCTGCCTATCGACTTGCCGAGAACCTGCCCCTCTTTCACCGACGCGATATTTTCGTTGTTGGATTCCCAGATGAGGTAGCGCAGATAATCCTTGTTTTCGTCCACGCTCGGATCCGTTGTCGCAAGATATTGGGTGAGGTCGACGATCTCGCCCTCCTGGATGGAGATGATGGACTTCTTGCCGCCCGTCGTCGTTCCGTCGTTCGTGAAGCTGAATTTGCCGCGTTCGCCGGGATTGGTGCCGGGGAGCTGGCAGATATAGAGATTTTGGTTGAGCGCGTAGTCCTCGATCGTGAAGCCGAGCGCGCTGGGAATGAGTTCGTCGTATTCGAGATTTTCGAGAATATCCGTGATCTCGACGCGGACTCGGTTGTCCTGCCCCTTCTCGCCGTACAGCGGAATGGGATCCTTCAACAGATAGGAAGGAGAATACTGGCTGGAATTCTGCGTTCCGTCGTAATCGGGATTGACGGAGAACACAATGGGCGTAAGCGCCATTGCATACTGGTTGTCGTAAACGGTGAGATAGACGTAATAGCGATCCTTTTTGAGGGTCTTGTCGTACACCTTTTCGTAAGTCGCGCTCTTGATGATGGGCGCCTCGGTATCGAGGGTGAAGTCGAACGAGAAGGTATTGCGGACGTTCGTGTCGAGCCCGCCGTCCTCGCCGTAATCGAGCTGCCCCACCATCTTGAACTCATACCTGCGGTTGCTCATGAGCCCGATCTGCGCGGAGTTGATGCGCAGGAACTCATAGTTCGGAATGGGCGATCCGCCCTGCGAGAACGCCTTATGCGCGTTCGTGAGAACATACTCGTAGACGACTTCTCCCGTATCCTTGTCGGTAATGGTATACGTCATCGTCTTGCAGCCGCGGAGAAGCCCCGCATAGACGGAAGCGATCCCGTCGATCTTATTGAGCTCGTTGGAGACGGCGATGCGGTCCTCCGAAGCGGGGATCGGATCGTAGATGCTCTCGTCGATGTCGTAGAGATAGGTGCCGAGCGGAATGATATAGTTGTAGTAATAGGAACCGTAAGGGGTCGTCGCGAAGTAATCCGCCTTGATCTTATCCTCTTCGTCGATCCCCGCGTTGTGCGCTTCCGACTCCACTTCGTAATAAGTCTTATCGAAGATGGGCGCCTGCGTCCAGTCGCCGTAGAAGGCAAGGAAGGGAATATTGAGGTCGATCTCTTTCTCTCCGACGGCGTCGAGCGTCACGAACCCTTCGACATACATGCCGTACGGGAAGAGGGATTCGATGGTGTTCTTATCCTCTTGCGAGAGGGTGTAGGTGAGTTTGATCTTGGCTGTTTTGCCCGCCTTGACGGTCACGCGGTTGCCGCTCAAAGAGCCGTTCCCGCTCACTTCCGCCGTAAAGTTGTTAGAAAGGAGCTGGTCGCGCTCCGCGATATGCTTTTCGTCCGCCGTGGAGACGCTCTCCGTCATGCCGATGAGCCCGAGGTCGTACTGCATGTCTGCATCGGAAACGTTGACGATATTGAACTCCATGACATAGACGCCTTTGCGTGTGGGATCGTCCATGAGTTCGAGCTTACTGCGGTCCTTGTCGTCGACGGTGAGATATGCCTTGGTATTGACGACGTTATAGAGGCTCGCAAGTCCCGCGCCCTGCTTTCTGGGCGAATAGGGATTGCCCTGCTGGTTCAGAATGATGGTCGCCGTCGACATGAGCATTTGGTTGGTAAGGACGGAGATCTCCTTCCACGTCATTTTGCTGTAACGGGGTTGATCCTTGATGAACTGGCGGATGAGGACGACGAGCCCGCACATGTTGGGACATGCCATCGAGGTACCGCTGATCTGGTCGTACTTGTCGCCGGGCACGGAGGAAGTGATGTTGCCGCCGTGCGCCGTAATGTCGGGTTTGAGCG
This sequence comes from uncultured Clostridia bacterium, assembly GCA_947626105.1. Lineage (GTDB taxonomy): Bacteria > Bacillota > Clostridia > Christensenellales > Borkfalkiaceae > Gallimonas. Next base: position 19,340 of record CANQQY010000008.1, on the reverse strand, counting down.
TGAGATCGGGCAGAGGCCCCCAGCTCGAGAAGTCGGACATGAAGGGACCCGCCTCCTGCTTGTAGCTGAACGTCATGGTGCCCTCGTTCACCTGCGCAAGCGCCGTGCCGTCCTCCTTGGAGATGGAGATCGTGGGGATGTGGTCGGTTTTCCCCATGGACATGAGGATGTCGCCTTCAATGTTGTTGTAGATGATACATCCGATGGCGCCCGCATTCTTTGCCTGAAGCGCCTTGTCTTCAAAGGTCGAGTCGCCGCGGCTGACAAGGGCGATCTTGCCCTCAACGTCGACCGTGGAATAATTGACACGGTAGCCGTAGCCGGGGACGGTGACGTATTTGACGGTGAGCGTCCCATCCGCCCCCACCGAAACATTGTTGTAGCGGTTGGGATGCTGGCTCTCCGTAAAATTGTATCTCTCGCCCTTGCTCTGTACGTCGGAGAAGAGTTCGTCGAAGAAATTGTTCTCTTCGCCCGAGATGGAGTTGGATTCGTTGAAGAAGAATACCTTTGAACCGTTGCCGACGATGTATTTGCTCTTGATCCCGTCGATCGAGGCGACGGAGAGCGCCGCGGGATAGGTCGAGGGAGAGCCGACGGTGCCGTTGTCGGGATTGGTGACAAAGCTCGTGTTGCCCTGCGCGCCGCCGAAAGCGGAGCTATAATTGTTGCTCGCCGCAGTGACGAGGCTCACGCCGCTCTCGTTGATCTTGTCGTACACATCGTTGACGGGATCGCCGTCCTTCTCGCGCACGAAGCCGCAAGCCGCGCCGAGGGACATATTGATTGCGTCGACCTCGAGAAGGACCGCGTCCTCGAGCGCCGCAAGGATATCGTCCGTTTCGGCGCCTTCGCTAAGATCCGGGAACACTTTCATGAGCACGAGCTGCGTGTCGACCGCGATGCCCTTGAAGGGAATATTGTGCCCCTCTCCGTCGGTGACGGTGTTGCCGTCCTTATCCTGATAAGAGTCCGCATAACCGCCGATGATCCCCGCGACGTGGGTACCATGTTCGGAATCGTAGGGCGAAACGTCGGGATCCTTATCAGCATAGTCGTAGTGGAAGGGGATCTTCTTGCTGTAATACACGTCGCCGACGGAAAGTGACGGCGTCGTCTCGACAGCGTTGAGTTTTTCCCCTCCTGCGCCATCCGTAATGAAGCCCTTGATGTCGTCGGTATCAAACATGAGATCGCCTTGGGGCTCATGGGTATTGAATGCAGGATGGCTGAGCGCAAAGCCGGAGTCGAGCACGGCGACAGACGTCCCCTTACCCGTATAAGACTGCCCGTTTTTGTCCTTCGCGCTTTCGGAATTGAAGATACCCGTCTCATAGACGTCGACGGCGTTCACGATCGCGCTCGCGTCGATCACGTCCGACTCCTGCGGACGGCTGTATGTTTCGGCGAGCGAGGCGCTCTTCACCCCGCTGAGCTGTTCGATCTTCAAAAAGTTTCCGTATGTCGTAGTGACGGCGACTGCGTTTGCGATCGTCGTATAAGTATAATTGACAGACGTATACAATCCCTGCGCGGCAAGCCTGCGGAGGAAGTCGGTCTGATTGAAAGCGATAGCATTTTTCCTCTGGATGCCCATGGGCGTCTTGGCGAATTCGCCGACGGACATCTTTTCGGAGAGCTCTTCATCGGCAAGATAGGTGTCGATGAGCGCATCCCCGTTGAGAGAGAGGATCGCGACGACCTCGTCGTTTTCCGAATACCCCTTGTTTTCGATGAGATATTCCGCCTTGATGCGGGACATTCTCTCTTCGGGCGTAAACTGAAAGTCGCTCTGGATGAGTTTGAGCTCGTTGGAGCTGCCCTCCTCCGTATTCCCCTGCGAAGGTTGGGAGGAGCTACTACCATTGCTGCTGCCTTGGTCTGCGGTAGACGAGCCCGTATCGCACGCCGCGACGGAGAATCCCATCACGCCTACCAATAATAAACATAAGATTTTTTTCAACTTTGCCATAGGTGACCTCTTTTCTTGTTACTTGTTGCTTGATTCATGGCATGAGCCAAAAATATATCATGAGCGCCGTCAGGGTGAAACAGGCAAGCACCATCAGAAGTATGGGCATATAGTGCCCCAGCGCCGCACGGATCGCCGCACGCCTCTCCTTTTTGGTGAGATAGGCGTCCTCGTCGTCCTCCCGGTGCTTCCCCGTAAGCCCTTCCATGCTGTAAACGGTGTGACCGTCGTCAACGTACTTGACTTTCTTCCGTTTACGCTTCCGTTTCTTCTGCGGTTGTGTCTGCGGTTGTGCTTGCGGGTTCGGTTCCGTCGGCTGTTCCGTCGGTTGTTCCGTCTGCGTCTGCGGAGCTGTTTTCTGTTCCGTCTGCGCTTCCGTCTGCGGAGCCGCTGTTCCTTGTTCTCTTTCTGTGTTTTCTTGCATATTCCTCCGCTTCCTTCTCCGCTTGCAGGCGAAGTTCTTCTTCGTACATCGCGTCGTATTTATCCAACTCGCGCATGATCTCTTCATTATAGAGATGGCAGGCGACAAAGTGGTTTTCCTCCGTCTCGAGATAGGCGGGCGGGATCATGCGGCAGACGTTCATACATTGCGAACAGCGGGTATGGAATTTGCAGCCGCGCGGCGGGTTTGCGGGGGAAGGGATATCCCCTTCGAGAATGATGCGGTTCATCTTCGCATCGGGGTCGGGCACGGGCACCGCCGAGAAGAGCGCCTTTGTATATGGATGCTGGGGATTTTCGAAGATCCGCTCGGTATTCCCGAGCTCCATGACGTTCCCGAGATACATGACCATGATCTGGTCGGTGATATACTTGACGACGGAGAGATCGTGAGAGATGAACACATAGGTGAGCCCCATCGTCTTTTGAAGATCTTTGAGCAAATTGATGATCTGCGCCTGGATAGACACGTCGAGCGCGGAGACGGGTTCGTCGCAGATGACGAGCTTGGGCTTCACGGCGAGCGCGCGGGCGATGCAGATCCTCTGGCGCTGTCCGCCCGAGAATTCGTGGGGATAGCGGTCGTAATACTGGGGTTGCAAGCCGCACTGCTTCATGACGCCGAGCACATAGTCGTGGACTTCATTCGCGGGCACGATCTTGTGCACCTTGACCGCCTCTGCGATGATCGAACCGACCGTCATACGGGGCGGAAGGCTGGAATAAGGATCCTGAAAGATGAGCTGGATATCCGTTCTGTATTTCCTAAGCTCGCTCTTTTTGAGACTGCTGAGCTCGACCCCGTCGAACACGACCGTCCCGCCGTCCACATCGTAGAGGCGGAGGATCGTTCTTCCCAGCGTCGTCTTGCCGCAGCCGGACTCCCCCACCACGCCGATCGCGGTACCCGCGTTCACCTTGAAGCTCACATCGTCCACGGCGTGAAGGAATTCGATCGGTTTTCCGAAGAAGTTGCGCTTGATGGGGAAGTATTTTTTGAGATGCTCCACTTTCAGAATGGGCTCTTCTTCGGTCTTTTCAACGAAAGTTTCTTCCATTTGTCACTCCTCATAGAGATAGCATGCCACGCTGTGCGTATCGCTCACTTTGTATTCTTGCGGGTACTCTCCTCCGCACTTCTCCGTGCATCTCGTACAGCGGTTGCGGAAATAGCAATGGTTCGGCAGATTGATGGGGTTGGGGACCTGCCCGGGAATGGAGTAGAGAGGCTCCTTCGCGCTGGAACCGATGAGCGGTTTGCTCTTTTGCAGCCCCACCGTATAGGGGTGGAGCGGGTTGCGGAAGATCTCCTGCACCGTCCCGCGTTCGATGATCCTGCCCGCGTACATGACGACGACTTCGTCCGCCATTTCGGCGATAACGCCGAGATCGTGCGTGATGAGCATGATCGAACAGCCCTGCGATTTTTGGAGTTCGCGCAAAAGTTCCAAAATCTGCGCCTGAATGGTGACGTCGAGCGCCGTTGTCGGCTCGTCCGCGATGATGAGTTTGGGATCGCCCGCGAGCGCCATTGCGATCATGACGCGCTGGCGCATGCCGCCCGACAGCTCGTGCGGATAGCGTTTATAGCAATGTTCCGGCATGGAGATACCTACCTTTTTGAGCATCTCGATGCTGTATTCCTTCGCCTCTTCCTTCGAGATCGAGGGATTGCGGAGGAAGGAGACCTCGTCGAGCTGGAATCCGATCGTGAACACGGGGTTGAGGCTCGTCATGGGCTCCTGGAAGATCATGGTGATGTCTTTCCCGCGGATGTTGTACATCTGCTTGGTGGGCGTCTTGACGATGTCGTAAGCGAGCTTTCTCCCCTCTTCGTCATAGCCGAGATCGGAGGAGTTGAAGCGGATCTGTCCGCCGACGACCTGTCCCTGCGGCGCCTGCACGAGCTGCATGATGGAGAGCGACGTGACGCTCTTTCCGCAACCCGATTCCCCGACGACGCCGACCACTTTGTTCTTCGGAATATTGAAGGAAACGCCGTTGACGGACTTGACCGTCCCCGTATCGGTGAAGAAATAGGTCTCTAAGTTGTCGATCTCGATGAGGTTGTTCTCATCCTGCATCACCGTCGTATACTCGCTTTGATCGAGCTTGCGCCGTTTGAGCTTTTCGTAGTACTTCATCTGTTTCAGATTGTACTTGATGATACGGCGGCTCTCCTTCATGGAGATATAATTGGAATATTTTTTTGCCATTGCCTATTTCCTCGCTTTCGGATCCATAGCGTCTCTCAATCCGTCTCCGATAAAGTTGAACCCGAGCACCGCGATCACGATCAGGATACCTGCGGGAAGCCATATATTCATATGGTATATGAGAACCTCGCGGCTCTTTGCGAGGGCGATCATCGTCCCCCACGCCGCCTTGGGAAGCTGTACGCCGAGCCCGAGATAGCTTAGGCTGGATTCATACAGAATGACGGAGCCGAGCCCGAGCGTCATCGAGACGATGAGCTGCGGCATGACGTTCGGCACGAGGTGTTTGAAGATGCGCCGCCAAGGAGAGAAGCCCATGACTTCGGTCGCCGTGATGTACTCCTGCTCCCGTAGCCCGAGGATCTGTCCGCGGACGAGCCGCGCCGTCCCGCTCCAACCGAATAGGGTTATGATGACCATCAAAACGTAAATTTGTTCATCGGGCGCCAAATGCCACGAGTCGATGACCGCCGAGGCAATGAGCAGAATGGGCAGGGTCGGGATACAGTTGAAGATATCGACGATACGCATGAGCACGTTGTCGATCCATCCGCCGAAATAGCCCGAGATCCCGCCGACCACGATGCCGATGAGCGTTTCGAGAATGACGACGATAAATCCGATGATGAGCGAGATCCTGCCGCCGTACATGAGACGCGCAAAGACGTCCATGCCCTGGTCGTCCGTGCCGAGAAGGTGCCCGTTGCCGGGAGAAAGAAGTCCGTTCGCCCTGCCCGACGTGTTTTCCACGTCCACGACTTCGAGGATCGTGAAGGAATCGCCGTCGAGATCCTCCGCGTCTATAACGCCCGATTGCGTGCTGTAAACCTGATAGCTTCTGTCGACCGCTTCCTCGAGGGTCAGACCGTCCTCGTGCGCCGTATGGATCCACTCCACATTGTCGAACCAACCGTAGACGACGGGTCCGAGGAAGGAGAAGAGGAAGAGCGCGACGATCATGACGAGTCCCACGATGGAGAGTTTGGAACGGAAGAATCTGCGGAGGACGAGCCGCATGGGACTCATCTCCTTATAGGTCTCCATATCCGCGCCGACGTCCGCTTTCTCCCCTTCCTCTTGAAGGGCAGCCGCTTCGTGGTCGGCGACGACGACCTCCGCGTCCGTATGGACGGACGCTTCATCCATTGTCACCGTTCCGGGCTCTGTTTCGTCTTGCAAGATGTTGTTATCCTGTTCTTTCATAATGCCTTATCCTGCCTGTTTATTGTAACTTGACCCGAGGGTCTACGATGGAATACATGATATCCGAGAGCAGCGTTCCGATGACGGTAAGGATGGCAAGGAACATGTTATACCCCATGATGAAGGGGATATCGCCCTGCCGCAACGCATTGTAGGCAAGATTCCCGATCCCGTCGATGGAGAACACTTGTTCGGTGATCATCATGCCGCCGAAGAGCGATGGCAGGATGCCTGCGAGGAGCGTTGCGAGAGGGATCAAGGTATTGCGGAACGCGTGCTTGTAAATGACGCGTTTTTCGCTCAATCCCTTCGCGCGCGCGGTCCTGATATAATCCGCGTTGAGCACCTCGAGCGTGTTCGTTCTCGTATAGCGCATGAGTCCGCCGATGGAAAGAATGACCGTAACAAAGATGGGAAGGATGAGATGGATGAGAATGTCGCCGAACTTTTCCATCGCTCCTCCGAAATTGTCCGCGTAATTCTTCGACAGATCGAGCAGACCCGAATTGGGAAGCCAGCCCAGCTCGGTCGAAAAGAGCCGTATCGCAATATAGGCAAAGAAGTACGTCGGCAAGGCGATCCCGATCATCGTGAATACCGTCGTCACATAGTCGCGCACGGAGTATTGGTGCGTCGCGCTCGTGATGCCGAGCGGGATCGCGATGAGGAATTGCAGGATGGTCGCCACGACCGCGATCGCGAACGAGATCCACATGTTTTCACCGATGACCTGCCCTACGGGCTTGTTATGGATGAAGGAATTGCCGAGATCTCCCCTGACCATATTGCCGAGCCATTTGAAGTATCCGTTCAGGATCCCCGTAAAGGAGTTGTCGCCGATGCCGTACAGATCTTTGAACCGTTGGATGTCATCCTGGTTGATCGCACCTGTGCTGAGCTGCGACGCAAACTTCGTATCGACGTAGTCCGCCGGCATCATGCGCACCAAGACATAGATGATGATCGAAACGCCGAGCAGGATCACGATGGAGATGAGGAGTCTTTTTACAATGTATTTGAACATGGCTTCACCAGAGTTTTGTTAGTTGATCGTTTCCGTTTGAATACTTATTTTGCGACGTTGAGAGAGACAAGATGCATATCCGACGTGAGACCCTTGAATGCGGAGAGCCTGTCGTCGGGCGTGAAGGTGCTCACGTCGATCTTATTGGTGTTGTAAGCGAAGAGGTCGTCCCTCTGATAGGTGGGAAGCTCGATCGCAAGCTCCATGACCTTATCGAGCGCCAACTTATAGACCTGTGCGCGCGAATATCTGCCCGCATCCGTCGAATCGTCAAATTCGCGCCCGCGCTCAATGAGATCCGCAAGCTCGTTGAGCATCACGTCTTCGCGGGGATATTTGCCCGGGTTATTGTTGATCTGGCGGTAACCCCAGTTGAGCACGGAGGACGCCGTGGACTCTCTGTGATAGACCTGATACATATCGGGGTCGATCGTGGAGCCCCATGCCGCCGCCCAGACGGTGAGGTCGCCCGTGGCGAGTTTGTTGAGCCCGTAGGTATCCGTCTTGACTTCGACATTGAAGCCCCAGCGGTTCAGAAGTTCCTGCGCGTGCCAGAGAGCCTGGAATGCGGGGTGATCCGTTTCGTCGCCGACGACCGTAAAGGTATACTTGCAGGTATCGTTCCCCTTGAAGTAAACGCCTTCTGCGTTCAGGCTGTAACCGTCCGCCTCGATAATATGGCGGATAAAGGTTTCCTGTTCCGCTTCCGTAAGTTTGTCGCCCGCCTTCTTGCCGAGTTCGCGGACATAAGCTGCGTAATCGGGATTGACGACGTTCAGGTTGCTCGGGATGGGACCGTTGATATAGGGATAGTAGCTCGTAACGTCTTTGAGCGCAAGGGTGGAGACCCAGCTCGAAAGAGACATGGAGCGGTAGATGGGCTTTGCGGTCGTTCCGTAGTAGTCGACCGTCTCCTGCGTATTGATGCAGTGCATGATCGCACGGCGGACGTTCAGCGAAGGCACCTTGCCCGCATTGATCCCGATATAGCCGTAGCCCGCGGTCTGGACGCTCTTATTGCCGATCCCTTCGTCCTTCTTGCCGTTGAGTTCTGCGATCGTGTTGGGCTTTGCGTTGGGTTCGACAAAGTCGATCGCGCCCGAATAGAGAGAGTCGACCATCTGGTTTTCCGCAACGACGCTGAAACGGACCTTCTTGATCTTCGCGGGGCCCTTTCCGTCGGGATTGAAGTAAGGATTGCGCTCGAAATAGACGCCGCCGAGATCGTAGAACTCGCCCGCCGTGACATTGTCGATGCCGCCCGAAGCACGGCTCGCCGCATAGGGGCCTGCGCCCATGGGCACGCCGACTTTGTCGGGAGAGTTCACAACGTTCTGCAAGAACGTCTGGGACTTATATTCCACGCCGAAGTTCTTTTCGTAATCGAATTTTGCAATGTGCTCCGCATCCGAATAGTAGTACATGGGAGCGACGGAGAACGCGAAGTTCCAGATCGCCTTGGGGTCGATCTTTTTGATGGTGATGGAGAGGACTTCGTTGCTCTCGGGCGAGACATGGGTATGCGCTTCGTCGAGATAAGTGGGCTGTTTGTATTCCTTGCCGTTGACCGTGACGGAGGAATACATATTCGCGAAGCGGATGCCGGAGACGTTGGGGAATTTGAGATCGCCTTCGGTCCTGTCGTTCTCCATCTCTTCGTTGGTGAGTTCTGTAAAGAGATCATCCGCCGTCACCCAGTATTGCAGGACTTCGTTGAGTTTTTCGGGTACGTTGATACCCTTGACGAAGTCGATCGCCTGCGCCTTCGACCACATGCGGACGTCCTCCAACTTGCCCGCCGCGCAGCTCAACTCACCGTTGCCGTTATTACCGTTCTTGTTCCATGTGATATAGTTCTCGTTATAGAGGAACTGCTCGACGTCGGATTGCAGAAGATTTCTGTGGATCTCGCCGTGCGCATCCGTAAAGACGGTATCCTCATAAGAATTGAGAGCATTCGACCAGTCTTTTTCGAGTTCTTCGTCGAAGAGTTTGAGCGCCCTCTCGTAGTCCTTTACGATATTCGGAAAATCGGAAAGGTAATCGGACTCTAACTTCGCCTTGAAGCCGTCGATGTCGAGACCCTTGTTCGCGTCGTCCTCATAGATCTCTGTGTGTGCGGAAATGAGATCGTTGATCCTCGTACGCGCCGCGAGTTCGTACTTTTCACGGAAGCTGTCCTGCTCCGTCTCGGTCTCCGCCTGCGTGCGGTACTCTTTCAGACCGACGATATCCGTCGAATAGATGGTGCTCGAACCCGTATATTGCGGGTCGAGATAGACGTAGAGGTTGAAAAGCACGTCCTTCATCGAGAGGTAGCTGCCGTCGGAGAACTGGATATTGTTTTTAAGAACAAACTTATATTCCGTCTTCTGCGCTTCCCCCTCTCCCGTCGTGGTGATCTCGAGATCCTTTACCACGACCGTTTCGTCGTCGCCCCATACGGGGTTGCCGTTCTCGTCGTTCGAGAGCATGCTGATCTGCGTCATGCCGACGACGTTGCCGTCCGTTGCGGAGGTCGAGAAGAAGGGATTGAACACCCTGTCGAGCGCGAGCGTCGAGAGAACGAGCGGATCGTTCTCGTTGTCGAAAACCTCGCCCGAACCGCCGCCGCCTTCATTGTCGTCGCCGCATCCCGCAAAGATACCCAATGCAAAGACGCAAGCGAGACCTGTTGCCGCATACTGAAATACTTTCTTTTTCATCTTTATTACTCCTTGTCGATTTTTTCTGTTTATGATGTTTCCGTCCGCTTTACGCGGGATCGGTGAGCGATACGGTCACGTTTTCCCCGATCTCGGTCTCCGTCGCGGGGAAGTGAACGGGGTTCGTCCGTTCCACGACCAGATTGTCCTGAATAAATCCGCTCGGCAGCTTCGTCGTCTTGTATGTCCCCGTGAAGGAGACATTTACGATCTCGGAGGAGACGGACGTGAGCGCAAGAGGTGCGATGTAGATATTCGCGACCCGCGAGTAATCCGCCGAAAGATCGATCGTGACGCCCGTAAAGGAAACGTTCTTGATGCGCACATGGTCGATCAAGCCGAAGAGGCTGACGACCAAGGAATTGTTCCCGAGCGTTTCGTTCCCCGTGACGAGGGAACTGACATTGTAGCCGAGGGCGAAATTCTTGATCGAATGATCCTTGCCGTCGATGTAGAGTTCCTTGTAGGATCCGTCGAAATTTTTGAGCCCGCCGTAGATACGGGTCGTCGTATCTGCGAATCCGTTGAACGTCCCGCCCGCAAAGTCGATGTCGGCGAGGAGCACGATGCTCTCTTTGTTCGTGATCGCCCTCTGCAATTCGGTAACGTTCGACGCGTAGGAGAAGATCCCCTCTTCGAATTCGACAAAAATTTTGACCGTGCACTCTTTGCTGAGCGATTCGCCCGTTTCGGGATCCGTGGTCTCGACGACGTGCGTCAGATCTCCTTCGTCGCCGGGATGAAGGAAGTCGGGATCCCATGCGTTGCCGTTTTCATCGTAGTAGCACACGCGGCTCGCACCGTCCGCATACTCCTTTTTGACGGTGCACCGAAGTTCGGAGGCTTTGTCTGCGGCGTCTTGGTCGGGAACGCCCGGCAGTCCGTCCACCTTGTTGTAGTTGGCGGAGCTGTTGAACTTGGAACCGTTGAGCACGTCGTACTTCGCAATGGAGACCTCTTCCCCGTCCCCGTCGCGGTAGCACAATTCGTAATACGTCCTGAAATTCTCCTTCCATGCGGCATAAAGCGTTACGCGCTCCGTATCCGAGGAAATGGTATCCTTTTCGAAATCCCACGGGTCGGAATATGTGACCTTCCCCGTCACGGGATCCTCGGTTCTGGTCTGATACCAGCCGGCGAACGTAAATCCGGGCCTCCTGAGTTCGTCGGCGTCGAGCGATTCGGGAGAGACGAGAAGGCATTCGGCGCCCGGCTTCAAATGATAGTAATGCGTTGCGCGCCCTCCGTTTTTATAGACCCCTCCTTCGAATTCGTAGACGACCTGAACTCCTTCGAATTCCTGTTCCGCGCCGCATGCTGTAAGTATGCCTGCAAATATGCAAACCAGCAAAGCGCAAATACAAAGGATGATAATTCTTCTGCGTTTCATGATTACCTCTCTTTGCCGCATCTTTTTTCCTCGGGATCGGGAAAATTGATGAGGAAAGTATAAAATGACACAATTCTACAATATAACATTATACCCAAAGCCTCCCCTTTCGTCAAGGAAAATACATGATAAGTTTGTGATTATTTTATAAAATGTGCTTATATCAAAAAAAGTGGTATCTTTTAACAGATTTTTATGCATTTATTCAGTATAGCCCCGCGGAATGGGGAAATTTTCCATGAAAAAATAATCGGCGAAAACGCTTTCGCCGATTATGTATCCTTGTTCTGTAACTTTTTAGCGCCGTTTACGATCATAAAACTGCCCAGCGCGAGGATGACGGCGCCCGCCGCCCCGCCCGTCACGGCGTTGAATAGCGGCGGATCGATCCCTTCGCCGCGGAACAAACCGAGCATTGCCGCCTGCAAAGAGACGACAGACACGAGCGCGTCCGCGATGTTGATGCTCCTGAGCGCGCGCACCGCATAGTCGTCTTGCTTGTTTGCCTTGACGAGGTTGTAGACCGCAAGGGAGATCTTGGCAAACGAATAGAGCGCGGCGACATAGATAGTGATCCCCTCGTACCGCGTATAGCGGTCCTGCGCGACCATGACGGCGAGGACGCCGAAGAAGAGCAGCATGAGGGGCACGAGCAACGCTCCCGTTGCGAGATAGGCGGTAAGATCCCGCCTTTGCCGCTCCTTCGCCCCCTCTTTCAGGCGGATCGCCTTCCGCCGCGAATACAGCACCACGCCGCGCATCGCAAGAAGCATGCCGTAATAAAACGCGAGCGCGATATACCATACCGACCCCGTGAGGGACGCGATCACCGTATCGTAAGAGGTGATGAACACGCCCAGAAGAAGAGAACCGCAGGAGAGCGCGAGGGAACGGAAGGTGTAATCATGTCTGAACCGTTCGAACACGGGCTTTCGGGACTTCATGGCCGCCTCTCACGCCGCCGCAGGAAGAATTTGGAGATCTCCACCCCCAAAAGCGGGACGAGGCAGAGCCCCGCGACGATCAGATATTGCACGGGCGACAGGAGCACGAGCCCGAAAAAGCCGTCGCGCACGGCGGGAAGGAAGGGCGTCGCGAAGAGCAGGAAAAATACGATCGCAAACGAGCCCGCCATCGCCCCGTACAGCGCCTTGTTGTGCCCGTTTCCCTTGGCAAAGACGGACGCCGTGTTCGAACGTTGGTTGGCGACGTGGACGAGCTGGGAAAGAGAGACCGTCGCAAACGTCATGGTCATGGCTTCCGCCGCGCTCTTGAAGGCGTACAATCCGATAAAATATGCGGAGAGCGAGACCGCCGAGAGCAAGAGTCCGTGGAAGAGAACGCGCAGGACGAGCCCTCTCTCAAACAGCGTCCCCGATTTCACGGGCGGGTGATCCATAATATCCGAAGCGGCGGGATCCACGCCCAGCCCTAAGGCGGGCAGGGTATCCGTCACAAGATTGATGATGAGCACGTGCACCGCCAGAATGGGCGCAGGAAGATGAAAGAGCGTCGCGATGATGAGCACGAGGATCTCGGCGATGTTGCCCGCAAGAAGGAATTGTATGACCTTCTGAATGTTGGCGTACACCCTGCGTCCCTCGCGCACCGCGCTCTCGATGGTCATAAAATTGTTGTCGAGCAGAATGACGTCCGAAGCCTCTTTCGCGACGTCCGTCCCCGCCCCCATGGCGACGCCGATATCCGCCGCTTTGAGCGCGGGGGAATCGTTCACGCCGTCCCCCGTCATGGCGGCGACTTCCCCCGTTCTCTGCAAGGATCTGACGATGCGGAGCTTGTCGGAAGGCGAGACGCGGGCGTAGACGGAAGTCGTGCCGACGATCTTGTCGAGCTCTTCGTCCGTCATGGCGGAAAGCTCCGCGCCCGAGAGGACGGTATCCCCTTCGCGGAAAATGTTGAGCTCCTTTGCGATCGCAACGGCGGTCGTCTTGTGGTCGCCCGTGATCATGACGACGCGGACGCCCGCCCGATGGCAGGTCTCTACCGCGCTTGCGACCTCTTTCCGCGGCGGGTCGATCATGCAGGTGAAGCCGACAAAGACAAGCGACTCCTCCACGTTGTCCCCCTCTTTGGGGACGAAACTTACCGTGCGCGTCGCATAGCCGAGCACGCGGAGCGCCTCGGCGGACATTTCCTCCGCCTTTTGCAGGATCCCCTCTCTGTCCCCGTCCGTGATGGGACGGACGCCTTCCGCCGTCAAAATACTGTCGCAGCAGGGAAGGAGCTCGTCGATCGCCCCCTTGGTATAGACGCGGAGGGTCTCCCCCTCTTCCACGGCGACGGACATGCGTTTTCTGTCCGAATCGAAGGGCTGTTCGAAGCGGCGCGGGAATTCTTCTTTGAGGCGTTCGCAGTCGACGCCGTATTTTTCCGCAAGCGCGATGAGCGCGCCTTCCGTCGGATCGCCGAGATACTCTCCCTCTCTTTGGGGATCCTTGGCAGCGTCGTTGCAAAGCGCCGCGGCATAGAGCAAAGACTTCGTTGCCCCCTCCGCCGTCCCGCCGACGGCCTCCGTCATTTCCCCCGCTGCCGAAAAGCGGGTGACCGTCATGCGGTTGAGCGTGAGGGTGCCCGTCTTGTCGCAGCAGATGACGGTCGCCGAGCCGAGCGTCTCGACGGCGGGAAGGGATCGTACGAGCGCCTGCCGCTTCGCCATGCGCTGGACGCCGAGCGCCATTACGACGGTCGCCGTCGCGGGGAGCCCTTCGGGAATGACCGAGATCGCAAGCGAAATTGCGGTAAGCGCCAAGGAGCGCCATGCATGCATGTCGTAGAGGAGCCCCACGCCGAACATGACAAGGGCTACGGCGATCCCGACGAGGGAGAGGATCTTCCCGACTTTATTGAGTTTGCGTTTGATGGGAGTAGCGAGCTCATCCGTCTCGTCGAGCATGCCCGCGATCGTCCCGACCTGCGTGCGCATGCCCGTTTCGACGACGACCCCCGTCGCCGTCCCCGCGGTGCAGACGGAGGACGAAAATGCCATATTCACCCTGTCGCCGAGCGGCGCGTCCTCTTTGAGGACCGAAAAGGCGTCCTTTTCGACGGGAACGCTCTCCCCCGTCAGCGCGGATTCCTGCACGGCGAGATTTGCCTCTTCCAGAAGTCTCACGTCCGCGGGGACGACGCAGCCGTCCGCAAGGATCACGACGTCCCCCGGGACGAGTTCCTCGGCGGGAAGTGTGCATTCCTTGCCGTCCCGAAGGACGCGGGCGGTAGGAGCCGTGAGGGTGGAGAGCGCGGCAAGGGCGTCCGCCGCCTTTTTCTCCTGCACGACGCCGATGACGGCGTTGACGATGACGATCACGAAAATGACCGCCGCCTCCGCCCAATCGTGAAAGACAAGGGAAAGAACCGCGGCGAGAATGAGAATGACGACCATGACGTCCATGACCTGTTCGAGGATCATTTTCCAAAGACTCTTCTTTTTGACCTGTTTCAGAGTGTTTTTCCCGAAGGTCGCCCGCCGCGCCGCCGCCTCCGCGGAGGAAAGTCCCTCCTTTGCCGACGAAAGCGCGCCCAGCGTTTCATCGGCGGACAGCGTATGCCAATGCTTTGTTTCCATTCATTCGCTCCCGAAATTTTTCCGTTTTGGTATTATTATACCACAACTGCAAGGAGAAGAAAACCTTTCCTCAAAATTTTCTCCCTTGCCGCCGCACAGCCCGCGGAGTTCGCCGAACGTATGAAAAATTCTATCATTCCGTGAAATAATTTTCGAACTTCGTTATAATTTTTTTCAGAATGGTCTTGTTTTTTCCTTTTTTGTTTGTTATAATACATACACATTTGCACGGCTCAGCCGAATGCTTCATACGATAATGCGTTCGGTTTCGGATCATAGATCATGCTGGATAAATTTTACGAACAACTCTCCGCGACCTCGACGGTGCCCGTTGTCATCATCTCGATCGCGATCATGCTTCTTGCGGGCTTTCTGGGGACGCGCATCACAAAGCGGCTGAAACTGCCGAATGTGACCGCCTATATCCTCGTGGGCATTTTGCTCGGTCCGTACTGTCTCGACCTCGTCCCCGAATACGTTTCGGAGGGCATGGACTTCATCTCGGACATCGCGCTCGCCTTCATCGCTTTCAGCGTGGGGGAATATTTCCGCTTCTCCACCCTGAAAAAGAACGGCTCGAAGGTGGTAGTGATCACCCTGTTCGAAGCGCTCGCCGCGTCCGTCCTCGTATTCATCCTGTGCTTCTTTATCCTTCGGCTGGGAATGGCGTTTTCCATCATCTTGGCGGCGCTCGCCTCCGCGACCGCGCCCGCTTCCACACTCATGACCATCCGCCAGACAAAGGCGCACGGCGATTTTGTGGATACCCTCTTTTCGGTCGTCGCGCTCGACGACGTCGTGGGACTGCTCGCTTACAGCGTCGCGGTCTCCATCGCGCTCGCGACGCTCGGCAACGGATTCTCGGCGGGTGACGTTCTCTTCCCTATTCTTTGGAACGTCATGCTCGTCGCCATCGGGATCATCTTCGGGTTCCTCCTGAAATTCCTCATGGCGAAGCGCTCCACCGACAACCGCCTCATCGTATCCATCGCGTTTCTGTTTGCCATCTGCGGCATCGGCGCGGCGGTGGACGTCTCCCCGCTCCTCGGCTGTATGGCAATGGGCACAGTCTATATCAACCTCTCGGGCGACGACAAGCTGTTCAAACAGCTCAATTATTTCAGTCCCCCCATTCTGCTCCTGTTCTTTGTGAAGTCGGGCGTTGAGTTCAACCTCGGGTCTCTTTGGAGCGGCGGAAGCCTCGGGAGCGTTCCCCTCATCGTCATCGGCATTCTGTACTTTGTTGTGCGGCTCGTCGGGAAATACGTCGGCGCGTTCGCCGGCTGCGCCATCACGAAGAAAGACAAGCGTGTGCGGAATTACCTCGGCATGGCGCTCGCCCCGCAAGCGGGGGTCGCCATCGGGCTTGCGGCGCTCGGCGCAAGGGTCTTGGGCGGCGAAACGGGCGATATGCTCTTAACGATCGTCCTCTCTTCGAGCATCCTGTACGAACTGGTCGGCCCCGCGCTCGCAAAGCTATCGCTTTACCTTTCCTGTTCCTACGGGGAACGCGCCGAAGCGCTCGAAGCGGCGGGAGAGGCCGCATCTCCCCCCAAACCTCCCACCCGTGAGGAGGAAGTGGAGCTCTTGAAAGAGCGGTTGCAGCTGATCCAAAAGGAGATCTCCGTCAAGGAATACGCCCGATCTCCAGAGGAAGAGGCATTTATGGAAGCGACGGAGCCCCCTCCGCCAAGCGACGAGGAGATCTCGACGGGCTCCGAATACAACAGACGGAAATTTATCAATAAGAGGTAAGGTATGCCTACGGATTATATCGTAAAATGGCTCGGCGAATGGTCGGGCGAAGTGAATATCGCGTCGACCGCGCTGAAAACGGCGGTCGTCATCATTATGGCTGTCGTCTTGGGCTGTGAACGTTCCCGGAACCGCCATGCCGCGGGGCTCCGCACTTTTATCGTGCTCTCCATCGGCTCCATGTTTGCGGGGGTCGCCGACCTCTACTTCATTCAAACATACAGCACGGGGTTCCCCTTCATGTCCGCCGCCGTGCTCATCGGGATCTCGATCATCACGGCGAATACGATCATCTATTCCTCGAAGAACCAGATCATGGGGCTCACGACTTCTTTCGGGGTCTGGACGATGTCCATCGTCTCGGCGATCCTCGGGTTCGGGCTCTATACCGCCGCCCTCATCGGCTTTGCGGCGCTCATGATCGGGCTTTTGGGCTTCTCCAAACTCGAATATTACATCAAAGCCAAGTCCGACCACTTCGAGATCCACCTGGAACTCAAATCGAGGAGCAGTTTGCAGGAGTTTATCACGGCGGCGCGGGAATTCGGTCTGAAAGTCGACAATATCGAAGTAAATCCCGCCTATGCCAACTCGGGATTGAGCGTGTATACCGTGCGGTTCACCGTCGTCGATAAGGCGCTCGGCAAAAAGAGCCACAGCGACATCATCGAAGCGCTCTCCGTGCTGGATTGCGTGTACTATGTGGAAAAAATCGGCTGAACCGCCGTCGGTTCCGCCGATGGGACGGGACAAGCTATCGGTAAAAAACCTTCCGCGGAAGTTTCCGCGGAAGGCGTTTTTTTAGTTTGCGAGGAAGCCCGCCGCACGCAGGCTCGCAAGCAATTCGTTGAGCGTAGTCGCGATTTCGTCCGTGGTGGGCGTATCGGCGGTATCCACGTCGGCGACCGCCGCTGCGGGCGTGATGGTCGCATCCGCGCCCGGTTCACCCTGTACGCCCTGCGGTCCCGCGGGACCCGTGGGGCCTTGCGGGATCGTGAAATCGAGCGTCACGGCTCCCTCCGTGCCCGTCTGCGTGACGGATGCCTCCGTCCCGGGGGCGCCCGTCGTGGTCGTGCCGACTGTGATCGTCGCCGCCGCGCCTGTCTCGCCTGTTGCACCCGTTTCACCCGTTGCGCCTGTCTCGCCCGTCGCACCCGTGGGGCCTGCTTCACCGGTAGGGCCGGTTGCGCCCGTGGGACCTGTTTCACCGGTAGGACCGGTTGCGCCCGTGGGACCTACTTCACCGGTGGGACCGGTTGCGCCCGTGGGGCCTGCTTCACCGGTAGGACCGGTTGCGCCCGTGGGGCCTGCTTCACCGGTGGGACCGGTTGCGCCTGTGGGGCCTGCTTCACCGGTAGGACCGGTTGCGCCGGTCGCACCCGTTGCGCCTGTGGGGCCTGTTGCGCCCGTCGCGCTTGCGGATCCTGCGGGGCCCGTTGCGCCTGTCGCACCCGTTGCGCCCGTTGCTCTTGTGCCCTATGGGACGGTTTTTATTTTGTTTTTTCTGAATTCTTCCGAACTTCCGTCCGCAAGAAACTTGTAGTAGATATGGACCTCGCGTTCTCCGGTCTCGTTCTTTTCGCCCACCGTTATGTAGTCGATCAGCTCCATGCACATTTCGCGCGTCAGGCTTTCGCACGCACCGTATCGCTTCAATCTTCTTACATACTCTTCGGCATCTTCGTCATCTTTGCTCCTCTCGGAAAGCCTCTCTTCGGTTTCACCCTTCGCTTTCATGATTGTTTCTCTTTCAGATTGATACTTTTCGCAGAGACTTTTCAGAACGCTTTCTGGCAAATTTCCCAAGACCTTTTCTTCAAACGCAGACTGCAAGAGCCGATCGAGTTCCGCAAGCCTGTTTTGATATGCTTTGAGTTGTTTTTCATCGGAATCCTTGTTCACTTCACTCCGCTTCGACCTCTCGCGCAAAAATCGTTCTTTGGCTTTCCCTTCGTCGATTTTCACAGTCGAAGCGAGCGATTGAATATCGTTTAGCACCAACCGTTCAAGCGTATCCTCGGTGATGTGATGCGAAGAACAATACCGTTTTCCAAGATCGACGTAAGTGCGGCAGACGAAGCAAGCATGAGCATCTTTTGCGGTTTTGAGTTTGAGCTTCTTCCCGCAATCGGGGCAAACGACGAGTCCCGATAAGGAGTGAACTCTTCCCGTTTTGTCCGATCTCCCGCGCTCCGATGCGTAAGTCGCCTGCACCTTGTCCCAAATCTCTTTTGAGACAATAGGCTCGTGCGCGCCTTCTGTCACGATCCATTCGCTTTCGGGCACATTGACGATCCTGTGGTTTTTGTAGGAAACCCGCGTCGTCTTATGCTGCGTCGTGCTGCCGAGGTAGGTCGGATTGGATAAGATCCAGCGCACCGTCCGCGGCACCCAGAACGGAGAACATTTCCGATCCCATTTTTTACCGTCGAGCCGCGTATAATGCGCTGCAGGGTTTGGAATGCCTTCCGAAGTGAGGATTCTTGTAATCGCCCTCGCCGAATTTCCTTGCAAGCGCAGATCGTAGATGCGCCGCACCACGTTTGCCGCTTCTTCGTCGATCACGGCGGTGCGCTTGTCGTCGCTTCCCGCTTTGTACCCGTAGGGATAATTCCAATTTGTGTACTTACCCGCGCGCTGGCTTGCCTCAAATACAGCCCGTATCTTCCTGCTCGTATTCGCGGCGTGCCACTCGTTGAACACATTCATAATGGGCATCATGTCCATCGCCGTCGAACTCCTATCCGCGGTGTCTACGTTGTCATTCAGAGCAATGAAGCGGATCCCGTAGGCTGGGAAGATGTAATCGATATACTGCCCCACCTGAATGTAGTTGCGCCCGAACCTCGATAGGTCCTTCACAACGATCGTGTCAATCTTCCCTGTCTGCGCGTCCGAAAGCAGTCTTTGCACGCCCGGACGGTCGAAATTCGTTCCTGAATATCCGTCGTCAACGTATTCGTCCACAATCGTGCCGCCGTTATCCTCGACGTACTTCTTGAGAATGATCCGCTGATGCTCGATCGACATGGATTCGCCCGCCTT
>CANQQY010000007.1 GCA_947626105.1 uncultured Clostridia bacterium | reverse complement strand
ATCTTTGGCGCAAAATTTTCTTGGCATTTGCCCATATGTTTCGGGCAAATGCTGACCGAATGCGGGTCTCTACCCGCGTGAGACAGTCCCCGCGTTAGCGGGGCAAGGGGTTCCTCGCTGCCCCTCTTAGGGGAAGTCCCCGAACGTAGTGAGGGGAAAGGGGTTTCGGAAACCCCTCTGTCACTCGCAAGCTCGTGACATCTCCCCTAAGAGGGGCGACAAGATCCTCTGTCACTCGCAAGCTCGTGACATCTCCCCTAAGAGGGGCGACAAGATCCTCTGTCACTCGCGTTGCTCGTGACATCTCAGGCGGAAAAGGCTCCAAAAATAGAATGGTCGCCTTTTCCCGCCATCCCTAAGGAAGAACCCTGGAAGGGGCGACAAAGACAACCCCCACCACCGCCTGCGGCGGAGCCGCCCCCTTCAAAGGGGGCAGCTTCCTTACAAGGGGCGACAAGGGACATCCGCCCGCGTAAAATTCTTAAATTTTTGCTTTTCTTCTCTTGCAAGAAGCGGAAATATATGGTACAATAGAAAACGCGATTTTCGAAAAAGAAATTTTAATGGAGGGATTCAAAATGCAATATTCACGCGAAGTGGAAGAGATGTGCTGCGTTGCGAAAGGTCCGAAGCACGACCCCGCTCCCATTCCCGAAGAGGGAAAATGGGTATGCGCAAAGCAGATCACCGACATCAGCGGCTTCACCCACGGCGTGGGCTGGTGCGCTCCCCAGCAGGGCGCCTGCAAACTCAGCCTCAACGTCAAGGGCGGCGTCATCCAGGAGGCTCTCATCGAGACGATCGGCTGCTCGGGCATGACCCATTCCGCCGCCATGGCAGCGGAGATCTTGCCGCATAAGACGATCCTCGAAGCGCTCAACACCGACCTTGTGTGCGACGCGATCAACACCGCCATGCGCGAACTCTTCTTGCAGATCGTATACGGAAGAACGCAGTCCGCTTTCTCGGACGACGGGCTCGTCGTCGGCGCGGGGCTCGAAGATCTCGGCAAGGGACTTAGGTCGCAGGTGGGTACCATGTACGGGACCGCCGCGAAGGGCGTCCGTTATCTCGAGATGGCGGAGGGCTACGTCACCCGCCTTGCGCTCGATAAGAACAGCGAAGTCATCGGGTACGAATTCGTCTCTCTGGGCAAGATGACCGACTTCATCAAGAAGGGTCTCACGCCCAACGAGGCATGGGAAAAGGCGATGGGGCACTACGGCAGGTTCGCCGAAGAACAGGGCGCGGTGAAGTACATCGACCCTCGCAAGGAATAAGGAGGTTCGTCATGGCATTGTTCGAAGGTTATGAAAGAAGGATCAATAAGATCAACGGCGTTCTGAAAGAATACGGCATCTCTTCTGTCGAGGAATGCAGAGACATCACCCTTGCAAAGGGGGTGGATTGCGATAAGCTCGTGCGCGGCACCCAGCCCATTTGCTTCGAAAACGCGGTCTGGGCGTATACCGTCGGCGCGGCGATCGCCATCAAAAAGGGCTGCACCAAGGCTGCGGACGCGGCGGCGGCGATCGGGATCGGGCTCCAATCGTTCTGTATCCCCGGCTCCGTTGCGGAAAACCGCAAAGTGGGTCTCGGCCATGGGAATCTGGGCAAAATGCTCCTTTCGGAAGAGACGGAGTGCTTCTGCTTCCTCGCGGGGCATGAATCCTTTGCCGCGGCGGAAGGCGCGATCTCCATTGCGATGAACGCGAATAAAGTCCGTAAGAATCCGCTCCGCGTCATTTTGAACGGCCTCGGCAAGGACGCGGCGTTCATCATTTCGAGGATCAACGGCTTTACCTATTGCGAAACGGTGTTCGATCCCTATACCGAGACGGTCACCGTCACCAAGGAAGTCCCTTATTCGGACGGCCCCCGCGCGAAAGTCAAGTGCTACGGTGCGGACAACGTTCCCGAGGGCGTGGCGATCATGAAACTCGAAAAAGTCGGCGTGTCCATTACGGGCAACTCGACGAATCCCACCCGTTTCCAGCATCCCGTTGCGGGCACCTATAAGAAGTGGTGCGTCGAGAACGGCGTGAAGTACTTCTCCGTCGCAAGCGGCGGCGGCACGGGCAGAACGCTCCACCCCGACAACATGGCGGCGGGGCCTTCCAGCTACGGCATGACGGATACGATGGGCAGAATGCACTCCGACGCGCAGTTTGCGGGCTCCTCGTCCGTTCCCGCGCACGTCGAGATGATGGGGCTCATCGGCATGGGCAACAACCCCATGGTCGGCGCGACGGTCGCCGTCGCGGTCGCCGTCCAAGAGGGCATGAACAAGTAAACAGAAACCGAAAAGGGGGCGCTTCTTCGGAAGCGCCCTTTTTTCATGTTTCGGGGGTAGGGCGAGGAACAACCGCGTCATCCGCCCGTACTATCGCGTCATCCTGAACCCCCGTAGGGGGTGAAGGATCCCGAAGAACGAAGTCCGAACTTTCATCCTCGGGATTCTTCGCTACGCTCAGAATGACGCGCAACTCCCTCTTGCTGCCCCTTTTAGGGGAAGGGGCGACAAGGCGGTTGTCCCAAGCCCTACCCCCTATGGGGTGGAGCAACGCTAGCAAAGACGGATGGGGGGGATAAGGTGGGCATGATCCCCCCCACCACCGCCTACGGCGGAGCCTCCCCCCCAAAGGGGGAGGCCTTGCCCACCCCCTTGATCCCCCTCCTTTGGAGGGGGTATAAAGCCCTACCCCCTTAAAAAGGGGGGGCAACGAAAGAATCAGGCGATAGGAATCCCCAAAAAACTCTTGCAATTTTCAAAAAGGCGTGGTATAATCAATCCGTCACACAAAGCTGAATATTTTCTTTGAAAAATAACCACGTTGTCTATGGCAACGTGTATCTCAACATTTCGTGGTTGTTTTTCGGAAAATGTGCTTTGTGTGACAACAAAGAGATACATTTGCAGTGTGTCTCTTTGAGGCACACTTTTTTATTGTAGAGGAGATCATGGACGGAAAGGATTATGAGCGCCGTTTCAGGCACGACAGAGAGGAAGCGTGGAAGAGGGCATTCGGGCGGCGGCTCACAAAGATCATGCAGGACAACCGTGTGAGCATGGAGTATGCGGCGGATCTTGCGGAGTGTTCCGAGGAGCGTCTCCAAGATCTGATGGACGGAAAGGAATTTCCGACAGTGCAGGAGTGCATGCGTCTCCGCTTTCTTGCCTATGACGGCCTGGAAGTATTATACGGGATCAAGGAATATTGACGAAAAGTCCGCCGAAAATGATCGGCGGACTTTTCATAGAAATGAACCCCCACCTGACGCGCCAAGGGCGGCGCGCCACCCGCCCCCCCAAAGGGGGAGGCCTCTTGCTTCCCCTCTTAGGGGAAGTGCCCGCAGGGCAAAGGGGTTTCTTGCTGCCCCTTTTAGGGGAAAATTTTGCACTTCTGCCAAAGATTGATAATCTTTGGCGCAAAATTTTCTTGGCATTGGCCCATATGTTTCGGGCAAATGCTGACCGAACGCGGGGTGCTACCCGCGTGAGACAGTACCCGCGCAGCGGGGGATAGGGTTTTGGAAACCCCTCTGTCTCGCTAACGCTCGACATCTCCCCTATGAGGGGCGACAAGATCCTCTGTCACTCGCGTTGCTCGTGACATCTCCCCTGGGAGGGGCGACAAGACGGTCTCCCAAGCCCCCCCAAAGGGGGAGGCCTTGCCCGCCCCCTTGATTCCCCCCCAAAAAAGGCATGCCTTGACTTTTCCTTTTTTGGAAAAAGGTTTTTCGCGCGGGTTTTGTAAAAAAGTGTCCGTAAAGCGCGAAATGCTTGACAAAATGCATTTTCGGAGGTTATAATGATAAAATAGAGTGAGGAAACGGACAAGGTATATGGGGAAGAAGTTATCAAAACCGGTCAAGAAGCAACTGCTGAACATAGGGTTTCTTCTGATCCTCATCGCGGTAACGCTCATCGTCCTCTTTACCGCAACGGATATCCGTCTCCACGACATCGGCGTCTTTCTTTCGCGGTGCAACCCGTGGCTGATCGCCGCGGCGATCGCGGCGATGGCGCTCTTTATCCTGTTTGAAGCGGTCAGCCTGCACTTTATTTTGCGCGGGCTCGGCGAAAAGCCCCGTTTCCATTCCTCGATCGTCTATTCGACGGCGGATACCTACTATTCCGCGATCACGCCCTCGGCGAGCGGCGGGCAGCCCGCTTCTGCCTTCTACATGGTAAAAGACGGGATCGGCGCGGGCAAGGCGTCCTTTTCCCTCGTCTTTAACATCGCGGCGTACACCTTTGCGATCATCGTCATCGGCGCGGTCGCCTTTGCGGTGCGCCCCGGGTTTTTCTCGATGATCGACGGCTGGTTCCCGAAGTTCCTCGTCGTCCTCGGCTTTATCATACAGGCGCTGCTCTTCGCCTTCTTCATCGGCTGTATGTTTTGGGGGAGCGCCGTCAGAAAGGTCGGGAACGGGATCATTTGGCTCTTGACGAAACTGCATATCGTCAAAAAACCCGACAAGTGGAAGGAGCGTCTCGCGCGGGAGGTCGAAAAGTATAAGGCCTGCCTCGGGGCGATCAAACGCCACCCGGGCATGACGGTCGTCAACTTCTTCTGCAACCTCGGACAGAGGGTGTCCCATGTGCTCATCCCCTGTTTCGTGTTCTTTGCGGCGGACAGCAGCGTGAATTTTCTCGATTTGTTTGCCTGTTCCGCCCTCGTCACCATCGGCTATAACTCCATTCCTCTCCCCGGAGGGGTGGGGGTCTATGAATATCTCTATCCCAGCATCTATTGCATCGTATCCGCGGAAGAGGCATTCGTGCTCTCCGCGCTCATGGTATCGCGCGCGATCTCATACTATATGAGCATGATGCTTAGCGGCGTGTACACGCTCGTCTACCATGCCGTCATGATCCGCAGGAAGCCCAAGGAAGCTGCGGACGCGGAGGGGGCAGGGGAGCTTTCCGCAGAGGAACCCGCCCGGCCCGAAGAGAAGTTCGCAGAGGAGCCCGAAGAGGCGTCCACAGACGGAGAAATACAAAACGGAGAGAATTATGAAGAATCCGGAGAACAACCAAACGGTCAAGGGTGAAGGCGCAAAGTACATCGTGGGGTTCTACCACTACGGCGTGATCCTCACCTATCTTTCCGCGATCGCGGGGATCGTCGGCATCATCCTGTCTATGACGGTGAATCCCTTCTGGGGCGTCGTCTGCCTGTTCGTTTCGGGGCTGTGCGACGCATTCGACGGAGCCGTCGCTTCCACGCGCAAGAACCGCACGGACGCGGACAGGCTGTTCGGCACGCAGATCGACTCTTTGAGCGATCTCATCGCGTTCGGCGTCGCGCCCATTTTTATCGGCGTCGGGCTCGGAATGAGGGAGTGGTACTTCTTTGTGCCCCTCTGCCTCTTCCCGCTCTGCGCGCTCATCCGCCTCGCATATTATAACGTCACCGAGGAGACGCGCAAGCAGGGCAAACGGGTCGCCTTCGAAGGGCTCCCCGTCACCAACGCCGCCATCGGGATCCCCGTATTCTATCTCGTCGCGACGATGTTCACGTTCATTTCGCCGCTGACGGTCAAACTCGTCATGCTGTTCGGCTACTGCCTCGCCGCATTCCTCTTTGTGTGGCGCTTCCATATGCCCAAGGCGGGGATCCGCGGGCTTCTCATCGCGATCGGGATCGTCACTGCGCTCGTCATTTCGCTCGCCCTCGTCAGAACGTACGTCTGCGACGTGCCGCTCATCTCCCCCGTCCTGTCATGAGGGAGACCGTCGACACAACCGTCATACAGCCCGACTGGCTGTACAGATCGCGGCTCGGCGGCGTCTTTCTGCGCCTGATCGTCCGCCCGTTCGTCTCAAAGATCGCGGGCTGGTTTTTGGACAGGCGTATCTCCAAGCCGCTCATCAAGCGGTTCATCAAAAAACATAAGATCGAAATGGGGGACTATCTCCCCGCGGAATATAAGAGTTTCAACGATTTCTTTACGCGGAGGATCCGTCCCGAACTTCGCCCCTTCGACTCTTCGCCCGAAGCGCTCTGCGCCCCCTGCGACGGCGCGGTGACCGTCTATCCCGTGACGCGGGAGGGAAAGTTCACCGTCAAGGGGTTTGAATATACCGCGGCGACCCTTCTCAAAAACGAAGCGCTCGCGGAGCGGTTCTTCGGCGGGCTGTGCGTCGTCATCCGCCTCACCGTCAACGATTATCACCGCTATATGTTCCCCGACGGCGGGACGAGAGGGGAGCACGCCTTCATCAAGGGCAAGCTCCACACCGTCCGTCCCTACGCGCTGGAACGCCGCCGCGTGTTTTCCGAAAATTGCAGGGAGTACACCGTTCTGCATACCGAAAATTTCGGCGACGTGACCCAAGTCGAGGTCGGCGCGATGTTCGTCGGGCGGATCGTCAACGAGGAGAAGGAGAGCTTCTCCCGCGGCGAAGAAAAAGGCAGGTTCGAATTCGGCGGCTCCACGGTGATCTTGCTTCTCCCCGCAAATGCGGCGGCGCTCGACGAAGAATTTTTCGAAAATACCGCGCAGGGGAAGGAGACAAAGGTCCGCTGCGGCGAGCGCATCGGCAGGGCGCTCCCCAATATTTTGTGATGTTTTGCTTTGGGCGCCATAATTCGCGCTTCTTTGGCAAAAAAAAGAGAAATTTTTACAAAAAAGCCCCCTCAAATCGTTGACAGAGAGGGATTTTTTTTGTATGATAGATACGCTGTGTCATTGTGCAGTATAGGGTTGAGACGGGAAGTTACTGAAAAATCGAGGTGAAAAGCCCCTCGGCAGATAATTTCCGTTGACAAATGTGGGGGCTTGACCCCTGCGACGAACCGAGGCTTTTACCGGAAGCACGGAAATCGTGTTTTTTTGATGAGAAACCTCGATACGCACGGACGCGTTGACGCAGAGAAAGAATAAAGTTCGTAAAAAAGGAGAAAAAAATCATGGCAAGTCAGAAGATCAGGATCAAGCTCAGCGCTTACGACCACGCCCTCGTGGACGAAGCGGCGCAGCGCATCGTCGAAACGATGCAGAAGGGCGGCGCAAAAATTTCGGGCCCCATCCCGCTTCCCACGGAACGCGAGATCGTCACCATTTTGAGAAGCCCCCATAAAGATAAGGACTCGCGCGAGCAGTTCGAATGCCGCACCTACAAGCGCATCATCGACATCTACTCGCCCAACGCGAAACTTCTCGACAGCATCCACCTCCCCGCGGGCGTGGATATCAAGGTAAAACTTTGATCCAATAATACTGAAACAAGCCTGCCCTTGCGGCGGGCAGAAACGGTATTTCGGAAATAAATATTTAAGGAAAGGAGTGAACTTTATCAATGAGTAAAGCAATCATCGGCCGCAAGGTGGGTATGACCCAGATCTTTGCGGAGGACGGCAAAGTCATCCCCGTGACTGTCGTCGAGGCAGGTCCCTGCCCCGTCGTACAGGTCAAGACGGCGGAGACGGACGGCTACGCGGCGCTCAAACTCGGCTTCCTCGAAGCAAAGGAGAAGTCGCTCAACAAGCCCGAGCTCGGCCAGTTCAAAAAGGCGGGCGTCAAGCCCTGCAAGTACCTCAAAGAGGTGCGCGGCGTGGAAGGCTACAACGTGGGCGACGAACTCAAAGCGGACGTCTTTGCGGCGGGCGACCATGTTGACGCGATCGGCGTCACCAAAGGGCACGGCTACACGGGCGTCATCAAGAGATGGAACCAGCACCGCTTGAAGGAAACGCACGGCGTGGGCCCCGTCCACAGGGAGCCCGGCTCCATGGGCGCGAATTCCAGCCCCTCGCGCGTGTTCAAGCAGAAGCACCTTGCGGGACAGTACGGCGTCGAGAACGTGACGATCCTCAACCTCGAGGTCGTGCGCGTGGATGTTGCGAGAAACTGCATCCTCGTCAAGGGCGCCATTCCCGGCCCCAAGGGAAGCGTCGTGACCCTCAGGTCGAGTGTGAAGAGCAAATAAGGAGTGAGACAATGGCTAACGTAAAGGTATACAATATGAAGGGCGAAGAGGTCGAAACGCTTGAACTCAACGACGGCGTGTTCGGCGTCGAGTTCGACGAGTGCGCGGAGCACCTCGTCCACCAGGCTGTCGTCACTTACCTCTGCAACCAGAGACAGGGCACCAAGAGCACCCTCACCCGCACGGAAGTGCGCGGCGGCGGCATCAAGCCGTGGAGACAGAAGAACACGGGCCGTGCCCGCCAGGGTTCCATCCGTGCGCCCCAGTGGACGAAGGGCGGCGTCGTGTTCGCACCCAAGCCCCGTGATTTTTCCAAAAAGATGAATACGACGGCAAGGAGAAAGGCGCTCCTCTGCGCGCTCTCCAAGAAGCTCGCGGACGGTGAGCTCCTCGTCGTGGACGGGCTTGCGGTCTCCGCTCCCAAGACAAAGGAAATGGAAGCGTTCAGAAAGGCGCTCCACCTCGACAAACGTACCCTCGTCGTCATGGACGAGCCCAACGCGGACGTCATTCTGGCGGCAAGAAACCTGCCCACCCTTTCTACCCTCTCCGTGGACGAGATCAACACCTACGAGGTGGTGGCGAACGCGGTCGTCGTTCTGACGAAGGGCAGCGTGAAAAAACTCGAGGAGGTATATTGCTGATGTTACCCGAGGATATCATTCTGAAACCCGTCCTCACCGAAAAGGGCTACGACGGGATCGCGGAGAAGAGATACACCTTCAAAGTGAGAAAGGACGCCAATAAGACGCAGATCAAGATCGCGGTCGAAAAGATGTTTTCCGTGAAGGTCAAGAGCGTCAACACGGTGACGCAGCCCGGCAAGCTCAAGAGAATGGGCCGCAACGAGGGGTACACCCCCACCACCAAGAAGGCGATCGTGTGCCTCACCGAGGACTCGAAGCCCATCGAATTCTTCAATTCGTTGTCGTAACCGGAGGATAGAGAAATGGCAGTCAAGAGATATAAACCCACATCTCCCGCAAGGCGCCTTATGACGGTTCCCGTATACGGGGAGATCTCCAAGGCAAAGCCCGAGCGCGCGCTCCTCGAAGACCAGCGCAAGTCGGGCGGCAGAAACAATGCGGGCAGGATCACGGTCCGCCACATCGGCGGCGGCAACAAGAGAAAATACCGCATCATTGATTACAAGCGCAATAAGGACGGCATTCCCGCGACGGTCAAATCCATCCAATACGACCCCAACCGCAGCGCGAACATCGCGCTCCTCGCCTATGCGGACGGCGAAAAGAGGTACATCCTCGCTCCCGTCGGGCTCAACGTGGGCGACAAGGTCGTGAGCGGCACGGGCTCGGACATCAAGGTCGGCAACGCGTTGCCCCTTTCCGAGATCCCCGTCGGTACGATGGTGCACAACATCGAGCTCAAACCGGGCAGGGGCGGACAGGTCGCAAGGAGCGCCGGGATCGCCGCGCAGATCATGGCGAAGGAAGGCCAGTATGCGACGATCAAGATGCCTTCGGGCGAAATGAGGCTCATCCCCGTGCTTTGCAGGGCGACGATCGGGCAGGTCGGCAATCTCGAACATGAGATCATCCGCGTCGGGAAAGCGGGCAAGACCCGCCACCTCGGCACCCGTCCCACCGTCCGCGGTTCGGTCATGAACCCGAACGACCACCCGCACGGCGGCGGCGAGGGCAAGAGCCCTGTCGGCCATGCAGGTCCCGAGACTCCTTGGGGAAAGCCCGCGCTCGGCTACAAGACGAGAAAGAAGAAGAATCCCACGAGCAGGTTCATCCTCAAGAGGATCAATTAAAGGAGGGAAGAGAACATGTCGAGAAGTATCAAGAAAGGGCCTTATGTCGAAGCCAAACTCCTTGCAAGGATCGAGGCAATGAACGAGGCAAACGAGAAAAAGGTATTGAAAACCTGGTCGAGAGCATCGACGATCTTCCCCCAGATGGTCGGACATACGATCGCAGTGTACGACGGCAGGAAGCACGTTCCCGTCTATATCACGGAAGATATGGTCGGCTGCAAGCTGGGTGAGTTCGCTCCCACGAGAACGTTCAAAGGGCACACGGCAAAGACGACGGCGCCCGGCGGGAAGAAGTAAGGAGAATAAGAGATGGCAGGAAATATGAAAAAGAAGGCCGAACGGGTGGAAGCTCAAAGAGAGAAACGCCCCTATGCGGTCGCGAAATACATCAGAGTTTCTCCCTACAAGGTGAGAACGGTCCTCGACCTCATCCGCGGCAAGTCCGTTGCCGAAGCGCAGGCGATCCTGAAAAACAGCGTCAACGGAGGCGCGGCGCCCGCCTATAAGGTGCTCATGAGCGCGGTCGCCAATGCGGAACACAACCAGGGCATGGACAGGGGCGACCTCTACGTCGCGGCGTGCTATGCGGACGGCGGTACGAGCCTCAAACGCATGCAGCCCGTCAGCAAGGGCAGAGGACATGCGATCTTGAAGAGAACGAGCCACATCACCGTCATTCTTGACGTGAAGAAAGCGGAGGGAGAGATTTAACATGGGTCAGAAAGTAAATCCCCACGGGTTGAGAGTAGGTATCATCAAAGGCTGGGATACGCAGTGGTATGCCGATAAGAAGGAGTTCTCCGCCTTTTTGAAGGAAGATCACGTCATCCGCACCTTCATCAAAAAGAAGTACTATGCGGCGGCTGTTTCGAAGATCCTGATCGAGCGTGCCGCGGGCAAGATCGTCGTCACCGTGCAGACGGGGCGTCCCGGCGTTCTCATCGGAAAGCAGGGCGCCGAGATCGAGGTCATCAAGAAGGATCTCGCGCGTCTCACGGGCGGAAAGCAGGTGATCATCAACGTCACGGAAGTGAGAAAGGTCGACGCGGACGCACAGCTCGTTGCAGAGAGCGTCGCCGCCCAGCTCGAAAAGCGTATCGCGTTCCGCCGCGCCATCAAACAGGCGATCGGCAGGACGATGCGCGCGGGCGTCAAGGGCGTCAAGATGCAGGTCTCGGGCCGTCTCGACGGCAGGGAGATCGCGGGTTGCGAGCACTATCACGAGGGCTCCATTCCCCTTCAAACGCTCCGCGCGGACATCGACTACGGCTTTGCGGAAGCGCACACGACGTTCGGCATGATCGGCGTCAAGTGCTGGATCTACAAGGGCGAAGTCCTCAAAGGCTCCAAAAGAGCGGAAGGAGGCAAATAATGTTAATCCCGAAGAGAGTTAAGAGAAGAAAGCAGCACCGCGGTTCCATGAAGGGACAGGCGAACAAGGGCAATACGATCGCTTACGGCGAGTACGGCCTCGTTGCGGAAGGCGCTGCGCGCATCAAGTCCAACCAGATCGAAGCCGCTCGTATCGCAATGACCCGTTTCATCAAGCGCGGCGGGCAGGTCTGGATCGACATCTTCCCCCACAAGCCCATCACGCGCCACCCTGCGGAAGCCCGTATGGGTTCCGGGAAAGGCGGCGTCGAATATTGGGTCGCGGTCGTGAAGCCGGGCAGGGTGATGTTCGAGATGGCGGGCGTCACCGAGGACGTGGCGCGCGAGGCAATGCGCCTTGCGGCACACAAGCTGCCCGTCAAGTGCAAGTTTATCAAGAAAGAGACGGCGGAAGTTCCCGCCGCAAATACAGCAGAAGGCGGTGAAGGCTGATGAAAGGAGAATTCAAGAACATGACCGACGTCGAGCTCGAGAAGAAGCTGAAAGATCTCAAAAGCGAACTCTTCAATCTGCGTTTCCGCCACACGAGCGGGCAGCTTGAAAATCCTCTGTCGATCAGAACGTGCAAACGGGACATCGCAAGGGTGAATACGGAGCTCCGTGCCCGTCAGGCGAAGGCGTAAGGAGTGCAATCATGGAAAGAAATCTCAGAAAAGAAAGAGTCGGCATCGTGGTTTCCGACAAAATGGATAAAACGGTCGTCGTCGCGGTGACGGAGAAGCGCAAGCACCCCGTCTACAAGAAGACGATCACGCGTACGAAGCGCTTCAAGGCGCACGACGAGGAAAATTCCTGCGTCGAGGGCGACACCGTCCGCATCGTCGAGACGAGAAAGCTTTCGAAAGACAAGAATTGGCGCGTCGCCGAGATCGTCGAGAAGGCGAAGTAAGGCGGGAGGACAACGGAAATGATACAACCTCAAACAAGATTAAAGGCAGCGGACAATTCGGGCGCGAAGGAACTCATGTGCATCCGTGTTCTCGGCGGCTCTTTCAGAAGGACGGGCAACATCGGCGACGTCATCGTGGCGAGCGTAAAGACAGCGACGCCCGGCGGCGCCGTGAAGAAGGGCGACGTCGTGAAGGCAGTCATCGTAAGGAGCGCAAAGGGGATCCGCCGTCCGGACGGAACGTATATCCGTTTTGACGACAATGCGGCAGTCATCATCGACGCGCAGAAACAGCCCAAGGGCACGCGTATCTTCGGGCCCATCGCAAGAGAGTTGAGAGAGAAAGATTACATGCGTATCATCTCGCTCGCTCCCGAGGTTCTGTAAGGAGGCGCCGGGATGAACGTAAAATTAAATGATAATGTGCTCGTGATCACGGGCAAATACAAGGGAAAGCAGGGCAAAGTGCTCAAAACCGATCCCAAGACGGGCAGAGTCATCGTCGAGGGCGTCAACATGGTCTTTAAGCACGAAAAAGCGAGAAAGGCGAACGAGACGAGCAGGATCGTCAACGAGGAATCGTACATCGACGCGTCCAACGTCATGGTCGTTTGCCCCGCATGCAACAAGCCTACGCGCGTCTATCATGCGGTCGTGGACGGCAAGAAGCTGAGGATCCACGGCGGCAAGGACGGCTGCGGCAAGCCGCTCGATACCGGCGCGGCGAAGAAAGGCAAGAAGGCGGCGCCCGTCGTGGAGGAGGAAGCTCCCAAGAAGCGTACGAGAAAGCGCAGCCAGAAAGCGGCGGAAGAGAATCAGGACTAAGCGGGCGGAGGAATAAATCATGGCAAAGAAAGTTGAAAAGAAAGAGACAGCGCCCGTCGCCCTCGAGCCGAGCAGGGTCAAGGTCTATTACGAGACCGAGGTCGTTCCCGCGCTTCAAAAGAAATTCGGGTATAAATCGGTCATGCAGGTCCCGAAGATCGAAAAGATCGTCGTGAATACGGGACTCGGCGACATCAAAGACAACCAGAAGTCCATGCAGACGGTGGAGAAGGAACTTACCCAGATCACAGGGCAGAAGCCCGTCTACCGCAAGGCGACCAAGTCCGTTGCGAACTTCAAGCTCCGCGAGGGCATGAACATCGGGCTCAAAGTGACGCTCCGCGGCAGAAGGATGTACGACTTCTACGATAAGCTTGTATCCATCGCGCTTCCCCGCGTCCGCGACTTCCGCGGCGTGTCGGACAAGGCGTTCGACGGCAGAGGCAACTATGCCTTGGGACTCAAAGAGCAGCTGATCTTCCCCGAGATCACCTACGATCAGGTCGAGAAGATCCGCGGCATGGACGTCTGCATCGTCACGACGGCGCAGACGGACGAGGAAGCGAGAGAGCTCCTTAGGCTCCTCGGAATGCCCTTCAAGAAGTGAGGAAGAAGACATGGCGAAGAAATCAATGATCAATAAACAGCAACGTGAGCCCAAGTTTTCGACGCGCGCCTATACGCGCTGTTCGATCTGCGGGAGACCGCACGCGGTGCTCCGCAAGTACGGCGTCTGCCGTATTTGTTTCAGAAATCTTGCGTACAAGGGGCAGATCCCCGGCGTCAAGAAATCGAGCTGGTAAGGAGGCGCAAGATGACAGATCCCATCGCAGATATGCTCACAAGAATCAGAAACGCACTCATGGTGAAGAAGGAGACCGTCGAGATCCCTTCCTCCAACATGAAGAAGGCGATCGCAGACATTCTCCTCAAAGAGGGGTATGTCAAGGACGTCAAGCTCGTTGAGGACGACTACAACGGCAAGCTTGTCGTTACGCTCAAATACACCGATTCGCACAAGTCCGTCATCAGCGGGCTTCAAAGAGTCTCCAAACCGGGGCTCCGCACTTACAGCGGCGCGGATAACATGCCCAAGGTGCTCGGCGGATACGGCATCGCGATCGTCTCCACGAACAAAGGCATCTTGACGGATAAGCAGGCAAAGGCGCAGAACGTCGGCGGCGAAGTGCTCTGCTACGTTTGGTAAGGAGGGAGCGGTATGTCAAGAATCGGTAAGAAGGTCATTCCCGTTCCCGCAGGCGTCTCCGTGGAATTCGAAAACGGCGTCGTCACGGTCAAGGGACCCAAGGGTCAGCTCACGCGGGAAGTCAAAGGCAATATCGACATCAGGCACGAGGGCGTAAATATGCACGTTCTTGCGCTGGACGAGAGCACGGAGACCAACGCGCTGCACGGGCTTTACCGCGCGCTCATCGCCGACATGGTGAAGGGCGTTTCGGAGGGCTTCGTCCGTTCGCTCGAAATCAAGGGCGTCGGCTGGAAGGCGGCGATGCAGGGCAATAAGCTCGTTCTCAACGTCGGCTATTCCCATCCCGTCGAGGTCGAACAGCCCGAGGGCATCGTGATCGCATGCCCCACGGCGACGGAAGTCACCGTCAGCGGGATCGACAAGGTGAAGGTCGGACAGGTCGCGGCGGATCTCAGATCCATCCGCAAGCCTGAGCCCTATCACGGCTACGGCATCCGCTACAAGGGCGAGCATGTCGAGCATAAGGAAGGTAAGACTTCGGGCAAGGGCAAGAAGTAAAGGAGCGTGAAACATGATCAATAAAGTAGATAAAAATCAAGTAAGACAGCGTCGTCACGCCCGCGTCCGGAAAAACGTTTCCGGGACTCCCGAATGCCCCCGTCTCTCCGTATACAGGAGCACGAAGAACATCTATGTGCAGTTCATCGACGACGTCAACGGCAAGACGCTCGCGTCCGCTTCCACGCTGGAAGGGGCGGTAAAGAGCGAGATCGCCGGCAAGACCAAGACGGAAGCCGCAAAGATCGTCGGCAAGATCGCGGGCGAACGCGCGAAGAACGCGGGGATCACGGACGTCGTGTTCGACAGAGGCGGCTATCACTACACCGGGCGCGTACAGGCGCTCGCGGACGGCGCACGCGAAGCCGGACTGAATTTCTGACGGAGGAGAGGAACAAATGGCAAGAGAGAACAGACCTCAGAGAAGGCAGGAACAGGACGACGGTCTCATCAAGAAGACCATCGGTATCAACCGCGTTTCGAAAACCGTCAAGGGCGGCAAGAATATGCGTTTTGCGGCGCTCGTCGTCGTGGGCGACGGCAACGGCAAGGTAGGCTTGGGCCAGGGCAAGAGCAAGGAAGTCCCCGAAGCGATCGAGAAGGCGACGCAGGCCGCCAAGAAGAACATGATCAATGTTCCGATCGTTGAAACGACCATTCCTCACGAAGTGCTCGGACGGTTCGGAAAGGGCGCGGTGCTCATGCTTCCCGCCGCCGAAGGTACCGGCGTCATTGCGGGCGGTCCCGTGCGTGCGGTCATGGAGGCCGCGGGCATCAAGAATATCAGGACGAAGTCCCACGGGACGCAAAACCCCGTTAACTGCGTGAAGGCGACCATCGCGGGGCTTGCGGAGCTTAGAACCGTAGAAGAGATCGCGGCGCTCCGCGGCAAGACCGTCGAGGAAATCATCTGAGGAGGCACAAAGATGGCAAAGATCAAAGTTACGCTCGTCAAGAGCACCATCGGGGAAATCGAATCCGTCAAGGCGACGGTCGCGGCGCTCGGGCTTAAAAAGATCCGTTCGTCCAACACCCTTGAAGATACGCCCGCTACCATGGGGCAGATCAAGAAGGTGGGGCACCTCGTCAAGGTGGAGAGCGTTTAAGGAGACAGCTATGAGAATTGATACTTTAACCCCCAGAGAGGGGTCAAGAACTCCCGCAAAGCGTCTCGGGCGCGGCATCGGCTCCGGGCTCGGCAAGACGAGCGGCAAGGGACACAAGGGTCAATGGGCGCGTTCGGGCGGCGGCGTAAGGCCGGGCTTCGAAGGCGGCCAGATGCCCATCGCGCGCAGAGTGCCTAAGCGCGGCTTCAACAACAAATGGAGAAAGGAGTACGTCATCGTCAACCTCGACAGACTCAACGATCTGTCCGAGGGTACGGTCGTAGACCTCGGCTATGTTCTCGAAAACGGACTTGCGAAGGAAGTCAAGAACAACGTCGGTCTGAAAGTACTCGGCGGCGGGGAGCTCTCCGTCAAACTCACCGTCCGCGCGGCGAAGTATTCCGAGGCTGCAAAAGAAGCCATCGAGAAGGCGGGCGGCACGGCAGAAGTCATCGGTTGAGCTTCTCACCCGGTGCAGAAAGGAGTCAACTATGTTTGAAACGATAAAAAACGCCTTTCGCAATAAGGATATCAGGAAGAAGCTGCTTTTGACGCTGCTGCTTCTCTTCATTTTCCGTCTGGGTTGCTATATCCCCGTTCCCGGACTTGTGCGCAGCTCGTTCGAGACTGCGATCACGGGCAACGATTTCCTCGCTCTCATGAGCGGCGTCACGGGGGAAGCGCTCCAAAACGGTACGCTTTTTGCGCTTGGGATCGGACCGTACATCAACGCGTCCATTATCGTCCAGCTTCTCACGGTCGGTATTCCCGCCCTTGAGAGATGGAGCAAGCAAGGCGAGGAAGGGACCAAAAAGATCACCAACCTCACAAGGATCATTACGATCGTTCTCGCGGTCGTCCAGTCCGTCGGCATCATCGTCCTCTTCGGGCAGAATGCCGCCACGACGAACGCCGGGGCGACGGGCGCGATCCAGACCAATCTCTTCTTCGGGCAGACATGGCTTGCGGGCATCTTCATGACCGTAGTCTATACGGCGGGCGCATGCCTCGTCATGTGGCTCGGCGAGCGCATCACCGACTTCGGCGTAGGTAACGGCATTTCGCTCATCATCTTCGTCGGTATCATCTCCACGGCAGGTATCGCCATTGTCGAGAAGTTCAAGGTTGCGTTCGGGATCGGCGAAGGCGTCGTGCAGGACATCAACCAGCTCTGGAACATCGCGCTCTTCATCGTTCTTGCGATCGTCATCTTCTTCGCGGTCGTCTATGTAGACCTCGCGGAGAGAAAGATCCCCGTCCAGTATGCAAAGCAGGTGCGCGGCACAAAGATGTACGGCGGGCAGTCCTCCGTGATCCCCATGAAGATCACGGGCGGCGGCGTCATGCCCCTCATCTTCGCGTTCGCGATCATCTCTTTCCCTTCCATGCTCATGAGCCTTGTGCCCGCATGGAGCGGCGCGCTCGCATGGTGGAGCGCAAACTTCTCGAGCGGTACCGTATGGTACATTCTCGTTCTGGCAGTCCTCATCTTCGCGTTTGCGTTCTTCTACGCGCAGATCCAGTTCAATCCCGAGGACGTGGCGCGGAACATCCAGCAGAACGGCGGCTTTATCCAGGGGATCCGTCCCGGGAAGCCTACGGCGCAGTATCTCAATAAGATCAACAAGCGCATTACGCTGTTCGGCGCGATCTTCCTGACGCTCATGGCGTTCATCCCTTCCATCGCATTCGCGTGGGCGGGTCAGGACCTCGTGAACGTGTTCTCTACGACAGGTATCCTCATCGTCGTCGAGGTTGCGCTCGAATTCGATAAACAGTTGCAATCGCAGATCATGATGAAGAACTACAAGGGGTTCTTGAAGTAATTTCGTTCATTTCTTTGCTCGTCCCCAAGCCCTACCCCTTTGGGGGGTTCCGAGGGGGAAAGGGGTTCCTTGCTTCCCCTCTTAGGGGAAGTACCCGCGTAGCGGGGGATAGGGTTTCAGAAACCCCTCAGTCACGCAAGGGCGCGTGACAGCTCCCCTGAAAGGGGCGCCAAGTGCGCTACCGGCGTCATCCTGAGGGCAAAGCCCGAAGGAACCCGATAAACGGAGTCCTTCCTGTACAAATCATGGTGCGAGGCGGGTCGCCACCCGCCGCTGCACGCCCCCATTCGCCACACCACCGTAGGCTTCATGTCGGGGCGAGCGGAATCGAGCCGCAACTTGATATTCCAAAAAAGTTAAATTCCTCGTTTGATTTATTTTCGAGCATGCGGCAGAAAGCCGCAGACGAGAAAAGAAATCAAACGAAATAGGAGTCAATATGAATCTGATACTTCTCGGCGCACCCGGCGCGGGCAAAGGAACACAGGCGACCAAGATCGCAGAGCGGTACGGTCTCGTCCATATTTCCACGGGGGACATCTTCCGTGCGAACATTAAAATGGGCACGGAGATCGGCCTTCTCGCAAAGTCGTATACCGAGCAGGGGCTTCTCG
Organism: uncultured Clostridia bacterium; assembly: GCA_947626105.1. Taxonomy (GTDB): domain Bacteria; phylum Bacillota; class Clostridia; order Christensenellales; family Borkfalkiaceae; genus Gallimonas. The sequence continues at coordinate 53,472 of CANQQY010000007.1, read as the reverse complement.
TCCCCGACGAAGTGACCTGCGCCATCGTCAAGGACAGGCTGACGTGGGAGGACTGCAAGAACGGGTATCTCCTCGACGGCTTCCCCCGCAACCTCTATCAGGCGGAAGAACTCGATAAGTTCGCAAAGATCGACGGCGTCGTCAACATCAACATCGACCATAAGCTCCTGATGGACCGTCTGTGCGGCAGAAGAGTCTGCAAGGAGTGCGGCGAGAGCTATCACGTCTCCTCTCTGAACGGCGCGACGAAGTGCGCGCGCTGCGGCGGCGAACTTTACCAGAGAAAGGACGACAATCCCGAAACGGTCGGCGCCCGCCTTGCGGTCTATAACGAGCAGACGGCGCCCCTCATCGACTACTACACAAAGAAAGGCATCATCCTCAACGTCACGGGTACGGAAGCGCCCGCGGAAGTCCTCTTCGAGGACGTCAAGGCCGTGCTCGACCCTCTTTCGAAATGATCCGCGTCAAGACCGAGGAAGAGATCGGGCTCATGCGTGAGCCCTGCCGTATCGTGCGGGACTGCCTCTCCTTTGTGGGGGAACGGATCCGTGCGGGCATGACGACAAAGGAGGTCGACGCCCTCGTCTATGACTTCATCAAGGCGAGCGGCGCGGAGCCGAGCTGCCTCGGCTACTATGGCTATCCCGCCTCCGCCTGCGTCTCCGTCAACGAGACCGTCGTGCACGGCATTCCGGACGGCAGAGTACTCGAAGAAGGGGACATCGTCAGCGTAGACCTATGCGCCTATAAGAACGGCTTCCACGGCGACGGCGCGAGGACGTTCAAGATCGGACAGGTGAGCGCGGAAAAAGACAAGCTCGTACGGGTCACCGAGGAGTGCTTCTTCAAGGGGATCGACGGGCTCAAAGCGGGAACGCCGCTCTACGACATCAGCTATCGCGTACAGCAGCATGCGGAAGCGAACGGTTTTTCGGTCATCCGCTCCTACACGGGGCACGGGATCGGGAGAGAGATGCACGAGGATCCCTCCGTTCCGAACTTCGGAAGAAAGGGAACGGGGCCGCGGCTCCAAGCGGGGACGGTCATCTGCGTCGAGCCGATGATCGCCGCGGGAGGCTGGCGCGTCCGCGTCCTCGACGACGGCTGGACGGCCGTCACGGCCGACGGCAAGAGCGCCGCGCATTACGAAAACACCCTCGTCGTCCGCGAGGACGGCGTTGAGATCCTAACATTATAAGGCGAGGGAATTTATGTCGAAAGACGACGTCATAGAAGCGGAGGGCAGGGTCATCGAGGCGCTCCCCAACGCAACTTTCAAAGTGAAACTTTCAAACGGACACATCATCACGGCGTACATTTCCGGGAAGTTGAGAATGAACTATATCCGTATCATCGAGGGCGACGCGGTAAAGCTCGAAATGAGTCCCTACGATCTCACCAAGGGACGCATTACGTGGAGATCGAAGAATTAGTTTTTCGTTGAATTTCTTTTTTCGTCTGCGCCTTTTGGGCGCATGCTCAAAAATAAATTCAACGAGGGGTTAAGGCTTCTGCCTTGTAATTGCGATTCGGCCGCTACCCTTCTGTTTCACACGGCAATAAGCCGAAGGGGTTCGGCAAATTGGGTCGCCCACGGCGGAAGTGAATTCCGCCTAAGGCAAGTAAATTAGGATTAAACCCCCACCTGACGCGCTTTGCGCGCCACCTATCTCACGCGGGTAGAGACCCGCGTTCGGTCACCGTTCGCGCGAGAGAATGCGCTCACTCCTGTCGCAACGCGCCAAAGATTATCAACCCTTGGCAGGACGCGTTGCTCCACCCCTTCGAAAGGGGGCAGGTCATGGAAAGGCTTGCCGTCTACCGCGTCATCTTGACCCTGAGCGTAGCCGAAGGGGAAGGATCCCGAAGAACGCAGTCCGATCCTTGCTTTCCCTCTTAGGGGAAGTCCCCGCGCAGCTGCACCCCTTGCTTCCCCTTGTAGGGGAAGTCCCCGCGTAGCGGGGGATAGGGTTTCCCTCAAAACCCCTTAGTCACCTGCGGTGACAGCTCCCCTAAGAGGGGAGCCAAGATCCTCAGTCACCTGCGGTGACAGCTCTCCTGTGAGGGGAGCCGAGGGGATCTGTACAACCAAAAATAAACAAAGAGGTAACATATCATGAAAGTCAGACCTTCCGTAAAACCCATGTGCGATAAGTGCAAGGTCATCAAGAGAAACGGCAAAGTTATGGTGATTTGTTCCAAAAACAAGAGCCACAAGCAAAGACAGGGCTGAAAATCAGTTGACTTGTCCGAAAAAATTTGGTATAATTTTCCTTACGGTTCGGATAACCGCAAAGAAAATAAGCGAATGAAGCTGAATTTCCGCACGGGCATGTGCGGAAAGTCGGCTTGCTTTGCGTCTTAAACGAAAAATCCGAAAACAACACGCTTTCCCGCCGGGGCATTTTCCACTGCCGAGGGGGTCTGCGGAAACACATACAAAAAATTTTTCAGATTCAACACGGAGGTTAGAAATCAATGGCACGTATTGCCGGTGTGGATTTGCCGAGAGAAAAGAGAATCGAAATCGGTCTCACCTACATTTACGGAATCGGTCTCACCACGTCCAAGAAGATCCTTGCGGAGACGGGCATCAATCCCGATACGCGCGTGAAAGATCTCGATGAAAACGACGTATCCAAGCTCAGAGAATACATCGACCACCACTATACCGTGGAGGGCGAGCTCAGAGGGCAGGTGAGCCTTAACATCAAGCGTCTGATGGAAATCGGATGCTATCGCGGCGTTCGCCACAGAAAGGGTCTGCCCGTCCGCGGACAGAGCACCAAGCGCAACGCGAGGACGCGCAAGGGTCCCCGCCGCACCGTTGCGAACAAGAAGAAGTAAGGAGAATGACACATGGCTGATAAGAGAAAGACGGTCTCGCGCGGTAAGCGCAGAGAAATCAAAAAGGTTGACAGGGGGCAGGTTCATATCCAGTCCACTTTCAATAATACGCTCGTCACCATCACCGATATGAGCGGAAATGCGATCTCGTGGTCGAGCGCGGGCTCTTTGGGCTTCAAAGGTTCCAGAAAGGGCACGCCGTTCGCCGCACAGATGGCGACCGAAACGGCAGCAAAGGCTGCGAAAGAGCACGGTCTCCGCTTCGTCGAAGTCTATGTAAAGGGTCCCGGCGCGGGAAGAGAGTCCGCGATCCGCGCGCTCGCGAACTGCGAGCTCGAGGTTACGCTCATCTCCGACGTTTCGCCCATCGCCCACAACGGCTGCCGCCCGCCCAAGCGCAGAAGAGTATAACAGGAGGAATCAAAGATGGCAGTTTACAGAGACGCAAAATGCAAACTTTGCAGAAGAGAGGGCGCGAAGCTCTTTTTGAAGGGCGAGAAGTGCTATATGGAAAAGTGCCCTTTCAATAAGCGGCCCCTTCCTCCCGGACAGCACGGCGCAGGCAGAAAGAAGGTATCCGAATACGGCTTGCAGCTTCGCGAAAAGCAGAAGACAAAGCGTATCTACGGCGTACAGGAAGGCCAGTTCCGCCACTACTATGAAGTCGCGGATAAGATGAAGGGCATCACGGGCGAGAACATGCTCTCCCTTCTCGAAAGAAGGCTCGACAACGTGATCTACCGCATGGGGATCGGCGTATCCCGCACGCAGGCGAGACAGCTCGTCAACCACGCGCATTTCACGGTCAACGGCAGGACGGTCACCGTTCCTTCTTACAGCGTGAAAGCGGGGGACGTCATCGCCGTCAAGGAAAACCGCAAAGACAACAAATTCTTTGAGCAGATCAAAGGGATGAAGGTCGCAAACATGCCCAAGTGGCTTGAATTCGATCCGGAGAAACTGGAAGGCAAAGTCTTGGCGCTTCCTACCCGCGAGGACGTCGACAGCCAGATCGCGGAGCATATGATCGTCGAGTTGTACTCCAAGTAATCGAATAAGGAGGTAGCCCCTATGATTGAAATGGATATGCCCAAAATCGAGGTCACGGAGAACGATGCAAAGTCCTATGCAAAAGTCGTCGTGGAACCGCTCGAAAAGGGGTTCGGTCTTACGATAGGCAACTGTCTGAGAAGAATTCTGCTCTCCGCACTTCCCGGAGCGGCGGCGCAGGGGATCAAGTTCATGGACGGGACCGTCAAGCACGAGTTTTCCTCCATCCCCGGGGTCAAAGAGGACGTTACCGAGATCATTCTGAATCTCAAACTGCTTGCAATCAAGACGAGAGTTACCGATAAGGACTATACCAAGACGCTTCGTCTCACCGTGGAAGGGCCCGCTGTGGTCACCGCCGCGGACATCTCACAGGACGCTGAGGTGGAGATCATCAATTCCGACCAGTACATCTGCACGGTGGACGCGGGCGGAAAGCTGGATATGGAGATCACGATCGGGCGCGGGAGAGGATATCATCCCGCAAAGGACAATAAGCAGGCCGTCATCGACTATATTCCCATCGACTCCATCTACACGCCCGTGCAGAAGGTCAACTATCAGGTGGAGCCTGCCCGCGTCGGCCAGAACATCGACTACGACCGTCTGACGATCGAAGTCTGGACGGACGGCACATTCTCGGGGAAAGAGATCGTGTCGCTGGCCGCGAAGATCATGCAGGATCACATCAATCTGTTCGTCAATCTCTCGGATACCATCAAGGATATGGATATCCTCGTCAAGACGGACGACGATAAACAGCAGCAGATCCTCAATATGAAGATCGAGGAAATGGATTTTTCGGTCCGTTCCTACAACTGTCTCAAACGCGCAAACATTCACACCGTGGAAGACCTGATCCGCAAGACGGAGGACGAGATGCTCAAGGTGAGAAACCTCGGCAAGAAATCGCTCGACGAAGTCATGCAAAAACTCGAACAGTACGGTCTTTCGCTCGAAAAAAAGGAGGATTAAAAGATGCCCGGTAAACTTGGCAGAACAACGGAGCAGCGGCTCGCAATTTTGAGGAATCAGGCGTCGCAGCTCCTTTGGTACGGAAAAATCGAAACGACGGCGGCGAGAGCGAAACAGCTCCGTCCGTATGTCGAAAAGCTCATCACGAAGGCGGTCAATACCTACGACGACGTCGTCGAGGTAGAGGTCGTCGCGAAGGACAAGAAGGGCAAGGAAGTGAGGACAAAGACCTATAAGGACGGTCCCAAGAAACTTGCCGCCCGCCGCGCCGTCATGGCAAAGACGTACGACCTTCAAGAGATCAAGGAATTCCACGAAAAGAAGAGCGATTACAAAAAGCGCACGCAGAAGCACGAACATCCCCTGATGGAGAAACTCTTCGACGAGCTTGCGCCCAAGTACGCGCAGAGGAAGGAAGAGCTTGGACAGGGCGGCGGTTATACGAGGATCTATCTCCTCGGCGAGCGCCGCGGCGACGGTTCCGAGACCGCGATCATCGAACTTGTCTGACATTGCACGGAGAACCACCCCAATGGGGTGGTTTTTTCATTTTGCTCCACCTGATTTCTTGGCTCCCCCTTCGTACGCGTCATTCTGATGGCGAAGCCCGAAGGATCCCGAAGATCCAGTCTGAACCTTGTCGCCCCTAAGAGGGGCAGCAGGACCTGCCCCCTTTTGAAGGGGGCGTCCCAAGGCCTCCCCCTTCGGGGGGGAGGCTCCGCCGCAGGTGGTGATGGGGGGGAACAGTGCGGCGTCATCCTGAACGAATGTGAAGGATCCCGAAGAACGGAGTCCGCCTCTCGGCTCCTCCTAGGGGGGAGCCTTTTTCAGAGGTGACAAGAGCTCCCCGTGTTGATAACCCTCTCCCGACTTTTGAAAATTTTTTTCAATCAAAAGCAATTTTTTTGCGAAAAACTCTTGACAATCAAAAACCGGGGGGGGGTAAAATAAAAGGTGCACAGATTGTTTCATGATTTCGTCATTTTCGTGTGGAAAGACAGACTGTGAAACCGTGCAAAAATAAAAGGGAGAAAGATTATGAACAAGACAAGAAAGCGTTCTTTCACTGCGCTATTGTTTGTGCTCGCTTCTCTGTTCGTGCTCGTTTTGTCGCTCGGCATTTTTAGCGCATGCGGAAGCAATGAGACTGCGAATATCGACGATAGCGCAAGCGGATCGACATGGTACTACGGCGACAAAGAGCCCGCGGAAACCCTCGGTAAGGCAGGAGACTTCTACCTCAATACCGAGACGCTCGCAAGCTACGTCAAGGAAGGAAAGACGTGGCGGCTTGCGGCGGAAGGCGAAACGGGTGAATGGCACTACGGCATTACTGCCCCGCAGGACGCGATGGGTGAAGCGGGCAACGCAGGAGACTTCTACCTCAACACCGCGACGGGCGAACTCTATCAAAAGTCCGAAACCGGTTGGGGTACAGCTATCCTTACCCTTCAGGGTCAGAAAGGCCGCGACGGCGTCATGTGGTTCTCGGGCGTAGGGATCCCCGGGACAATCGACGACGCTGTGAAGGGCGACTTCTACCTGAATACAGACGGTTTCATTGTATACCGTTATCAAGAGGACGAAAATGGGGTACTCGCATGGACAGAACTCGGGACTCTGAAAGGGAGCAAGGGGGAGAACGCCAAGGATCCCATCCATTTTGCCAACGGCGACGGCGCCCCCGGTGAGGACAATCCCGAGACGCAAGATCCCCATCAAGGCGATCTGTACCTCGGCAAGTTCGACGGTTTGGATGGCAAGGGCGCCGGGACGCGGCTCTACCGCTATCTTGACGGCAGTTGGGTCGTCCTCATGGAGAACATGAAGGAAACCCGGGTCGACGTTCATTCCTATGCCCAGCTCGTCACGCTTGCGACGAATATACAGGGCGGAAAGGACTATGCGGGGATGGAAGTCCACCTGAAAAACGATATCGACTTCAACGAAATAGAAAGTGTAAGCCTTCGCCGTGCCATTGAATCGCGTGAGGCGAGCGATTGGTTGCCTATTGGGACGAAGGATCATCCTTTCCGCGGCACCTTCGACGGCGAGGGGAACACGATCAGGAACTTCAAAACGGCAGTATCGACGGATGCGACGGAAGTCGGATTCTTCGGAAATATCGACGGGGCGACCATTCAGCACCTTCACTTTGTGGATGTTGTCGTGGACGCGACGGAAGCCGTCAGCGGCCCTGTCGGGGCGGTCGGCGCGGTCGTTGTCGGACAGGCACAGGGTGCGGTCACGGTGAAGGACGTCACCGTCACGAATGCCACCGTAAATGGGGCAGAGGAGAACAATGCTACCGTCGGCGGCCTCGTCGGCAAGCTCGAAAGCTCCGAGACCGCGGATCAGACGACGCTTACAGTAGAGGGCAGCTCTTTCACGGGCAGCGGTGCGACCGATCTCGTCGCCGACAAGGGCACAGTCGAGGATGTTACGATTACCGATTCCTCTGTCACGGACGGCGAAGGCAATAAAACGGCTTGGGACGAGGGTGGAAATCATTATGCGGAAGACAAGGAGGGGAATCAGTCTTACTTTGTCGGCTCCGCAGAGGACATCACAAACCTTGTCTCTAAGGCGGAAGCGGGCAAAACCGTCAACGTAACCCTCGAAAGCGACCTTACTTTGGACGGGACGGCAGAAGAGAGCTTTACCCTTGACCTTGCGGGAAAGGATCTTGTCCTTGACCTTGCAGGGAACGATCTCACGCTCAATTCGGCAGAAAAAAATGCACAATTCACCGTTTCGGGCGGCTCCAAACTTACCGTGACCGATCAGACGGGTACAGGCGTCGTGCACATGGGCAGAGTGGAAAAAAATCCCGTCATCTCCGTGAACGGCGTGGGCTCTGCATTGAACTTTGAGAACGTAAAAGTTGATGTCAATAATACATATGACTGCAAGAATGAACGTAATACTTACAAAATTGCCCCTGCGATCGTTGCGGAAAACAAGGGCACGGTGAATATCGGCAGCGGTACCAGCATTACCGCACACGGTCAAGGCAACGAGATGTCCTATAAAGAACCGCAGATCGCCGCGGCGAATGGGGAAGGCTCTACCATTATGGTCAATGGCGAGGATATTATGATTACCTTGGACAATGCCACCGGGCTGTATGCGCAAGAGGGCGGTAAGATCGATTTCAGAAGCGGCAGGATCGATATGACGGGCGGCAGCTTCAACGTTGCGCTCGGCCTGGGGAAAGGCAATTATGGTGAAATCGTATTCTCCGGCGGCGAGATCAATATCACGGGGAACCTTGAAGGAACGCAAGTCGATCCGAATTTGAAAAATTTTGCTATCGCAATCGGCGCGACGACGATTGAGCCCGAGGATGGTTTGATTGTTGTCAACGGCGGCACCATTAACCTCAAAAACACGGGAGGATCCGCTATTGCAGTTGGTGGAGTTGGCTACTATGGGATTAGAGCATTTGTGGGCGATGGAGCGGCCATCAATGTACAGGCAACAGGAAACGGAAAGGCTTATGCGCTCGCGAGCGAAGATATGGGCAATGGGCTCGTTGGTATCCTTTTTAGCGATGCGGATATAAAAATAGGAGAGACTACCAACAACTTTAAGTTACCCACATCGTCAATCGGAGGAGGCTATCTTGGTGATAGCGGCTGGCTTTTGTATGATGGTAGTGGGTTCATGAAAGCAACAAAGATGTCGGATGACCGTACCGGTTGTGAATACACCAAAAAGGCAATGGGGATCGTCACCGAATAATCGCACCTCAAAAAAATTTACGCAAGGCTCCTCTTTTTCGAGGAGCCTTGTTGATTTGTTTTCGCGTTTTTTTGCTTGTCCCACTAAGGCCTCCCCCTTTTGAGACAAACAACGCAAGGCCTACCCCCTTTGGGGGGAGGCTCCGCCGCAGGCGGTGGTGGGGGGGAACCTGCCCCCTTTGAAGGGGGCGGGTGGCGCGCATAGCGCGTCAGGTGGGGGTTCATTTTAATCACGTTTACCTTATTCTCGCTGCCCCTTTTAGGGGAAGTGGCGAACGCAGTGAGCCGAAGGGGTTTTGAAACCCCTCTGTCTCGCTAATGCTCGACATCTCCCCTAAGAGGGGCGACAAGACTCTGTCTCGCTAACGCTACTTCGCCCTTACGGGCTACTTCGTCGCTAGCGCTTCTCGTGCCGTGCTTAGTGCAATAGAATCGCACGGGGCGTGCCGCCCTTAGTGTACAAAAAGAAGTGCGGGCGGGGCGACATCTCCTCTGAAAGGGGCGACAAGATGTCTGTCATTTCGACCAAGAGCACAAGTGCCCGCGTGGAGAAATCTCGGCAGAAATAAGGTGGAGATTTCTCCGCTTCGCTTCGGTCGAAATGACATATTTTAGAAACATGCCCACCTCAGTCACCTGCGGTGACAGCTCCTCCTAGGGAGGAGCCTTTTTCAGGGGCGACAAGAGCTTCCCGTTGATAACTCTCTCCCAACTTTTGAAAAATTTTTTCAATCAAGAGCGTTTTTTTGCGAAAAAACCCTTGACAATCAAAAACCGGGGGGGGGTAAAATAAAAAGTACATAGATTGTTTCATGGTTTTGTCATTTTCGTGTGGAAAAGACCGACCGTGAAACCGTGCAAAAATAAAAAGGGAGAAAGATTATGAACAAGACAAGAAAGCGTTCTTTCAGCGCACTTCTGTTTGTACTCGCCTCTCTGTTCGTGCTCGTTTTGTCGCTGGGTATCTTCTGCGCATGCGGAAGCGAGAGCGCAAGTACGGAAGAGAACGGCGCAAACGATAGCGCAAGCGGGTCGACGTGGTACTACGGCGACAAAGAGCCCGCGCAAGATCTCGGCAGGGAAGGGGACTACTATCTCAACACCGAGACGCTTGCAAGCTACGTCAAGGAAGGCAAGACGTGGCGCGCGGCAGCGAACGGAGAGGTCGGCAGCTGGTACTACGGTACCGCCGAACCCAACGCAAACCTCGGAAGCCCCAACGACTTCTACCTCAACACCAAGACGGGCGAACTCTATCAAAAATCCGCGGGCGGTTGGGGCGATCCCATTCTGACGCTCCAAGGCGAAAAGGGTCGCGACGGCGTCGTATGGTTCTCGGGCGACAAGGCTCCCGAAGAGGACGATCCCGCCCTCAAAGACGCTCAACCGGGCGACTTCTACCTCGATTACAGCAAGTTCGACGTCTATCAGCTCAAAGCGGACAAAACATGGGGGGATCCCCTCGGCACCATCAAAGGAGATCCGGGAGATGACGCCAAGGATCCCGTGCAGTTCTTTAACGGCGACGGCGAACCCGATGCCGAAGTTTCGGAGAAAGCCCAAGTGGGCGACCTGTATATCGGACAGTTCACAGGGAGCGACGGTAGCGGCGCAGGTTCCCGTCTTTATCGCTACAACGGAACAACGTGGGATGTTCTCATGGAGAGCATCAAGGAAAACCAGCTCGACATCTATTCCCTCGATCAGCTGAAAGCCTTCGGACAGAAGGTCGCAAACGGCGACAGCTATGAGGGGAAGGAAGTTCATCTGAAAGAGAATATCGATTTCGAAACGGGATCCGTGCTTTCGCGCCGCGCGGTGAATACGATCGACGGCGCTGTTGAGTGGGAGCCGATCGGAACGAGCAAAACTCCTTTCAAAGGTACGTTTGACGGCGAAGGACACATCATTTCCAATTTCTCGGCAAAGACGACGGACGACATTCAAGCCGCAGGATTTTTCGGCTATGTCGACGGCGCGACGATCGAACATCTGCACTTTGTCGGCGCGACCGTGACGGCGAGCGGCGACGGCGCCGTTGCGGCAGTCGTCGTCGGACAGGCGACGGGCGAGGTGGCTTTCAACAATGTCACTGTCGACGCAAAATGCGAAGCGCAGGATAGCGCAACGGTCGGCGGCCTCGTCGGAAGCCTTGCGGGAAGCAACGAAGAGACGAAGGTGACTGTCGAAGGCAGTTCCTTCGAGGGCTCCGGCGCAAAGGATCTCATCGGCGACAAGGGCGCAGTCGAGAATGTCACCGTCACCGGTTCCGTCATGGCAGATGAAAATGGCGGAAAGACGGAATGGGACGATCAAGGAAACACAAAAGTAACCCATCCCATTGCCGCCGCAAAATCGATCGTGGATTTGATCGGCGAAACAAATGCAAGCGGCGGAGAGTTGGGCATGGTGCTCACCGAGAATGTGGAGTTCGACGCCTCAATGATCCCCGCGGAAGAGAAGACGTACAAATGGGGGTATGCGCTCGGCCGCAGCAAGGACACATCCACGCAGCAGGAGCAGACAAGGGTAGATCTCACGATCGACCTCAACGGGCATGATCTCACCATCAAGTCCTATCAGCATGTCGACGACACGGTGACTTATTTCACGATCATCGACGCGAACGGCATCCGTGTCACCAATGGGTCAAGTCTCAAGATCACAAACAGCAAGGAGACGGGAACGTTGCATCTCATTGCAAACGGCGGAAGCCCCATTTACGTCACCGGGAAGCATTCCGACGGCACACGTTCGAGTGTGACTTTCGAAAATGTGAATGTCGAGTGCAAGAGCACTTACATGAACTATCGGGGTATGTATTTCATGCACAGCCCCGCGATCAAGGCAAGCAGCGGCGCGGTCGTCAATTTCCTTGGCGGAACGCATATTTCGGCATATGATAACGAGTCAAATGAAATATATCATCTGAATTCCGGTAACTACATAGGCAGAAAACTCACGAAAGAGGCGTACATTGTCTCCGTCGAAGCGGGTTCCAGCGCCGATTATCATACGATCCTGAACCTTGACGGAGCGACGGTGGAAGTCGGCGGGCTCGTTACCCCGTTCGTTGCGCTCGGGAAGTATACCGACATCAACTTCAAGTCGGGTACGATCACGGCGCGCGGCGCGAAGGGAAGTTCTGTGCTTGCGATCGATGCAGGTGACAGCAGTACGAGCGGGAAAGTCACAAAAGTGAAGGAGTGCGGAACGATCCGCATGACCGGCGGGACCATCAACCTCGAGGGACAGGCGGAAGAGCCCGATCTCAAAAATACCATAGATTGGCAGTATGTGCAGGCGATCACGGACTTCGATGCTACCTATGGCATGATCTATGTCAGCGGCGGCGTGATCAATGTGAAGCCTACTTCGGGCGGAGCGCTTGCGATCGGTGCCAATAAGTCAGGCGCCTATGGAAACAAGGAGTACCATGTCGGCGGCGGCGTTACGATCAATCTTAGCGCGGCGGACGGGGCAAAAGCGTATGCGATCGGCTGTGCAAGCGCACCTGCGATCTACGTCTATCAGGATCTGAATATCAACATTCTTGGGAGCGAAGAGAACAACGTCGGATATTATGTTTCCAGCGTAAATAACACGCAGTATCGGAACAGTACACCGCAGATAGGGGCGGAAATGGGCGTCGTCGATGAAAGAAGCACGCCTATGCCGGAGAACAAAAAGTGATCGGGCTTCGAGCTCCGTTGCATCATTTTGAAAAATGAAGTGCGGTAAAAACCAACAAAGCTCACAGACGGGTAATCTCCTTGCCCGTAAATATCCACACAACAAAAAAGAGAGGTTTGCCTCTCTTTTTTGTATTCGTTTGTTTTCGCGCGATTTCTTTGCTCGCCCCGCTAAGGCCTACCCTTTTTGAGACAAACGACGCAAGGCCTACCCCCTTTGGGGGGAGGCTCCGCCGCAGGCGGTGGTGGGGGGAACCTGCCCCCTTTGAAGGGGTGGAGCAACGCGCCAAAAGTTCCCAACTTTTTGGCAGAATGCGTTGCTCCACCCCGAAGGGGGTAGGGCTTGGCGAGGGACAAACGAGAAATAAAAAAGCGCCGAGAGGCGCTTTTTCCATGTTTTCAAACGCTTATTTCATAAATGCCAAAAATGCCTTGTAGTTGCTGTAAAGGTCGGCTTTGGAGATGACTTCCCACGGGGCGTGCATCGAGATGACGGGCACGCCCAGATCCACGGTGTCGATATTGAGATTTGCGACGAATTTCGCGACCGTCCCCCCGCCGCCGATATCCACCTTGCCGAGTTCCGCCGTCTGCCAGACGACGCCGTCTTTTTCAAACATCTTCCTGACTTCGCCGATAAATTCGGCGTTTGCGTCGTTGCTTCCGCTCTTGCCGCGGGAACCCGTGAATTTGCACATCGCCGTGCCGCAGGAAAGAATGGCGGCGTTCATCTTCTCGTACACATTTGCAAAGTTGGGGTCGTACGCCGCCGTGACGTCCGAGGAAAGGCACTTGGAAGCCGCTCTCACCTTGCGGAAGTTCGCCCCGAGGGCGATCGAGATCTCTTCCATGAGATCCTCATACACTTTGGACTGGATCCCCGTGTTTCCCTCGCTGCCGATCTCCTCTTTGTCGACGAGCATTGCAAGCACGGTGTGCGGCGTCTCGTTGTCGAGGACTGCCGTGAGGGCGGGGTAGGCGCAGACTCTGTCGTCATGCCCGTAGGCGCCGATGAGCGCCCTGTCGAACCCGACGTCCCGCGCGGGATAGGCGGGGACTGCCGAGAGCTCCGCGGAGAGGAAATCCTCTTCGCACATGCCGTATTTGTCGTGCAGGATGGAGAGGACGGTGAGCTTGATTTTGTCGCTCACTTCCTCGTCGGGATAGGGAAGCCCGCCCACGAGGACGTTGAGCTGTTCTCCCTCGATGAGTTTGTTGGCGTGGCCGCTCATCTGCTCCTGCCCGAGGTGGGGGAGAAGGTCGTTGATGTAGAATACGGGGTCGCCCGCGTCCTCGCCGACGCGGATCTCAACCTTTGTGCCGTCCTTTAAGACGACGGCGCCGTGCAGGGCGAGCGGGATCGCCGTCCATTGGTATTTTTTGATCCCGCCGTAGTAATGCGTTTTCAAAAACGCCATGCCGCTGTCCTCATAGAGCGGATTTTGCTTGATATCCACGCGGGGCGCGTCGATATGGGAGGCGATGATGCGGATGCCGTCCTCTTCGAGGGGAAGAGACCCCACGCGGAACACGACGACGGACTTTCCGCGGTTGACGAAGTACTTTTGATCGCCCGCTTTCAGCGGATCGCCGAATTTGTACTCCGAAAATCCTTTTTTCTTTGCGAGCGCGACGCTCTCCGCGCAGGCTTCCCGCTCCGTCTTTGCGGCGTCGAGAAAGGCTTTGTAGCCTTCCGCATAGTCGAAGATCGCCTTTTTTTCCTCTTCGGAAGCGGCTTCGAAGTAGTTCTGTTTTTTGTAAGAAAGCTCCTTTAAGAGCTTTTGCCCTTTGGTCTTTTCGGACATGATACCCTCCGTTGTTTTCTTTTTTTATACCACAGATTATAGCACAATAAACGGTTCGGGGCAAGAGAAAACCGCCCTTGCGGGCGGATTCCTTTGATAAAACAGAAAAATCACACGCTTTCTCCGAAGCCGAGGCTGATGAGAATGGCGCGGTTGACGCGCGACATCGTGGCGGGGGGGAGCTCTCCGATGCGCGACATCAGACGTTTTTTGTCGATGGTGCGGATCTGTTCGAGGAGGATGACGCTGTCCTTTGCGAGCCCGAAGGCGGAGGGCAGCTCGATGTGCGTGGGGAGCCTCGCCTTGTGGATCTTGCTCGTCACCGCCGCCGCGATCACGGTGGGGGAATACTTGTTTCCCGTGTCGTTCTGCACGACGAGCACGGGGCGCACGCCGCCCTGTTCGCTCCCCACGACGGGGCTCAAATCCGCATAATAGAGTTCTCCGCGTTTGACGATCATAATTACCTCTTTGGTGAGCCTTCCGCTATCATTCTATGTAGCGGGAAAGTTGCATGCTCACCGCAGTCAAAGTTTTGACAGTGTTTCCCCCGATTATACCTCTTTCATTTTCGGGTTTTTCGTTGAAAAGGTTTACTTTTCGGGAAAAAAATGCTATAATCATTCCGTATCGCTGTATGCCAAGGAGATAACAAAATGTTGAAAGTCATTGTGGACGCTATGGGCGGGGACAACGCCCCGTCCGAGATCGTAAAAGGCGCGCTTCTTGCGCTGGAAAAGAGAAAGGATATTATGCTCGTGTTCACGGGGGACGAAGCCCTCGTCGCGCACGAGCTCGACAAATACAGTTTCGACGACAGCCGCGTGGAAGTCGTTCCGTGCACCGAAGTCATCACGAACGACGACAGTCCCACGCTCGCCGTACGGCAGAAGCGGGACAGCTCTCTCGTCGTCGGGCTCAGACGGCTGAAAGAGGACGATACCGTCGCGGGGTTCCTCTCGGCGGGGAGCACCGGCGCCGTGCTCACGGGGGGGATCATGCACATCGGCAGGATCAAGGGGATCATGCGCCCCGCGCTCTGCCCCGGGATCCCGAATGTGCGCGGCACGCAGACGCTTCTTTGCGACTGCGGCGCGAATGCGGAGTGTAAGCCTGCCTATCTTGCCCAGTTCGGCATCATGGCGACCGCTTACGCCATGGCGCGCGGCGTCAAGGATCCGAAGGTGGGACTTCTCAACAACGGCACGGAGGATCACAAGGGAGACCAACTCCACCAAGAGGCGTACCGGCTCCTCAAAGAGCTTCCCGACATTGATTTTGTGGGAAACGTCGAGGGGCGGGACATCATGTACGGGGACGTCGATATCGTCGTCGCGGACGGGTTCTCGGGCAATATCGCCTTAAAATCCGTAGAGGGCTGCGGAAAGACGGTCTCCGCCGTGCTCAAAGCGGAGTTCAAAAAGAATTTTTCGGGTAAGCTAAGCTATCTCTGCGCCCGCAAGCAGATCAACCGTTTGAGGGGGATGCTCGATTATGCGCGCCTCGGCGGTTCGCCCTTTTTGGGGCTCAAAAAACTCGTCGTCAAGTGCCACGGTTCCTCTAAGGCGGACAGCATCACTCCCGCCGTCCTGCAAGTGGTGGAAGCCTACGAGGGGGATCTCATCGGAAGGATCTCCGAAATGCTTTCGCACGTCGGGTTTACGGAGGAAGCGTGAAAAACGGGCAGGACTGGTCGGAGGAGACCTTTTTGCAGGCGGAGAGGGCGATCGGCTATACCTTCCGCGATAAGGAACTTCTGAAAACATGCTTCACCCATTCCACCTACCGCAACAACGTCGCCCACGGGGGCGAGGACAACGAGCGGCTGGAATTTTTGGGGGACGCCGTTTTGCAGTTCATCGTCTCGGACGAGCTCTACCGCTCGACCCACGCGGGAGAGGGGAAACTCACCGATCTTCGAAAGGGATACGTTTCAAAAGAGGCGCTGACGCCCGTCGCCGAGAAACTCCGCCTGATGGACTTTTTGAGGCACTCCAACCAGGAGAGCGATCTCGGCGGCAAGGACGGGAAACTCCGTTCGAGCCTCTTCGAGGCGGTCGTCGCGGGGATCTATCTGGACGGGGGGCTTTCCGCCGCCCGCGCCTTTCTCGACAGAAATCTTTCCTATACGAGTCCCGCAAACCCCATTACGGTGTTACAGGAATACACGCAGGAGCGGGTCAAGGAACCCCCCGCGTACCGTCTCGGACGGACGGAGGACGGCTTTTCTGCCGAGGCCGAAGCGCTCGGGGTGCGCGCGGAAGGAAAGGGCAGGAGCAAACAGGCGGCGAAGGAGGAAGCCGCCGCGAGGCTACTTCAAAAACTCAAAGAGAGGGAAAAACATTGAATCTGAAAGAAATCAGGGTGGTCGGCTTCAAATCCTTTGCGGATAAGACTTCCATCAAATTCGAGGACGGAGTCACCTGTATCGTGGGGCCCAACGGCTGCGGAAAATCCAACGTCGCGGACGCCGTGCGGTGGGTGCTCGGCGAGCAGTCCGCAAAGGCGCTGCGCGGCACTTCCATGCAGGACGTCATTTTCAACGGCACGGAGACCCGCCGCCAGCTTAGCTACTGCGAGGTGACGCTCGTTTTCGATAACTCCAATCACCTCTTCAATATCGAATACAGCGAGGTCGCCATGACCCGCCGTCTCTACCGCTCGGGGGAGAGCGAATATCTCCTCAATATGCAGCCCTGCCGTCTCAAAGAGATCGTCGCGCTCCTGCACGACGTCGGCATCGGCAAAGAGGGCTATTCCATCATCGGGCAGAACAGGGTCGATCTCATCATGAACGCCAAACCCGAGGACAGGCGCGCCGTGTTCGAAGAGGCGACGGGCGTCATGAAATTCAAACTCCAAAAGGGGGAGATCGAGCGCAAGCTCGAGAGCGCAAAGGACAACCTCACCGTATTCGTCCAGCGCATGGACGAGGCGGAAAAACAGCTCCGCCCCCTCGAACAGCAGGCGGAAGTCTCCCGCAAGTACCGCGGGTATTATGAGGAGCTCCGCCGCGAGGAAGTCAATACATACCTTCTCCGCTACGAAAATTTCACGGAGGAGACCGAACGGCACCGCGCCCGGATCCGCGAGGCGGAGGAAGCGCTCGGCAGTGTGGAATCCCGCCTTGCCGTCCTCGACAGCGAGGAGATAGAGGCGCGCGGGAAGATCGGGCAGACGGACGAAGAGCTCCGCACGCTCAACGACAATCTGCGCCTCTACGAAGTCGGCATGGAGCACAAGACGGGGGAAGCGAGGGTGCTCGGCGAGCGCATCAAGGCGTACCGCCGCGAGCTCACGGCGGCTTCGGACGAGATCGCCTATTCCATCCGCCGCACGAAGGAGATCGAGGGACTCGTCGCGGAGAGCGCAAAGCGCACGGCGGAAAGCGAGAAGCGTTCCGCCGAAATCGGACGGGAGAGCGCGGAGCTCACGAGAAAACTGCAAGAGGCGGAAGCGCGTATCCTTGCCTACGAAAAGGTCTCCGTCGAAAAGCGCGCGAGCGAACTCTCTTCCGTCGAAGATCTTGCAGATCTAAGGGCAAACGCGGGAAGTCTTGCGGCAAAGCGCGACGCCGCGCAGGACAGGGCGGCGGAAGTGCGCGAGGCAATCGCCAAGGCAGAGGCGCGCAAAGAGGAATATTCCCGCCAAAAGGCGGAGTGCGCTTCCCTCAAAAAGGCGTGTACCGATTTCCTCGACAAGCGCAGCGAAGAGGAGAGCGAACTTGCCTCCGAGATCGCCGACCTTGCCAACAGCGAGCGTAGGATCTCGCAGGAGATCGTCGATTGCAATACCTCCATCGCAAATTATACCAACAACCTTGAGATGTACAAAAGTCTCAAAAACCAATTCGAGGGCTACCGCGACTCGGTGCGCCGTTTGCAGCTCGAAGCGCGGCGCAATCCCGAAGTCGGGAGCAGAGTCAAGGGCACGATCGCGGATATCGTCCGCACCGATAAAAAGTACGAGGTCGCCGTCGAGACCGCCTTCGGCGCGGCGATGCAGAACATCGTCACCGCCACGCAGGACGACGCCCGCTATCTCGTCGAATATCTCAAAAAGACGGGTTGGGGCATCGTCACCTTCCTGCCCGTGGACGGTATGCGCGCCCGCGCGAACAGCCGCGAGGTGCAGATGGCGCTCCGTGAAAGCGGCGCGGTAGGGCTCTGCGACGAGCTCGTAAAATACGACCGCTACTACGAGAGCGTCATTACGAATCTTCTCGGGAATACCCTCGTCTGCGACACGATCGCGAGCGCGACGGCGATCGCCAAGCGGTATCCGCACGCCTTCCGCATCGTAACGCTCGACGGGGATACGATCGCGACCTCGGGCGCCATTACGGGCGGCTCGCGGCGGCGGGAGAGCGGACAGCTCCTCGCGGGCGAACGCAAGATCAAGGAGTGCGAAGAGGAGATCGCGAAGAAGAGAGCGACCGCCGAAAAGCTGAAAGGCGCGCTCGAATCCTGCGGCAGGGATCTCGACGCCGCAAGGGCAAAGTACGAGGCGTTCCGCGTCAAGGTACAGGAAGAGACGGCAAATTTCGCCGCGGTCTCCCAGCGCGAGATCGCCGTGGATTCCCTGATCGCGGACGCCGAAAAGGATATTTCGGACTACACCGCCCTGCTTGCACAGCTCACGAAGAAGGCGGACGAGCTGCAAAGCGAGGTGCTCTCTTCGGCGGAGAGCGAAGAACTTTTGAGCAGGATCCGCAGCGAAGCGGCGCAGGAGGCCACCGAACGGGAGGCGGAGAGCGGGAAACTCAAAGAGACGCGGGACGCGCTCTCGGAAAAGCTCCACGCCCTTCAAGTCGAGAGCGCAACGCTCGCGAGCACGTCGGCGGCGGAGAGCGAAAACGTCAAACGGCTCCTCGGGGAGAAGGAGAGCCTTCTCAAAAAAGTGGAAGAGACGCGGGCGTCCGTCGCGGGCACGGAACAGCAGATCGAAGCGCTCAAACGGGACGAGGAAAAGGCGGCGCTGACCCTCGAGGAACAGCACGCAGTCGCCCTTCTCCGCGACAAGATCGCCGAGGCGGAAACGCGGAAGAAGGAAGTCTATCTCAAACAGAACACCCTCGCCGAGGAGAAGCGCGGGCTTCTCACAAAGCAGATGACCCTCTCCGAGAAAAAACATCAGAGCGAGCTCGAGATCTCCAAAGCGGAATCCAGCCTCGAAAACATGAAACAGCGGATCGAGGAGGAGTACTCTCTCACCTACGAGACGGCGCTCCCGTACCGCGATCCCGAGTACGACCTCTCGCAGGCGGCAAACAACATCGCCAACTTAAAGCGGAAGATCACTTCGCTCGGCGCCGTCAACCCGCACGCGGAGGAAGATTATGCGGCGCTTTTCGAGCGGTATTCGGACATGGTCACCCAGAAAGAGGATCTCGACAAGGGGATCGTCGATCTCACGTCCGTGCTCGAACAGCTGAAAGCGGAGATGCAGAAGCGGTTCGACGAGGGCTTCAACGAGATCAACAAGAACTTTACCCAGATCTTTAAGGAACTTTTCGGCGGCGGCAAGGCGGAAATGCAGCTCGACTACACGGACTGCGCCGATCCGCTCGACGCGGGCGTGGAGATCATCGCCTGCCCGCCCGGGAAAAAACTCACCAAGATCTCGCTCCTGTCGGGCGGCGAGCGCGCGCTCACCGCGATCGCGATCCTGTTTGCGATCTTGAAGGCGAACCCGATGCCTTTCTGTATCCTCGACGAGATCGAAGCCGCCCTCGACGAGGCGAACGTGGACAGATTCGCAAAATATCTCAAAAAATTCTCGCAGGATACGCAGTTTATCGTCATCACGCACAGAAAGCCGACGATGAACCAGGCGGACAGCCTGTTCGGCGTCACGATGGAGGAAAAGGGCGTAAGTAAGATCGTCTCCGTCAAGCTCTCCGAGGTCGAATCGCGTTTGGGCGGCGATACGGTCATGTGATTTTTTTCGTTGAATTTCTTTTTTCGTCTGCGCCTTGGGGCGCATGCTCAAAAATAAATTCAACGAGGGGTTAATTCTCTTGCCTTGTATATGCAATTCGGCCGCCGACTTTCTGTTTCACAGGACAGTAAGGCTCCCGTAGGGTGCCAAATGGGGGCGTGCAGCGGCGGGAAACCCGCCTCGCACCGTAAATTGGAATAAAGGGCGACTACAAGGCCTACCCCCTACGGGGTGGAGCAACGCGTCCTGCCAAAAGTTGATAACTTTTGGCGCGTTGCGACATGAGTGAGCGCATTATCTAGCGCGAACGGTGACCGAGGGCAGGACGCTACCTGCCCGAGACGGCTCCGCCGTAGGCGGTGGTGGGGGGAACCTGCCCCCTTTTTAAGGGGGCGGGTGGCGCGCGAAGCGCGTCAGGTGGGGGTTGTCCCCATTTACCTTATCCCCCCATCCGTCACGGCTACGCCGTGCCACCTTCCCCCCCGAAGGGGTAAGGCATGGGGCAATCTCGGCGCCCCTCGTAGGGGAGCTGGCGCGCTGCCCTTGCGCGACTGAGGGGTTTCGAAACCAACACAAAAAAGGAGTACTATGGGATTATTCGGTAAAATCAGAGACGCGCTAAGAAAGACACGCGACTCCGTGGCGACAAAAATGCGCCAGCTCTTTCTCAAAAACAAACTCGGCGACGCCTTCTACGACGAGCTCGAGGAGATCCTCATCTCCGCGGACGTCGGCGTTACGACCGCCGAGGACGTCGTGGAACAGGTCAAAGAGGAGGCGATCGGGAACAAGATCAAGGACGAAGCGTTCGTCACCGATCTTCTGAAAGACATTCTCGAGGACGCCCTGAACGAGGCGCCCGTGCCCGAGTTTCGCTATCCTTGCGTCATCATGTTCGTCGGCGTCAATGGCGTCGGAAAGACAACTACGATCGGAAAAGTCGCCAACTGGTTCGTCAAACAGAAAAAGAGCGTCACCGTCGCGGCGGCGGATACCTTCCGGGCGGCGGCGATCGGGCAACTCGAAGTCTGGGCGGAGCGCGCAAAGGTCCGCATCGTCAAGCACGAGGAGGGGAGCGACCCCTCGGCTGTCGTATTCGACGCAGTCTCTTCCGCGAAGGCGAGGGGAACGGACGTGCTCCTCATCGACACGGCGGGGCGGCTCCACGTCAAAGACAACCTCATGAAGGAGCTGCAAAAGATGGACAGGGTCGTCGGACGGGAGTTTCCCGAGGCGACGTTCTATAAGTTTTTGGCGCTCGACGCGACCACGGGGCAAAACGCGTTTTCGCAGGCGCGCGTGTTCAACGAGGCGGTCGATCTCGACGGCATCGTTCTCACCAAGCTCGACGGCACCGCAAAGGGCGGCTTTGTGTTCTCCCTCTGCGGCGAGCTCAAAGTACCCGTCGTCTTTGCGGGCGTCGGCGAAAAGATCGACGATTTGGAGCTCTTCGACGCCGAACAGTTTGTCGAGGGATTTATTTGAGAGTGTTTCGCTCGATTTCTTTTTTCGTCCGCGCCTTGTGGGCGCGTGCTCAAAAATAAATACGAGCGAGGGGTTAAGGCTTCTGCCTTGTAATTACGATTCGGCCGTCCCTGTTCTTTTTCACACGACATTAAGGTTCCCGTAGGGTACCAAATTGAGTGCGCTTAGGCAGGGAGACCCTGCCACGCGCAGTAATTTAGAACAAAGGACGGCCGTTTATTCTTGCCCACCCCTCGAGGGCACCCGAAGGGCGTGCCTTGTGCTGTGGGTGCCCCGAAGGGGGCGGAAGGGGTGTCCTTCAAAAATAAAATCGAGCGAGGGGTTAAGATTTTTGCCTTGTAAAAGCGGTTCGGCCGCCCTCTTTCTGTTTCACAGGACAGTAAGGCTCCCGTAGGGTGCCAAATTGAGTCGCCCTACTTCGCCTTGCGGGCTCGTGCCGCGCTTAGTGCAATAGAATGCGCGCGGGGCGGTGGAAGTAAATTCCGCCTAAGGCAAGTGAATTTTGAACGAACCCCCACCTGTCGCGCTTCGCGCGCCACCTATCTCACGCGGGTAGAGACCCACGTTCGGTCACCGTTCGCGCCTCTGATGCGCTCACTCCTGTCGCAACGCGCCAAAGATTACCAATCTTTGGCGCGTTGCTCCACCCCTTGAAAAGGGGGCAGGCAAGACTCCGCGGACGCCCCCGCGTCATCCTGAACGAATGTGAAGGATCCCGAAGAACGGAGTCCGAACCCTTGTCGCCCTTCATAGGGCGACAAGATCCTCTGTTCTCACCCTGTCGGGGGGCTTCCCGGCGAGGGCACATTCAGAATAAAATCCTCCCCCTTCGCAAAAAAGATGCTTGACAAGGGGGAGATTTTTATTTTAATTCGGTTATAGAATATCTTGTTACTATATAAGTCGTTATTCTGTCTCTTGGCTCTTTGATTTGTATTGTCGTATTATCTAAAATCTTGACTTGGATATATCTATAATATCTTCCCGTATGTCGGACAGTGCAATAAATGGTGTGGGGAATGTCAAATTCTCGGTATATAGCATGATAATATATACGGTCTGCATCTATGGAAGCAGACGTATAATTCGTGACTCCCATTTGTTCTTCGGGAGGAAGAGAAGCCTTTGTTTGAATTGGAATCTCTCCCGTGGAATAAGGGTACCTTTCCTCTGCCGAAGCGGCATCGTATTCCTCTTTTGTTATTTGATCTACAATGATATAATCCTCAATATAAGTTGATTTTTTCGTTATATATTCGCCGTTCGTTATAAAAGTAATCGAACTAACATATCTGAATCCGTCATTTTCAGTAGCGCAACCGCCGATGAATAAGCAAGAACAAACAAGAAGAATGGTTATGAGAAGGATCTCGGCGTATTTCACGCATATTTTTATTTTTTTCATTTACAGTAACTCCCTGAAATTTTTTATGGATTTATAATCGGCGGTTAGGGCAATTTTGTCAATCAAATCAATAATTGTCAAACCGGTAAACGATTTTTGATTGGATCGAGTATTCAGATAAATAGTGGCGGATATATTCTCCTTGCCAAGCAGGTCGATCCAATCGGCGATATATGTGCCCAAATCGAAAAGATTTTGAAAACAAATATCGGATGCCTTTGCTTCCGATCCGTCTATGTTGCATTTTCCGCGAGGCAAATAGAAGCATGGAATTACAACGGCATTGACGTTTTCATTTTGATTCAATATCATAGGACGGCCGATAAAGATATCAAATTTTAATTTTTTCATTATTCCCCTTTCATGTATCCCGTATCGGGATATTTTTATTATACCATTTCGGTATAATATTGTCAAGGAATTTGGAAAATGAGATTAAAAAAGCTGCGCACGGGAAGACATATTTCGCAGTTGAAACTGGCGCTGGATCTTGGGCTGTGCCAAAATAGCATCTCACGTTACGAAACGGGCGAGCGGGAAGCGGATTATAAAACGCTTATTGCGATTGCCGACTATTTTGACGTATCTATTGACTATCTGCTCGAAAGAACGGAAAACCCAAAAAGAAATTGACCCCTGTCAAGCAAAAATGCTTGACGGGGGAGTTTTTCTTTGATATAATGGCAATATCAGGAGTGCGGAATGAAAGATCTCAGATATCTGCAACTGTGGGACGCGTACGGTCCGCTCCTCACCGAAACGCAGCGGGAGATCTGCGAGAAGTACTATCTCTACGACCTTTCCCTATCGGAGATTGCCGAAGAGAAGGGGATCACCAAACAGGCCGTCTCCGATGCGCTGAAAACCGGCCGTGAGCTCCTCGATTCCTACGAAGAGAAGCTGCATTTCAACGAACAGAACCAAAAATATTCGCTCGAAGTCTCGTTCATGATGACGGACGTGACGCGTGCGCTCGAAGGATTCAAATCAAACCATCCCGAATTTGCGCGGGAGATCGACGATATCATCGGAAAAGTTCAGGTCGGCGAAACGGTCGATCTCGACAAAGAGGAGAATTGAATGGCGCTCTTTGCATCGCTCTCGGAGCGGCTCAACCATATCTTTTCAAAACTCACAAAGCGCGGGAAACTCACCGAGCTCGAGATAAAACAGGCGATGCGCGAGGTGCGCATTGCGCTTTTGGAAGCGGACGTCAACCTGAAAGTCGCCAAAAACTTCATCGAGGATGTCAGCGAGAAAGCGGTGGGGCAGCAGGTCCTCGAAAGCCTCAACCCCGCCCAGCAGGTCATCAAGATCGTCAACGAGGAGCTCATCGCCCTCATGGGCTCGGGCAACGCCAAGCTTGAAGTGAGTCCCAAGCCCCCGACTGTCATCATGATGTGCGGGCTTCAAGGCGCGGGCAAGACGACGATGTGCGCAAAACTTGCCGTCCAGCTCAAAAAGCAGGGCAAAAAGCCCCTTCTCGTCGCGTGCGACATCTACCGTCCCGCGGCGATCGAACAGCTCAAAGTCGTCGGCGGAAAGGCGGGTGCGGAGGTCTTTGAACGGGGCACGCAGGCTCCCCAAAAGACTGCAAAGCAAGCCGTCGAATATGCGCGGAAGATGGGGTTCGACACCGTTGTCATTGATACGGCGGGGCGGCTTCATATCGACGAAAAGCTCATGCAGGAGCTTGAAGATATCAAAAAAGAAGTGGAGGTCACGGAGATCCTTCTCACCGTGGACGCAATGACGGGGCAGGACGCCGTGAACGTTGCCGAAACCTTCAATTCCCGCCTCGACGTGACGGGTGTGATCCTCACCAAGCTCGACGGCGACACCCGCGGCGGCGCATGCCTTTCCATCAAAGCCGTGACGGGGAAGCCCATCAAATTCATCGGCGTGGGGGAGAAGATCACCGATCTCGAACCCTTCTATCCCGACCGAATGGCTTCGAGGATCTTAGGCATGGGGGACGTTCTTTCCCTTATCGAGAAGGCGCAGGAAGCCGTGACAGAACAGCAGATCAAGGACATGGAGCGCAAGATGCGCGAAAATTCCTTTACGCTGACCGACTATCTTACCCAGTTCGAAACGCTGAAAAAGATGGGCGGCGCGGGCGCCCTCGTGAGCATGCTTCCCGGCGCGGGAAAAATGAAACTCAAAGAGGGGGACGTGGACGAGAAAAAGATCGAACGCATCCGCGCGATCATTCTCTCCATGACGCCCAAGGAGCGGGACAATCCGCAGATCATCAACGCTTCCCGCAAGCGCAGGATCGCTTTGGGATCGGGCACGACGGTGCAGGAGATCAACCAGCTTCTGAAACAATTCGACCAGACGAAAGAGCTCATGAAGCGTTTCCGCGGGAAGAAGATGAAAATGCCGTTTTGATAATTTCGTTGAATTTGTTTTTTCGTCTGCGCCTATGGGGCGCATGCTCAAAAACAAATTCAACGAGGAAAGTGACATTTTTGGGATATTGAGTCACTGTCGCGGTCGCTTGTCACGACATTAAGTCGAAGGGGTTCGACAAATTGAGTGCGCTGCCGCAAAAGCGTGGTTTTGCTTCGCGCAGTAATTTGGAACGAAGGGCATCGCCGAACATGCCCCCTCCCGAGGAGGGGGGTAGGGGGGTGGGCAACGATTCCTAAATACGTCACCCTGCCTCGCGCCGTGATTTGGAACGAAGGGTGGTGAGGTAATAGTCCTCATCCCGAGGCGAAGCCGAGCGGATCTCATAGACCCACGGGCGTCCGTACTTACGAGGGGATTCACTCGCCCCTTGCGGGGCTCGGAATGAGGTACCCTTGTCGCCCCTCATAGGGGAGCTGGCGAGGCGTAGCCGAGACTGAGGGGTTTACCGCGTTATCCCGAGAACTTGGCACACATCAACAAAGTACAAAATAAAAAATTATTATAAAGAGAGGTAAAAACAATGGTCAAAATGAGATTGGTGAGAATGGGCGACAAGAAGTCCCCCGTCTACCGTATCGTAGTGGTCGACGCGCGCAAGGCGGCGACGGGCGAGTACATCGAGAAAGTCGGTTTCTACGATCCCAAGTCCAACCCCGTCACGCTCACCGTAGACGTGGAGAAGGCGAAGGAATGGCTCGCAAAGGGCGTTCAGCCCACCGAGACGGTGAAGAGCCTTCTTGTGCAGGCGGGCGCTATGGAAAAGCCCACAAAGCTTTCCGCCCCCAAGACGAAGGGCAAGAAAAAGAAGAAGTAAAATCGTTTCGTAAAATTCTTTTTTGGAAAAAGAATTTTACGAGGGGTCAAGTTGCAACATCTCTAAGCCCCGTCGGCCGCCGACTTTATTGTCCTCAAAGACAGTAAGCGTGCGGTGGCTTAGCAAATGGGGGCGCGCAGCGCAGGGAGACCCTGCTCGCGCAAGGATTTGGAAGCCTTGTTTCGTAAAATTCTTTTTTGGAAAAAGAATTTTACGAGGGGTCAAGTTGCAATATCTCTAAGCCCTGTCGGCCGCTGATTGTATTGTCCTCAAAGACAGTAAGCGTGCGGTGGCTTAGCAAATGGGGGCGCGCAGCGCAGGGAGACCCCGCTCGCGCAAGGATTTTGAAGCCTTGTTTCGTAAAATTTTTTTGGAAAAGAATTATACGAGGGGTTAAGTTGCAATATCTCTAAGTCCCGTCGGCCGCCGACCATATTGCTTTCAAAGACAGTAAGCGTGCGGTGGCTTGCGAGGTGGTTAAGTTGCAACATCTCTAAGCCCTGTCGGCCGCTGATCGGCGGAGTCGGGGCAATATTCCTCTACCGCAAACACACCTTAAAAAAGGAGGATTAAACCATGTTAGAACTCATCAAGTACATCGTCGGTCAATTCGCCGAGGACAAGGAGCACGTCGAATACGTCGTCGAGGAGACGGAGGACGCCGTGAACGTCACGGTACTTCTTTCGGACTCCGATATGGGCAAAGTCATCGGCAAACAGGGCAAGATCGCAAAGGCGCTCCGCACGCTCGTGCGCGCCGCGACGCCCAAGGGCTCCAAGAAGTACAACGTCGAGATCAAAGAACGCGAAGCGTAAACTGCTTTCGGAAAACATGCGGGAGAGCGCCCATGAATGGCGTTCCGCCCGCTTTTTTCGGTATGAAAACAAACGCACATGCCACGGAAGGCATATGCGGCGGGACGCGATGAACGTCCTTATTTTTGCCCGACAAAACCCAAAGGGAGAACACAATGAAACGCAAATTTTTGACAGTGCTGTTGATGCTTGCCGCGGCTCTGTGCCTGTGCTTCGGGCTTGCCGCATGCGATGACGGGACGCCTCAGGAACCCACGGGCGGCACCCAGACCCAACCGGGCGGAGAAGAACCGCATGAGCATACATTTACGGACTACATCTCCGACGGAAACGCGACATGCACCGAGGACGGCACGGAGACGGCGCATTGCACGCATGACGGTTGCACGGAGACGGACACGCGAACGGCGCAAGGCAGCAAACTCGGACATAACTTCGAGACATACATTCCCAACGGCGACGCGACGTGTACCGAGGACGGCACGGAGACGGCGCATTGCACGCATGACGGCTGCACGGAGACGGACACGCGAACGATCACGGGGAGTAAACTCGGGCATAACTTCGAGACGTACACCCCCAACGGGGACGCGACGTGCACGGAGAACGGCACCGAGACGGCGCACTGCACCCGTTGCACGGAGACGGACACCCGTCCCGCCCAAACGGGCGCGCTCGGACACAGTTACGATGAGACGCATTACGCTTCGGATGACAGCGTGCATTACTATGCCTGCACCCGTTGCGGAGACAAACAGGAAGGCAGCGAGGCGCCGCACACGATCGTGAACGACTACGAGTGTTCCGTCTGCCATTGGCACGCGGACGGCACGACTTCGCTCACCTATTCCGAAAACGACGACGGCGGCTACACCGTGACGGGGGCGAGCAATCAGACCCTTACCAAGATCGTCATTCCCGATACATACGAGGGCAAACCCGTTACCGCGGTCGCGGGGAATGCATTCCGCGGGGATAGCAAGGAAGTCGGAAAGGCGCTCGAAGAGGTCGTATTCGGCAAAAACGTCGCTCGCATCGGCTACTGCGCGTTCGGCTATACCGCTTTGAAGAGCGTGACCATTCCCGACAGCGTGACGGTTATCGACAAATACGCTTTCTACGGTTGCGAAAGCATGGAGACGGTGAATATCGGCAGCGGTGCGATCGGCATTTTCGATTACGCCTTCTACGGTTGTTCGGGTGTAGAAGCGGTGACGATCGAAGGCGGTTCGGTGTCGATCGGAAAATATGTATTCCAAAATTGTGCGAAACTGAAAACGCTCACCGTCGGCGAGGGCACGGTCAATATCGGTCGGGAGAGCTTCCTTTTCAGCCCGTCTCTCACCGATGTCACTTTTGGCGGCGGGAAGGTCACGATCGGACAATGGGCGTTCCAGGATTGTACGATGCTTGAAACGCTCACGATCGGCGACGGCGAGATTGAGATTGCACAGGGAGGATTCTTCCGCTGTGCGGCGCTCACCGACGTCACGTTCGGCAGCGGAAAGGTGACGATCGGGGATTGGGCGTTTCAGGGCTGTACAGAGCTGAAAACGCTTACGTTTGGGGGGAGCGACATTGAAATTGCGCAGGGCGGCTTCTTCCAATGCGCATCTCTTACCGGCGTTGACTTCGGCGATGGGGATATCTCCATCGGAGCCTATACCTTCCAAGGCTGCGCGAAGCTGGAAACCATCACGATCGGTGACGGGGACGTCGTTCTCGGGACGGATTTCGTCTGGAACTGCCAGGCTCTCACCGATATCGTCATCGGGGACGGCAACGTGGAGATTGGCGAATATGCCTTCCGCAACTGTTCTTTGGAGCATTTCACGGCGGGCGAGGGAAACATAAATTTCGGTTATGCCGCGCTATGGGGCTGCCAAGCGCTCACCGACTTGACGGTCGGTAACGGTAACCTCGTCTTTGACGCGTATGCCGTGAATTCCTGCCCCGCTCTTACCGACGTTACACTCGGCAATGGGGAGATCTCCTTCGGCGACTTTGTCTTTTACGGTTGCTCCGAGCTTACGAACTTCAACGTCGGGAACAACATTGCCGACATCGGCGACGATCCTTTCGGCGGGTGCCCTTCTCTTCAATACAATCGGAAGGACGGCGTGAAGTACCTCGGCAACACGGAGCACCCCTATACCGTGCTTGTGGGCGCGGAGAATACGAATATCAGTTCCGTTGTGATGGATACGGACACAAAGTTCGTGCAGGAATATGCGTTCAGCGGATGCCAAAATCTTGCAAGCGTGACCTTCGGTGAACACTTGAAGAAGATCCGCTATCGGGCATTTGAGAATTGCGTTTTGCTCCAAGAGGCTATTTTCCACGACGCTTTGACGGAGATCGAACACAGCGCGTTCGACGGCTGCAAGGCGCTCAAAACGGTGACCTTCGGCAATGGCATCCAAAAGATCGGCGAATATGCCTTTGACGGGTGCAGCGCCATTCAAACGGTGAACATTTCCTCCCTTACACGGTGGCTTGCCATCGAGTTTGCGTCCGAGCAATTCGTTGCGGGCACCAATCCGCTCTCTGCGCCGAATGCAACGCTCTATGTGAACGATTCGCCCGTGACCGATGTCATCATTCCCGACGGCGTCACCGAGCTCAAACCGCTCGCCTTTGCGGGATATGCGAAACTGAATTCCGTCCAAATCGGAAAGGACGTGAGTAGAATCGGCGCAGGCGCGCTCATGGAATGCAAAAACGTCACATCGCTCACCGTGGCGGCGGGGAACCAAACGTTTGCCGCAGAGACCAACTGCGTCTACGATAAGACGGCGATGAGCGTTGCCCTCGGCTGCCCCGCAACGCAGATCCCCGACGGCATCAGGATCATTCCCGCCAACGTGTTCCGCGAAATCCCGCTTTCCGCGACGTTCGTCATTCCCGACAGCGTGGAGGAGATCGGCGAGCGTGCTTTTATGAGCTGCGGGACCTTTACCGATCTCACCCTCGGCACGGGGTTGAAAACGGTCGGTGCATCGGCGTTTTTCGGCGCGATGGCTCCGTACTACGTTTCCGTCACATACCATATCAGAGACCTTGCAAAGTGGTGCGAGATAGACTTTGCGGACGATGGGGCGAACCCGCTTCGGTGGGAGTCGGCGGCGATCTACGCCGCCCCGCATGCGGGTGAGAATGAGACGGAAATCAGCAACGGAGGGGCGATCCTCACCATTCCCGAGGGCGTGACGGAAATCAAGGCGTACGCGTTCTGGAATATCTCGACGCAGGAGCTGCATCTTCCCTCGACGGTCACAAAGATCGACCCTACGGCATTCGGCATGAACGGCAATCTTTCCCACTACGTGGTGGCGGCGGGGAATTCTGCCTACGAGGTAAGAGATTGCGGCGTCGTTGAAATTGCAACAAATACGCTCATCCTCGGCACGGTGCCGTACGGTTACGGTACGATCGGCGAGGGCGTCGACAAGATCGGCGACTACGCTTTCTCGGGGAAGATCTTCACAAATGTTACGATCGCGTCGTCCGTGAAGGAGATCGGCGCGCACGCGTTTGAATCTTGCACGATCCAGAGCCTCACACTCGGCGAGAATGTGGAGAAAATCGGCGATTGGGCGTTTGCAAAGAACGAGACGGCGGGCGTAGGCATCGGGGCGGTCGTCATTCCCGGGAATGTCACATATATCGGGGATTATGCGTTCTATCAAAGCGGCGTTACGAGCCTTGCGCTCGGCGAGAAGGTAGAACACATCGGGGAAAACGCCTTTGCTCTCAATCATGAGCTTACGAGCGTTACGATCCCCGCGAGCGTAAAAGAGATCGGGAAGAGCGCGTTTTGGGACGATCCTTTGACCGAAGCGACCTTCGCCGATACGGGCTGGACGGTGACGGATCACTACGGATATGACGTCACGCCGAGTTTTGACAACCCCGCCGACGTTGCCAACGCTTTGAAAGACCCGAGCAACACTTGGACAAAAAGGGAACAATAAAATTAACTTTTGCCCTCCGCGGCATATGTTGCGGGGCGCAAGTGTACAAAAAAGCGGCGCAGACGAAAGTCTGCGCCGCAGTTCATATGCGCGTTATACGATATAATTCTCGTCGGGGGCGGCGTTGTCGAGCTCGGCGCGCTGCGACTCGTAGCCGGGCTTGCCGAGGAGGGCGAACGTCGCTTTCTTGCCCGCTTCCACGCCGGGCTGGTTGAAGGTGTTGATGTTCAGCATCGCGCCTGCGTATGCGGTCTGCAATTCAAAGAGATAGAGGAGCTCGCCGAGGGTAAATTCGTTGACGGCGGGAAGAGAGATCGTGTAGTTGAGCCGTCCCGCCTTGGTGAGGGCATACGCCGTCGCCTTGTTTTCGGCGCGGATGAGTTCTTCCATCGTGTGCCCGCCGAGGAAGGAGACGTCGGGAATGTTCTCGCACCCGTGCGGAATGGGGGACTTCTCCTTATAGGAATCCACCGAGAGGAAGGTCACGACCTTGTCGTAGGGACCCTCGGTATAGAGCTGGACCTGCGAGTGCTGGTCGGTGACGCCGAGCGCCTTGACGGGGGTCTGGCCGATGTTGCACCTTCCGCCCG
Source organism: uncultured Clostridia bacterium (assembly GCA_947626105.1). Classification (GTDB taxonomy): domain Bacteria; phylum Bacillota; class Clostridia; order Christensenellales; family Borkfalkiaceae; genus Gallimonas. The sequence goes on along the minus strand of CANQQY010000007.1, from coordinate 21,915 downwards.
AAAGGGTGACATTTTTGCCGAGCGATTCCGCCCAGAGCTGGGCATACCAATCGGAGACATAGCGCAAATTGTCGGAATAGGGCATGAGCACGCCGATGTTTTTGCCGTCCTTCATCGCGATATATTGAAGCGTCGCGCAGATGAGGGCGGGATTCTTTTTGAGATCGGGCGTCGCGCAGAGCTTATCCATGTACGCCGCCCCCTTCAAGAGCAGTTTGATATCTATGCCGAGCACCGCGGCGGGGAGAAGCCCTACGGGAGAGAGCTCCGAAAATCTTCCGCCCACGCCGTCGCCGAGCACAAAGCTCTTCACCCCGCCGAGTTCTTCGGAGATCTTCACAAGATTGCCGCGCGAGGCGTCCGTCGTAAAGACGACGTGCTCCTTGACGTCCTCGCCCGCCTTCTTCAAGAGATCGGAGATGACGAGATATTGCGCCATCGTCTCGCTCGTCGCCCCGGACTTCGAGATGACGTTGAAACAGGTCTTTTTCACGTCGATGACGTCCAAAAGTTCTTTCATGCGGACGGGATCCACGTTGTCCTCCACATAGAACTTAGGACCCTTACGTTTGCCTCTTTTAAGATCGTTGTAGTGCAGATGGCAGAGCGCGTTGAACGCCATGATGGGGCCGAGCGCGCTGCCGCCGATGCCGAGCACGACGAAATATTCAAACTTTCTGCGGATCTTTTTTGCCGTTTCCAGAATATCGGCAACGACTTCCGTCTGGTTGTAGGGCAGTTCCGTCCAGCCCATAAAGAGTTCGTCTTTTCCGCGGTTGTCATTCACAAAGGTGTGCGCCGCTTTTGCAAGGCTTCGGTGCGCACTGATCGTTTGGGGGGAGATCCCCTTGTTGCCGAGGTATTTATCGGTCATATTGGTGTAGTCTACCCGGATGCGCATGGCGCTCCGATACTCGTTTGAAACTTTCATAAAAATCCTCCTTGATTTCAGGGATATTTTACCATATTTCTTTTTCATATGCAAGGGTCGGCGTTGATTTTTACAAAAATTTATATGAGCGCCCCCGACGGCTCTGTCATGGGATATGGTGACAAAAAGCATTTGACTTTGGATCCCGCATGCTGTATAATAGTGAACGATATAATGTCGTGATTTATACCGATAAGCTCAAAATAGACGAAAAATGAAAAAGAACAAACAGGAAAAAGCGCCTAAACCGCCCCGCAAGAAGAGCGGATTTGCTTGGCTATGCTACCGCTTCTTCAAGCGGACGTTCGATATTTTTGCATCTGGGCTCTTCCTCATTCTGTTTTCGTGGCTGTATCTCATCCTCGCAATCGTCGTGAAATGCAGCGACGGGGGGAGCGTTTTCTACCGCCACGAACGGGTCGGGAAAAACGGCAAGACGATCTATCTTCCCAAATTCCGCAGCATGAAGAAGAATGCGGACAAGCTTGAAGATATGCTCACGCCCGAACAGCTCGAACAGTACAGGCGGGAGTATAAGATCGACCATGACCCCCGCGTCACCAAGGTCGGGGCGTTTCTCCGCAAGACAAGTCTCGACGAGCTCCCCAACGTTTGGGCGGTCTTTACGGGACGGATCTCCGTCATCGGTCCCCGCCCGCTCATGCGGCAGGAGATCGAGGAGAAGTACGGGGAGGACAAGGAGAAACTCCTCTCGGTGCGCCCCGGCATGATCGGAATGTGGGCGGCGTATGGGAGAAGCAACTGCACGTACGAGAGCGGCGAGCGGCAGAAAAAGGAACTCTACTACGTGGATCACTGCTCCGTGGGACTCGACATCAAGATCGTATTCAAAACGATCGGCGGAGTCCTCAAACACGACGGCGCGATATAAGAATACCGCGCAAACCTCGGGTTTTGTTTCAAACATACGCGCGGTTTCGGGAAGTTGTGACGTATGGACGTTTACGGGATCATGCCAAAACCGATTGACTTCCCGTATGGCTTGCGTTATAATGGGAAAAATCCGTGTTTTCCGCTGTGTGCGGAACGGATGCGAACGATTTCGCAGATCACCGTCCGTGCGGCGGGATAGGAAGATCATCTTTGAATCTGCGGCCGGCGCTTTCGGGCGCACCGCGCAAAATGAACCGCAGTCTCTACTTCAAAGGGAAAAAATTTCATGAATCATAACGCCAAAGTTTTGGTCGCCATGCACAAGCCGGGGATCGCCGCGCAGGACAGCTTTTATGTGCCCGTGTTCGTCGGTTCGGCAGGACGGGACGCGGAAGGGTTTCCGCCCAACACCGTGCGCGACGACGGGGGGGACAACATCTCTCTGAAAAACGATTGTCTGTGCGAATTGACGGGGCTATACTGGGGCTGGAAAAATCTCCAAGCCGATTATCTCGGGCTCGTCCATTACAGAAGATATTTTCGGGGAAAGGGGAAAAAGAAGATCGAAAAGGTCTTGCACGAGGAAAAATTGGACAAGCTCCTCAGCAAATACGCCGTCCTGCTCCCCAAAAAGAGACATTATTATATCGAAACGATCTACTCCCATTACGCCCATACGTTCTCGGGGGCGCATCTCGACGCCGCGCGGGAGATCATTTCTGCGCGCTGTCCCGAGTATCTTGCCGCCTTCGACAAGACGATGAAGGGGCGGAGCGCGTATCTCTTTAACATGTTCATCATGCGGCGCGATCTTGCGGAACGTTATTGCGAATGGCTTTTCCCCATTTTGGACGAGCTCGAAACCCGTATCGACAAAACGGGCATGAACGACTTTCAGCGGCGTTTCGGCGGCAGGGTGGGCGAGCGCCTCTTTAACGTGTGGCTCCTGCACATGTTGGAGACTTCCGTTCTCACCGAAAAAGACCTTGCCGAACTGCCCGTAATCTATACCGAAAAAGTGCATTTCTTTAAGAAAGTAGCGGGATTTTTGGGCGCAAAGTTCTTCCATAAAAAATATGAAACAAGTTTCTGACGGCGCGCCGCTCATCAGCGTGATCGTGCCGCTTTTCAATGCTCCCGAAAAATATTTTACCGACTGCATTGCGCATCTGCGCGCGCAGACGCTTTCGGACATCGAGATCGTCGTCGTGGACGACGGTTCGACGAGCGGCGTAAAAAATCTTGCCGACGAATTTGCGGCGCAGGACGAACGGATCCGCGTGTTCCACAAAGAGAACGGCGGCGTGTCGTCGGCGCGCAACTTGGGGATCTCGAAGGCGCGCGGGAAATATATCTCCTTTTTGGACGCGGACGATTGGATCGACGGGGACATTCTCGAAAAGGCGTACGGCGCCGCGGAAAGGGACGGGCTCGATATCGTCGCATGGGGGGTAGTCCGCGAGTACGGGGACAGGGCGGTGCGCCATGAATTTTCGCCGTACTTGCAGCTGGATAAACTTTACGAAGGCGCAGAATGCGCCAAATTACGGGCGGCGGTGCTGGATTGCAACGCCGAGCTCGGGGCGCCCTTCGGGAAACTGATCCGCCGCGATATCGTCGCGGAAAACCACATTTTTTTCGACGAAGAACTTCTGAACTATGCGGAAGATGTGGAATGGAATTTCCGTCTGTTTGCATCCGTCCGTAGGGCGGTCATTTTAAGCGAATACGCGCATCACTATGTCTATCATCCCGCCTCGCTCACATCCTTGATCACAGAACAGAATGCCAAATGCGCGGTTTTGTGTTTCGAGAAGATCAGAGGCGGGATCAAACATACTCCCGATGAAGAACAGTTGCAGGGGCAGATCGACTATCGGTTTCTCTTTATGTTGACGGCGATCTCGATCTGCGGTTTTTTTCATCCGAAAAACGAGGCAAGCTATTCCGAAAAAAAGCGGGCGTTCAAGGCATATGTCGCACAGGACGAGGTGCGGCGGACGCTCCGCTCGCCGAGCAGGAAGCGGCTCTCTTTTGCGCAACGGACGGTGATCTTCTGCATGCGGCACCGTTGGTGTTTCGCGCTCCGCATCCTGGCGTCGGTGCGCTACCGCGAAAAGAAGGCGGCGTGATATGGAGAAAGAAAAGCAATCGGAGCCGCTCGTCAGCGTCATCGTGCCGCTATACAACGTGCCCGAAAAATATTTTGCAAAATGTATTGCGAGTGTGCGGGAGCAGACGCTTTCGGACATCGAGATCGTCGTCGTGGACGACGGTTCGACGAGCGGCGTAGAAAAACTTGCCGATCAGTTTGCGGCGCAGGACGATCGGATCCGCGTGTTTCACAAAGAGAACGGCGGCGTATCGTCGGCGCGCAACTTGGGGATCGTTAAGGCGCGCGGGAAATATATCTCCTTTTTGGACGCGGACGATTGGATCGATGGGGACATTCTCCGAAAGGCGTACGATACGGCGGAGAAAGACGGGCTCGATATCGTCGCATGGGGGACGGTCCGCGAATACGGGGACAAGAGCGTCCTCTGCGCCACGCCGTCCTATCTCCGCGAAAACACGCTATACGAGGGGGACGCATGCGAAGAGCTTCGCCTTGCGACGATGGATCTTGCCGCGCCGCTGTCCTCGCCCTTCGGAAAGATCGTCAGACGCGCTTGCCTCACGGAACATGAGGTGTATTTCGATGAAGGGCTGAAAAATTACGCCGAAGATTTCGAATGGAGTTTCCGTCTGTTCGGCGCCGTGCGGCGGGTCGTCGTCCTGAACGATTGCGCGCATCATTATGTCTGCAATCCGTCCTCGCTCACTTCGCGCATTACTGCCGAGAATGCGGCGAGCTCTGTCGTCTGCATTGAAAAATTGCGCTCGTCGATCGCGGGTATGCCCCATGAAGAGATGTTTTTGAAGGCGGTCGATTACAGATACCTCTTCATGCTGTCGGCGATCGCGATCAGCGGGTTTTTCCATCCGTGCAATCAGATAAAATATCGTGAGAAGAAAAGGCAGTTTCGGGCATTCGTTGCGCAGGACGCCGTGAAGGCGACCCTTCGCTCGCCGAGCAGGAAGGGGCTCTCTTTCGCGCGGCGGACGGTGATCTTCTGCATGCGGCGCCGTTGGTGTTTTGTGCTCCGTATTCTGGCTTCGATCCGGTACCGCGGGAAAAAGGCGGCGTGAGGGGAATATGGGAATTTGGAAGAGAGTCAAGGAATATTCCACATTGCATTTGGGCGCCTATTCCCTTCTCTTGGGAACGACGCTCAAACTCGGCGGCGTTGCGGAAAGGTATTGGGGCACGGTCATGCGCAAAAAGGTCATGGGAAAATTGCGCAAGAAATACAGAAAACAGATTTCCGCATTCGGCGATGAGATCGAGGCGGCGGACGCCTCTTTGGATCACGGGAAGGACGATACCGTTTGGATCTGTTGGTTTCAGGGAATGGAGAACGCCCCGCCCATCGTGCAGGCGTGCTACCGTTCGGTCTGCCGCACTATGGGAGAGAAGAGAAAAATCGTCGTGATCACGCGGGAAAACTACGCAGAGTACGCCGCATTCCCCAAATTTATTACAGAACGTTTCGAGACGGGGATCATCAGCCCCGCGCTTTTTTCTGATTTGCTCCGCACCGAGCTCCTCATCCGCCACGGCGGCACATGGATCGACGCGACGGTCTTTTTGAGCGGCGAAGTGCCCGGATATATGCTCGAGAGCGACCTGTTCATGTTCCGTATCGGCGGAAACGATGCCGCGTTGCAGGCAACCCGTATGGAGAGTTGGTTTTTGAGCGCCTGTCGCAACGAAAAAATTCTGTTGCTCGCGCAAAAACTCCTGTATCTCTACCTCGAAAAACATAAGACGTTGGCGGATTACTTTCTTTGGTATGATTTTATGGAGATCGCGATCGAACGCTTTCCCGCGGAATGGGAGGACGTTCCGCCCGCCGTGCGCGGCCCCTGCGATCTTCTCCAAACGATGCTGTTTGAACCGTTCCGGCAGGATGTCTGGGATATCGTCACCGCAAATTCCCCCGTCCATAAGCTCACGTACAGGTTTGCGGATATCTTCCGAATGTCGGAGCAGGAAGCCGAGGAAGCGGTTTTAAGCGAGGGCACGGTATATCGGCATATCTTAGAGGGGTTTTTATGATTTATTATATCAGAGAAACCGCAGACAGTGCGAGCAAGGCGCTGGAAAGCGCCCATAGAAAAACGGCGGCGTTCAAACCGCGTGTGGACGTGGATACCGTGCTTTCCCGGATCGCGGAAACGCCCGTCGATATTCCGCTTACGGCGGACAGAACGGGCGGGATCTTGCATAAACTTGCGAGGCACGGGGCGACATACCGTGCGTGGCGCCGCGCGACGAGTCCGCTCCGTGCGGGGGATACGCTCGTTCTGCAATATCCGTTATTGGTCTGTTTTTTGAAACAGAATAAAATCTTCCGCCGCCTGAAAAAGCGGGGCGTTACGCTCGTCATATTGGCGCATGATGTGAACTGGTTCCGCGTTTCCGCTTCGGGCGTGCGGGCGAAGCTCAAAGAGAAGATCGAAAAAAAGACGCTCCGGTTTGCGGATATTCTGATCGTACATAACGAAAAAATGGCCGCCCTGCTTCGCGGCGAACTGAACGCGAAATTTGTTTCCCTCGGGATCTTCGATTATCTTGCCGGCGAGGCGCTCGAAAAGCGGGCAAACGAACGGCATGCTTTGCCGACCGACCCCATTGTAGTCGCGGGGAATCTCTCGCCTGATAAAGCGAGATACGCCTATTCTCTTCCCGAAACGGTGCAATGGAATTTGTACGGTCCGTATTTTGAGGGGAAGGGCAACAGCGTGCATTATGCGGGGGCATTCCCGCCCGATGAGCTCCCCCTCATCATGGAGGGCTCTTTCGGACTTGTCTGGGATGGCGAAACGACGGCGACATGTTCCGGAAGCTATGGGGAATATCTTCGCTATAACGATCCGCATAAGTGCTCGTTGTATCTCGCCTGCGGAATGCCCGTCATCATTTGGAAAGAAGCGGCGCTCGCAGAGTTTGTCACCGAACACGACTGCGGCATTCCGGTGAGCGATTTGGCGGAACTTCCCGCCATAACGTCATCCATGAGCGAAGAGCGGTATCGGCAGCTATGCGCAAATGCCGCTGCGGTCGGGGCGCTCCTGCGGAAAGGTTATTTCACCGAAAAGGCTTTGAAGAACGCGTTCGAAAAGGAGATTTGAAATGAAATACGACTATCTCATCGTCGGGAGCGGACTGTACGGCGCGGTGTGCGCCCATGAGCTCACAAAGCGGGGCAAACAGTGCCTCGTCGTCGAAAAACGTCCGCACATCGGCGGGAACGTCTATACGGAAAGCGTCGAGGGGATCAACGTTCACCGCTACGGCGCGCATATTTTACACACCTCGGACAAGGCGGTCTGGGAATACGTCAACAAGTTTGCGGAATTCAATAACTACGTCAACAGCCCCGTTGCGCGCTATCATGGGGAGTGTTACAATCTGCCCTTCAACATGAATACCTTCACCAAGCTCTGGCCCGACGTCTTTACGCCCGCAGAGGCGGAGGCGCGCATCGCAAAGGAGCGCGGGGAATCCTATGTGGAAAATCCCAAAAACCTCGAAGAGCAGGCGATCAACCTCGTCGGCAAGACCGTCTACGAAAAGCTCGTCAAGGGATATACCGAAAAGCAGTGGGGGAAGAAGTGCAGCGAACTTCCCGCATTCATCATCAAGCGTCTGCCCGTACGGTTCACCTTCGACAACAATTATTTCAGCGACCGCTATCAGGGGATCCCCGTAGGCGGCTATACGAAGATGATCGAAAACATGCTCAAAGGGGTGGAAGTAAGGCTCAATTGCGACTTTTTCGACCATAAGAGCGAACTTTCGGCGGCGGCGGAGAAGGTGATCTATACGGGCGCGATCGACCGCTATTTCGACTATATTTACGGGCCCCTCGAATACCGCTCCGTGCGGTTCGAGACGGAAGTTTTGGACATTCAAAACTTTCAGGGTAACGCGGTCGTCAACTACACGGCGGCGGAAGTGCCCTATACCCGCATCATCGAGCACAAACATTTCGAATTCGGGACGCAGCCGAAAACCGTCATCTCGCGGGAATATTCTTCGGCATGGAAACCGGGCGACGAGCCCTATTATCCCGTCAACGACGAAAGGAACGGCGCACTTTACGCAAAATACAGGGCGCTTGCGGACAAAGAGCAAAACGTCGTGTTCGGCGGACGGCTCGGGCAGTATAAATATTTCGACATGGACGACGTGATTCTGAGCGCGTTCGAAGCGCTGAAAACACTGTAAAAAGGGAGAAAGAGGGGATGCAGACGCTTGACCGCACAACGGAATTGGGGAAGAAGCTGTTCTATGCTTCTTATATCCTCATGCTCGTGCGGTCGCTCCTTTCGGCGTCGACGCTCTCCGTCATAATCGGGACGGACGGGTTCTTTTTCAGATATATCCTGCGCATTGCCGCCCTGATCCCCATCGCCGTAAAGATCTGTACGCAGGATCACTATTACAAACATACCTTTCTCCGTTATGTGATCTTTGCCTGCGCGGTCGCCCTGATGATCGCCTTCAACCGCCATTCTAACCTTGTGGACATTGCGGTTCTGATCGTCGGCGTTCACGGCGTGCCCCTGAAAGACGCCGTGCGCGTTTTCTATCGCACGGCGGGCGTCATCTGCGGCGCGCTCTTCCTTTTGAGCCTCTTCGGCGCCATCGAGAACGTCGTGACTTATGCGGGGCTGAAACCGCGCTATGCGTTCGGCAACGTCTATGCGACGGATTTCGCCGCGACGCTCTTCTATATCGAGCTCGCCCATGCCTATCTGAAAGGGAAAAACTACAATCTGCGGAACTTCTTTTTCTGGATCTTTGTCTCCTTCTTTGTCCTCATCTTTTGCGTCGCGCGGCTGGATTTTGTTTTGATCTTCTGCCTTGCGTGGGCGATGCTCCTTGCGGCATATGTCCCGAAGCTGTTTTCCTTCCGCGGGGTACAGGCCGTCCTTTGGCTTATGATCCCCGTACTCTGCGTCGTTTCGATCCTTTTGCACGTCGTCTATACGCCGGATAACCGTTTTTTGGTGTGGCTGAACGATCTCCTCTCGGGAAGGCTGTACTACGGCAATCTCGCCGTCAACGATTACGGCTTTACCCTCTTCGGGCAGACGGTCAGGATGCAGGGCTGGGGATTCACGACGACCGAGTGGGACAAGGAGCTCGGCTACTATTTTGTGGACTGCGGCTGGCTCTCGCTCGCGTTGCAATACGGGATCGCCATGGTCGTGTTTGTCTGCGCGGTCTATACCGCCGTTTCGAGGAGAAGTTTCAAAGAGGGGGATCATATTCTTCCCATCATTCTCTTTTTCGTCGCCCTGACGAGCGTGGTAGATCATCACTTCTTCGAATATTGGTTCAATCCGTTCCTGCTCGTCCTGAATATGGGGCTGCGCGCCGAACGGCGCAAGAGCACGGCGGCGAGATCGGCAGTCGCGGCGGGAACGGTCTGATTCTCTATGGCAAACAAAAGCATCAAGAAAAACTTCATCTATAATCTGATCTACCAAGTGACGATGTTGGTGTCGCCTCTCGTTGTGACGCCCTATATTTCCCGCGTTCTCGGCGCGGGCAGCGTGGGGCTTTACAGCTATGCGGACTCCATGGCGGCATATTTCGTGCTCGTTGCCGTGCTCGGAACGACGACGTTCGGGCAGCGCGCCATCAGCTATGTGCAGGAGGATAAAGAGGGGCGCAGCCGCGCCTTTTGGGAGATCTTTCTTCTCCGCCTCATGACGTCCGCCGTGACGCTCGGCGCGTATATCGGGTACGCCTTTTTGTTCGCGCGGGAGAATTTCATCATCACGCTCATTCTCTCCCTCAACATCATCAATGTTGCTTTCGACGTCACGTGGTTTTTGCAAGGGCTCGAAGAATTCGGCAAGACGGCGCTGCGCAGCATTCTCTTCCGCCTCGCATGCGTCATTGCGATCTTTGTCTTTGTAAAGGGCGAGGACGATCTTGTTCTCTATGTGATCTTCATGACCGCCTTCACCGTCCTCGGAAACCTCTCCCTTTGGCTGTATCTGCCCAAATATCTCGTCCGCGTGAAGGGGCTCAACCCGTTCCGCGACATGAGATCCGTTCTCATGCTCTTCATTCCCACCGTTGCGACGCAGGTCTACACGGTGCTCGATAAATCCATGATCGGCTGGTTTTCGGACGGGTACAATGAAAACGGCTACTACGAACAGGCGGAAAAGATCGTAAAGATCGCGATTACGGCGGTCACCGCGCTCGGCGTCGTCATGATCCCCCGCATCGCGGGAAGATACAAGGCAGGGGATATGGAAAAGGTAAAATATTATCTCTACAATTCCTATCGCTATGTCTGGATGATGGCGATCCCAATCATGTTCGGATTCATTTCGATCGCAAGCGTCTTTACGCCCGTCTACTATGGGGCGGGATATGAGAAATGCGCCATTCTTCTTCCCATTTTCAGTACGCTTACCGTCTTTATCGGGCTCTCCAACGTCAACGGGATCCAGCTGTTCGTGTCGATCGGCAAGGAAAAGATCCTGACGCTTACGGTGGCGGTGGGGGCGGTCGTCAACTTTGCGCTCAATATGGTTTTGATCCCCCTGTATGCCTCCGTGGGGGCGGCGGTCGCCTCCGCCGTCGCGGAATTCGCCGTGACGCTCACGGGCTTTCTCTATATCTACAAGACAAAGCTGTTTTCTCTTCGCCCCGTCTTTTCCTGTTCGTGGCGGTATTGGATCGGCGGCATTGTGATGGGCGGCGCACTCTTCGGGCTCAAATATCTCATGCCTGCCGCCGTGTGGAGCCTCGCCGTGCTCATCGCGTCGGGCGTTGCGATCTATTTTCTTGCGCTCCTTCTCATGCGCGATCCCTTCCTCATCGACCTCATCCGTAAGGCGGCCGGCATGCTGAAACGCAAGAGCTCCCCCGCGCCCGCGGAAGAGACCGCAGAGGCGGAGGAGCCCGATAAGACGGAAGAACAAAAATAACGAATCGGCTCCCCTTTTAGGGGGACCCGCCCCCTTTGAAGGGGTGGAGCAACGCGTTCTGCCAAAGATTGATAATCTTTGGCGCGTTGCGACAGGAGTGAGCGCATTATTTCGCGCGAACGGTGACCGAACGCGGGTCTCTATCCGCGTGAGAGAGGTGGCGCGCGTAGCGCGACAGGTGGGGGTTGCCTTGGCGCCCCTTTTAGGGGAGCTGTCGCCGCAGGTGACTGAGGGGTTTTAGAAACCCCTTTGGCTCACGATGTTCGCCACTTCCCCTAAGAGGGGAAGCGAGAGGCATCCGCGTTATCCACCGCGTTCCGCTTTGGAGAATCATTGTTACATAGCTTTGAGTTTTTTCTTCGGCAAAAATTTCAGGAAGAAGGCGCGGAGATCGAACAGTTTGAAGAGGGTCAGAACGGCCGCTTCCAGCGCGAGCAGTACAAGGATCGTGATCGTAAGCGCGGGAACATAACTCAAATACCGCATGAGGAACATGCGCAAAAGCACGCCGCAAACGGTGACGGGAAACGTCGCAAGGGCAAGTTTCAGGATATATTTGCCCGAACGCAGTTTTCCCGTCTTTTTTTGCAACAAAAAGAGGGAGAAGAGGGCGCAGAGCAAATAGTCGCACGCCATGCCGACGATGAGCGCCCCGCTTCCGAGAAATTGCGGCAGGATCCAGACGCAGAGGAGCATCGAAAGAGACCCGAGCATAAAGACGATGAGGGTCTGCCGTTCGCAGCCGAGGGAGTTGAGAAGGCTCGTGGAGATCATCGTGAGGCTCATGGGAATGAGGATGAGCGCGCTTCTCACGATCATTTTCCCGCTCTCGGCATTGGAGTAGAGCAGAACGCCCACGCCCTCGCCGCAGGCGATAAAGAAGGGGATGAGCATGCAGGCGATGAGGAGCGTCGCATTGAGCGCCTTTTCGACGAGCGCGGAGACTTTCTCCTTTTCCCCCTTATAGAAGCATTCCGAAAGCTCCGGCACGAGCACGAGGGCGATGGAACCGATGAGCGAAGAGGGGATCATGAGCACGGGCATTACCATGCCGTAGACGACGCCGTATTCCGCCATGGCGCGTGCGGAGGAGTATCCCGCCGCCATGAGACGCATGGGGAAGAGGACGGAGATCAAAGAGGACATGAGCGAGGAGGAAGTGCGCATCGCCGTGACGGGCAGGGAGGCTTTCAGAAGGGGAAGCATTTCCCCGCGCGGCGACGCGAGCCGCCCGCCCCGCACGAAAAAGTAGACGGAGGCGATCGTAAAGGAGCAAAGATAGGAGATGAGCACGGCGATCGCCGCCTTGTTGACGTCCGCCGCCCCCGTCGAGAATACGATGAGAAGGAGCACGCCGACGAAGATCATCACGATCTCCTCGATGAGCTCAATGAGGGAATAGGCAAAAAAGCGTTTATTCCCCCAAAAACTTCCGCGGATAATGGCGTATACCGACGTAAAGGAAAGTCCCATGAGGAAGATATAAAAGACGTCGGCGCATCTCGGATCGGAAAAGACGTTCGAGAAGGGTTTTCTCAAAAGGAACAAGAGGATCGTGAGCGGCACGCTGAAAAGCAGGGTGATGAGCATGGCGGCAGTCGTCGCGGCATACTCTCCCCGCTTGTAACGGTGTGCGCGGTGCTTGGAGATCACGCGGGACAAAGTGATGGGGAGCCCCGAGGAGCAGACCGTAAGAAAGACGGCGAAGACCGTCAGGGAGACTTGGTAGATCCCCAAGCCCTCGGGCCCGAGGGTGCGGGAGAGAATGATGCGGTAGAGGAATCCGAGCCCGTGTTCGAGCGCGGAAAAGACGGTGACGACCGCCGCCGTACGGTACAAGTTCATGTTGTATTCTATTGTTTTTGTCACCGATTTATGAGCGCGCGCATAGAATGGCGCATGGAACTTATCTCTTCCCGCCCCGCCTTTTACCGCGTCAAGGGGGGGCAGACGCTCGCGATCATCGCTCAAGCCTTCCGCGTCCCCCTGCCTCTTCTGTGCAAAGAAAACGCCCTCTGCGGAGAGATTTGGGCGGGGCAGGTGCTCTCCGTTCCCGCGCCCCGCGGCAATGCGTATTGCGTGCGGGGCGGCGAGAGAAAGGCGCTCCTCTGCGGTTCGGAGGAGCAGTTCGAAAGGATCAACGGCACGTCCGCCCTCTATATCGGGCAGACCGTGTATCTCTCTTAAACGAACACATCTTTTCTTTGCCGCATACAATGCAATAGACCGAATACGGTTTACGGAGGAAACAAATGTCATTTTTTTCGAATTTTTCATCTGACCACTGCCCCGGGACGATCTCGGGTAATCCGCTCAGCGGACTGAACGAGAAGGTGTGCATCCAGGCGGAGAAAATTTTCGATGCGGGCATCATCCAGACCCGTCTTGAAAACTACAATATCCCCCTTACGGATCTCACTCCCTCCAATCCTACATATCCTCTCACTTTTGTAAGCGCCCGTTCCGTGACGAGCACGGGCATCGTCTCCGATCTCTCCGTCGAGCGGCAGGCGGAAGGCTGCCTCGCCCGCGTACAGGCGACGGTCACCGTGCCCCTCGAAGTCGTCTATATGGACGCAAACGGGGTGGAGGGCAGAGCGACGAGCAATCTCGTATTGAGCGAGGACGTTCTGATGTATGTACCGCCCGCATCCGTCATGCCTTTCACGGTGACGAGCGTGGCGTCCTGCGTCTCCCCGGACGGAACGTTCGATCCGAGCACGAACTCTTTCAACATCAGCGCGTGCGTCACCGTCATTCTGAAAGTGGCGATGCAGGTGGAACTTCTCGTTCCCAGCTATGGCTACTGCGCCATCCCGCCCGCACAGGAGTATTCGCAGGAAGTCTGTTCGGGCTTCTTCGAACTGCCCCTCTACCCGCAGGGAAGGGCGTGCAGCAAGAAATAATTTATCTCTCTACGGAACAGGAAAAAAACCGACAGCTCGCTGTCGGTTTTTTTGTATGTGGATTCAGGTACTTTCTTGCCTTCCCCTCGAGGGGAAGGTGGCACGGCTGCCCTTGCCGTGACGGAAGGGGTGTCAGAGAATTGAGAACGACACCCCCTCAGTCTCGGCTGCGCCTCGACAGCTCCCCCTCAAGGGGGCGCCAAGGGGACTACCGCGTCAGAGGGGGTAGCTGTGCGGCGGCGGGGTCGCCGAGGGTCGTGCGGAAGTTCGAATAGATCACGAAGCCCGCCTTGGACTTGGGCGGCTTTTTGACGAATTTTACGGGGCAGTAATCGACGGGGATCTTTTCGCCGTGGGCGTCCGAATAGAGCGCGCACAGCCCCGCCGCAAAGGCAAGGACGTTTTCGGGCACCTCTTTCCCGCCCGATTTGATCACACAGTGGCAGGAATGGTACCTCTGCGCGTGCAGCCATATGTCCTCGGGCGCACTTTGGCGCACAAGTGCGTCGTTTTGCAGATTATTCCTGCCCGCATAGATCCGCATGCCGCCGATCTCATATGTGCGGAAGCCCACGGGAGGCGCCGTTTTCTTCTTTTTCACCGCGGGCTGTTCCAAGAGCCCCGCAGAATACAGCTCTTCCTCGACGCTTTTGAGATCTTCTTCCTCTTTCGCGCTCTCCGCGAGCGCCAGGAGACTGTCGAGATAGGAGAGCTCCTCTTTGGTCTCCTTTTCGCGGGGGGCGAGCGCTTCGAGCGTGCGCTTCTGCTTTCTGTATTTTTTATAGTACGCCTGCGCGTTTTCGGAGGGGGTCAGACGGGGGTCGAGGGGAACGGCGACCTTTTCTCCCGTCCCCGAGAACCAATTTTCCGCCTCGAATCCCTTCATCCCCCGCGCGAGCGCGTATAGATTGGCGGTGACGAGATCCCCGCGCATTCTGTTTTCCTCCGCGTCCGCCGAAGCGAGCTGTTTTTCGAGGATCTGCGCGAGCTGTTTTTCCTGCTTCTTTTTGGCGTTCCGAAGGGCCGAAAGGAGCTTGCGGCTGAGCGCCAGCGTGCGTTTTTCGGCGCGTTTCCGCTCATAAAAGGCGGATTGGGCTTCGGAGAGGGTCGGATAAGAGATCCCCTCCGTGCCGCGCGCCGTGAAATCGACGGCGGCTCCGTCCCGTTCGATGACGTGGGGAGAGATCTCGTCCGAAAAGATGTAGTCGTGCACATGGCGGGCGAGATCCCCGCCGCGATAGGTCTTTGCGATGTCCTCCGCCGTCGTGGGCGCGAGCCCGCGCACGTTCATAAAAAGGAAGCGACCCATGTCCGCGATCTCCCCTTTCAAAAGGGCGGAGAGGGCACCCATGTCCGAGGGGTCGACCTTGTCCTGCGGAATGGGGGGAAGGTATTTCACACCCGCAAAGATGACGCGCTTTGTCTGTTCGTCGAGGGAAGTCGTTTTGAGCGCGCCCAAAATGACGCCGTTCTCCGTCAAAATGAGATTGGAGTACTTCCCCATGATCTCGGCGACGAGCACCCGCTCGGAGACGGTAAATTCGGTGCGGCACATGAGCCTGAACCGCAAGATGCGCTCGAACCCGGGCGTTTCCACCCCGAGGATCTCCGCGCCCTGCAAATGTTTTCTCAAAAGCATGCAAAAGGCGGGGGCGACGAGCGGGTTTTCTTCCCCGTCCCCGCAAAAATAGGCGCCGCACGTCGCGGCGTTTGCGCTCAAAACGAGTTTGACCGTCCCTTTTCCCGTGTATATAATAAGGGAAAGCTCCTCCCTCGACGGCTGGTTGATGCGGTTGATCTTCCCCCCCGAGAGGGCGGCGTTGAGTTCTTTTGCGACGAGGCGCAACGTAAAGGCGTCCTGCGGCACGGCGGTTCCTCCTTGCGGTTTCGTCTCATTATACCCCAAAAAAACAAAATTGTAAATAAAATCGCTTTCCTTTTGGCGTGCGATATGTTAAAATGTGATTTGGCAGAATACGGAAATCAAACAGACAGGAGTAAATAAAATGGATTACAAAGTGACACCCGCAGAAAAGAGCACAGTCAAGGTGGAGATCACCTTCACGCCCGAAGAATGGGCGGAGGCGAACCAAAAGGCGTATGTGCAGAACAGAAAGCGCTATACGGTCAACGGCTTCCGCAAGGGCAAGGCGCCCAAGGCGGTGCTCGAAATGTACTACGGCAAGGCGCTCTTTTATGAGGAAGCGCTCAACCTTCTCTATCAGGAGCACTACGACGCGATCCTCGAAAAGGAGAAGGACAACTTCACCGCGGTCGGGGAGCCCGAACTCTCCCTCGGCGAGAATTTCTCGGAAGAGAACGTCGTTTTGATCGCGACGGTGCCTGTAAAACCCGACGTTGCCATCGGGCAGTACAAGGGTATAAAAATCAACAAATATGAGTATACTGTTACGGACGCCGACGTGGACGCGGATATCCAAGCGACCCGCGAACGCATCGCAAAGAGCGTGGACGTCACCGACCGTCCCGCCGCGATGGGCGACGTCGTAAACATCGACTTTGTGGGCAAGATGGACGGGAAGGAGTTTGAAGGCGGCTCCGCAAAGGGGCACGATCTCGAACTCGGTTCCCACAGCTTTATCCCCGGGTTCGAGGAAGCGGTCGCCGGCATGACGATCGGCGAGACGCGCGATATCGACGTCGTATTCCCCGAAGATTACCAGGCGGAAAACCTCAAAGGCAAGCCCGCCGTGTTCACCGTGACCCTGCATAAGATCACGGGGAAGGAGCTTCCCGCGCTCGACGACGAGCTTGCGAAGAAGCTGGGCTCGGACAACCTCGACGCCTACAAGGCGAAGGTGCGCGAGCGTCTCGAAAAGAACGCCGAGAACCGTGCCCGCAACGAGACCGAAAATTCCATCCTCACCGAGATCGCCAAGACCGCTTCCGCGGAGATCCCCGACGCGCTCATCGAACGGCAGGAAGAGATGTCCGTGCGCAGGCTCGAACAGAACCTGATGTATCAGGGTATCCGTGCGGAGGATTATTATAACTATATCGGCACGACGCGCGACGCATACAAGAAGAATTTCGAACAAGAGGCGCACACGTCGGTGCTGCACCAGCTCATCATCGAAAAACTTCTGGACGTCGAGCACATCACGGCGAGCGAGGAAGAGATCGCGGCAAAGATCGCCGAGCAGGCGGCTTCCGTCGGCAAGGAGCCCGCGGAATATGAAAAGACGCTCGATCCCCGCCAGCGCGAATACATCGAAAACGACATTCGTATCACCAAGCTCTTTGACTTCCTTCTCGCAAACAACGAGATGGTCGCCTATAAAGAAGAGCCCAAGGCAGAGTAACTTTAAGGAGAGACCTCATGACGAACAACGTCCTCATTCCCTATGTTGTAGAGCGCACGTCGAGCGGCGAGCGCAGTTACGATCTCTATTCCCGCCTTTTGGAGGACAGGATCATCTTCCTCTCGGGCGAGATCGACGACGCGCTTGCCAATACCGTCGTCGCACAGCTCATCTATCTTGAAGGCAAGGATCCCGGGAAAGACGTAAGCCTGTATATCAACAGCCCCGGGGGATCCGTTTCCGCGGGCATGGCGATCTACGATACGATGAACTATATCAAATGCGACGTTTCCACCATCTGTATCGGGCTTGCGGCGTCCATGGGGGCGTTTCTCCTCGCGGCGGGCGCGAAGGGCAAGCGGTATGCGCTCAAAAACAGCGAGATTATGATCCACCAGCCCCTCGGCGGCGCGCAGGGTCAGGCGAGCGATATTAAGATCCAGGCGGAGCATATTCTCCGTATCAAGGATAAGATGACGAAGATCCTTTCCGAAAACACGGGGAAACCCTACGAGGTGATCGCCCGCGACACGGACAGGGATAACTATCTCACCGCAGACGAGGCAATGGAGTACGGACTGATTGATAAGGTCTATACCACACGGTAAATTTCGCTCGATTGATTTCGTTCATTTCTTTGCTCGCCCCGCGGACGCGCGCCTATTCCGTCATTTCGCCCCGCCCGCACTTCTATTGTGCACCAAGGGCGGCACGAGCACGAAGTGCGAAGTAGCGGAGCGAAGCGGAGTCGAGAAATCTCGCAGGGCTTCGAAAAGAAATGAACGAGGAACCTTCCCTGTGCATCAATCAAGTCACTGCGAATATCGCTTTGCAATTACATTAAGTCGAAGGGGTTCGACAAATTGAGTCGCCCACGGCGGAAGTGAATTCCGCCTAAGGCAAGTAATTTAGAACGAAGGGCATCCCTCATTCCGAGCCCCGTAAGGGGCGAGAGAATCCCCTCGTAAGTACGGACGTTTGTGGGTCTATGAGATCCGCTCGCTTCGCTCGGGATGAGGGCTACTACCTTGGCGCCCCTCATAGGGGAGCTGTCACCGCAGGTGACTGAGGGGTTTCAAAAACAGGAGTTTATATGGCAAAATACGAACAACGCTGTTCCTTCTGCGGGAAGGAGAAGGCGAAAACAAAAAAACTCATCGCGGGTCCCGAGGGGATCTTTATCTGCGACGAGTGCGTGGAGCTCTGCCGGGATATGCTCGACAAGACCCCGTCCTCCATGCCCGCGGAGAAGGTCGAACTCAAAAAACCCACGGAGATCAAAGAGGAGCTCGATAAATATATCATCGGGCAGGACAAGGCGAAGCGCGTCCTCTCCGTCGCCGTCTACAATCACTATAAGCGCATCAATGCGATGGCGGAAGGGCTCAAAAGCGACGACGTGGAGATCGAAAAGAGCAATATTCTTCTTTTGGGTCCCACGGGAAGCGGCAAGACGCTCCTCGCGCGTACGCTCGCCAAGATCCTCAACGTGCCCTTTGCAACCTCGGACGCGACGACGCTCACCGAAGCGGGTTACGTCGGAGAGGACGTCGAAAATATCCTCTTGAAACTCATCCAGAACGCCGATTACGACATCGAAAAGGCGCAGAGGGGGATCATCTATATCGACGAGATCGACAAGATCGCGCGGAAGGGGGAGAACGTCTCCATCACGCGGGACGTCTCGGGCGAAGGCGTGCAGCAGGCGCTCCTCAAAATCATCGAGAGCACCGTCGCCAACGTCCCCCCGCAGGGCGGGAGAAAGCACCCCCAGCAGGACTGCATGCGGATCGACACGACGAATATCCTCTTTATCTGCGGCGGCGCGTTCGTGGGGCTCGATAAGATCGTCTCCGCAAGGAAGGACGATTCGGGGCTCGGCTTCGGCGGCAAGGTAAAGCTCGGGGAGAAGGACGTCGACTATACCCTTCTCGAGGACGTCAAACCGCAGGATCTCACAAAGTTCGGGCTCATTCCCGAATTTGTGGGGCGTATTCCCATCGTCGTGAGCTTGCAGGCGCTCGACGAGGACGCCCTCGTGAGCATCCTCACCAAGCCCAAGAACGCGATCATCAAGCAATATCAGAAGCTCGTGGGGCTGGACGGGGTGAAACTCACCGTTGAGGACGGCGCAGTGCGCGAGATCGCAAATACCGCGATCCGCTTAAAGACGGGCGCAAGGGGACTTAGGACGATCATTGAGGGGCTCATGATCGACGTGATGTTCGATATCCCGTCCGAGAAGAACGTCGAGGAAGTCATCATTACCCGCGACTGCGTGACGGACGGCGCAAAACCGCGGCTTGTATATAAAAAATCCGCGTAAACGCTTGGCTCTCCCTTTCGGGAGAGCTTTTTTTGTGCGGCAGGGAAGAGTGATATATACTCGCCCCACCCCCTTAGTCCGTTGCGGCGGCAGGGACCGCCGCAACCCCGTCGGCGAGGCCACGCCTCCTGTCGCGGCGTCCCTCACAGCCCATCGGGCTGTTGAGGAGAATGACGCCGCTCCTCCCCCACGGAGGGGGCTGAATGGCTCCTCCCAAGGAGGAGCTGTCACCACAGGTGACTGAGGGGGGCATGCTTCCAATCACGTCAAGCCGCTCGCCCGCAAAGAAATTCGGGTGCGCGGAAGAAAAAATAAGATTTTGATTGATTTTTCCCGTATTTGGTGTTATACTGAATTTGCGGCACAATTGAATAAAAACATTTCATGAGGGCTACAACGGGCATAGGTGTATCCTTTTTTCCGTAATGAAATGTTTGGAAATCGCAATTGTGTCGCAACAATCACGGGATACTCATGCGGGCGTTCCGTGATCGGAGCGTCCTTATTTTTTTGCCCGCAAATACATTTTTAGGAGTAGTTGTATGAAAAAGTTTTTGGCAATCTTTTTGGCGGCATGCATGTGTTTTTCACTTGCCGCCTGCGGCTCGGACGGAAATCCGAGCGGTACGGAAGGGGGCTCCGAGGAGGAGCAGCAGAAAACGCCCCTCGGCGAACACAGCCACGTCTACACGACAAAGAGCAAGTGCGATCTATGCGGCGAAGAATGGCACGCTACCGAGACGGACGCCTATACCTTTATGCCCATTGTGCTCGACGGCGTCGACGGGTACGACGTCATGTTCGGGGAATATGTTGAATTGACCCAAATTTTAGATGAATTCGGGCGTCTTGTCTACGGCGATCCCGTCACGAAGGGAAAACCCTATGAGGAAGAGGAGATCGTGCTCCCCTGCGTCCATGAGGGCAAGCCCGTCATCAGTGTGGGCTACTATCATTCTTGCAGCTCCGCTACCGTAAAAAAGATCACGATCCCCGACAGCGTCTTTTCCTTTGGGACTCCGCAGGTTGAAGGCGCGTTTCCCTTCTGTGTAAGCCTCGAAGAGCTCGTACTTCCCTATGAGCCAAATCTCGGAAGCGTCACGGGTAGTACCGACGCTTTACCGCTCTCTTTTTCTGCTCTCTTCGGGAATTATGAGGGTATGAGTACTCCGATTTCACAGAACTATCAAGACGGAGCACTGTACATAGGAGACTATCTCATTTACGCAAGATCCGTTGCCGGACGTACTTTTACGGTGAAAGAGGGGACGAAGGGGATCGCCGCCGGGGCATGTGACATGTACGACTCGGTAATCGAGGAGATCCGCATCCCGGACAGCGTGACGGAGATCGGGAACGGCGCGTTTTCATTTCCATATGTAATACTCGGGGAACATGAATCACCGAAGAAGGTCGTTTTCGGCGAAAACAGCAATCTGAAAAGGATCGACAGCTTAGCGTTTTATGGCTGCTGGTCGCTGACGGAAATTGATCTTCCCGACGGATTGGAAACGATTGGCGGAGCGGCGTTTGAACGGTGTATTTCGCTGTCTGAGATCCGTATTCCCGACAGCGTGAGGCGGGTTGGCTCGAATGCTTTCTTAGATACCGCCTATGAAAGCGAGAATATCAGGTCAAGCCTGTATGAATACAACATACAGGGGGATGAGGTCTACAACGGAAACTGCCTTGTCAAGGTAAATCCCGACTTTGAGGGGCACTATACGGTGCGGGAAGGCACGACGGCGATCGCGGGCGGCGCATTCCGTGGTTGCCTCGGCGTCACGTCCGTAACCCTTCCCGAAGATTTGACGGCGATTGAAGCAGGGCTTTTCGTGGGTTGTGCGATCGAGAGTATCGAACTTCCGAAGAGCGTGAAAAGTATCGGGGCTTCCGCTTTCGAAGGCTGCCAATTCTTGACAAGTATCACGATCCCCGAGGGCGTGACGGAGATCGGGATGTGGGCATTTCGAGGGTGCGATTCGCTCAACAGTATCACGATCCCCGAGGGCGTGACGGAGATCGGTAACGCCGCAATCTGCGGGGCATTTCAGAAAATCGTGCTTCCGAGGAGTCTCAGAGGGCTCGGATGGGGGGCTTTGGATTCGAGCGGGTTGACCGAAATCGAGTTCCGCGGAACAGTCGACGAATGGTTCAATATCATAGTCAAGGAAGGATATAATCAGAAAACCATACGAGATGTGGGATTGAATTATGTCATAAGTTCCGAAGCGGATTATACGATCGTCTGCACGGACGGGACGATCGCAAAGGACGGAACGGTTACGAGGAAGTAAGTTTCCGCGTCATTACCCCCGAAGGGGGGAAGCCTTCCTCGCTGCCCCTTTTAGGGGAAGTCCCCGAACAAAGTGAGGGGAAAGGGGTTTCGGAAACCCCTCTGTCACTCGCAAGCTCGTGACATCTCCCCTAAGAGGGGCGACAAGATCCTCTGTCACTCGCAAGCTCGTGACA
>CANQQY010000006.1 GCA_947626105.1 uncultured Clostridia bacterium | reverse complement strand
CAACGAGAGGATCTCTCTCAAACTAAAAGGAATGAGCCCGGTTCAATACCGAACTCATCCGCAATTCATCTAATTAATTTTTTGTCCAACTTTTGGGGGTCACTTCACTTTTTCGGCGGGGAGATTTTATCCTTTTGCTTCGCGGTCCATGGCGCGTTTCAAATCGCGTTCTTTGAGCGCCTGCTTTTTATCATAGGTATGTTTTCCCTTGCAGAGAGCGATCTCCACTTTGACGAGCGCGTCCCTGAAATAAATTTTAAGCGGAACGAGGGTAAATCCTTTTTCGTTTACCTTTCCTGCGATTTTGGCGATCTCCATGCGGTGCAGAAGGAGCTTTCTGTCCTTTCTCGAATCGCGCGTAGAAAAGGCGCCGCTCTTATCATAGAGGGCGATATGCATATTTTTGAGGAGGATCTCGCCGCCGCGGACTTCGCAAAAGCTCTCTCCGAGGGACGCCTTTCCTGCGCGGAGGGATTTTACTTCCGCGCCCTCGAGGACGATCCCCGCCTCGTATTTATCTCCGATGAAATACTCAAAGGAAGCGGATTTATTTACCGCAATGATCTTCATACCCATATTTTATCATGAAAGGAGAGGATTGTCAAAGAATTTTTTCGAGGGAAAACTGCGTCCGCCGCGCGCCCCAATCGACGCCGACGACCTTGACTTTCAACCGCTGTCCGAGGCGGAAGGAATGCTTCGTTCCGCGGAGGAGAAAGCGTTCTTCGATATATTCGTAACTGTCGTTGGGCAGCGTTTCGACGGGAATGAGTCCTTCGACCGTGTTTGAAAGCTCCGCAAAGAGCCCGAACGAGGTGACGCCCGAGACAGTCGCCTCGTATTCTTCGCCGATCCTTTCCTGCATATAGGCGGTGATATAGAGCGCGTCGACGTCCCGTTCGGCTTCCGCGGCATTTCGTTCGCATGCGGAAGAGCGGACGGAGACGCTTTCCACGATCCTCTGATACTTCTCCCGCGCAGAAGTTTCCTCTTTGAGCGCATCCTTGATGATGCGGTGGATGCACAGATCGGGAAAGCGGCGGATGGGGGACGTGAAATGGCAGTAGCATTCGGAAGCGAGCCCGAAGTGTCCGATATTGTCCGGGGAATAGACCGCTTTCATCATGGAGCGCAACATGACGCGGTTGACGACGGAGTAGAGCGGAGAATCTTCCAACTCACCGAGCACCTTTTGATAGTCGCGCGGGGAGACGTCGGACGGATCGAATTTCGGCGACGCGCCGGCTTCCTTCAAAAATTCACGGAAAGCGAACGCCTTCTCCGCAGAAGGTTTCTCGTGCACGCGGTACACAAACGGGATCTTTTTTTCGGTCATGATACTTGCGACGCTCTCGTTTGCAAGCACCATAAACTGTTCGATTATATCGTGTGAGATCGTCCTTTGATGCTCCGGAATGGAAATTTTCCCGTTTTCATAGAGGATCTTTGCCTCGCTGACGTCCATATCGACGCCGCCGCGCCTTTTTCTTGCCGCCATCAGAATGCGGGTGAGCTCCGTTGCCCTTTCGACAAATTCAACCAGATCGGGATAGCGCGTTCTTGCCGCAGGGTCTCCTTCTGCGATCGCCGTGACGTCGGTATACGTCATTCTGTGGCGGGAGCACACAACGGACGGGACGATCTTTTTCCCGACGACTTTGCCGCGGCGGTCCACAGTCATGATACAGGAGAGGGTGAGCCTCGGCACGCCCTCGTTCAGAGAACAGATATCATTGGAGAGGGAGGGGGGAAGCATCGGAAGGACGCGGTCGGGAAAATATACGCTCGTACCGCGCGCGAACGCCTCACGGTCGAGCGCGCTTCCTTGCTGTACATAATGGGAGACGTCGGCAATATGAACGCCGAGTTCGAAGTTCTCGCCCCGTTTTTCGACGGAGATCGCGTCGTCGATGTCCCGCGTGTCCTCGCCGTCCACCGTGATGATGAGCTTTCCTCTAAGGTCGAGCCGCCCGCCGATACCGCCGAGGGGATCCCGCATGCGCTGTTTTTCGCCTTCGGCAAGGACTTCTTCCGGGAAATTCTCTTTCAGATCGTGTGCGCGGATCAGGGCTAGCTCTTCCGTGAGAAAGTCGCCGCTTTTGCCGATGATCTCAACGATTTCGCCGACCGGCATACGTCCGTCATAGGCAGTGATCCTTGCAACGACCTTCGCACCGTTTGACGCGCTGTTGATTTTATTTTGGGGGATAAAGACGTCCTCGCCGAGCCGTCTTTCGTCGGGACGGACAAAACCGCCTCTCCGTCCGCGGGTAAATTCTCCGACGATCTCATTGTATCCCCGCGCGAGGACGGCGAGCACTTCGCCCTCGTCGCCGTTGCCCGTCTTGCGGCAAAGAACGTCGTCCCCGTGAAGGGCATTTTTCATGGCGCGGCGGGGAAGGAAAAGGTCTCCCGAGCCGTCGTCGGGGATAAAAAATCCGAAGCCGCGTTCGTTCCCGGCGATCTTTCCGCGCTTTGCGCCGAATTGTTCCGCAGTCCCGAAGCGGTCTCTCCCGTCCGCGAGAAGTTCTCCTTCCCGCACGAGGGAAAAGAGCATTTCGCGGATCGCAAACGTTTCGCGCCTTCCGAGTTTTAATTTTTGTGCGATCTGCTCGGCATTGAGAAGGGCGAAGGATCCGTCCTTGATTTTTTCGAGCAAAAGTTTTTTAACGTTCAAACGATCTCCTTTTTGACAAAGAAATAGGGCGGCAAAGCCGCCCTGAAACTCTCTTTTTTACGCAGTCCAAATGCTTGTGATTTGAAGAATGAAGAACACGATCGCGAGAACCGCAAGCACGCCGAGACAGATATACGTCCACATTTTGAGCTTGGCTTCCGTCGATTTGCCCTTATTCTTGCCGTAGAAAGTTTCGCTGGAACCGCCGAGCGCATCAATCCCGTTGGAATTGCCGGGTTGGAGCATGACGAGGATGATGGCGGCGAGCGCGGCGACAAACATCAAAGCGATGAACACAAAACTGACGATGCGGTATGTGTCGTACGCCGCGAAAGAACTTGCGGGGGCGAGCAGACTTGAAATCAAAGAAACAACATCCATATTCGTTTGTCCTTTATGTTTTTTACAAGATACAGCTAAAAGTATACCATAACCTCCGATAAAACACAACTTTTTTTACGCCATGATTTGCAAATTTTTTTGTTTGCTTTGATTTTTTTCACTTTTATAACGGTTCGCTTCCGAATTTCGGGCTGTGCAAAAAAAGAAATTCGGGAATGTCCCGACGGGGAATTGACAAATTCATTTTCCTATATTATAATTTTCATATGGATAATCTTATTTTGATCGGCATGCCGTCCGCGGGCAAGAGTACCGCAGGGGTGTTGCTTGCGAAAAAGATCGGGTACGGCTTCGTCGATACCGATCTCATCATTCAGGGCGAGGAGCAGGAACTCCTTCCGACCCTTATCGAGGAAAAGGGGGCGGAGGGCTTCCTCGCCATCGAAAACCGCGTCTGTTCGGGACTCTTTGTCTCCCGCTGCGTCGTCGCGACGGGCGGCAGCGTCTGCTATTGCGAACAGGCGATGGAGCACCTCAAATCTCTCGGCAAAGTCATCTATCTCGAGATCAGCGCAAACGAAACGGAAAAGCGCATTTCGAGCTTTTTACGCCGCGGCGTCGTGATGCGCAAGGGGATCACGAATCTCAAAGAGCTCCACAAAGAGCGCGTTCCGCTCTATGAAAAATATGCGGACATCGTCGTCGATTGCAGCGGGCTCAGTATCGACGAGACGGTCGAGACGCTTGCCGCAGCCGCGGGATTTCATCTGTGAGGATCCTCGTATACGGCGCGGGCGCGATGGGGACAAGCCTCGGCGCCTTTTTGACGCGCGGCGGATATCCTTGCGACCTCGTCACCCGCAACCGTGAGCACGTCGCGGCGCTTCAAAGCGGCGGCGCTGTTCTTTGCTGCGCGGCGGGGACGAGCGTTGTGCCCGTGTCCGCATGTTTGCCGGAGGAGATGACGGGGCAGTATGACGTCATCTTTCTTGCGACGCGCCAAAGGGAGAACGGAGCGACCGCCCGTTTTCTTCTTCCGTATCTGAAAGAGGACGGCGCGCTCGTTTGCGTGCAAAACGGCTTGCCGGAAGAGGAACTCGCCGAGGTTTTCGGGGAATATCGGGTGTATGGCTGTGCGCTCGGCTGGGGCGCCGAGCAGATCGGGGCGGGGCGGATCCGCCTGACTTCCGAAGAAGAGACGCCGCATCTCGCGTTCGGCGCATACGGAGCGGGGGATAGATCGGAGGAGCTTTCTAAGATGCTCTCCTCCGCCTTTTCTGTGACGGCGGGGGATCTAAGGGAGATCCGATATTCCAAGCTCGTCGTCAATGCGGCGTTTTCCACGCTCTCCGCGATCTCGGGACTCACATTCGGCGAACTCGCCAAAAAGCATAAAAAGCTCGTCCTTTCGCTCATGCGCGAAACGGTCGCCGTGGCGCAGGCGGAGGGTTGCAAAAACCTTGTCCAGAACGGGCATGACATCGGGAAACTTTTCAAAAGTCCCTTTGCGGGCATTCTTTTGCCGTTTGCGATGAAAAAACACAGCGCGATCCGCTCCGGTATGCTCAAAGATCTTGAGGCGGGCAGGCGGTGCGACGTGGATTTCGTCGCGGGCGCGGTCGCGGGTGCGGGAAAAAAGAGGGGGATCCCGACCCCAAAACTGTGCGCCGCCGTCGCGCTGGTGCATGCGATCGAAAACGGTCTTGCGGAGCTTTCTCCCGAAAGTTTGAAGTTGATCTGAATTTCCGCGGGACGGTCACATAAAAAGATCTCATTACATAGAAGGAAGGATACAATGGACTATAAAGCTCTTGCGGAGCGGCTGCTCCCCGGGGAATACCCCGCTCTCGAATCATATGAAGTAAAATACCCCCCGCGGGATCTCCCGAAAGGGGCGCAGGTCACCCGTCTTGCGCCTTCGCCGACCGGTTTCATCCATCTCGGGAACCTTTTCGCGGCGATCGCAAACGAACGGATCGCCCACCAGAGCGGCGGGATCCTGTATCTTCGGATCGAGGATACCGACTTAAAGCGGAAAGTCGACGGTGCGGTGGAGGCGGTGAAGAGCGCGCTGCGCTATTTCGATATCAAATTCGACGAAGGGGCGGAGATCGACGGCGACAATACCTATGCGCCGTGGTACCAGCGCCAACGTGCGGAGATCTACCGCGCCTTTGTCAAGCGCCTCATCGAAGAGGGGCGGGCATATCCCTGTTTTTGCACCGAGGAGGAGCTTACCGCCCTCAGAGAGGAGCAGACTGCCAAGAAGGAGATCACGGGCTATTATGGCAAATACGCCCGCTGCCGCAACCTTTCCGAAGAGGAAATTTATCAAAATCTCGACGCGGGCAAGCCTTTCGTCATCCGCTTAAAGTCAATGGGCAACCCCGAGAACAAGATCAAGTTCCGCGACGCCATCAAAGGTGAAATTACGGTCACGGAAAACGATCAGGACGTCGTGATCTTAAAATCGGACGGGATCCCGACCTATCATTTTGCCCATGCCATCGACGACCATTTCATGCGCACGACGCTCGTCATCCGCGGCGAAGAGTGGCTTGCCTCTCTTCCCATTCATATCGAGCTGTTTGACGTTCTGGGGTTCGAACGTCCGCGCTACGGGCACAACTGCTCGCTCATGAAGCAAGACGGCGAGACGCGGCGGAAGCTCTCCAAGCGCAAGGATCCCGAACTTTCCCTCGAATTTTACCGCAAAGAAGGGTACTATGCGCGGGCGGTCAAGGTCTATATGCTCACGCTTCTCAACTCCAATTTTGAGGAGTGGTACCTGAAAAATCCCGAAAAGCCGCTCGACGAGTTCAAATTTACCGCAGAGAAAATGTCGAAAAGCGGAACGCTGTTCGATATCGACAAGCTCAACGATATTTCGAAAAACGAGCTCTCCAAACTTTCCGCAGAGGAAATGTACGACTTTTTGAAGGATTGGGCGGATGAGTTCGGGAGCGAATCCCAAAGGCATTCCTTTGACGACAGAGAAAAGATGCTCAAAGTTCTCACGCTGTGCATGGGGATCGGCGGGAAAAAACGCAGAAAGGACTTCACGACCGCCTCACAGGCAATGGAATTTATCAGATATTTCTTCGAACGTCCCGCATCGTACGAAGAATACCGCGTGGACGCGGCAACGAAAAAGGCGATTTTGGAAGGATTTCTTGCAAAATACGATCCTGCGGACGATTCGCAGGTTTGGTTTGCAAAGATCAAGGAGATCGCCGCGGAAAACGGCTTCGCGGCGGAGATGAAGGAGTATAAAGCAGCCCCCGAGGCCTATAAGGGCAGCGTTGCGGACGTCGCGGAAGTTTTGCGGATCGCAACGACAGGCAAGGCAAATACGCCCGACCTTTATTCGATCCAACAGATCTTGGGCGAGGACGAGACGAGGGCAAGGATCGGAGCACAGCTCTGACCGCTTTCAATGCAGGAAGGAACAAAAGATGAGCAGAGCCGATTTGATTTTCATAGAAAATTGCAAAGATATTTTGAATCACGGCGTTTGGGACACCGAAATGCAAGTTCGCCCGCATTGGGACGACGGAACGCCCGCCCACACCGTCAAGAAGTTCGGGATCGTCAACCGCTATAATTTGCAGGAAGAATTTCCAATCCTAACGATCCGCCGTACCGCTTTTAAGAGCTGTATCGACGAAATTTTATGGATCTGGCAGAAAAAGAGCAACAATATCCACGATCTTCATTCGCACATCTGGGACAGTTGGGCGGATGAAACGGGGAGCATTGGCAAGGCGTACGGATACCAGCTCGCACAGAGATCCATCTACAAGGAAGGGGAGTTCGACCAGGTAGACCGCGTGCTTTACGATTTGAAGAACAATCCCGCGTCGCGCAGGATCATGACGAATCTCTATAATTTTAAGGATCTGCACGAAATGAACCTCTATCCGTGCGCCTATTCCATGACGTTCAACGTCTCGGGCGGGACGCTCAACGGGATCCTGAACCAACGCTCAAACGACGTCCTCACGGCAAATAATTGGAACGTCGTGCAGTATGCAATCCTTCTCATCATGTTTGCGCAGGTGAGCGGGCTTAAAGCGGGGGAGCTCGTCCACGTCATTGCCGACGCGCACATTTACGACAGACATGTCGATATTGTAAAAGAGATCATCGGGCGGGAGCCGCTCCCCGCGCCCAAGCTCACAGTCGATCCCGACGTGAAAAATTTTTATGATTTCAGTGTGGATTCTTTCAGGCTTGAAAACTACGAATATCACCCGCTGGATCGAAAAATTCCTGTTGCAATTTGACAAATTTTCTCGCCCACCCCTTGGAAGGGTGGGTGTCCCCATCGGGGACGGAAGAGGTGTTTTTTATTTTAAGCAATTTTACATAGTACTATGTTAGACATAATTAAGGAGAAAAGCCTGAAATGAAGGCAATTTTTCATGCGGATAAGAAATGGGGGATCGGGAAACAGAACGATCTGATGTTTTCTCTCCCCAAGGATATGAAGTTTTTCCGCGAGACGACATCGGGAAAGGTCGTCGTCATGGGGCGGAACACGCTTCTTTCTTTTCCGAACGGAAAACCTCTCAAAAACCGCGTCAACATTGTCCTTTCGCCCGATGATATCGAGGGAGTCATAACCGTCCATAACCTTGACGAACTGTTTGCGGAAGTCAGAAAATATCCCGCGGACGACGTTTTCGTCATCGGCGGGGCGAGCGTTTACCGGACGTTGATCCCGTATTGCACGGAAATTTTGGTGACAAAAGTGGATGCGGACGGCGGTGCGGAGGTGTTCGTTCCCGACCTTGACCTTGACGCGGACTTCGAATGCGTCTTTGAGAGCAGTGCGGTGGAGGACAACGGCTACCTCACCCGCTACTGCACTTACAGAAATCATCGTGCGAAAGCGTATTGATGAAAAAGACCCGTTCGCAAAAAGGCGAACAGCTTTTCTTAGCAAAGTTTGATTTTTATCCCGACAACGCCGTACATTTTCTGCCGCTCGGGAGAATAATAAACTTCCATATCCTTGGGAGACGCTGTGGGAAGCGTTTCCTCGGTATATCCGCACTCGAGGAGCGGCAAGGAGGCGTAGAGCGCTTCAAAAGACGGAAAGATGTTCAAACCAAGAACTTTTGCCCGCAGTTTCCTCCCGTTTTCGGTATTGACAAAGCCGATTTCATCGCCGACTTTTATTTTTTGCCTCTTTTCGTCGTAGAGGCGTAGCTCGTATGACTTTTTTCCGGTTGCGATCATCGCAAAGGGCGCGGGATCGAGGTTCATTGTGTGTATCATGAAAAAAATTATAGCACAAAGTTGTTCCAAATAGCAAGAAACATGGGGAATTTTCCGAAACCCCGTGTTTTTTTGTTGTGTTTTTCGGGCGGATGTATTATAATTTCCCGTGGACTTTAAGAGGATACTATGATCAGAGAAGATTTACGGAACATTGCGATCATCGCGCACGTCGACCACGGCAAGACGACTTTGGTCGACCAAATGTTGAGGCAGGCGGGAACTTTCCGCGAAAATCAGGTGGTCGAGGAACGCGTCATGGACTCGGGCGATCTCGAGCGCGAGCGTGGCATTACCATTCTTGCAAAAAATACTTCCATTCATTATAAAGGCGTCAAGATCAACATCGTTGATACGCCCGGGCATGCGGATTTCTCGGGGGAAGTCGAGCGTTCGCTTAAAATGGTTTCGGGCGTGCTCATTCTTGTGGACGCCGCCGAAGGGCCCATGCCGCAGACCCGTTTCGTCACGCAAAAGGCGCTTGAGCTGGGGCTCAAACTCATCATCGTCATCAATAAGATCGACCGCCCGGACGCGCGGCTTGGCGAGGTGGAGGATGAAGTTTTGGAGCTTTTGATGGATCTGAACGCTTCGGACGAACAGCTCGACAGTCCCTTTATCTATTGTTCGGGAAGGGCGGGCACTTCATCCTTGGATCCGAATGCGCAGGGCGAGGATCTTACGCCTCTTTTCGATACGATCTTGTCCCATTTCCCGCCGCTCGAGATGGACGATGAAGGCCCCTTGCAGCTTCTCGTTTCTTCCATCGACTATAACGATTATGTGGGAAGGATCGGCATCGGCAGGATCGAACGGGGCGTTGCAAGACAGGCCGCGGACGTCACCGTTTGCAACTATAACC
This sequence comes from uncultured Clostridia bacterium, assembly GCA_947626105.1. Classification (GTDB taxonomy): domain Bacteria; phylum Bacillota; class Clostridia; order Christensenellales; family Borkfalkiaceae; genus Gallimonas. Next base: position 98,135 of record CANQQY010000006.1, on the reverse strand, counting down.
ATAAGGACGTCAATCTTAGAGGGAAACTCGTTAACCTCTACGAGATAGAGGGGCTTTCCCGCGTCCCTTGCGAGAGCGCGCGGGCGGGCGACATCGTCTGTTTTTCGGGGCTCGAGAAGATCAACATCGGCGATACCGTGTGCGCATTCGATCATGTGGAGCCCGTGTCCTTTGTCAAGATCTCCGAACCGACCGTCGAAATGATCTTTTCCGTCAACGATTCCCCGTTTGCGGGAAAGGAAGGCAAGTTTGTCACGACGAGGCATTTGCGCGAGAGGCTCTACCGCGAACTTTTGCGCGACGTCTCCCTTAGGGTAGAGGATACCGATTCCACGGACGCGTTCCGTGTGAGCGGCAGGGGCGAAATGCACCTTAGTATTCTCATCGAAACCATGCGGCGGGAGGGATACGAATTTCAGGTAAGCTCCCCGAAAGTCCTCTATAAGGAGATCGACGGCGAAAGGTATGAACCTGTGGAACGGTTGATCGTCGACGTTCCCGAGGATATGACGGGACCGATCTTCCAAAGCATGGGAACGAGAAAGGGCGAGCTCGTCCATATGAGCGCCATGGGATCGCGGATGCGGCTTGAATTTTTGGTGCCCGCGCGGGGACTTTTCGGTTATAAGAGCGAATTTTTGACGGATACCAAGGGCGAGGGCGTCATGAGTTCGGTATTCTTCGAATATCAGCCCTATAAGGGAGAGATCGAACGCAGAAATTCGGGATCGCTTATCGCTTTCGAAACGGGCGAAGCCGTCACATACGGGCTGTTCAATGCGCAGGGCAGGGGACCGCTCTTTATCGGGCCGGGAACGCAGGTGTACGAGGGGATGGTCGTCGGATACTCTCCCAAGGACGAGGACATCAACGTCAACGTGTGCAAACAAAAGCATCTGACGAATACCCGTTCCTCTTCTTCGGACGACGCGCTTCGGCTCATTACACCTAAGAAACTCTCTCTGGAAGAGGCGCTCGAGTTTATTGCGGACGACGAGCTCCTCGAGATCACACCGACAAGCGTTCGTATCAGGAAACGCATTTTGGATAGCGAGCTTCGGGCAAAGGCGCGCGCAAAGGCGAAAGCCGAACAATAACATAGTACTTTGTCTGACATAATACTTTGATAAACTGCAAAAGAGACTGTAACCGACGGTCTCTTTTTTCTGTTCATGGATTACCTTGCATAATCAACTTTGTCCGAGCATAAAGTGGAGCATGCGGGAAGAAAGAGAGAGCGTGCTGACGATTGAACAGCAGAGAAAGATCACGATGAGCGGCGTTTCGAGCGTAGACGGGTTTTCGGAGACGTCGATCACCCTTACCGTCAACGGAAAAAAGGTGAAGATCGAGGGAAGCGGGCTGAAAGTACTTTCCTTTTCGGAGGGAAGCGGGAATTTTGCGGCGACAGGGGACGTTTCCTCCGTGAAATTCGGCGCGAAGGGAAGGCTGAAAAAGCTCTTCCAATGACCCGATTTTACATTTTTCTCGTCTGCGTCATGCTCGGCGTATCGGGCGGGATCCTCTATGACGCTTTTTCTCCGATCCGCTCTGTGTTCCGGCGGCAGTGGGTACGCATTGCGTGCGATTTTCTCTTTTGCGTCGTCTTCGGCGCGTATTATTTGTTTTGTTCCGTTGCGCTGGGATTTCCCTCCCTTCGCTTCTATAATCTTTTGGGATGTATCCTCGGGATCGTCCTGTATTTGAAAAGTTTCCATAAAATCGTTGCTTTTTTCGCAAAAAAGGTATATAATAGAATTAAATCGTTACAGGGGAAATACTCGGCATGGATGAAAACGAAAAAAGCAGGCAAGACAAGATGAGGCGGATCGCCGTCGGGGCGACCGTTGGCGGCGTGCTTCTCATCGTCTTTCTGGTCGTCGTGCTCATCATTCAGTTTGTGCAAATGGGCGTGAAAAGTTCGGAAGAAGCCGAATTGAGGGAAAATATCGAGAAGTACGAACAAGCGATCGAGGCGGATTCGAAGGAGCTCGACGACTATAAATACGGTTCCAGAGCGTATTATGACGCCTTGATGCGGGGCTGGAAATCGAAAAATTGATCCAAAATGAAATACGCGATCATCGACATCGGTTCAAATTCCGTTCGTCTCATGCTTTGGGCGGACGGAAAAACTTTATATAAAAAGATTGCGACGACCCGCCTCGGGGAAGGGCTCGACCGCACGCGCCGCATGCAGCCGGAGCCGATCGCCCGCACGGCTGCCGCCGTTTCCGCCTTTTTCGAAGAAGGAACGGGGCAGGGCGCCGAAGTCAGGGCTTTTGCAACGGCCGCCGTCCGCTCCGCGGAGAACGGCGCGGATTTTTGTGAAGCCGTAAAGGCGCGCTGCGGGTTGGAAATCGACGTTGTTTCGGGAGAAGAAGAGGCTCGGCTTGCCTATCTCGGCGCGCTCGGAGAACGAGAGGGGGGCGTTATCGACATCGGCGGAGCGAGTACGGAGATCGCTTCCCGCTCATTTTCGGTGAGCCTGAACATCGGCGCCGTGCGTCTTTTCGACGCGTGCGGGGAAGATCGGGACAAGCTGGAACGGCGCATAAAAGAAGAACTCGACCTTCTCACAGAACCGCCGCACGGGGAATTTTATGCGGTCGGCGGGACGGCTTCCACGCTCGCCTGTCTGAATTTGGAGCTTTCCGACTATGACGGCGGACGGTTGCAGGGACTGCCTTTGACGCAAAAATGGGTGAAAGAGACTGCCGACAGGCTTCTTTCCATGTCTGCCGCAGAGCGGAAAACGCTGCGCGGCATGGATCCGAAGCGGGCGGATATCATCGCAGGCGCGGCGTTGCTCCTTTATGAGATCATGAAAAAACTCCGTCTTGAACAGGTCAAATTCTCCGACAGAGACAATTTAGAGGGCTATTTGACGCTCAGAGGTTTGATATGAGCGGACGAACAAAAAGAACGCTTTACAACATAACGGACATCGGGCTCTGGATCGGGATGATCGCAGGAGCCTGCCTTATGCTGTATTTTTCCGCGCCGAGACCGCTCGGGGCGGGGGAGTGGACGGCGTGGTTCCTTTTTCTTGCCGCGATCCTTCTCCGCCTTCCCGCCGCCGTCCATGAGATCGGGCATTTGCTGTTCGGATGGCTTGCCGGCATGAAGTGCGCCGGAGTCACGCTCTCATATCTTAGGATCTCGGACGGCCGCGTCGGGTTCACGAATCCCAACTTTGCGGGCGCTGCGGAGATGTATCCCAAAAACGGAAAGGGGACGAAAGGAAAGGTCGTTCTCTTTACTTTGGGCGGCGCGCTGTTCTCGCTTGCGGCGGGAGGCGTTTTGCTTGCGCTTTTTCTTGTTTTTCCCTATTCGGCGGGGCTTCTTTTTTGCGGATTGTTTTCTCTGCCCTGTCTGTATGAGGGCGTCCGCGCCCTTTTGCCCGCCGAACTCCCCGCGGGAAAGACGGACGGCGCCGTTTTATTGGGGATCCTGAACAGATCCCCCGAGGAGGAAGTTATGCTCCGCGTCATGCGGGCACAGGGGCTCCTCTTCCGCTTGCCCTTTTCAGAGATCCCCGAGGCGCTGTTCGACGCCCCCGTCGTAAGGGAGGATCTTCCCGCCTATCATGCGTTGCTCTTTCTCAAAATGCAGTGGCAGCTCGATGCGGACGTCGGGGCGGCAGAGCCGACCTTCGGGCGTCTCAAATCTCTCGAAGCATATATGGATGATGGGGAGAGGGCGGAACTCGGGCGTTACGCCGCGGCGTTCGGCGGAGATTTCCGCAAAAAAAAGAGCCCGTTTCAGGGCGTGCGTATGCTTGAAGAAAAATTGAACGCAAAATAAAATCCGCCCGTAAGCGGATCGGTTGGATTTTTTCCACGGGAGATCGATCAATGCTTTCAAAAAAGGGGGGGATTGAAGCAGTGAAAAAAATCAGTCTGAGAGTCCGAGCAGATAATCGCTTGTTACATTGAAATATCGCGCGAGTTTTGCAATGTTCGAAGCGGTCGGATCACTCTTGTTCGTCTCCCAATAGCAGACGATGCCAAGACTGACGCTCAGATCTCTTGCCACGGTGGCCTGTGAGAGGCCACGCTCTTTCCTGAGTTCCATAAGTCTTTCTGAAAATATTTTCATAGCTACATTATAACAGGGATTTTGCAAAAAAGCAACTGATTTTGATAAAATTTTTGTCAATTTCACAAAAATCTTTGCTAAAATTATCATAAATTCAGAATTTCACAAATTATAATATACAATTTTGTGAAAATAGGACACAAAATGTACAGTATTTTGTTTGTTTGTCACGGGAATATCTGCCGCTCGCCCATGGCGGAGAGCGTCATGACCGATCTGCTCGTCCGCCACGGAGGGAAAGGGAGCGTGCTCGTCTCTTCCGCCGCGGCGCATACCGACGAGATCGGAAATCCGCCGCACCGAGGAACGGCGGAGTGTCTGTGGGCGCGGGGGATCCCACTTGTTCCGCATCGCGCAAGGCTCATGACGGCAAGGGACGGGGATTCGTTCGATCTGCTCATCGGAATGGACGTGTGGAATGTAAGGGACATGAAGCGGATCGTCGGCGAAAAGAATGCGGATAAGGTAAAAATGCTGCTTGATTTCAGCGATCGTCCGCGTCCCATCGCCGATCCGTGGTACACGGGGAATTTCGACGAGTCTTTCCGTGATATTCTCGAAGGATGCGAAGGGCTTTACGAATATCTTAAAGCGCAAGGACTTTTGAACTGACTTTTTTACATCCCGCGCTTTCCTTTTGGGATTGACTTTGCGGGCGGGGCGTTCTATCATAGTGCCCGAAGGTGAAATATGACGTTACTTGAAATGCCGATCCGCGTCACGCTCAAGGACGCTTGGTGTGTGAATGCGCTCGAAAAGGAAGCGGACTATCTTCTTTCCCTTGAACAGGGAAGGCTTCTTGCAGGGTTCTACGAAAATTCGGGACTCAAAACCCCTTATGTGCGCTACGGCGGTTGGGAGAGCGGGCTCATCGGCGGGCATACGCTCGGACATTATCTCTCCGCGCTGGCGTTTGCCTCAACGAACACAGCGATCGCACAGGAGAAGCGGGCGCGGCTGTTTGCAAAGATGGAAGCGTGCGTCAATGCCCTCGGCGAGTGCCAGCAAGCGCTTGGGACAGGATTTCTCTGGGGGGCGCCGCGCACGAAGGATGGCTATCCCGAAGCGCAGTTCGATCATGTGGAACAGGGAAAAACCAACATCAAAACGGAGGCTTGGGTGCCGTGGTACACTCTCCATAAGATCCTTGCGGGGCTGATCGACGCATATGCGCACGGTTCGGAAAGCGCGCTCGGGATCGCCTCACGGCTCGGCGATTGGGTATACGGACGGGTCTCGCGCTGGGATAAGCGGCTGCGGAAAAAGGTTCTCTCCGTCGAATACGGCGGTATGAACGACTGCCTCTACGAGCTTTTTTCATATACGCGGAAGGAAACGCATGCGGCAGCCGCGCATATTTTCGATGAAGAGCCGCTCTTCGACGAGATCCTTACGGAGGGGAAAGACGTTCTCAACGACAGACACGCCAATACGACCATTCCAAAGATCGTCGGGGCGCTGAAACGGTATGTCGTCCTGCACGGCAGGACGCTCGGCGGCAAACAGGTGGACGCAAGCCGCTATCTCGCCGTCGCCGAAGCCTTTTTCCGCATGGTCACAGAGCGTCATACCTATGTCACAGGCGGAAATTCCGAATGGGAACGCTTCGGCGAGGATTATGTTCTCGACCGCGAACGTACGAATTGTAACTGCGAGACTTGCAACGTCTATAATATGCTGAAACTTGCCCGCTTGCTCTTTTGCGTGACGGGGGAAAAACGGTATACGGATTATTACGACAACGCCTTTACAAACACCATTCTCTCCTCGCAAAACCCCGAAACGGGCATGACGACCTACTTTCAGCCCATGGCGAGCGGGTTCTTCAAAGTTTATTCGACGCCTTTTCAGAGCTTTTGGTGCTGTACCGGGAGCGGGATGGAGAGCCTTTCCAAGCTGGGGGACAGCGTTTGTTATGTGAATGACGGGGAAATTTCCGTCGAACAGTATCTCTCCTCGGAGATCGAAACCGAAAACTGTTTTCTTCGGCTCACCTGTGATTTTCCGTTCCATGAGAGGGGGATCCTCAAGGTGGAGCGCGCCAAACAGCCCTTTACCGTACGCCTTCGCATTCCCGATTGGGCGGACGGAGAGATCGCCGTCGGCAAGAACGGGATAAAGATCCCCGTAAAGGAAGAGAACGGTCATGTCTCCTTCCCCGCGGAAGAGGGGGACGTCTTTCTCTTTGCGATCCCCGTCGCCGTGACGCTGAAAGGGCTTCCCGACGGCGGCGCGCTCGCATTTTGCTACGGCGGCGCGGTTCTTTCCGCCGATCTCGGAGAGGACGATATGGAGGAGACGACGACCGGCGTGGACGTTTCGATCCCCGCAAGACGGGGGAAGGAGACGGACTGCGTGTACTTTGACGATCTTGCGGACGTATTGGAGTATCCGCAAAAGTACCTCAAACGCAGAGGGGAAGAATTTATCCTCACGGGAGGCGACCGTCCCTTGACGTTCCGGTTGCATTATCGGAGAAATTACGGACGCTACGCCCTCTATCTTCGCTTGCGCGAGGGGAAAGAGGGGTGCGAGGATGCGCGGCGCGAACCCTTCGACGCCGTCCGTTGCGGCTATGGGCAATATGAATCGGATGCGCTGCATGCGCTCTCGGAACATCGCTCCGTGAGCGAGACCGGGAACGCTTCCTCCCGCCGCGCCATGCAAAAGGGATGGTTTTCCTACGACATGAAGGTCGATCCCGCCAAAAAGAATGTTTTATCCGTCACTCTCCGCAGTGCGGACAACGGAAAAAATTTGAAGATCTCCGCGGAGGGAGAGACTGTTTTCGACGAGAGGCTTTTTTATTGTATGGGCGACGGTTTTTACCAAAGGGAGATCGCGATCCCGCCCGATATCCTTCTCCGTGCCCGTACAAAGACAGTGGACGGGAGAACGTGTCGGGTACTCAATATCCGCTTCGAGGGCGGAAAGGGACGCGCAAGCGCGCGTGTTTGCGGATCGCTTCATATGTATCTTGAATAAAAAAGTGAAAATTTTTCAAAATCAGTCTTTACAAACCAATTTTTTTGTTGTATAATAACAGCAAAGGATGAGGGGAAGTATGCAAACGCACGAATCGGAAGAGATGTATCTCGAAACAATTTTGCTCCTGAGGACGCGGCGCGCCTCGGTGCGCTCCGTGGACGTCGTGGAGGAGCTCGGCTATGCGAAGTCGAGCGTCTCGCGCGCCGTCAATCTTCTGTTGAAAAAGGGGCTGATCGCCGTTGATTCGAACGGTGAGATCACGCTCACGCCGAAGGGGCAGAAGAAGGCGGAGGACGTCTACGAAAAGCACCGCGTGTTTACGGAGGTGTTCATGCAGATGGGCGCGGACAGGAAACTTGCCGAGGATAACGCCTGTCGTGTGGAACACGTCATTTCCGACGAATTGTTTGAGATCTTAAAAAAATTTCTTGAAAAATAAAAGAAAACGGCGGGGGTTCCCACCGTTTTGTTTTACATTGTGATCTTGTCGAGCAGGTCAAAGTAGCGCGGAAATGTCTTTTTGCAACAGTCGGGGTTTTCGATCTCAACGCCTTCCTGCCGAAGCCCGATGAGCGAAAACGCCATGGCGACGCGGTGATCGTCGTACGTTTTGATCAATGCGGGATGCAACGGGGCGGGTTCGATAAAGATGTCGTCTCCGTTCGTAAAAGCGTGCGCGCCCAAAGCGTTGAGATTTTCAAGCACTGCGCTCACTCTGTCGCATTCCTGCGTACGGATGTGGGAAACGTTTCTGAGAATCGACGGAGATTCCGCAAACGCGGCGAGGGCGGCGACGGTCAGCGTTTGGTCGGCATAATCGCGCATGTCCTCGTCGATCCCGTTGTAGAACGGGAGGCGGGTGCCGTCCGCCACGATGCCTTCCTCGGTATCCTTGATCCGTACGCCCTTGGATCCGAGGAGACGCAAAAAGCGGATATCGCCCTGCAAAGTGTTTTCATGAACGCCTTCGACGAGGACTTTCGCGCCGCAAAGAAGGGAAATCGCATAAAAATAGCACGCTCCGGAAAGATCGGGCTCCACTTCGAAGCGTTCGGGAGCATTTTCGATCGGGGTGATGAAAAATCCGTCCTGTACCCGCTCGCAACCGCCGCCGAACCGTCGGATGAGCTCCGCAGTCATTTTCAGGTAGCTCCCCGCCGTGCGACTTCCCGTAAGCTCCACGGTGAAAGGGGCGTCTCCCAGCGCCGCCGCAAGCATGAGCCCGCTCGCATATTGCGTGCTCGTATCCGTTCCGATCTCCGCTTTGACGGCGCGGACGCCGCTTGACGTGAGGCGGAAGGGGAAATGGCCTTCCGCTTTGAGACATTCGATGGTTGCGCCGAGCGACCGCAGGGCGGGTATGATTTCCATGGGGCGGCGTTCCATCTGCGCGGAGGCGCGGAGTTCGTATGCCCCGCCGCGGAATGCGAGGATCGCCGTCAAAAACCGTGCCGCGGTTCCTGCGCCCGCGACGTCGAGAGTCGCCCGCGGGGAGATCTTTCCGCCGTGGACGAGGAGTCCGTCGGGCTGTATTTCATAGCGGATCCCGAGCGCGGCAAGCGCAGAAAGGAGCGCTTCGGTATCTTCGCCGTAATCATTGCAGATCAGGCGGGTGTCCCCGTCTGTGAGCGCGGAGAGCAGCAGCGAGCGGTTCAATATACTCTTGGACGCCGGTACACGGACGCTGATCTCCCGTGTTTTCAGCGGTTTTACTCTGTAAAAATCCATAGGCACATGATACCACTTTCTCGGAAAGGAGTCAACAAAATGCATTCAAATGGGGAAAAAGGACGAAAAAATGTGATAATCGGAAAAATTCTTTTCGATTCGAACGAAGTGACCGTCGAACGGAAGCCGAGGAAGAGCGTCGTTTTGAGCGTCAGAGGCGGAACGGCCGTTCTCCGCGCCCCTCTCTGGATGGACGACGGCAAACTTTTGTCTTTCCTCGAAAGTCACAGGCGGTGGCTTACGAAAAATCTTTCGGCGGAGGAGCGGACTTTCGATTTCTCGGACGGGGCGAAGCTTCGCCTCTTCGGAAAGGAGAGAACGATCGCATGCGGAAGGGCGCGCCTCGACGAACAATTCCTATTTTTGCCGGAGGGGGAAAGAGAAAAAGCGCTGGCCGCGCTTCTCAAACGGGAAATGCGGGCGTATATGGAAAAGATCACGCGGGAGATCGCGGAAAAGTTCGGCTTTCACTACGCGAAAGTACGGATTGGATCGGCGCGGAGCAGGTGGGGCGCATGCAGCTCAAAGGGGAACATCACCTATTCCTTCCGCGCCGCTTTTCTGACGGAGGAACTCCTGTTTTACCTTGCCGCGCACGAACTTTGCCATACAAGGCAAATGAACCACGGAACGCTCTTTTGGCGGGAAGTCGAAAGGATCGTTCCAAACTTTCGGGCATTCAGAAATGCTCTGAAAGGGTATCGTTGGGCAATGAATTGTCTATAATTTCAGTAAAAATGCATTTTACATAGTACTATGTGTGACATAATGTTGTTAGATTGTCACCATTTTTTGAAAAGAGCGTGAGTTTTTTTCATCGGGACATTCTTCCGCAAAAAGGTTTACAAGTTTGAAGATTTGTTTTATAATAGTACGTATGGGCGCCGAGGTTAAGATCCTTACGGAGACGGAGGGAGAAAGAACAGTATTTGAAGCGCCATGCGTTCCGGTCTTTCCCCCGGGAGGCGTCGGCATTCGCTATCCGATCGAGGGAGATATGGGTACGCTTGAAATATTTTGCGACCGTCTTTTGATGCGGCGGTTCGGTTCAAGCGAACTTTCGGCGGAATTTTCTGCGGGACAAAGATCTTATTTTTCGATCGGGAACAGTGGCGCGGTCGCCGAGATCCCTCTGTTTACGGAGACTTATCTCGTCGAACGTTTTTCGGACGGGCTTACCGTTACGCTTGTTTACGTTCTTGATTTCGGTAAAGTTTTACAAAAGTTTCGGCTTTCTGTTTTGATTCAAGGCATTTCGGAGGACACATGAAAATACGCTATATCGGGCACTCGTGCTTTCTGTTGACGGACAGCGCGGGTACAGTGATTGTCACGGATCCCTATGGGGATATCGGGCTTGATTTTCCCGTGCTGCGCGCAGACGCCGTCACGGTGAGCCACAGCCATTACGATCATTGCAATATCGGTGCGGTCGGCGGATCTCCCGCTGTGTTTGATCGGGCGGGGAAATATCTCTTCCGCGGGATCGAGATCGAGGCGAAGGAAAGCCTGCATGACGACGTCGGCGGGCGAAAGCGGGGAAGTAACCTCATTTTTACGTTCGTGATGGACGGGATAAAGATCTGTCACTTAGGCGATCTCGGCGAAAAACTTTCGGAGGATCTGCTCAATCGGATTGGCCGTCCCGACGTCTTGCTTCTCCCCGTAGGGGGAAACTATACGATCGACGGCGCGGAAGCTGCGGAGCTCGTAAAGCGTCTTTCTCCCGCCGTCGCCATCCCGATGCACTTCAAGGTAAAAGGGTTGAATGTTGACGTTTCGGACGAGAAGCGGTTCCTTGCCTGCGTACAGGCAAAGGCGGAAAGAAAGAGCGAAGTTGCGCTGACCTGCGGCGAGCTCGGAAAGGAAATTAAAATAATTTTAATGGAGCGTAGTTAAGTATGGATGAGAGAGACAGGATCACTGCGTCGGAGATGTATAAGCACTATTTAGAGACATTGCCCATTGTCACGTTGCGCATCGTCGGAAGAAACGTCGGCGTGCCGCAGGCGAGCGCCACAAACAAGGAGGCGCTCATCGACGCGATCGTCAACATTTTGACGGGGCGTTCTCTTCCCGTGCCGAAATCAAACCGCGGCGCTCCGCCCAAACAGAATTATCTCGATCCTTCCGTCACGGAGCAATTACAGCGGATCAAGCGGATGTTCGAAACGGACACCCGAAAGGTTTATGCCGTCGCCTCCCCGGACGCTCCCGCCTACGTCTCTCCCGACGATCAGGTCGTATATAAGGGTATTCTCGAGATCACGGGAGCAGGTTACGGGTTCCTGCGCGCCAAAAACTGTCAGCCTTCCAACGACGGCAGCGACGTGTTCATCTCCGCGCCCGCCATTCATAACCTGAAACTTCGGGAGGGGGATTTTGTGACTTGCACCGCGACGCCCCGCCAAAAGAACGATTCTCCCGCCATGGATCTTCTTGGGACGGTAAACGGGCTCGCGCAGGGCAGTTTCGAGACCCGCCCGCTGTTTGATTCGCTGACGGCGCAGTATGCGAACGAAAAGATCTCTCTTTCCAAGAATAATTCCGAGCTTTCGCTCAGGCTTCTCGATCTGTTTATCCCGATCGGCCGCGGACAGCGCGGGCTCATCATCGCCCCTCCCAAGGCGGGAAAGACGACCCTGTTGAAAAATATTGCCCGTACGCTCTGCGACAACCACAAGGATATCGAGGTCATCGTCCTTTTGATCGACGAGAGACCGGAAGAGGTCACCGATTTCAAGATGAGCGTCCCCGATGCGCATGTGGTCTATTCGACGTTCGACGAAACGGCGGATCATCATGTGCGCGCCGCAGAGCTCACTGTGGAACATGCGAAACGGCTTGTGGAGCTCGGAAAGGACGTTGTGATCCTGCTCGATTCGCTCACGAAGCTCACGCGCGCTTACAATTATGTGACGGAGAGCACGGGAAAAACGCTTTCGGGCGGGCTTGACGCAGGCGCGCTCGCCGAACCGAAACGCTTTTTCGGCGCGGCACGAAACACCGTGGAGGGGGGAAGCCTCACCATTCTTGCGACCGCGCTCGTGGATACGGGAAGCCGTATGGACGATATCATTTACGAAGAATTTAAGGGAACGGGCAATGCGGATATTTTCCTCTCCCGCGAGCTTGCGGAGCGGAGGATCTTCCCCGCCGTCGATATCCGCCGTTCGGGAACGAGAAAAGAGGAGCTGCTCCTCTCGGAAGAGGAGCTGTCCTGCGTCTACAAAATGCGCGAGAGGGGTCTGACGGAGAATGTTCACGGGCTTCTCGACATGATGAAGCGCACCTCCGACAACGCGGAGTTCATTTCCCGCCTGCCCGAATGGTTGAAGATCTTTAAGGGAATTTGAGCGTTTTTTGCAAAGTAAAACATCTGCGGCATTCGCCGCCAATGAAAAAGGCTCGCCGTGAGGCGAGCCTTTGTTTGCTTATTTTTTGGGTTTTGTTTGCAGATAGTAGCAGAGTCCGAAGATCAGTACTCCCACAAAATAGATGACGGGGAATCCGACGAAAGTCATCACCGAGGAGACGCTGCCGAAATCCGCTTTGACGGAGAGCGTAATGATCAAATCGAAGATGACGAGGAGGGCATAGACGACGATCGCGTTGACCATTACGGGAACTTTCCGCCTAAGCCAATTTTCGCCGAAGTGGTTTGCATAGGCAAGCCCCGTCACGAGCAGAAGCGCGAGCCCGATCGCCCACATGATGTAGGGATAGAATACGGGGAGAGAGAGTTTGTCGCTTACGCCGAGTGCGACGCTTCCCACGATAATGCACCAGAAGAAAACGACGACGGCGCTCAAAAAGAGGGCTTTTCCCCTGTGGACGGTGTTTTCACGGTCGGCCGGTTGAGCCACCTTGACGGCGCTTCCGGCGGTACTGACGCGCAATCCGTCGCGGGCGGCGCGGCTTTCAATGTCGCGGAAGTCGATCGAATTGATGGGGGTCGCGTCCGCTTCCTGTGCGGGTTTTGCTGCCGTGGGGCGGACGGCGTTGTCGAAGAGTTTTCCGACCACCGCACGGTAATCTTCCGGTTGTTCCGCCTTTTTGGGCTCTTCCCTGCGGGATTCCGCGGGCTGTTGATAGGGGTCGGCGGGCGAATCGACGAGAGAAAGGAAATTCCGGTGGATGATCTTCTTCTCCCGTTCGCTCATTTCGAGTTCCATCTGCTTGCGGAGCGCCGCGTCGTGTTCGAGAAGCGCTTCCTCATAGCGGGCGCGGTCGTCCTTGATCTGCGCGTCGTGGCGGGCCCGTTCTTCCGCAAGGATCGCTTCATAACGGGCGCGTTCGTCTAAGAGTTGGGCTTCGTGGCGGCTTTTCTCATCGGCGAGCGCCGCTTCCGCGCGTTCCCGTTCCGCTTTCAGTTGCTCTTCGCGGGTGCGGATCTCTTCCTCGCGCGCCCTTGCCGCCGCGTCGTCCGCGGCTCCCAAAGCGGTTTCCGCCGCGGTTTTGAGTTCGCGGTCGTGCGCTTCGGTCAGCTCTTTCAGGTTTCTTGCGTGCGTTTCGCGCTCGACGCGCAGGCTCGCTTCGTTTGCTTCGCGCTGTTCGGCGAGCGCCTGTGCGTTTTCTTCCTTCAAAGCCTCGATGGCTCGGGCGTGATCGCGGCATTCCTCTTCATATTTTTGCTTCTGCAATTCGAGCTCGCTTTTGAGGGCTTCGTCCGCTTCCGCTTGCGCCGCCTGCACGGTTTTCAACTCGTTTTCCTGCGCTTCGCGCGCCTGTTTCAGTTCATCTTCCTGCGCTTCGCGCGCTTCTTTCAACTCGGCTTCCTGCGTTTCACGGCGAATTTTGAGCTCTTCTTCAAACACTCTCCGCGCTTCCGCGAGCTCCTGCGCCTGTGCTTCTCGCAAGATATTGAGCTCGCCGAGCTGTTTCTCGTGCGCTTCGAGAAGGGCTGCCTCGCGGGCGTTGAGTTCTTCTTCAACACGGGATCTCTCCGCCTCGAAGTCGGCGCGGTCACTGTCGAGAAGCGCGATTTTTTCGGCATATTCGCGTTCCAGCGCCTCTTTTTTCTCCGCATACTCCTGTTCGAGCGTTTCCTGCTTCGCGCGGAATTCCTCTTCGAGCTTCTCCCGCAGGGAAGTGTCGTCGAACGCGGGTTCGAACACAAACTCTCCGTCGTCGTCCTCGCCGCCGTCGCGGGAAGGGACGCGAGAGGTCGAACGTTTCAACACGCGCATGTCGACCGCGGTAGGGGCGGGATTGTTAAAGTCAAAGTCGCGGTCGGAAATGAGGGAATCAATGATGGTACGGGAGTATTCCCACTCCGCTTGATTCTGTTCGGAGACGGCTTTGCCTTCATCCGTGAGAGAGAAATATTTTCTTCTCCCGCCGCCGACGGAGCCTCCCCAATAGGATGTGATGTAGCCGTCCTTCTCGAGGCGTTTGAGCGCCGAATACAGAGAGGGCTGTTTCAGGGAATACTGCCCGCTGCTCTTGCGTTCGATCTCGGCTATGATCTCGTAGCCGTACTTGTCGCCGTCGTAGAGGGAACGCAAAATGATGGTATTGATGTGCCCGCGGATCAGATCGGAACTGACGCCTTTTTCGCTCTTGTCGTCCTCGTCGGTTTCTGCGGTCAAGATCTCCTCGTCCATAGACGTTCCTCCTTGGTTTTTCCCCATTATAATACATTTTTCGTTTTTTGTCAATAGGCAGAGTACTATGTCAGACATAATTTTTACAAAAAATGCAAATTTTTCATAAATTTTCTATGCTTTGCATAGAAAAAAAGGATGGGTGTGCTTGCGGGGACTTTTTTTATCGTGGGGGGAACGATCGGCGCGGGGTTCATTTCGGGCGCCGAGCTTGTCCGCTTTTTCGGCGCGGAGAGATTTCTCCTGCCGCTCATCTTCTCTGCAATTCTTTTCTTTTTGCTCTCTTCGCTCTATCTGCTCCTCGGAAAAAAATACGGCGGATTCCGCGGCGTTTTGGGTCTTTTCGGAAGGGGAAAGGGGTTCGTGCATGCGCTCTTTATCGCTTGCGCCTTTGTTTCGGCTGCGGGAATGCTTGCGGGGCTCGACGCGCTCAAACCGCAATGGACGCCGCTCCTTTCCTGCTCGGGGCTGGCGCTCTCCGTGTTCTTTTTGAATAAAGGGATGCGGGGGATCGGGATCCTCAATCTCATTCTTGTTCCCTTTCTCCTGCTGTTTGTATTTTTCTGCGCGGGCGGGCGGCACGCTTTTTTCTATCCGACGGGGAGAGATATCCCGTTCGGGGGAACGCTCTATGCGGCAATGAATTCGCTTCTCATCGCGCCCGTTCTCATGGACGCGGGTCTGAAACTGAAAAAGCCCGTCCTTTCCGCTTTTTTCGCGTCTGCCGTGATCGCGCTTGCGGGTGTGTGCATTCTCAGCCGCGTCTACGGAGAAGGTTCGGCAGCGATCCGGGCGGAAATGCCTTTTCTCTATGCCGTAGGGGGAAAATTCTTCCGTGCGGCGGTGGCGCTCGCGATCCTTACCTCGCTCGTCTCCTCGCTCTATGCGCCGCTTTCGGCGTGCGATCAACTTTCCGGCAAAAAGAAAATTGCCGCAAAGGGCGGAGTGCTCTTTGCGGCGTTTCTTCTCTCGCGGGTCGGTCTTTCGGGGATCGTATCCGTGCTGTATCCCGTGATCGGGATCGCCGGGGTGGTTTTTTCAGCTCTCTGCATCCTTTACGATCAGCTTTTCAAGAAGCACCACAAGGAAATACATGCCGGCGGCGAGCACGCAGAGAATACAGGTGGAAGCCATCACAAGATCCAGCTTGAACACCTGTCCGCCGTAAACGATGAGATATCCGAGCCCCGCGCGTGAGACGATATATTCGCCCATGATCGAGCCGATCCACGCCATGCCGACGTTGACTTTCAGCATGGAGATGAAGGAAGCGAGCGAGGAAGGGATCACGAGTTTTCTTAAAATCTGGAATTTGCTCGCTCCCATCGAACGGAGCAGCAGGATCTTGTTGTTGTCGGTCGCAAGGAAGGCGGAGAGCATATGCAGCGTTGCGACGATGATGCCGACGAGAACCGTCATAAAGACGATTGCCTCGCTTCCCGTACCGAACCAGATGATGATGAGCGGCCCCAATGCGATCTTCGGAAGCGCGTTCAGGACGACGATATAGGGTTCGAGCACTCTTCTTAGCGTTTCGCTCCACCAAAGCGCGAGCGCGATGATGCACCCGCCGACGACGGCGATGACAAAGCCGATCATCGTTTCGAGAAGCGTCACGCCGATGTGGTAGAAGAGAGACCCGTCGAGATAGAGCGACGCGATCGTTTTTCCGATGCGGGAAGGGGAGCTCGTCAGAAAGGGGTCTACCCAGCCGAGCCTTGTGATCATCTCCCAAAGCCCGAGAAGCAGGGCGAGAAGCCCGAGGCGCAACACCCAGACGAGGGCAAGGTTTCTTTTTCGTTTTCCGAGATATTTTCTGTGTTCCGCCGAATATTCGTGTTTCATGCGTTCAGTTCCCTCCAAAGTAATTCAAACCATGTGGAAAATTGCGGCATCTCACGGCGTTTGATGGGGCGCGTCTCTTCCCCGAAGTCGAGTTCGTGCTCATGGGAGACTTTTGTGGGGCGGGGGGAGAGGACAAGCACACGGTCGGCGAGCGAGATCGCTTCGGAAATGTCGTGCGTGATGAGAAGAGCGGTCTTTTTTTCGCTCCGTATGATGGAGGAGACGTCCTCGCAGACGTTGAGGCGGGTCTGGTAGTCAAGCGCCGAGAAGGGTTCGTCGAGAAGCAGGATGTCGGGCTCCGTTGCAAGCGTCCTGATGAGCGCCGCCCTTTGCCGCATGCCGCCCGAAAGCTGGGGCGGGAAGCTCTGCAAAAACTCCCCGAGCCCGTATTTTTTTGCGAGGTCAAGCGCCTGTTTGCGGCGCTCCGGCGTGTTTTGGCGCTTGATTTCAAGCGGCAAAAAGATATTTTTCTCGATATTGCGCCAATGGAAGAGTTCATCCTTTTGCAGCATATAACCGCAACTGCCCGAACGCGTCACTTTCCCCGAAGAGGGGGAAAGAAGCCCTGCCGCGAGAGATAAAAGGGTCGTTTTTCCGCAGCCGGAGGGTCCGATGATGGCAACAAATTCACCTTCCCGAACCGAGAAGGTGAGTCCGTCCGCCGCCGTCGTCTCTCCGCGCCTTGTATGATAGGTAAATGTTACGTCCTCAAAGCGCAGAATTTCGTTTTTCATAGGCGTGCCTTCCGTTCAGTCGTTAAAAGAGTTCTTCGTAAACTTCCTTGACAAGGCTGTTGTCTGCGAGCGTCGCAAAGGGGATGCGCTCCGTAAGTTCGCCCGCTTCGTCAATGATGTCGAGGAGGCGGTTGTAGCTGCTTTCGGTGATCTGCATATCGCTTTTCCACGCGTTGATGCCCTGATAGCTCCGGATGCTCGTCGCGAGCGATTCTTTCGAAGTATCCGGGAACGCCTTGGTAAGTCCCTCCGCGATCTTTTCGGGGGTCTCTTCCTGCGCGTATTTCACCGCTTTGAGCATGGCGCGGAGAAATCCTTTTGCGACGTCGGTGTTCTTTTCCAGCCATGATTTTTTTGCAATATAGCTCGTATAGGGCACCTCGCCGCTCGCTCCGCCGACCGCGGCGACGATGTAGCCGTTCCCCGCCGCCTGTACTTCGGAGGCAACGGGTTCGAACATCGTGCAGTAGTCCGACGTGCCTTCGAGGAACGCCGCGGTCATGTTATTGAAGGATACGTCGAAATTCAGCGTGTAATTTTCGACGTGATGTTCTTTCAGGATGTATTCAAAGGTCATTGCGGGAACGCCGCCCTGTCTGCCGGCGAGGATATTTTTGCCCGCAAGATCTTCCCATTTGAAGTCGGGCTGCGGCTCTCTTCCGACGAGGAACGAGCCGTCCCGCATGGTGAGCTGTCCGAATACGGTGGGCGTATCGCTCGTGCCGCCCGTCGCAACGTAGAACGCCGCTTCGGGACCGCAAAAACCGATATCGGCATCGCCCGATAGCACCGCCGTCATCACTTTATCCGCGCCGCCTCCGTTCGTGAGCTCGATTTTGATACCTTCTTCCTCAAAATAGCCGAGGGAATCGGCAAGATACATGGGCGCGTAGAAAACGGAATGGGTCACTTCGTTGATTCGGACGGTCATAAGACCGTCGTTATCTCCGCCGCAGGCGGAGAGGGGAAGGAGCGCAAAGAGGAGCGCTCCGAAGGTTGCCAAAATTTTTTTCATAGTCGTCTCCGTAAAAAATAGGATATTACATTCTATGCCCGCCCCGCTTATGGTTGACAATGCAAAAATTATGCGATATAATTATGAGTGTTCGCGCCTTGCGAACGGCGGTGGTTCTATGAAAGAAATGCAGACAACCTATGATCCCAAAGACTTTGAGGAGCGCATCTACGCGCAGTGGATGGAAGAAAATTGCTTCCGCGCGGAGATGGATCCCGCAAAGATCCCTTTTACCGTCATGATGCCGCCCCCCAATATCACGGGGCAGCTTCATATGGGGCACGCAATGGACGAGACGATGCAGGACATCGTGATCCGCTTCAAACGCATGCAGGGCTATTCCGCCCTTTGGCTGCCCGGAACCGACCATGCGTCCCTCGCGACGGAACATAAAATCGTCGAAAAACTGCGCGAAGAGGGGACGAGCAAGGAAGAACTCGGGAGGGAAGAGTTTCTGCGCCGCGCATGGGCGTGGAAGGAGCAATACGGCGGAACGATCGTCGGACAGCTGAAAAAACTCGGATGTTCCTGCGACTGGTCGCGGCTCACCTTCACCATGGACGAAAAGTGCTCGAAAGCCGTGCGCGAAGCCTTCTGCCGCCTCTACGAAAAAGGCTTGATCTACCGCGGAAGCCGTATCATCAATTGGTGCCCCGATTGCAAAACTGCTCTTTCGGACGAAGAGGTCGAGCACACGGAGGACGCGGGCAATTTTTGGCATTTTGCCTATCCCGTAGAGGGATCGGACGAGAAGATCGTCATTGCGACGACCCGTCCCGAGACGATGCTCGGCGATACCGCCGTCGCGGTCAATCCCGCCGATGAAAGATATGCGCGTTTTGTCGGGAAAACCCTTCTTCTTCCCCTTACGGACAGAAAGATCCCTGTCGTCGCCGACGAATACGTCGATCCCGCGTTCGGGACGGGCGCCGTCAAGATCACGCCCGCCCACGATCCCAACGATTTCGAAGTGGGGCTCCGCCATAATCTTCCCATGATCCGCGTGATGGGGGACGACGGCTCCATGAACGAACCTTGCGGGGAGTTTTCGGGACTCGACCGCTACGAGGCGAGAAAACGCATCGTAAATAAGATGAAAGAGCTCGGGCTTCTCGTCAAGATCGAGCCGCATACCCATAACGTGGGGCATTGCCACAGATGCCACGCCGTCGTGGAACCCGTTGTCTCCAAACAATGGTTCGTCAAGATGGCGCCTCTCGCAAAGCCCGCGATCGCCGCGGTCATGAAGAATAAGACGAAGTTCGTTCCCGACCGTTTTGCGAAGATCTATTTCAACTGGCTTGAAAATATCCGCGACTGGTGCATTTCCCGCCAGCTTTGGTGGGGACACCGTATTCCCGTCTGGTACTGCGACTGCGGGGAGACGATTGTCGCCCGCGAGACGCCGACCGTTTGCCCCGTCTGCGGCGGCACGAATCTTCGGCAGGAAGAGGATTGCCTCGACACTTGGTTCTCCTCTGCGCTTTGGCCTTTTTCCACCCTCGGCTGGCCGGAAAAGACCCCCGAATTCAACTATTTCTACCCGACGGATGCGCTCGTGACGGGGTACGACATCATTCCCTTCTGGGTCATGCGCATGATGTTTTCGGGGATCGAATATACGGAGAAAGTGCCGTTCCGCGACGTTCTCATCCACGGTCTCGTCCGCGACGAGCAGGGCAGAAAGATGTCGAAGTCCCTCGGAAACGGGATCGACCCGCTCGAAGTCATCGAAAAATACGGCGCGGATTCCCTGAGACTTTCCCTCATGACAGGCGTCGCTCCCGGGAACGATACCCGCTTTACCGAGACAAAAGTAGAGGCCGCCCGCAATTTCATCAACAAGATCTGGAACGCGTCCCGCTTTGTGCTCATGAATGTGGACTGTGAGATCCCGCCGCTCGGCGAGATCAGACTGCAACCCGCGGACAGGTGGATCATCTCCCGCTTGCAGACCGCCATCCGCGAGACGACGCTCTCCATGCAGAAATATGATTTGGGGATCGCGGCGGACAAGCTCACCGACTTTGTTTGGAGCGATTTCTGCGATTGGTACATCGAACTCTCGAAGCCCGCTCTCTACGGCGGCGATCCCGAGAAAAAGCGCGGCGCCCTCGGCGTGCTCGTCTTTGTGCTGGAAAATATTCTGAAACTTCTTCATCCCTTCATTCCCTTCGTTACGGAAGAGATCTACGGATATCTTCCCGGGGAGCGGGGAAGGATCATCGCGGCGGAGTATCCCCGCTACAACACCAAGCTGTCCTATAAGAAAGAGGCAAAAACGTTCGAGGGGATCATTGATCTCATCAAAGCGGTGCGGGCAATGAAGACGGAAGTCGGCTGTCCGCCTTCGAGAAAGGTCCGCCTCTTCCTCGTGACCGAACAGAAGCGGCTTCTTTCCGTCAACAAACAGTCCATTCTCCGCCTTGCGGGCGCAAGCGAGATCGATTTTATCGAAAAGGGAGAGGAAGCGGGAGAGAAAACGGTCTCGCATGTCTGCGAGATCGGGCATCTTTTTGTGCCGCTCGGCGAACTTGTCGATATCGAAAAGGAGAAGGCGCGGCTCGAAAAAGAGCTCGACCGCGTGATGGGAGAGATCGCCCGTGCGGACGGCAAGCTCCTGAATAAAAATTTCGTCGCAAAGGCGCCCCAAAAACTCGTGGACGACGAGAGGGCGAAGAAGGAGAAATATCTGGATATGAAGGGGAAGATCGAAAAACAGCTACGTCTCTTGAACGATTGAGCCCGATCACATGAATTTAAGATGAAAAACGGCTTTCACTTCACAGCGCGGAAGCTGTTTTTTCATAAAAAATCCAAAAATGAAACTTTTCGGAACCCTCGATCGTCTAATCTTATGAAAAGGAAAATTCGGGCATGACCGACGAAAGACGGCTTTATTCTGCGATCCGTTCGGGCAAAAGGGATGAGCCGAAAGCCACATTTCAATATCTCTACACCAAGTACAAACCCTTGGTCTGTTTTATCGCGGCGCGCTATATCAAAGAAAAAGCGGATATCGAGGACGTCGTGCAGGAGACGTTTGTCCGTTTTTTCAACCATGCGGGAGACGTCCGTACGTCCGTGAGGTCGTATCTGACGGTATGCGCAAAAAATCTTGCGCTCGATATGAGAAAGAAAAACGGCAAAGTCGTTCCGATGGACGAGGAAGGGTTTCCGTCCGAGACGTTCGGGGAAACCGATCCAAGCGGCGGCTTCGAGGCTCTGATCGAGGATATGAAGAGGGTATTATCCGAAGAGGATATCCGCATCATTCTTCTTCATCTGATCGAGGATCTCAGGTTCGGGGATATTGCCGTGAAGCTGGAACAGAACGAGAGGACGGTCAAGACGAAATATTACCGCGCTTTGAAGAAATACAGAAACGCAAGGGGGGGTAAACAATGAAGAAGATCGAAGAGGATTTCTTGAAAAGTTTTGAAAGTGCGCTTGGCGCGGAGACTTCTTTTGAAGAGATCGAAAAAAAGATCGATCCCGAAAACTACCGCCGCGAACCTTCCCGCAGGAATGAAAAGGCGGGCTCCCGCAAGAAATTTTTGGGCGTTTTGAGCGCCGCGGCGGCTCTTGTGCTTGTTGCGGCGGTCGTCATTCCGACGGCTGTCTTGTTCCGAAGCCAAGGCGATCCCGTTTCACAGGCGGATCCTTCCGCGCCCTCCGAGCAAACGCCGTCTACGGGAGATACCGAAGGGAAACCGTCCACGGGAAGTCCTTCCATAAGCGATCCGGGCGGGAACTCGGAGGGAAGCGCGGGAAGTACGGGGAGCGCACCCGAAGATCATCTCTACGACAATGCCACCGTTGCGCTTTTAAGGGAACAGAATTGCCTCTTTTTCGAAGACCTTGCCTTTGCCGAGGACGGCAAAAACCACGTTTTCGTCATCCGCGGGGGGGAGATCGCAGAGCATTACAGCTATGAAAAGCAAGTTTACCGCGACGGCAGTTTCGACAGCGTGATAAAAAAGAGCATGATCGAGGCGGTGGAGACGATCGGCATTCCGTCCTATACGGGCACGGGCGAGCTCTCCCTCGATTATTCCTTTAACGACGGTTATATCAGACGCGTGAAACTTTCCCGCGCGGGCGGAGAGCTCACGGTCGATGAGGTCGAGCTCCTCGACAAAGAGGATCCCTCGACGTGGGTCGACCCCGATAAAACGTCCCTTCCTACAAAGGAGCAGTGCGAGCAGATCACGGTCGGCATGAGCCTCGACGAGGTCGTAGCATTGATCGGGAGACCGCAGAGAGACGTCGGCTCGGGTGCGATTCTCTATCAGTTCGACGTCGAAGGCGGGGCGATCTTGCAGATACGGTTCGATTCAGACGTTGAACAGGAAAACAAATATGTGCACGACAATCCGAACGCTCACATCTACGGTTCGCATTGCCTCTACGTCGGGAGCGTCGGATTCACAGAATCCCTGCCCGATGTGCATGATTGGGGGAAGCAATGAAAAGATTTTTTACGGTTTTGTCCTGTTTGAGCCTTTCGTGCCTCTTTTGGCTTACCGCATGCGGCGGAGCGGGGGAGTCCGCAGGGGATCCGCAAGAAGAGAATCGGAGGGAAGAACAAATCGGCTCTCACAATGGGAGCGAAGTACCGAACCAATCTCACGATGACGCAGCGGAGGAGCCGCACTATGAAATGCTTTCCTCCCTCTATCCTTGGATCGGATCCATGCGCGAGGAGGATATCTTGGAGATCCGCATGGAGACTGCCGCGATCGGGGTCGCACCGGGGCATTTCAGAGAGATCTCTTATTCGACCGACCGCGACGACATTAAAAATGTATACGAAGAGATCCTTCTCTCTTCCGTAAAAGAGATCCCTGAAAGCGAGGGAGAGATCACGGGCGGGGGATATGTGCAATACGATCTTTCTACGAAGGACGACACGTTTTCGCTGTTCATCTCAAACGAAAATGTGTACGTGAACGGAATTTACTATCACTTTGAAAAGAAGCTCTATCAACTATCCTCTGCAACGCAGGAATGCAGCGCCTTTATCACGTATCCCGATATGACGGACAGATGGGATACCTTTGCGGTTTACACCTGCGGGTCGGAAAGCGTGAAATTAGGCGAGTTCAAAGGGCTAAGCGCATTTGAATTTACCGAATATACGGGTGAGTGCGATATGAACGCGAAGCTCCGCTTGGTAAGCGAAACGGTAAAACTGAAAATTTTGTCGGAAAACTTATTCATGATCGAGGATGATTACGTCTTACGCGTCTTTCGGATCACGGGGGAAAAGAATTTTTCGGAATTTTTCAAACTTTCTTCCGAGAATGTTTGACTTGTGGTGTATGTTTGAGCCCGCTCTTCGGCGGGCTCAATTTTTTCTGTTATTTGAAATTCTTATAAAAAATTTTCTTGACATAAAGTAAATCACACATTATAATAAATTGTATCATAAAAGTTGCGCGGCGGATCGAACGCGAAATCCAGCCCCCATGGGGGCTGT
This sequence comes from uncultured Clostridia bacterium, assembly GCA_947626105.1. Lineage (GTDB taxonomy): Bacteria > Bacillota > Clostridia > Christensenellales > Borkfalkiaceae > Gallimonas. The sequence continues at coordinate 74,636 of CANQQY010000006.1, read as the reverse complement.
TTGTCATGAGATGACAAACAAAAACATTCAATGATCCAAGTCATGAAAGGAGAAGGCATATGAAAAAAGTTTTGCTCGGAGTTCTCGCATGCGCCTGCACGGTCGGGTTCACCCTCGGTCTTGCGGCATGCGGACAAGCTGGTAGCGGTACAGCCGAACCTCCCGCCATAGGACAGGAGACCGTTTTGGACGGAGCGGTTTTGATGATCCCCGATGGATTCCCCGCCGATACCCTTGGAGAGGACGGAGATGTTTGTTTTGCGACGGAAAACGGCGATTTCTTCCGCAAGGAGAACGGCGCATGGTCATTATCTTCCATTGAGCATTACGATATTTTGGAAAACGATGTTTTAAGCGTCACCTTCGGAAACGGACAGAGCGGAAAGTACAAGATGACGACGCTCAATGAAGGCTCTTCCTGCGATCATGCGGGACTTGCGGAGGCAGAGACGCATGTTGTTTACGAGAGCTTCTGCGTCGTTCCCGGGATCGGGGTAAAATATTGTGATGAGTGCGGGAGTTCTTTTGCCGTGATCCTTCCCGCAAACCCCGAACATCATTCGATCGACGAGGAGAATTTCGGGCAGTGCAGATATTGCGGAAAACTCGAAAGCGGCGGCTCGGTGGTCGTTGCTGACAGTTCGAATTTCACAGAATCCCTTGACGAGGTACAAGACGGCGATGTGCTCGTCGTCGATGAAGCGATCGAAATGAGCGGAGAGACGCTTGAAGTCGACGGAAAAGATATTACCATAGATATCGCGGGGCATGATTTAACCCTGCAAAACACAGGTTCGGACAGAAAAGACGGGTTATCCCTTGAAAATGGGGCGAATGTTACATTGACAGACAGCAAGGGAGAAGGGACGCTCACATTGTCCAATGCGGGAAGCGGGAATAACGATATCTTTCTCTATAATACCGATGAAGAGACGACAACAACGCTCACCCTTCGCGATATCGACATTGAATGCATTTATCCTGCCGGTTTGTGGAATGACCGCGCTCCGATCTATGCGTACGCCGAGGCCGGAAATGCGGTCGTCAATGTGGAGGCAGGTACGCATATCCACGCGAATTCTCCCACGGGAAGGGGGCTTTCCTGCATTGCCGCGCAAGGCGCCGAAGTCAATCTTGACGGCGGGATCTTCGAGCTCGAGGCGTCGAGAGATGGAAATATCGGCGGCTATACCTGTGCGGTCGAAGCAGGCGACGGTACAAACGTCAATCTGAACGGGGGCGAGATCGATCTCCTCGGGAAAGGCGGGAATCTCTGCGGCATCGCTGCGGTCGGCGAAGGCGTGAACATTACTATGACGGGCGGAACGATCAATGTACTGAGCGATGACGTCCCGAGTCCGAAACTTGAAACGGAGATCGTAGGGATCTATGCGGATATTGAGGACTACGAAAGCCTTCATATCGTCATGGAATCCGGTACGATCAATGTCGCCACAGGATACAAAAAAGGCTCGGAAGGGATCGGACTCGCATTCAATACGTTCCGCAGCGAAAGCGAAAATGTTTCTTGGGTCGTTCAGGAGGATTTTGTTATCACCGTCGATAAAGAAAAGGGAACGGGGAATTTTGTCTATAACTATATGAACAGAGGGATCATTGATTCCGAACCCAACCTTACGATCCCCGAACGCTATAATACTCCCGATCTTATCGGCTGATCTCTTTTTTGGGATCAAACGATACGGGCGCGCCTTTGGCGCGCCTTTTTCTATGTACTTATTGCGTAAAATTCATGTGTGGATATTGACTTTTTTGGGAATATTTGGTAAGATGATATCAAGAGTATTTTGGTCGGAGGAAGTATGAAGGATTTTATCGTAAACGATGAAGAATCGCTGAAAAAACTTCTCGCAAGCGTCCGCGCCGCACAGGAGCGGTTTGCATCCTATACGCAGGAACAGGTGGATAAGATCTTTTTCGAGGCGGCGATGGCGGCAAACAAAGCGCGGATCCCGCTCGCAAAGCTCGCCGTCGAGGAGACAGGTATGGGCGTCGTCGAGGATAAGGTCATCAAAAACCATTATGCCTCGGAATATATCTATAACGCCTATAAAAATACAAAGACTTGCGGCGTTCTCGAACATGACGAGGGGTACGGCATCACCCGCATTGCAGAACCGATCGGCGTGCTTGCCGCCGTCATTCCGACGACGAATCCCACGTCCACAGCGATCTTTAAGTGTCTCATTTCCTTAAAAACAAGGAACGGGCTCATCATTTCGCCGCATCCCCGCGCGAAGAAGTCGACGATCGAGGCGGCAAAGATCGTGCTGGAAGCCGCCGTAAAGGCGGGCGCGCCCGACGATATCATCGGCTGGATCGACCAGCCCAACGTCCCGCTCTCGGGTATGATCATGCACGAGGCGGATATGATCCTCGCAACGGGGGGACCGGGCATGGTCAAGGCGGCGTATTCTTCGGGAAAACCTGCGATCGGCGTCGGCGCGGGGAATACGCCCGCCGTCATCGACTCGACAGCCGATTTAAGGCTTGCCGCATCTTCCATTTTGCATTCCAAGACCTTCGATAACGGCATGATCTGCGCGTCGGAGCAGTCCGTGATCGTCCTCAAAGACGTATACGATGAATTTAAGGCGGAAATGAAGAAGCGCGGCGCATATTTCCTTTCGCCCGAAGAGACGGAGAAAGTCAGGACGACGATGTTCATCAACGGCGCCCTCAATTCAAGGATCGTCGGGCAGAGCGCCGAAACGATCGCGCGCCTTTCGGGTTTTGAAGCGCCGAAGGGAAGCAGAGTCCTCATCGGGGAGGTCGAAAGCGTCGACCTTTCCGAGCCCTTTGCCCATGAAAAACTTTCGCCCGTCCTTGCGATGTACCGCGCCGAGAATTTCGATGACGCCGTAGCCAAGGCAGACAGACTCATCAAAGACGGGGGGCTCGGGCACACCTCTTCCATCTATCTCAATGTGAGGGAGGGGAAAGAAAAGCTCGAAAAATTCCAAAGCGTCATGCGCACCTGCCGCATTGTCGTCAACACGCCGTCGTCGCACGGAGGGATCGGAGACCTGTATAACTTCAAATTCGCACCCTCCCTGACCCTCGGCTGCGGCTCTTGGGGCGGAAATTCGGTTTCGGAAAACGTCGGCGTAAAACATTTGATACAAATCAAAACGGTTGCGGAAAGGAGAGAAAATATGTTGTGGTTCAGGGCGCCCGAAAAGGTTTATTTCAAACGAGGCTGTCTTGCGGTAGCGTTAAAGGAGCTCGGCGCGCAGGTCTATCATAAGAAACGCGCCTTCATCGTGACGGATAAATTTCTTTACGACAGCGGATTCACGTCGCGGATCAACGAAATTTTGCATGAAGAGGGCATCGAGCACGAGACGTTTTTCGACGTCACGCCCGATCCGACCCTCGCTTGCGCAAGGAAGGGCGTTGAGATGATGAGAAGTTTTGCTCCCGATGTCATTATCGCCGTCGGCGGGGGCTCGCCCATGGACGCTGCAAAGATCATGTGGGTCATGTACGAACATCCCGAGGTCGACTTCGAAGGAATGGCGATGCGGTTTTCGGACATCCGCAAGCGCGTTTATTCCTTCCCGCATATGGGGGATAAGGCGCTCTTTGTCGCCATTCCCACGACGGCGGGCACGGGAAGCGAAGTCACGCCGTTTGCCGTCATTACCGATGAATCGAACGGAACAAAATATCCGCTTGCCGACTATGAACTCATGCCCGATATCGCGATCGTAGACGCCGATCTCATGATGAATATTCCCAAAGGACTCACGTCCTGCGCGGGGATCGACGCCGTGAGCCATGCGCTCGAAGCGATCGCTTCCGTCATGGCGACCGATTACACCAACGGCATTGCAAAAGAGGCGCTAAAACTCCTTTTCACCTATCTTCCTTCCGCCTATCAAAAGGGCGCAGCCGATCCCGAGGCGCGCGAGAGGGTCGCCAATGCGGCGACGATGGCGGGAATGGCGTTCGCGAACGCCTTTCTCGGCGTTTGCCATTCCATGGCGCATAAGCTCGGTTCCTATTTTCACATCGCGCACGGCATGGCAAATGCGCTCATGCTCGAAGAGGTGATCCGCTTCAACAGCTCGGAGGCGCCCGCAAAGCTCGGAACGTTCCCCCAATATGCGTACCCGCAATGTATGGCGCGGTATGCCGACGTCGCCCGCTATCTCGGGCTTACGGGCGGATCGGACGAGGAATGCGTCGAAGCGCTCATCGAAAAGCTCCGCGGGCTCATGAAAGAGATCGGCCAGCCCATGACGATCAGGGAAGCGCTCGAAGGGAAATTTACAGAGGAAGAGTTCCTCGCAAAACTCGATAAAATGACAGAGGACGCTTTTGACGACCAATGCACGGGCGCAAATCCCCGATATCCCCTCATGTCCGAAATCAAACAAATGTATTTGAACGCTTACTACGGCAGAAATGTATGATCAAATTTATCAGTTCATCGTCGGAACTTAGGCATAAAGTCTTTGTCGAAGTCGCAAAGGCAGCTTTCGATTCGGAGAACGTCGCAAGCGACTTGGAGGCGATCCCCTATAAACTTGCGCCGACCGAAAAACCCCGCTACCGCGAGAGCATCTACCGCGAAAGGGCGATCGCTTCCGAGCGCGTACGGCTCGCCGTGGGAATGTCCCTCAACCCGCAGGACAGCCCCGCGCATCTTACGAGCGGTTTCGATAAGAGCAATATTTCCGAAAAATATTACGAACCGCCGCTCATGCAGGTGATCCCGTCCGCATGCGATAAGTGCGAGGATAACAAGTATGAGGTGACGAGCAGGTGCCGAAAGTGCATTTCGCGTTACTGCGTGCACGCCTGTCCCGTCCATGCCGTCTATGTGCGGGAGGACGGTTATGCCTCGATCGACGATGAAAAATGTATCCGCTGCGGGAAATGCAAGCCCGCATGCCCATATGAAGGGATCGTCCATAAGATCCGTCCCTGCGCGGAAAACTGCGGCGTCGGCGCGATCTCGGACGACAGACTTGGAAGAGCTTATATTGATCCCGAAAAATGCGTCGCCTGCGGCCAGTGCATGGTACATTGCCCGTTTGGGGCGATCGTGGATAAATCGCAGATCTTCCAGCTCATCAACGCCATTAAGGCGGGCGAGAAGATCGTTGCGGAAGTCGCTCCGTCGGTCATCGGGCAATTCGGGGAAAACGTGACGCTCGGAAAGCTCTTTTCCGCCCTGAAAATGCTCGGATTTTGCGAAGTATACGAGGTCGCAAGCGGCGCGGATCTCGGCGCGACGGCAGAAGCGAAGAAATATGCCGAAAAAGTCGCTTCGGGCGAGCATCCGTTTCTGCTCACTTCCTGCTGTCCCTCATGGATCATGCTTGCAGAGCGGGAATTTCCCGCGCTCGCGGACGGAATCTCAGAGACGCTTACGCCGATGGTGATGACCGCCCGCATGATCAAACAGGATTTTCCGGAGGCGAAAGTCGTCTTTATCGGTCCGTGCGCGGCGAAGAAACTTGAAGCGATGCGCGAGAGCGTCCGCTCGGATGTGGATTTCGTCATCACCTTCGAAGAGCTTGCCGCGGTCTTTGAGGCGCGGGGGATCGACCCCGAAAGCTGCGGGGAGGCCGAGAGCCGCGGCGCAACGGCTGCGGGAAGGGGATACGGCGCTTCCGGCGGCGTTGCAAAGGCGGTCGAAAACTGCCTGAAAGAGTATTACCCAGACGCCGAGGTGAAGATCGACCATGCGGAAGGGCTCTTCGAGTGCAGAAAGATGCTCCGTCTTGCCAAATACGGAAAGAGGGAGGGCTATCTCTTGGAAGGAATGGCGTGCCCCGGGGGGTGCGTCGGCGGCGCGGGAGTCAATATCCCCGTCGGGAAGGGGACGGAAGAGATCAAGAAATTTGCGGAAGAAACAGACGAAAAAGTGCCTCCCAAGGAGCTTTATACGAGAAAACTTCCTTAAAAAGGCATTTTAGCATAGTATTATGTCAGATATAGTATAGAAAAAGGGCGTCCGATTCGGACGCCCCGTTTAAGTATTTATTGTTTTATTGTGCAACGACATTGACCTTGATTTTCGATACGACGCCTTCCATAAAGCGGACGTCCGCCTCGTACTGACCGACGTTTTTGATCGGTTCTTTGAGCGTGATCCGCTTCTTGTCGATCTCAAAGCCGAGCTCGGAGAGGGCGGCCGCGATATGCTGCGTCGTGACGGAGCCGAACGTTCTGCCGTTTTCTCCCGCGCGGATCGGAACAGTCACGCCCGTTCCCGTCAGTTTTGCCGAGAGCTCTTTGAGCGCCTTTTCGTTTTCCGCCTTATGGTATGCCTCCGCCTTCTTTCTTTGGTTGATTTCGTTGACGCCGCCGGACGTCGCCACCTCCGCGAGCCCCTTCTTCAAGAGGAAATTCCTCGCGTATCCGTCGGACACTTCTATGACGTCGCCCGCTTTCCCGCTGCCTTTCACATCTGTTTTCAGAATTACTTTCATAATGAGAACTCCTTTTCTTTATTTTACACGGCAAAAGTGCGTTTGTCAATATAATTTCCGAAAAAACGTACATACTGCAAGCAAAGGAGGGGAATATGGAACATACGATCAACAGCGGCGTTTCCTGCGGTGTGTCCGAGTGCAGGTTCAACCGCGACGGTATGATGTGCGAGCTCGATAAGATCCATGTAGGCAATACCTGCGACTGCGAGCATTGCACCTGCTGCGACAGCTTCGTGCGCCGCAGTTAAAATTTACCCTCTCAGGGGTGAAAGAATAAAAGCGTGTTTTTATCACAATCTAATTCTCAGCGGGAACGCTTTGAAATAGAGCCTCTGCCGAAACACGCGTGGCGGCAGAGGCGCGGAAGGGACGCTACGGCGTCCCTTCTTGCATGCGCCCGATTTTCCGTTAATACAATATTATATATGAAGTGGCTGTTGAAACTTACTCCGTTTTTGTTGATCGCCGCGCTCCTCTTATGCCTTCTTTTCTTCCCTGAAACAAGGTCGGAAGCCGCGGAAAAAACGATCGTAGAAGTCTGGAATGTCGATACGTTCGAAGGCGGAAAGGGGTCGAGGACGTCCTTTCTTGCAAAAGCCGCCCGCCGCATCGAAGGAGAGGGCGTTTACTATTATGTTCTCTCCTATACCGCGGAAGGTGCGCGCGCGGCTCTTGCCGAAGGCAAAAAACCCGATATGCTCTCCTTCGGGGTGGGGCTTGGGGAGTTTGCAGAGGAATGCAAGCCTTTGCCTTACTCCTTCTCGGGAGGAAGCATCGGTGGACGCTGCCTTGCCGTGCCGTGGTGCGCGGGGAAATATGTGCTCTTTTCCCGCGACGAAACGTTCGGCGAAGAGGGGGGAATCGCTGTTTCTTGCGGCGGGAGCAATCTCGCCGTCCTTTCCGCCGCATTCGGGGACGTCAAGGGGACGGAACTCCCTTCGGACGCCGCTTATACGGGCTTTTTGAACGGGGAATACCGCTATCTTTTGGGCACGCAAAGGGACGTTTGCCGCTTCCAAAACCGCGGCGTGAGCGTGTATACCCGCGATCTGGACGGGTATAACGATCTATTTCAATATATCGCGATCCTTTCCGAGGAAAAGAGGGAGGATTGCATGCGGCTCGTCGAAGAGCTCCTTTCCGAGCGGACGCAGGGACTTCTTTCGGGGATCGGGATGGAGACGCCGAGAGAACCTGCGCGGACGGTGAGCGTGTTTGCTTCCTCCGCGGCGCTGTCCGAAGTTTCCGATCTCGCCCGTGCGGGAGAAGATTTGAAAAAAATCGAGAAATATCTGAAATCCCATTGAAAAAAACGGAGAAATATGGTAAAATGATTCACGGTTTTAATTTGGGCGTTTATGCGCTCTTGCATGAAAAGTTCCCTTGGCTGCGGATCGAGGAAAATGTCTCCCTTGCAAGGAGGACGACGATCGGCTGCGGAGGAGCAGTTGCGGCCGCGGCGAGCCCGTCGGACGCCGAGGAGGCTTCCGAACTTCTCGCTTATCTGTCCGGGAGCGGCATTCCGTACGCCTTTCTCGGCGCGGGGGCGAATACCCTTCCCGAGGACGGGGATATCGACGGGGCGCTCATCCGCGCCGACCGCCTCACTGCGCTTTTGATGGGGGGAAACTGCATTTTCGCAGGTGCGGGGGTCACGGGCGGCGCGCTCTGCCGCTTTGCGCGCGAAAACGGCGTCGGCGGGTTCGAGCCCTTTACGGGGATACCCATGACGGTCGGCGGCGCGGTCACGATGAATGCGGGCGTTCCGGGTTGGCACATCTGTGACGTTGCGATCCGTGTTCTTGCCGTGCAAAACGGGAAGATCCGCAGTTTTCCGCACGAGATGTGCGCATTCGGAGAGAAAACGAGCGTATTTCAGGAAGGGATCTTCGTCGTCGGCGCGCTCTTCCGTGCCGAACCCGCCTCAAAGGAAAGGATCGCGGCGAATACGGCGCGCTACCGCGAAAGAAGGAAGTCCCTTCCCAAGGGCAGGAGCATGGGGTGCACCTTCGTCAATCCCGAAGGAAGATCCGCAGGCGGGATCATCGAAGCATGCGGGCTCAAAGGCCTAAGGGAGGGCGGCGCGCGCGTCTCCGAAATTCATGCGAATTTTATCATCAATGAGGGCGGAACAGCCGCGGATGTGGCTGCGCTCATCAGCCGCGTCAAGGAGGAAGTCCGCGCGAAAACGGGCATTTCCTTGCGGGAAGAGATCAGACGGTTGACATTCGGCGCTCATACATAACGGGCATTGCCCGAACAGGAGTTCCTATGAAACTTACGGCAGATTATCATACGCATACGCTTTATTCCCATGGGAAAAACACGGTGATGGAGAATGCGGAGCGGGCGAAGGAGCTCGGCCTTTCCGCAGTTGCGATCACCGATCACGGCTTTTCGCATGCCATGTTCGGCGTGAAGAGAAAAGAGACTCCGAGCCTTTTGAAGGATTGCCGCGAGGCGGAGCAGGCGACGGGGATCAAAGTGCTTGCGGGGATGGAATGCAATATCCGCGGCGTATCGGGACTCACCGATTTTACGGAAGAGGATTACAGGGTTTTTGATATCTTCCTCGCGGGAGTGCATGTGATGGCGCGGTATGAGACCTTTTCCGACCGTAAGATCGGCTGGCGGGGCTGGTGGCTCACACAGCTTCACTTAAAACCCTCCGCTTCCCTCATCAAATATACGACGCAGGCGTATATCAATACGATCGAAAAGAATCCCATTGATATTTTGACCCACCTCAATTTCCAATGCTTTTCGGACGTTACGGAGGTCGCGAAGTGCTGCCGTGACTACGGCACATATCTCGAAATCAGTTCCAAAAAACAGCATTTGACCGACGATGAGCTCGACAAAGTCGTGCAGACCGGCGTCCGCTTCGTCATCAATTCGGACGCGCACAGCGTCGGCAGGATCGGCGAAACGACGCTTGCGGAAGAGCAGATCAAGCGGGTGGGCGTGCCGCTCGACAGGATCGATAACATCGGCGGGAGACTGCCCGTCTTTCGCTTTGCGGAGTTCAAAAAACATTTATCATGAATTTTACGACGGAAATCAAGCGGGAGATCATGAAAAATGCGCCGATGGGGCGCTCTTGCCGCCTTGCGCTCCTTTCCGCCGTTCTACGGACGTGCGGGGAGCGGCGGGGCGACGGGTTCTCTTTTACGAGCGAGAACGAGGACGTCGCCGCGTATCTTTTGGATATCGCAGAGAAGTGTTTCGGCGCAAGAATGACGCTGACCGCGGCGGCGCGCGATCCCAAACACGGCAGGGACAAACTGACCTTTTCCTTTCTCGGGGAACATGCGGCTGGGTATGCGGAAGAGATCCTGATCCAGCCGCTTGACGCCCAAGACTGCGCGCTCTCCTTTTTGAAAGGGGCGTATCTCGGGGGCGGAAGCTGTACGCTGCCCCGCGGCGGCGCAAAGACAGGATATCATCTCGAATTCGTCTTTCCCGACGATGGGGACGCGGAGCTGTTTTTGGGGCTTCTCGACGGTTTCCAGCTCTTCGGCGGCAAGGTACGGCGGGGCGAAAAGAGCGTCGTCTACTGTAAGAGCCGGGAAGGGATCGGCGATTTTCTTTCGGTGATGGAAGCGACATCGGCGTTAAAGACGCTTGAACAGGTATCCGCCGCACGGGAGGAAAACAACCGCCGCAACCGCGTCGAAAACTGCACGGCGGGCAATGTCGACCGGTCTCTTACCGCAAGCGCGGAACAGGTGCGGCTCTTTGTCGAAAACAGGGAAAAGCTGGGCTCGCTCCCTTCTCCGCTCAAAGAGACGGCGATCGCCCGCATCGAACACCCGACGCTCTCCCTTCAAGAGCTCGCAGATCTCCTTGCGATCTCGAAAGGGGGGCTAAGCCACAGATTGAGACGGCTCACGGAGCGTTTCAAGGATTGAGGAGGAACATATGACGGATTTTGTCCATCTTCATCTCCATACGGAGTACAGTCTGCTTGACGGCGCCGTCAAAGTGGACGACCTCGTGCGCCATTGCAAGGAAAACGGGATCTCCGCCGTCGCCGTCACCGACCACGGCAATATGTATACATCCCTCCGCTTTGCGGAGAAGTGCAAGAAAAATAAGATCAAAGCGATCATCGGGTGCGAATTTTACGTTGTAGACGATTACAGGCAGCATATCGACCAAAGGGCGGATCATCTCATCCTTCTTGCCAAAAACAAGGCGGGGTACATCAATCTCGTCCAGCTCGATTCGCTTGCCTATGTAGACGGCTACTATTACCGCCCGCGCATTGATTATACGGTTTTGAAAGAACACACGGAAGGGGTGATTTGCCTCTCCGCATGTCTTGCGGGGCGGATCCCCCGCCTTTTGATGGCGGGAGAATACGAAAAAGCCAAGGAATTTGCCCGCTATCTCCAAAGCCTCTTCGGAGAGGACTTTTATATTGAGATACAGGATCACGGGATCCCCGAACAGAAGCAGATCTTGCCGCTTCTCGTGCAGATCGCGCGGGAGATCGGCGCGCAGATCGTCGCGACCAACGACGTCCATTACCTCAAAAAAGAGGATTGGGAGATGCAGGACGTCCTCATGTGCATCCAGACAAAACGCACGCTCGACGACCCCACCCGCATGAAGATGCAGACGCACGAGTTTTACATGAAATCGGGAGACGAAATGGCGGCGCTCTTTCCCGATCTTCCCGAGGCGATCTCCAACACCCGCGTCATCGCGGACAAAGTCTCCGACGTCGATACGCCCTTCAATTTGAAAGAGGACGGATCTCCCGTCTACGATAAATCCCTCATTCCGCTCTATACCGCGGACGACGGGACGCCTTCGCCCGAATATCTGACCCGCCTCACATGGGACGGGCTTCCCAAGCGGTACCCCGTTCTCACCGAAGAGATCAAAAAGAGGGCGGAGTACGAGCTTTCCGTCATCATCAAGATGGGGTTTGCGGATTATTTCCTCATCGTTTGGGACTATATCAATTGGTCGAGATTGCACGATATCCCCGTCGGCCCCGGGCGGGGCAGCGGCGTGGGAAGTATTGTCGCTTATGCCATCGGGATCACGAATGTCGACCCGCTCAGATACGATCTTCTCTTCGAGCGGTTTCTGAATCCCGACCGCGTCTCCATGCCCGACTTCGACGTCGATTTCTGCACGGAGAGAAGGGGGGAGACGATCGAGTATGTAAGGAAGCGCTATCACCCCGAAAACGTCGCGCAGATCGTCACATTCGGAACGCTTGCTTCGCGCGCCGTCATCAAGGACGTAGGCAGGGTCATGCGCGTGCCGTATGCGGATACCGACCGCGTCACAAAGCTCATGGACGGGAAATCCACCATCCGCGAGCTGTTGGGACTCAATATCGAGAGCTGCCGCCAAAAGGTGCTCGACACGGCGGACGATCCCGACAAGCACGATGAAGCGCTCAAAAAGCTCGCCGACCAGGAGGGCAAGCGCAATTCCGAATTTGTGGAGATCTACGAATCGGACGAGACCTTGAAACGGGTCATCGACATGGGGCTCAAACTCGAAGGGATGCCCCGCAACACGTCGATGCATGCGGCGGGCGTCGTCATCTGCCGCAAAAAGATCGCCGACAACGTGCCGCTCTCGCGCAACGGAACGGATATTACGACCCAGTTCGACATGAAAGAGGTGGAGTCCATCGGCATGCTCAAAATGGACTTTTTGGCGCTCACCACCCTCACCGACATCAAAAAGACGCTTGATTATATCTATGAGGACTACGGGAAGCACATCGAGTTCGGGCAGAGCTGTGACGATCCCGGGGCATACGATCTCATCGCGGAAGGGGATACGGACGCGGTGTTCCAGCTTGAACAAGGGGGGATGAAGCGGTTCATGAAACAGCTCCGCCCTACCTGCCTCGAAGATCTCATCGCGGGGATCTCGCTCTACCGCCCGGGTCCCATGGACTTTATCCCCGACTATCTGAAAAACAGGGCGGAACCCGATAAGATCCATTACCTCACGCCTCTCTTGAAACCCATTCTGGAAAAGACGTACGGGGTCATCATCTATCAGGAGCAGGTCATGCAGATCTTCCAGAATCTTGCGGGATATTCTCTGGGGCAGGCAGACCTCGTCCGCCGTGCAATGGCGAAAAAGCACCGCTCCGAACTGATGGCGCAGAAGGATAAATTCATCTACGGCGACGTGGATAAAGTCGTCGGAACCGCAAAGGACGGTTCACCCATCTACGGCAACATCACGGGCTGCAAGGCGCACGGGATCCCGCCCGAAGTCTCCGCCGAGCTCTTCGCCCAGATGGAGAGCTTTGCTTCCTACGCTTTCAACAAATCGCACGCCGCGGCGTACGCCGTCGTCACCTATCAGACGGCATACCTTAAAAAATACTACCCCAAGGAATTCCTTGCGGGCGTGCTCAATAACCGCATCACCAAGATCGACGAGATCGCGAAATACGTCGTTTACATGAAGGAAAAGAACATCAGGGTCCTTCCTCCCGACGTCAACCGTTCGAAGGCTTACTTTTCCGTCGAAGGGGACGGGATCCGCTTCGGCCTGTGCGCACTGCGCGGGGTCGGCATCGCCGCAATGGAGTGCGTCATCGAGGAACGTGCCAAGGGGGGAGTTTTCAAGGATTTCTCGGATTTCCTGATGCGCTGCACGAAGTTCGTCAATAAGCGGATGGTCGAAGCGCTCATTTTCGGCGGCGCGTTCGACGGGATGGGATACCGCAGGGCGCAATACAATGCCGTCTATGAGGATCTCATGCGGCGGATCCAGCTCATCGACAAACAGAAATCGAGCATGCAGATGTCGCTATTCGGCGATTTTATCAGGGAAGAACCCCCGAAAGCGGAGTATCCCGACATTCCGGAATGGGAAGCGGACGACCTTCTCGGCAAAGAAAAATCGGTGCTCGGCGTGTATGTCAGCGGCCATCCCTTCGAACAATACGCCCACCTCTTCAAGGACTGTTCCTTCCATACAGGCATGCTTTCGGACTTCGAAGAGGACGAAGAGACGGGCAACAGGACGTATAATCTCATCAAGGCGGGAGATCCCGCAACGCTTGGCGGACTCGTCGCGGGGGTCAAAAAGATCAATACGAAGTCGGGCGCGATCATGGCGTTTATCACGGTCGAAGATCTCTACGGCAGCGTCGAATGCGTCGCATTCCCGCGGATCTACGAGAAAGTGCGTTCGGCATTGAAACATGACGCCGTCGTGCGCATTTCGGGCAAGATCGACTGTCCGCCCGATAAACTTCCCGTCATCGTCGTCGATACGCTGGATGTGCTCGATCCCGAGGAGCAGACAAAAAAGGCGGAGCCCGAGGCCAAGGAACAGGAACAGGTCCTCTGGCTTGACGCGCGCTCGCTTGCGGAAGAGGACTTCAACGAGCTCGTCGACGCGCTCGAAGGCTATCAGGGTGAAACGAAGGCGAAGATCCTCTACGGGGGAAAGCGGTTCGAGTACGGGATCCGCCTCTCCCGCGCGCTTGCCGCGGAACTTAGGACGTTCTTGCCGGAGTCCTGCATCAAGATCGTATAAAAAAATTAAAAAAGAAGTCCGGAAAATCGGAAAACACTCTTTCTTTTTTACTTGTAATGTGTTATAATACCGAAGAGAGGGAAGTACACGGAGGTTGATATGAAGCGAATCGGATTACTCACAAGCGGCGGCGATGCACCCGGCATGAATGCCGCGATCAGAGCCGTCGTCCGCACAGCCATTTATTTCGGCATGGAAGTATACGGCATCGAGCGCGGCTACGCGGGACTCATTGAGGACAATATGAGGCAGCTTGAAATGCGTTCTGTCTCCGATATCGTCCAAAGGGGCGGCACGATGCTCCGCACGGCGAGATGCCTCGAAATGCTCACCAAAGAGGGGCAGAAGCAAGCGGTCGCGACGCTCGAAAGAAGGGGGATCGAGGGGCTCGTCGTCATCGGCGGCGACGGATCCTTCCGCGGGGCGAAGTGCCTGACTGAGGACTACGGGATCCCGACGATCGGCATTCCCGGCACCATTGATAACGATTTACAGTACACGGATTATACGCTCGGCTTCGATACGGCGGTCAATACCTGCCTCGAAGTCATCAATAAACTCCGCGATACCATGAATTCGCACGAACGCATTTCCGTCGTCGAGGTCATGGGGCGCCATTGCGGGGATATCGCCCTTTACGCGGGGATCACGTCCGGCGCGGAGATCATCGTCGTGCCCGAGATCGCATTCGACCTTGAGGACATCGTCATGCGCATCAACCGTTCCCGTGCAAACGGCAAGCACTCCAATATCATCGTCGTTGCGGAGGGCGCCGTCACCGCGGACGCTTTTGCGAAAAAGTTACAGGAAGTGACGACCTATTCCGTCCGTCCCACGACCATCGGGCATATCCAGCGCGGCGGTTCGCCCTCCATGGCGGACAGAATGCTCGCCGCGCAGTTCGGCAACAAAGCCGTGCGCCTTCTCAAAGACGGCATCGGGAACCGTGTCGTCGGCATCCATAAAAACGAGATCGTCGATATGGATATTATCGAGGCCGTCTCCATGAAAAAGAAGTTCAATTACGAGCTCTACGAGACGCTTCAAATGATCTCTATGTAATTTCGAAGGACGACGGTAAGCGTCGGCTTCCGGAGCGGAAGCAAAATGGGGGGAGAAATGATTTTAACAGTCTGCATGAGTCCGAGCGTAGACGTCACGATCGAGCTTGATTCGCTCAATATCGGAAAGGTCAATGTCGTCAGATCCAAGACGCTGTCCTTTACGGGGAAAGCGCTCAACGTTGCGATCGGCGTCGCCCGTCTCGGCGCCGAAGCGTTCGCCACCGGGTTTATGTATAATGAAAACGGTCAGATGTTCGAGCATGCGCTCGACAAGGAAGGCGTCCGCTTTTCTTTTGTCTGGAACAACGGCCGCGTGCGCGAAAACTATAAATGTATTGATAAACGCTCCATGCTCACCGAGATCAACGACGTCGGCGGTCAGGTGGAGGGGGAAAAGCTGGTCGAACTCCTCCGCATGATACAGGGATTTTCGGCTCGGTCGGCGGTCACCGTCATTTCGGGGAGCCTTCCCCGCGGTGTGGACGACGGCTATTACCGCGATCTCTTCCGCGCCGTCGACCCGCATTCGCTCAAAATCGTGGATACGGAGGGCGGGCGGCTCTTTGCCGCTTTGGAGGCGGGCGTCGATCTCGCGAAGCCCAATCTCGAAGAACTTGAAAATACGCTCGGCAGAAAACTGAAAACGAGAGCGGAAATGCTTTCGGGTTGCAGGGAGCTTTTGGACCGCGGCGCAAAGATGGTGCTCCTCTCCCTCGGACGGGACGGCGCGATCATCACGGACGGGACGAAGAATTATTATTGTAAGAGCATCAACGTCGCCGTCAATTCTACGGTCGGCGCGGGTGACGCGATGGTCGCCGCAGCGGCAAATATGATGCAGCAGGGCGCGGAGCTTCGGGATATTTTGCGCGCGGGCGTCGCCGCGGGCACGGCGGCAGTCACGACGTTCGGTACGATCTCCTTCGCAAAAGAGAAGTACGAAGAGATCTTTTCCAACGTGAAAGTGACGGAGATCTGAACGGTTCGGCGCCGGACATTCTCAATCTTTTATAGTCCTTTGAGCGTGTAACATCCGCGCCGAATGTTTCATGAAAAATTTCAACATATTTCGACATAACCACAAGATATAGTGATGAAAGAAAAATTTTTATCAAAATCTTGTGCTCAAACAGTTGACAACTTCCAATATATGGTGTACAATAATAGCGTTCCCTTCGGGGAACGCTTTTTGCCTGTGAGACGGGCGGGAAATTTACAAAGCGCAAAAGGAGCGGGGAAATGAAAATCATCAAGAGAAACGGTACGGAAGTTTCATTCGATATCGGAAAGATCGTGAATGCGATCAAAAAAGCGAACAACGAGGTAAGCGAGGACAACCGTCTTACCGAAGAGCAGATCGCGGAGATTTCCGCAAAGGTGAAGTCGCTCGCGAACGACCTCAACCGTGCGGTCAGCGTCGAGGAGATCCAGGACTTTGTCGAAAACCAGATCATGGATCACAAGGCGTTTGCCGTTGCGCGTAAGTATATCACATACCGCTATTCGCGCGCCCTTGTCCGCAAATCCAACACCACGGACGAGCGGATCCTTACGCTCATTGAATGCAACAACGAGGAAGTAAAGCAGGAAAATTCCAACAAAAATCCCACCGTCAACTCCGTCCAACGCGACTATATGGCAGGGGAGGTCAGTAAGGATCTCACCCGCCGTCTCCTTTTGCCGCGCGACATCGTGGAAGCGCACGAGCAGGGTCTCATTCACTTTCATGACGCCGATTATTACGCCCAGCATATGCACAACTGCGATCTCGTGAACCTCGAGGACATGCTCCAAAACGGCACCGTGATCTCGGGGACGCTGATCGAAAAGCCGCATTCCTTCTCGACGGCCTGCAATATCGCGACGCAGATCATAGCGCAGGTCGCCTCCAACCAATACGGCGGGCAGTCGATCTCGCTTACCCATCTCGCTCCCTTTGTGGATATCAGCCGCCAAAAGATCCGCGCCGAAGTCGCGGAGGAACTTGCCGATGTGGGCGTCATGGAAGATACCATTGCCCGCATTGCGGAAAAGCGGCTGCGCGACGAGATCAAGAAGGGGATCCAGACGATCCAATATCAGGTCGTGACGCTCCTTACCACGAACGGACAGGCGCCCTTCGTGACAGTCTTTATGTATCTCGGCGAAGCGCGCAACGAAAGGGAGCGCGAGGATCTCGCCATGATCATCGAAGAGACCCTGAACCAGCGCATCATGGGCGTCAAGAACGAGACAGGCGTGTGGGTCACGCCCGCGTTCCCCAAGCTCATCTATGTCCTCGAAGAGGACAATATCCGCGAGGGGAGCAAATACTTCTATCTCACAGAGCTTGCCGCAAAGTGCACTGCAAAACGCATGGTGCCCGACTATATTTCCGAAAAGAAGATGCTTGAATATAAGGTCGACCGCAACGGCGAAGGGCATTGCTACACCTGCATGGGCTGCCGCAGCTTCCTTACGCCCTATGTGGACGAAAACGGCAAGCCGAAGTATTACGGGAGGTTCAACCAAGGGGTCGTCACGATCAATCTTGTCGACGTCGCCCTTTCCTCGGGGGGAGACAAGGAGAAATTCTGGAAGATCTTTGATGAACGCCTCGATCTCTGCTACCGTGCGCTTCTCTGCCGCCACAACCGCTTGAAGGGAACGCTTTCCGACGCCGCGCCCATTCTTTGGCAGTACGGTGCGCTCGCCCGCCTGAAAAAGGGAGAAACCATTGATAAATTGCTCTACGGCGGCTATTCGACCATCTCGCTCGGCTATGCGGGGCTTTATGAGTGCACGAGATATATGACGGGCAAATCTCATACGGACGCCGAGGCAAAGCCGTTTGCGCTTTCCGTCATGCAGCACATGAACGATAAATGTAAGGAGTGGAAAGCAAAGCATAATATCGACTTCTCGCTCTACGGGACGCCGCTCGAGAGCACGACGTATAAATTTGCCAAGGCGCTCCAAACGCGGTTCGGGATTATCCCGGGCGTGACGGACAAGAGCTATATCACCAACAGCTATCACGTCCATGTCACCGAAAAGATCGACGCTTTCACCAAGCTCAAATTCGAAAGCGAGTTCCAGCAGCTTTCCCCGGGCGGCGCGATCTCCTATGTGGAAGTCCCCAACATGCAAGACAATATTCCCGCGGTCATCGCCGTCATGCAGTATATATACGACAATATCATGTATGCGGAACTCAATACCAAGAGCGATTACTGCCAGGTCTGCGGCTACGACGGCGAGATCGTGACGGTGGAAGAGGACGGAAAATACCTTTGGGAGTGCCCGCATTGCCATAACCGCGACCAGAGCAAGATGAACATTGCGCGCCGTACCTGCGGCTACATCGGGACGCAGTACTGGAACCAGGGCAGGACGCAGGAGATCCGCGAGAGGGTGCTTCATCTGTAAAGCGGCTGCCCGCATTTGAGGGAGAACGATTCCCATGAATTACGCAGAAATCAAAAAAGTGGATATCGCAAACGGAGAGGGAGTCAGAGTCTCCCTCTTTGTTTCGGGTTGCAGGAGACATTGCAAAGGTTGTTTCAATGCCGTGGCATGGGATTTTTCTTTCGGAAAGCCCTTTACGGAGGAGACGGAAGCGGAGATCATGGAAGCGCTTGCGCCCGACTACATCGCAGGGCTGTCTCTGCTCGGCGGAGATCCGTTCGAACCGGAAAACAGGGTTCGGCTCATTCCTTTCCTCCGAAAATTCAAGAAAGCGTATCCGCAAAAAGACGTTTGGTGCTATACGGGATACACCTATGAAAACGGAACGCTCAAAGAGGACGACGGAGAGGGGACAAGAGAGCTTCTTTCTCTCATTGACATCTTGGTGGACGGTCCCTTCATTGAGGAGAAAAAAGATATCCGCCTCAAATTCCGCGGCTCGGAGAACCAACGCGTGATTGATCTGAACCGTACAAAAGAGCACGGGAACATAGTACTATATCTGACATAGTACTTCGCAAAAAGCAAAATCATTGTATTATATCCCTCGGAGAGCGTTTGGGAAAGATCGAAAAAAATCCTTCTTTTCAAAAAGCGAAAATGTTGACATTGGCAAAAAATGGGGTATAATGGAATAGAGACGAAAATAAGGTAACGAAGGAGAATACGCATGAATAAATTACAGCTTAGAAGATATGCGAAACTGCTCGCGAGGACGGGCGTCAACGTCAAGAAAGGACAATGGGTCATTGTGCAGGCGGAACTCGACCAGCCCGAATTTGTGGAAATGACGGTCGAAGAACTCTACCGCGCAGGGGCGGGAAAGGTCACCGTCGAGTGGTCGCACCAGCCGCTTGTGGCGACGCATTATAAGTACCAAAAACAGGAGCTCCTCGAAAAATTCGAAAAGTGGGAGCTTGAAAAACTCGAACTGCGCGCCGGGGAGCTTCCCGCAATGCTCTATATCGAATCTGCCGATCCCGACGGGCTCAAAGGCGTAGATCAGGAAAAATTCACCGCCGTGCGCACCTCCCGCACCAAGGTCATCAAGCCTTACCGCGACAGAATGGAGAACAAATACCAGTGGTGTATCGCCGCCGTGCCCTCCAAGGCGTGGGCAAAGAAGGTTTTCCCCGACCTCATGGTGAATACCGCCGTCGAGAAACTCTGGGATCTCATTCTTGCGTCGTCCCGTGCGGACGGACCCGATCCCGTGCGCGAATGGCACCGCCATAACGACGAACTTGCCGCAAAATGCGACTATCTCGACAGATTGAAGCTCGTCGCGCTCGAATACAAGTCCAAGAACGGCACCGATTTCAGGGTCGGTCTCATCGAAAACAGCCGTTTCTGCGGGGGCGGCGAAGAGACGCTCGCGGGGGCGTATTTCAACCCGAATATCCCCTCCGAAGAAATTTTCATTTCCCCCAAGGCGGGCGACGCAGAGGGCGTCGTCTACTCCACAAAGCCGCTCTCCTATCAGGGCGAACTCATCGAGGATTTCTCGGTTCGTTTTGAGGGCGGCAAGGTCGTGGAAGTCAAGGCAAAGAAGAACCAGGCTCTGCTTGAAAAGATGATCTCCATGGACGATGGGGCGAAGATGCTCGGCGAAGTCGCGCTCATCGCTTACGATTCTCCCATCAACAATTCGGGCGTTCTCTTCTACAATACCCTGTTCGACGAGAACGCAAGCTGCCATCTTGCGCTTGGCAGGGGATTTAACGAATGCCTGAAAGGCTACGAGGACATGACGAACGAAGAGATCCATCAAAAGGGCATCAACGACAGTCTCATCCACGTCGATTTTATGATCGGCAGCGAGGATCTCGACATCGTCGGCGTCACCAAGAACGGGGAGAGAGTGCAGATCTTCAAGAACGGCAACTGGGCGTTTTGAGGGACTGGCGCATTTTCTTCCGAATCGGTAGAAATCAAAAAGAAGCGATATAAGGCAAAATTATGATAAAAATTGATATTTTTTCGGGATTTTTGGGCGCAGGAAAGACGACGCTCATCAAAAAACTGATCAAGGAAGCCTACTGCGGCGAAAAGGTCGTTCTTATTGAAAACGAATTCGGTGAGATCGGCGTGGACGGCGGATTTTTGCGGGACGCGGGGATCGAGATCACCGAGATGAACTCGGGCTGTATCTGCTGTTCCCTCGTGGGGGATTTTGCGGCGGCGCTGAAAAAGGTCGCCGAGGAGTTCCATCCCGACCGTATCCTCATTGAACCTTCGGGCGTTGGCAAACTTTCAGATGTCATTAAGGCAGTCCAACGCGCCGACGTTCCCGACAGCGCGCTCAATGCCTTCTGCACCGTTGTCGATGCGAAGAAGTGCAAGATGTATCTTAAAAACTTCGGCGAGTTCTTCCTCGACCAAGTAGAGAACGCGAGCTGTATTGTCCTCTCCCATACTTCCGATCCCAAGAAAACGGAGGAAGCGACGGCGCTCTTGAAGGAACACACCTCTGTAACGATCGTCACAACGGATTGGAACGCGCTCGACGGGAAAGAGATCCTTCTCGCCATGCAAAAGACGGACAGCCTTGCCGCGGAGCTCGAAAAACTTGCCGCGGAGGCAAACGAAGCCGACGATGACGACGAGTGTGACGATCCCGAATGCGAATGCCATCATCCTCATCATCATCACGATGACGATGAGGATGAAGAGCATGAACATCATCACCACCATCACCATCACGACGATGACGACGATGACGATCACGAGTGCGAGTGCCATCATCATCACCATGATGAGGACGACCACGATCACGAACATCACCATCATCACCATCACCATCACGCGGACGAGGTGTTTACGAGCTGGGGCGTCGAGACGGCAAAGCCTGTCATGGAGGAAAGCCTGAAAAAGGCGCTTTCCGCGCTCGATTCGGGTGAATACGGGCAAATTCTGCGCGCCAAAGGCATTTTGAACGGCGGAGATAAGTGGCTCTATTTCGATTATGTCCCCGAGGAGGCGGATATCCGCGTCGGTTCTCCCGCCGTCACGGGCAGACTCTGCGTGATCGGCTGTAAGATCGACGAAGAGAAGCTCGAAAAGCTGTTTTTGGGGTAAACTATGCCGAAGGAAATTCCCGTCTACCTCTTTCTCGGCTTTTTGGAAGCGGGAAAGACAAAATTCATTCAGGAGACCTTTGAAGATCCCCGCTTCGATTCGGGCGAAAGAACGCTTCTGCTCGTCGCCGAAGAGGGGGAAGAGGAATACGATCCCGCAAAGTTCGCCGTAAAAAAATACAGCGTGGCTCCCGTCGACGAACAGGGGCTCAACGTCCAGAATCTCGGGCGGATCGCGCGGGAGTGCGGCGCGGAGCGCGTCGTCGTCGAATTCAACGGTATGCTCACCCTCGATAAATTCTTCGACGCGATGCCTGACGGGTGGCTCATCGCGCAGGTAATGACCTTTTTCGACGCGAATACGTTCTTAAACTATAACGCCAACATGCGGCAGCTCGTATTCGATAAGATCCAATACGCCGATCTCGTCGTTTTCAACCGTTTCAAGGGGGAGATGAAGCAGGAGGATTTTCATAAGATCGTCCGCGCTGTTTCCCGCCGCCCCGATATCGTCTATGAGTATGTCGGCGGCAGAGCCGTCTACGATGAGATCGTCGACCCGCTCCCTTACGACATCGACGCGCCGGTCGTTACGATCGAGGACAGGGATTTTGCCTATTTTTACAGGGATATCCGCGAGGAGGGCGAAAAATACGACGGAAAAACGGTATCTTTCCGCGGGATCGTCGCCCGCGACAGGAAGATGAAACCGGGGACGTTTGCCGTAGGGCGGTATATTATGACCTGCTGTGCGGCGGACATCGCATACAGCGGGCTCATTTGCTCGGCAGATCCGTCCGTTTCATTCGAGACGGGCGAATGGGTCGCGCTCACAGCCCGTATTGATTTCGAATATCATAAACTCTATGGGGGAAAGGGACCCGTTCTGAAAGTATTTACGGTCGAACGCACAAAACCGATCCCCGAGGGCGAAGACATCGCCACATTCTATTGATTCAAAGACAAGGAGGAGGTAACGTATGAAAAAACTCGTAGTTTACTATTCTTTCGGGGGAAATACGCGCACGGTCGCCAGAAAGATCGCGCGTGCGCTCGACGCCGATCTCGCCGAGATCCGCACCGTCAAGGTTTATCCGGATGATTACGACGTGCTCGTCGGGCTCGGAAAGAGGGAGGTCGAGAGCGGCTATGTGCCTCAGCTCTACCCGCTTCCCGTCAACGCGCAGGAGTACGATACGATCATTCTCGGCACGCCTGTTTGGTGGTATACATTTGCGCCCGCCGTAAAATCCTTCATGAAATCGGTCGACTGGAAGGGCAAGACCGTCTATCCCTTTGCCACCAACGGCGGCTGGCTCGGCCATACGCCGAGCGATATGAGAAAGGCAATGCGCGGCGCCGACGTTCAGCCCGTGATGAACATCAAGTTCGAGGACAAGAATCTCGTAACGCCCGAGAGCGCGATCGACGAATGGATCAAGGGCATCAAGTGAGCGGATCGCTCCCTGAATTGCTCTTCGCCGATTACGGCGGGGAGCTTTCGGAAAAAATCATGGCGGGCTACGAAGTTGTCCGCCCCGTGACGTTGCGCTTTAATACGTTGAAAATCACCGCCGAAGAGGGAAAAAATGCCCTCAAAGAGGCGGGTTTTTCGTTTGAAGAGGTCGGCTGGTATTCCGCTGCCGTTATTTTGAACGATTGTACGGAAGAGGACATCCGCCGCACTGCGCTCTACGAAGAGGGGAAAGTCTATTTGCAGAGCCTCTCTTCCATGCTTCCGCCGCTCTTCCTCTCCCCGAAGAAAGGGGAGAGCATTCTCGATATGACCGCAGCGCCCGGGGGAAAGACGACGGAGCTTGCCGCACTGTCCCGCGGGGAAGCGCTCATCACCGCCTGCGAGCGCGATAAACTGCGCTTTGAGCGTCTGCTCTTTAATCTCAAACGGCAGGGGGCGGGGAGAGTGACGGCGCTCTGTACGGACGCCGCGTTTCTCGACGACCTCTTTTGCTTCGATAAGATCTTGCTCGACGCACCGTGCAGCGGAAGCGGGACGGTATCCCCGCGGAAAACTGCGCGGATCGACGCTCTGTACGTCGAACGCTGTGCCCGTTTACAGGAAAAATTGCTCCGAAAGGCGTTGAAACTTTTGAAAAACGGGGGAGAGATGGTGTATTCGACTTGTTCGATCCTGAAACGGGAGAACGAGGACGTGCTCCGCCATGTTTTGGAAGGATGCGGGGCAAAGGTCGTACCCGTGGAACCGCCCGCGGGCGTGCCCCTTCTTCCAAGCGCGGACGGGACGCTCTGCGTCATGCCGACGGCGCAATACGAAGGTTTTTTCCTCGCAAAGCTGATAAAAGAAGAAAGAAAATGAAATCCGCCCGTAAAGGCGGATCTTTTACAGATCGAAGAGAGAGATCTGTCTGCCGTCGTGCAGCAGAAAGCTGTTCTGGATCCCGTGCATCAACTGGTCGTTCTTATGGACGTGCCCGATGAGAAGGGGGGAGGCGGGATCATGGCGGAGAAAGTTATCGCGGACGCTTTCGATCCCTCTGTTTGCGTTGCAATATTTGCATTCGCTCGGGCAGGAATCATACCATCCCACGTCGCGGCTGACGATGCACAGGCAACCTGCCTTGTTCCCGAGATGCGGCATCGAACGGAAACTGCATTTGTTCGCCCGTCCCAGCGCTTCGAGCGTGACGCAGCCCGTGCGCTTGATCCCGTATTCCTCGTAACCCGTCTCCGCACAGCAGATCTGCAAGGGGAGACGGTTCTTTTGTGCGATCGTCCCCAAGCCCTTCGCAATCTCATGCTTCTGCGCCTTCGTTATCATAGTCACGTCGGGGATGCGGTGTCCGATTTTGATGAACATCTCCACAAAGGAGAACACGGCGCCGCTCACGAAGGGAGCGATCTCTTCGGAAAGAGCCGCAAATGTCTCCATATGCCGCGCCACCGTATATTTTTTTGTGAGCAGAACGGGGTCGTACCGCCAGACGAGTTTTTCCTTTCCGACGATTCTCGAGAGCTCTTTGAGCGTTTCGATCCGCTCCCGAATGGGGGGAGATGTGGGCTCGAGATCTTCTTCATATCCCGTTATCGTATAGAAAAAATAGGTGCGGTAACGGCTTGCGATCTCGTCGATCCTTTCGAGGGCGGGCCGATAATTTTTGGAACAGAAGACGACCGCATCGATTTTTTCGGGCGTAAGTTCATAGATATTGATGCGTCTTTCAAAGAGGGGATTCCGTGCATAGACGATTCCCTCGTCGAAACGGTTGAAGAGCCATTCATGATAATGATGAACGATATCCGTTCTAAGTCCCACGTTAAGGATCATCGGTTTCCCCCAAAGAAAAGTATCACGGACGGAAGCGTTACAAGGATTATAGCATATTGCGACAAAAATATCAATGCAATCATCGTAAGAAAACAGATGGGACAGACCTTTGATTTGCTTTCTTTTTTTCGAAAAGCGTCACAAAAGCGTTTTCCGAAACGTTTTAATTTTCGGGAAGCCTTCTTGCGATATGGAAAGCGTGGCTTTCGAGTGTACGATAAACAGATATGAAGGCGGAGGTTCTATGAAGAAATCACAATTATTCTTAACAGTCTTGTTGATTATTTGCTTTTCGTTTTCCATTTCTGCGTGTAACCGAGGCGAGCAGGACGGCCAAGCCGAGTTTGACGACCGATCCGTGCATGAAAAGATAGGTGACGAATGGAAAGAGCGGGTCAAAACGGAAGATAAGGTGATCGTCGAGTGCTACGGTGAGTTTGGGGACGTCCATGTTGTCATATTGAAGCACGACTTGGTGCCCGGAGAGGAGGGTGAAGAAACGGTCGACGGAGTGGAATTTCGTTACAATTATGCCGGATACCCTCTTAGGGTTTGGAAAGACCATGAATTTTACTCGCTGCAAGAGGCGTTCGACGCTGGGATTTTGACGCATGAAAATCTTGTAACGGTAAGGGACAATCATATAGCCGAGCATGTTTTTATGTATAAATAGAAATGAGAGCGGAGTATGGAATCGGTGGGGCGATTTTCGTCCTCGCGCGGGGCCGAACGAATTGCCTGATCCCGTCACGGCACCACGCCCAATCCAATTCAAACAGAATTGGGTTGGTTTTTTCTATGCATTCGCCTTGCGCGGGGCGCGGTTTTATGATACAATCAAAGCGGAGGTGCGTCGATGGAGCTCATAAAGCCAGATTTTGAAAGAAGCATTGTCAATCTATCCGCGAGCCTTGCGGCGTTTTTAGGGGCACAAAACGACAAGCCCGAGCTTTTTGAGCTTTCAAACGCCCTACGCGGGGGGTATAAAAACGTCGTCTTTCTTCTCTTGGACGGAATGGGAATGCATCCGCTTGAAAGAAATGCCGCCCCAAGCGGCTTTTTCCGGAAGAACGTCACGCGCGTGCTCACGTCCGTCTTTCCTTCGACGACGACCAACGCGACGACCTCCATTCAGACGAATTCCTATCCGATGGAGCACGGTTGGTTCGGTTGGAGCTTATATTTCGAAGAACTGAAAAGGGCTGTCGATATCTTCGAGGACGTCGATTCCTATACGGGAGAAGCCGTCCCGCACGGGTTTGCAAGGCGCAGGCTGCCCACAACCCCGTTCTACCGCCGCACTTCGGGCGAATATACGGTCAATGTCGTCGTGCCGCACTTCGGGCAGGAAGAGGAGAACAGGTACGTTTGGACGAGCATAGACGAGTTGTTTTTGCAGTTGAAACGGGTATGCGCGAAGGATGGGAAACAGTTCGTCTATGCCTATTGCACACAGCCCGATGCGGTGATGCATCGCTTCGGGGTGACTTCGGCGAAGGCGAAGGAGACGATCGGCGCATTGGAGCGTAGCGTCGAAGGGTTCGCGCGCGAAAAAAAGGACACGCTCCTGATCGTGACAGCCGACCACGGGCAGGTGGATATCGACGGCAGGTATGATCTGTATTTGGATGAAGATCTCCTTTCTCTTCTTGAATGGAGACCATATTTGGAGGCGCGGGCGACCGCCTTCAAGGTGAAAGAGGGGAGGGAGAGGGCATTCGAAACGCTGTTTCTCGAAAAATACGGAAAAGATTTTGCGCTGTTTCCTACGGAGCAGCTCATCTGCGAGAACTATTTCGGCGGAAATATGAGAGGCGAACATGCACGCCTGCTCGGCGACTATATCGCCGTCGGTACGACGAAAAAGATAATGAACCTCACGCCCCGCTCCCACCCGTTTAAGGGGCACCACACTTCGCTCACCGACGAAATGCTCGTTCCGCTGATCGTTGTGTGAGTTTTGTTCCCGACTTCCGCGGGGGTCGAACGGAAGGGGTGTTACTTGTCGCCGCATGAGACGATGTCACGAGCAACGCGAGTGAGAAGCTTTTGTCGCCCCTCATAGGGGAGATGTCACGAGTTTACGAGTGACAGAGGCTCTTGTCGCCCCTTCCAGGGGAGATGTCACGAGCAACGCGAGTGACAGAGGGGTTTCGAAAACCCTATCCCCCGCTAACGCGGGTACTTCCCCTACGAGGGGAAGCGAGGGGGGCGGAGATTTTCCCCTGAAAGGGGGCAGCGAGACACCTTCTCGGTTCCACGTACGCCCGTCGGCGAGCTTCCTGCCCGCCTTCTCGCGCGGGGTCGAACGAATTGTCCGATCCCTTCACGGCACCAAAAAAACGCCCCTTTATAGGGGGCGCAAAAGCTCATAGCAACACAGTGCCGGTGATCTCTTCGCCGCAAGCGGCTCGAGAGCTTCGTCGGCGGGGTCGGCAGAGCGAAAAACTCCACATTCCGCGCCCGCCTTCTCGCGCGGGGTCGAACGAATTGTCCGATCCCTTCACGGCACCAAAAAAACGCTCCTTTATAGGGGGCGTTTTCTGGTGCCGGTGATCGGGGTCGAACCGATACGGTATCACTACCACAGGATTTTGAGTCCAGCGCGTCTGCCAATTCCACCACACCGGCGCAACAATGGAATTATATAATAAAGCCGGGAAAAAAGCAAGCGATTTCCCCGATTTTCTTGCAAAAAAAAGAAAAGCATGGTACAATATCCGAAAAGAGGTGAATCATATGGGCGAAAGAAAAAAACTTGTTCTGGTGGACGGCAACAGTCTTTTGAACAGGGCTTTTTATGCGATGAACATCTTCACGACCAAGGACGGCGTCCCGACGAACGGCATTTTCGGGTTTGTAAAGCTCATCTTTAAGATCATTGATACGGTCTCGCCCGAATATTTTGCGGTCGCGTTCGACCTTCATGCGCCCACGTTTCGCCATAAGATGTACGACGCATACAAGGCGACCCGCTCGCCCATGCCCGAGGAACTTGTCGTACAGGTTCCCATGCTGAAAGAGGCGCTCCGCGCCATGCGGATCTGCATCGTTGAAAAAGAGGGCTTCGAAGCGGACGACGTGATCGGGACGCTCTCCCGCAAATTCCCCGATACAGACGTTTTGATCTATACGGGGGACAGGGATTCCTACCAGCTTGTCAACGAGAATGTGAGCGTCTGTTTTACAAAGCGGGGCGTGACGGAGATCGACCTTCTGTCAAATGGAAATTTTTACGAAAAAGTCGGTCTCATGCCGCTCCAAATCATTGAGGAGAAGGCGCTCATGGGCGACTCTTCGGACAATATCCCCGGCGTCAAGGGGGTGGGTCCCAAGAGCGCAATGGAACTTCTCCGCCGCTACGGCACCGTAGAGGAGATCTACCGCCATTTGGACGAACTCTCCGCTTCCCTGAAAAGGAAACTTGAAGAGGGGAGGGTGATGGCGGACCTTTCGCATACGCTCGCGACGATCATTCTGAATGTTCCGCTCGATACGACTTTGGAGGACTGTATACTTACGCTTCCCTTCCCGGAGGAAGCGCGCGAATATTTTTCGAAGCTCGAATTCCGTTCGCTTGTAGACAACGAATATTTCGTGCAGACCAAAAAGTTGTCCGTCGATACCGTAAATTGTACCGATATCGGCAGTTTTATGGCTCTGATCCCCGAAATTAAAGAGTTCTCTTTTTGCCTTGAAGCGAGTTCCTGCCATGTATTTTCGGGAAAAACCGAGTACATTTTCCCCCTGCGCGAGAATTTTTTGCAAAACGGCTTTTTCTTCGGCGAGCTTCTCCCCGTCATCGAAGGGCTGTTCTCGGGCGATCGGCTGGCGATCGTTCCCGACCTTAAATATCTTCTCCACCGTTTTTCGGAGATCGGCGTCGAGGTTAGATGCCGCGTCGAGGACGTCTCGCTCCTGCGCTATCTCGCGGACTCCAATCTTCGGCTGGTGAGCCCTTCGCAGTTTGTCAAAGATTACGATCTTCCGGATGAAAACAGCGCGTACGGGCTCATGCTCGCCTATCGGGAAGCGATCAAGAAAACAAAGGGGACTGCGGAAGAGGAACTTTACCGAAACATCGAACTTCCCCTGATCGGGGTGCTGTTCGGCATGGAACGGGCGGGCGTCTGCGTGGATACCGATAAGTTTCCCGAATTTTCCGAGAAATTCACGCGCGAACTTTCTTCTTTGTCCGAACAGATCTATACCCTCGCAGGCGTCGAGAACTTTAACATCAATTCGCCCTTTCAGCTTTCTGAAGTCCTCTTCGACAAGCTCGGCTTCGATCCGAAGGGGGCGAAGAGAAATTCGCGCGGCGGGTATTCGACGAGCGCGGACGTCTTGGAACGCCTTGCGGAGGAGCACGAGATCGTCCGCTTGATCCTCCGTTACCGCGAGATCCAGAAACTGCAATCGACTTACATCGACGGGATCCGCCCGCT
This sequence comes from uncultured Clostridia bacterium, assembly GCA_947626105.1. GTDB lineage: Bacteria > Bacillota > Clostridia > Christensenellales > Borkfalkiaceae > Gallimonas. The sequence continues at coordinate 45,293 of CANQQY010000006.1, read as the reverse complement.
CGTCACGGGAGGGGTCATCCATACGACGTACAACCAGACGATGACGACGACGGGGCGGCTGTCGAGCGCAAACCCGAATTTACAGAACATTCCCGTTAAAACGGACGAGGGTAGGGAGCTCAGGAAACTATTTATCGCGCGCCCCGGGCACGTCTTTGTGGACGCGGATTATTCCCAGATCGAGCTAAGGCTCCTCGCGCATTTTTCGGGCTGCCGTAAACTTGCGGAGGCATACAGGCGGGGGGACGATATCCACGCCGCCACGGCTTCCCTCGTCTTTGGCATACCCATTTCCGAAGTGACGCCGTTGCAGCGGAGGCGCGCCAAGAGCGTGAATTTCGGGATCATTTACGGAATGAGCGCTTTCGGGCTCGCCAAGGACGTCGGAACGACGCAGGCGGAAGCGCAAAGTTACATCAACCGATATTTCGAAGCGAATCCCGAAGTAAAACAATATATGGATGAGAGCGTGCGCTTCGCCAAGGAAAACGGATATATTAAGACCATTTTGGGCAGAAAACGCTACATTCCAGAGCTGAAATCCCCCAATTACAACCAGCGTTCGTTCGGGGAACGCGCCGCCATGAACATGCCCCTTCAAGGAAGCGCGGCGGACATCATCAAGATCGCGATGCTGGCGGTTTGCAAACGGTTGAAGCAGGAGGGGATGCAGGCGATGCTCGTCCTTCAAGTCCACGACGAATTGATCCTCGACGTTCCCCTTGAAGAGACGGAGCAGGCAAAGAAGATCTTAAAAGAGGAGATGGAAAAGGCGGTGGAATTGAACGTTCCGCTCATTGCCGAGGTATCCGTCGGAAAGAGTTGGTATGACGCAAAGTAAAAAATATGCCGTGACGGGCGGGATCGGAAGCGGCAAAACCGCCGTTTGCGGGATCCTGAAAGAGTTTGGCTATCCCGTTTTTTCCTGTGACGAGATCTCGCGTGCGCTCTGGAAGGACAAAGCGTATCTCGAAGCGCTCAAAGCGCTGTTTCCGTCCTGTATCAAAGCGGGTGAGCCCGATAAGACAGCGATTTCCGCGCTTGTGTTTTCTGATGAAGCTGCCCGCCGCAAGATAGAGGCATTTTCGCATCCGCGCATTATGGAAGAACTCTTTGCGCAGATGAATGCGCATGCCGTATCGTTTGCCGAAGTCCCGCTCCTGTTTGAGGGGGGATACGAAAAGCTGTTCGACGGCGTTCTTGCAGTCGAACGGAAAGAGGATCTGCGGATATGTTCGGTGATGGCGCGGGACGGGCTTTCCGAAGAGGCGATCTCCCGCCGCATCGCCGCACAGCTCTCCGATGAGGAGCGGCGAAAGGAAGGGGTGATCTGCATCGAAAACAATGGGTCGAAAGAAGAACTCCGCCTCTTCGTGAAAAACGCGCTCTCCTTGCTCGGTCTATAAAAAAATGAACCCCGCCGGCATTACCGGCGGGGACTTTTACTCCGCATCTGTCGTTTGTTCTTCAAGGAACTTTTTGTAAGCGTCAAGGATCACGCCCTGAATATATTCGCGCGTCTCCGTATTGAGGGGGTGCGCGATGTCTTTATACCCGCCGTCCGACGATTTTCGGCTTGGCATGGCGACGAGGAGCGTTCCCTCGCGCTCAAAAATTCTGATGTCATGCACGACAAAGCATTCATCAATCGTAATAGACGCCACGGCTCGAAGTTTTCCATCCGAATGGCGTACCTGACGTATCCTCACATCTCCAACTTTCATAGGTATCCCTCCAAATGTAATTTTATATTCACAATGTTACCACATTTTTCCAAATAATTCAATAGTTATCGAAAAAATTTAGTTAAATTAGAGAAAATTTCACCAAATTTTTATGTTACGGAATACTATGGAGCATGTTTTGTATTGATTCCGAGGTCATTACGGGCTGTTATTTCATAGGGATAGGCGGCGTGAGCATGAGCGCGCTCGCACAGCTTTTGAAAGAAAAAGGGGTCGCCGTCCGCGGAAGCGACGCGTCCGACGGGCATTTCACGCGGAAACTTCGCGCTTGCGGGATCCCGGTCTCCATCGGCGAAGAGGAAGAGATCACCGAAAACGCCGTAATCTTAACGGGGGCGATCCTTCCGACGAACAGACAGCTCGTCCGCGCCCAAAAGGCGGGCAAGAGGATCCTTTCCCGCGCCGAACTTCTCGGGATCGTTGCAAAGAACTATCCGCACGTCATCTCCGTCGCGGGGTGCCACGGAAAGACGACGACGAGCTCCATGCTCGCCCATATCCTTGCCGAAAGCAATAAGCCGTTTGCTTCCCATATCGGCGGCGAAGATCTCGACCTCGGAAATTTTCACAGCACGGGGGGAGAGTATTTCGTAACGGAGGCATGCGAATTCCGCCGCAGTTTTCTGCATCTCGACAGCGAAGTCGGGCTTGTTCTGAATTGCGACCGCGACCATACGGATTGCTATAAGACGAAAGAGGAGTTACAGGACGCCTACCGTGATTTTGCGGCAAAATCCGAAAAGGCGGTAGTCAACGCGGACGACGTGTTTGCCCGCTCGATCCCGCATGCGCTTTCCTTCGGACTGCATAACGGGGAGATCCGCGCCTCCTGTCTTAGAAGCGACGGGGAACGGTATGCCTTCACGGTAGAGGAAAACGGGATCCCGATGATCCGCATGAAACTTCGCGTCGTGGGGATCGTCCATGTCATGAATGCGCTTGCGGCGTATGCGGGAGCCCGCCTTCTCGGACTTTCCGCGGAGGAGATCAAGGCGGGGATCGAATCTTTCCGCGGCGTAGGGAGGCGTTTCGAAAAGGTAGGGGAGTTTCAGGGCGCGCCGCTCATCTGCGACTACGCCCATCACCCGCGGGAGATCGCCGCGACGCTCGTCACGGCGCAGCGGATCACGGAGGGAAAGGTCCATTTGGTTTTCCAGCCGCACACTTACACGCGGACGCGCGATCTCATGGACGAATTTGTGGAAGTCCTCTCAAAAGCGGACGCTCCGATCATCTACAAGACGTATGCGGCGCGCGAACCCTTTGATTTCGAAGGCAGCGCCGTCCGCCTTGCCGGCAATATCCCGTCCGCCGCCTATATTTCCTCTCCCGAGAGATTGCGCATGACGCTTCAATCGCGGGTGCGGCAGGGGGATATGGTTCTCGTGCTCGGCGCGGGAGACATCTATGACGTTGCAAAAAGCATTCTGTGAATTTTCCTCCGCTACGCGGAGGATTTTTTTGGAAAAAGGGAAGAAAAATTAAAATTTGGTATTGAAAGTGAAGCGCAAATATAGTATAATAGGATAGGTTCGGGCAGAGCGCTCCTTTCAAACGGACCGATATGGACAAAGCGTAAAGGTGGAATATGGACTATACGACAAAAGAGACGGATTTTCCGCTCTATCTGTATCATCACGGAAAAAACGACAGGATCTACGAGATCTTCGGCGCGCATAAGACGGTATCAAGCGGCAAAGTGGGATATGTGTTCCGCGTTTGGGCGCCCCATGCGCGCTCCGTTTCCGTCGTTGGGGATTTCAACGGATGGAATGCGGACGCAAACGTGATGGAACGCATGGTGGACGGGGAAACCTGGGAGCTCTTTATCGAAGGTCTGAAAGAATACGACATCTATAAATACTGCATTACGACGGCGGACGGAAGGCAGATCCTCAAAGCGGATCCCGTCGGCTTCCACACCGAAACGCCCCCCGCGACCGCTTCCAAACTCTACGATACGGACGGATATGTATGGGGGGACAAGACCTATTTCGACGGTCTGAAAGGCAGAAATATCTTCGCTTCCCCCGTCAATATCTATGAAGTTAATCTTCTTTCGTGGAAGAAGCATGAGGACGGGAACTACCTTTCTTACCGCGAACTCGCGTCCGAACTAGTCTCTTACGTGAAGGAGATGGGCTACACGCACGTCGAATTTATGCCCGTTACGGAGTATCCCTTTGACGGATCGTGGGGGTATCAGGTCACGGGCTATTTTGCTGTCACATCCCGCCTCGGCACGCCGAAGGACTTTATGTATCTCGTCGATTGCTTCCATCAGGCGGGGATCGGCGTCATTCTCGATTGGGTCCCCGCGCACTTCCCGAAGGACGCGCACGGGCTCTATGAATTTGACGGACAGCCCCTCTACGAGAGCAGCCAGTGGGACCGTATGGAGCACAAGAGCTGGGGTACCCGCAGGTTCGATTACGGAAGGGAGGAAGTACTCTCCTTCCTTATTTCGGGCGCGTGCTTTTTCTTCGATAAATTTCATGTGGACGGGCTCCGCGTGGACGCCGTTGCTTCCATGCTCTATCTGGATTATGACAAGCGGCCCGGCGAATGGGTGCCCAATATCTACGGTGAAAATAAGAATTTGGAGGCGATCGCCTTCTTGCGCCGCCTGAACGAAGCGGTGTTCCGCCGTTTCCCGTATGCGATGATGATCGCGGAGGAGAGTACGGCGTGGGGACTCGTCACTAAGCCCGCCTCCGTCGGGGGACTCGGATTCAACTTCAAATGGAATATGGGCTGGATGAACGATATGCTCTCCTACCTTTGCCAAAATCCCTATTTCCGCATGGGCTGCCACAATAAACTTACCTTCTCCATGATGTATGCGTTTTCCGAGAACTACGTCTTACCGATCTCGCACGACGAGGTCGTCCACGGAAAATGCTCTCTCATCAATAAAATGCCCGGCGATTACGAAGAAAAATTTGCGGGCGTACGCGCCTTCCTCGGATATATGACGGCGCACCCCGGGAAAAAACTCAATTTTATGGGCTATGAGATCGGGCAATTCAAGGAATGGAACTATCAGGAGGGGATCGAATTCTTCCTGCGCGATGAGTACGATATGCACAGGGCGCTTTCGGGGTATGTCAAAGAACTCAATCATTTCTATCTGGATACGCCCGCGCTCTACGAGATCGAGGACAGCTGGGATGGGTTCGAATGGCTTGCTCCCGACGACGCCGACCGCAACATCGTCGCCTTTATCCGCAGGGATAAGGCCGGGAACGAAGTACTATGCGTGACATCATACTCGGGCGTCGACGCTACGGACTATCTTCTCGGGGTCAATGAAAAGGGAAAATACAGGATCATTTTCTGTTCGGACGATAAAAAATACGGTGGAGCGGGAAAACTGACAAAGAGGGTATATTCCGCGGTCAAAAAACCGAGCCACGGGAGAGATTACTCCTTGCGGCTTCCCGTCCCGAAACTCACATGCCTCTACCTCGTGCGGGAGTCCGATGCGCCCCGTACGCCGAAGGCAAAGAGCGATAAAAACGGCAAAAATTCATAATCAAACTTTGGGGGTAAAAATATGCTTAGAAAAAAGGAATGCGTTGCGATGCTCCTTGCCGGTGGACAGGGGTCGAGGCTGTACGCCCTCACCAACAACATCGCAAAACCTGCGGTTGCGTTCGGCGCGAAATACCGTATCATTGATTTCCCGCTCTCCAACTGCGTCAATTCGGGGATCGACACGGTGGGCGTTCTCACGCAGTACGAACCGCTCGAGCTCAACGAATACATCGGCAACGGACAGCCGTGGGATCTCGACCGCGCGTTCGGCGGCGTGCATATCCTTTCGCCTTATCAGGCGAAAAAGAAACAGTCGTGGTTTGAGGGCACGGCGAACGCGATCTACCAGAACATGTCCTTCATGAAGAAGTACAATCCCGACTATATCCTCATTCTGTCGGGCGACCACATCTATAAGATGAATTATGCGGAAATGCTCCGCGCGCACAAGGCGACGGGGGCCGACTGCACGATCGCCGCGATCGAAGTTCCCTTAAAGGAAGCGTCGCGCTTCGGGATCCTCAATACGCGGGAGGACGGCTCCATTTACGAATTTGAGGAAAAGCCCAAACAGCCCAAGAGCAATCTCGCGTCTATGGGCATTTACATTTTCACCGCGGAAAAGCTGTTCAAATATCTGGAAGAGGACGACGCAAACCCGTCCTCATCCAAGGATTTCGGCAAAGACGTTCTTCCCGCCATGCTGAACGCGGGCGAAAAGATGTTCTCTTACCGCTTCCGCGGCTATTGGAAGGACGTGGGCACGATCTCTTCCCTTTGGGAGTCCAATATGGATCTCCTCGGCGAAGATCCCGCCTTTGACGTGGGGGATTCGGATTGGAAGATCCATTCCCGCAATCCGCTCGCCCCGCCCGAACACATCGGCGACGGCGCGCAGGTGAGCAATTCCATGGTCGCTCTCGGCTGCGAAGTGGACGGAACGGTCATACACTCCGTGCTTGCGTCCAACGTCGTCGTCGAGGAGGGGGCTGTCGTCGAGGATAGCGTCATTATGGCGGGGACCGTCGTCAAGAAGGGCGCAAAGGTGCGCTATTCCATCATCGACGAAAACGTCGTCGTCGAAGAGGGGGCTGTCGTCGGAGAACCGAAGGAAGCCGGAAACGGCATTGCCGTGCTCGGCAGAAATATCACGGTCGCAGGCACCGTTGCAGGCGGCAAGATCATTGATAAGGATTACAAGGGGGAATAATCTTATGGCACATTCCGCAGTAGGCGTTATCTTTTCGAATATACATGACGACAATCTTCCCGAACTCTCCCGCCACAGAACGATGGCATCCGTTCCCTTTGGCGGAAGATACCGTCTCATTGATTTTACGCTTTCCAATATCGTAAATTCTGGGATCACGACGGTGGGGATCGTCACAAAAAACAATTATCAGTCGCTTATCGACCATCTCGGCAGCGGGAAGGACTGGGATCTTGCGAGGAAAGACGGCGGGATCATCCTGCTTCCGCCCTATTCCAACGAGACGGACGCTCCCTATACGACCCGTCTCGAAGCGCTCATGGGCATTACGGGATTTTTGAACCGCCGCAACGAAGATTATGTCGTCATTACCGACTGCGACGGCATCGCCCGCGTGGATTTGCAGGAGATCCTCCGCTTCCATGAAGAAAAGCAGGCGGATATCACCATGGTCTACCATGAAGAGACGGAAGCCGCACAGTCCTCTTATTACATCACGCTCCAACCCGACGAGACGGGCAGGATCAAGGGGCTCAAAATCAACCCGAAACTGAAAAAGGAAAAATACAACCTTTACGTCAATATCATGGTCATGAGCAGGGAATTCCTCATCAATACCATTCAGGACGCCGTGACGAGGGGGCTTTCCAGCTTCGGAAGGGATATTCTCGCAAAGAATGTGGATACTCTCAGGATCTTCGGCTATAAATTCAACGGGTACTATGCGACGATCAGTTCGCTGCAAAATTACTATTCTCACAGCATGGAGCTTTTGAGCCGCGAGGTGCGCGACGAGCTGTTCGGCGCACGCGACGTCTATACGAAGATCCGCGATTCCGCGCCGAGCAAGTATGCCGCAGGCGCAGTCGTGAAGAACGCCCTAGTTTCGGACGGCTGCGTGATCGAAGGAACGGTCGAAAACTCCATTCTCTTCCGCGGCGTCAAGGTCGAAAAGGGGAGCGTCGTCAAAAATTCCATCATCATGCAGGACACTGTCATCGGTGCGAACGTCGATCTGGATTGCGTGATCACAGATAAAAATGTCGTCATCCGCGACGGGAGACATCTTGCGGGGTGCGAAGCGCTGCCTTATTTCGTCGGAAAGGGCAGAATGCTGTAAACTTAAAAACCGTAAAAAAAGAAAAGCGGGGGGATCGGATTATGAGCGAATCTACAAAAAAGAAGGCAAAGGAACGCGCGGCGGTCGAAGTCATGGAGACAGCCCCGGAAACCGTTACGGAGGCGCCTGCGGAGATCCGCATAGAGCCGAAAAAGAAAATTCTTTTCGTCGCCTCCGAGGCGGCGCCGTTTATCGCAACGGGAGGGCTTGCGGAAGTCATCGGCTCTCTCTCGAAAGCGCTTGCGCGGGAGGATAAGTACGACGTGCGCGTCGTGATCCCGCTCTATCAAGACATCAAGAAGGAATTCCGAAAGGATTTCAAGTTCATCGGAAACACATATGTCACACTCTCGTGGCGGAACCAATATTGCGGCATTTTCGAATACTGCTGCGACAACGTGACCTATTATTTCATTGATAACGAGTACTACTTCAAGCGTCCCGGGTGCTACGGCTATTACGACGACGGCGAGCGCTTTGCGTTCTTCTGCCGAGGCGTCATGGAGCTTTTGGGATTTGTCGGCTTCTATCCCGATATTCTGCATTGCCATGATTGGCAGGCGGCGCTCGCGGCGCTCTATCTCAAAACGATCTATTGTTTCCGTCCGGAGTACCAGTTCATCCGTGCCGTTTTTACCATTCACAACATAGAATATCAAGGCAAATATTCTCTCGATATTCTCGAAGATCTCTTCGGGATCTCCTACCGTTTCAAAAATCTCGTCGAATACGACCGCTGCATCAACCTGATGAAAGGGGCGATCGAGTGCTGCGAGTGCTTTTCGACCGTTTCTCCGACGTATGCAAACGAGATCAAGGATCCCTATTATTCCCACGGTCTCGACCCGATCATCCGCCGCAACGACTTTAAGCTCCGCGGCATTCTGAACGGGATCGATCCCGATTATTACGATCCCTCGACCGATCTTGCGCTCTTCGAAAATTACAGCGCGGAAAACAGAAAGGGGAAGGCGAAATGCAAGGAAGAATTGCAGTGTATGCTCAATCTTCCCATCAAACCCGAAACGCCCATCCTTGCGATGATCACCCGCCTTGTCACGCACAAGGGGCTCGATCTTGTTAAGGAAGTCATCGAACAGGCGCTCAGGCAGGATATGCAATTCATTCTGCTCGGGACGGGCGACTCTTCTTACGAGAATTATTTTTCGGATCTTGCGAGAAGATACCCCGGGAAAGTCGTGTCGGTCATCTCCTTCAATTCCGATCTGTCGCGGAAGATCTATTCGGGGGCGGATCTTTTCCTGATGCCGTCCAAGAGCGAACCCTGCGGGCTTTCCCAAATGATCGCTTCCCGCTACGGCACGGTCGCGATCGTGCGCGAGACGGGAGGGCTCCGCGACAGCATCACGCCCTACGGCGCGGGCGGAAACGGCTTTACCTTCCGCGATTACAACGCCTACGACATGCTCTACGTCATCAACGAGGCGATCGGCGTCTATCACAACAAGGAGGAATGGAACAAGCTCGTCCACCGCGCTATGACGACGGATTTCAGCTGGGCGTCCTCCGCACATTGCTACGAAGAGATGTATTTAAGTCTCTTAAAATAACTTTTTTCAGCAGGAGAAATCACACAAACTATGGCAAAATTAACCGAACAGGAAGCGGAACGCCTGATTGCGGGCAAACTCACGCGCTATTTCGGCGTGGGGCCGCAGGAGGCGTCAAGAGAACAGATCTATAAGGCTGTCGTGATGAGCGTGCGGGATATCATGCTCGAAAAGCGTCAGAAATTTCATTTGAAGATCAAGGCGGCGAAAGCAAAGCGCGTCTATTATCTCTGCATGGAATTTCTTTTGGGACGCTCGCTCAAAAACAGCATCTATAATCTCGGGATCGGAAAGCCGCTCGAGGGTGCGCTCAAAAATTTCAATCTAAGTTTAGACGATCTCTATGAAGAAGAGCCGGACGCGGGGCTCGGAAACGGGGGGCTCGGCAGACTCGCCGCATGCTTCCTCGACGGGCTTGCAACGCAGAATTATCCCGCGATGGGCTTCTCTATCTGCTATCAGTACGGGCTTTTCAAGCAGAAGATCGTGGACGGCTGGCAGATGGAACTGCCCGACGTATGGCTCCCCGGCGGCGAAGCATGGCTTACGCAACGTTCGGATAAACAGTTTATCGTCCGCTTCGACGGAGAACTCGAAGAGAAGTGGACGGATCACGGCATGGAGACGGTGTACCACAACGCGAGGGAAGTGGAGGCGATCGCATGCGATATGATGGTCTCCGGGAAAGACTCCGAAGCGGTGAGCATTCTCCGTCTGTGGCGTTCCCGCGCCGTCCAGAAATTCGATATGCAGCTGTTCTCGCAGGGGAACTACGAAGCCGTCATGCGCGACGACAGCGACGCACAGCTTATCTCCAAAGTTCTCTATCCCTCCGATAATCACTACGAGGGGAAGTCTCTGCGCCTGAAACAGCAATATTTCCTTGTTTCGGCGTCCCTGCAATGTATCGTTTCCGATCACAAACGCCGTTACGGTTCTTTGAATTTGCTCCCGTCGATGGCTGCGATCCATATCAACGATACCCATCCCGCGCTTGCGATCCCCGAACTTATGCGCATTCTCGTCGATGAAAATTATTACGGCTGGGACGACGCATGGAATATCACGACGGCCACCTGCGCCTACACAAATCATACGGTCATGGCGGAAGCGCTCGAAACATGGGCGGAGGATCTGATCGCCCGCCGTCTGCCCCGTATTTACGGGATCCTGAAAGAGATCAACCGCCGCTTCTGCGACGACCTCTGGCACAGATTCCCGGGGGATTGGAACAGGATCTCCCGTATGGCGATCCTTTCGCATAATACCGTACGCATGGCAAATCTCTGCGTCGTCGGCTCGCACAGCGTCAACGGCGTATCGGAACTGCACAGCCAGATCATCAAAGACAGCATTTTCCACGATTTCTACGAATATACTCCCGAAAAGTTCTGCAATGTGACGAACGGCATCGCGCACAGAAGATGGCTCAACCAGTCAAATCCCGAGCTCTGCGCGCTCCTCAACGACTGTATCGGGGAGGGGTATGCAAAAGACGCGGCAAAACTTGCGGAATTTAAGAAATTCGAAAATGACGAGAGCGTTTTGAAACGTCTCGGCGAGATCAAGCGCGTCAAAAAGGAGCAGTTCGCCGCCTACGCAAGGAACTACCAAGGAGCGGTCATCGACCCGAGTACGCTCTTTGACGTCCAGGCGAAGCGGATGCACGAATACAAGCGGCAGCTTCTGAACGTTCTCCACATCATCAGCGAATACAACGCTTTGCGGGAAGATCCCAACCTCGACGTCCTGCCCAAGACCTATATTTTCGGCGCAAAGGCGGCTGCGGGATACGATATGGCGAAGCAGACCATCAAGCTCATATGCTATCTCGCGGCGGATATCGCAAAGAATCCCAAAATCAACGAGAAGCTCAATGTCGTGTACATGGAAAACTACAATGTCACGATGTCCGAAAAACTGATGCCGGCGTCCGAGATCTCCGAACAGATCTCTCTTGCAGGGAAGGAAGCGAGCGGCACGGGAAATATGAAGTTCATGATCAACGGCGCGCTCACGATCGGCACGCTGGACGGCGCGAATGTGGAGATGGCGGAGCGCGTCGGGCCCGATAACATCTATATCTTCGGTCTCAAATCGGACGAAGTCAAGCAGATTTGGAGCAGAGGGTACAATTCCAGCGCCTATTACAACCAAAATTATGCCATGCGGCAGATCATTGAATCTCTCATTGTCGGGTTCAACGGGTGTTCCTTTGCGGATATCGCCAACTATCTGTTGCGCAACGCGCCCGTTGCGGATCCCTATATGTGCCTCGCCGACTATGATTCTTATGTGCAGACGCAAAACAGCATGACGAAACTTTACCGCAACGATCCGGTTTCCTGGAACAGAAAATCTCTCAATAATATCGCAGGCGCGGGATATTTCTCCGCAGACAGAAGCGTGAGAGATTATGCGACGAGGATCTGGGACCTGAAACCTCTGAAATAAAGGATGAGCTACTATTTCGACCCGCTCGACAGAGCATGCAAGAGCATCAGAGGGGCGATCGCACGGGAAAGCGAACTGACCCTCAACATATTTCACAGGGAAAGCGGAGAATCTACATTCTCCGCTCAAACTTGTACGCTTAAACTGTGGCGGAACGAGGGTACGCCCATGGAGCTTTGCATGAAAAAAAGGGGAGAGGATTTTTCTATCCGCCTTGTTTTTCATGAGGTCGGACTGTATTTTTACAGTTTTCTTTTGGACGGGATCCCCTTCAAATGCGGAAATTTGAGATCCGGCACGACGGACGGAAACGGGATCGACTGGCAGATCACGGTATTCGACGAAGGCTATACGACGCCTGACTGGTTCAAGGGCGGGGTAATGTATCAGATCTTTCCCGACCGTTTCCGCCGCGGCGCGGGGAATTATCCCGTGTCCGACGGAAAGATCTTGCGCGAGGATTGGGGCGGGCTTCCTTTCTTTCGCCCGAACGGGGCGGGAAAGATCCTAAACAATGATTTCTTCGGGGGAAATTTCAACGGTGTGCGCGAAAAACTCCCGTATCTCAAAGATCTCGGCGTCACAGCGATCTATTTCAATCCCATCTTCGAGGCGTATTCCAACCACCGCTACGATACGGGCGACTATCTGCGCGTCGATCCGCTTCTCGGCACGGAGGAGGACTTCGACCGCCTCGTGGTGGAGGCGCAGGCGCTCGGCATCCGTATTCTTTTAGACGGCGTGTTCAACCATACGGGAGACAACAGCCGCTATTTCAACAAATACGGAACATACGACAGCGTCGGAGCCTTTCAGTCGGAAAATTCTCCGTATGCCGATTGGTACCGTTTTCGGGAATTCCCGTCTGTTTACGACTGTTGGTGGGGGGTCGATATTCTCCCCGAGGTGAACGAAACCTCGCCCTCCTACCAAAATTTTATTTTGGGCGAGGACGGCGTCATCCGCCATTGGCTACGGCACGGGATCGGCGGATACCGCCTCGACGTTGCGGATGAACTGCCCGATTTTTTTCTGAAATCGGTACGGGAGACCGTCAAATCCGAAGATCCCGACGCTGTGATCATCGGCGAAGTCTGGGAGGACGCCTCCAACAAGATCTCTTACGACGTCCGCAGGCAGTACTTGCAGGGATTCGAGCTCGACAGCGTCATGAATTATCCCTTGAAGGACGCGATCATCAATTTCGTACAGACGGGAATGACCTATCTGCTGCGGGAGACGATCGCGATGCTCGTCGACAATTATCCGAAGCAAACCCTCGACTCGCTCATGAACATCCTCGGATCGCACGATACGCCCCGCATTCTGACCGTGTTCGGCGGAACGGAATGTTCGGAAAAAGAGGAAATGGCGCGGCTTCGCATGGACGAAGAAACGCTGCAAAAGGCAAAAGAAATGCTGAAAACCGCGGCGGTACTGCAATTTACGCTTCCCGGGGTTCCGTGTATTTACTACGGCGACGAAGTGGGAATGGAAGGATACGGGGATCCGTTTTGCCGCAAATGCTTCCCGTGGGATGAAATCGACGCCGATTTGCATGATTTTTACGCAAAACTCGGCAAGATCCGCACGGAAGCATTGAAAAAAGTCTTTGCCGAAGGCGAATATGCGGAAGTCTATGCAGATACGGGACTCATTGTTTTTTCCCGCAGAACAAAAACGGAGAGCGCATATATTTTTGTCAACTGCGGCACATGTTCTTACGACCTGAAATGCAGCGGCATATGGAAAGAGCATATCTCGGGCGAGATCTTTTCGTCGGAATATCAGATCAAGCCGCATTCCTATGGGATCGTCTCCAAATACTATGCCCGACATAATTAGTATGTCTGACATAGTATTAAATTGATAATTCACTGACCGAACCGCAAAAATTCTGCAAAAATCCTGTAAAAGAAAAATCCGCAAACTCCTAAAATAACCTTGCGGATTTTTTGATACGATTTTGCGAAATACGCTGTTACGATCACGAACGAAAAAAATCAATAGATCGTCCGTCGGGATTTTTTTTGCTAAAATGTATTTTGGGAGCAATTTCAATAAATTATTTCAAAAGTACCCCTAATTCCCCCTTTTTACCCCCTTACTATTCGTAAAAGAAGCATTTTGCGAACAGTTCTAAGTGTGTCGGGTACGCTGAAAATCCTACTCCCCACCGATCAAAAATACAAAAGTAAGCGAGACGGAACAAAAAGACAGAGCCGTTGCAATCGGACTCACAACCACGCAACGGCTCACCCAAGACGGGAACCTAACACCTACCTCGGTTCTCGTCTTTACTTTATCAAAAAACGATACGCTTGTCAAGTAAAAACTCCCCTCTCGAGGTTTTAATCCGAAATTTTTCGAAAATCCCCCTATTTAACTATTCGCAAAATTGACTTTTTTCCTCTTTTGTGCTATACTTTTTTTATGGCAGTCAAAAACGCGAATTACTATCAGGAGCGAACTTTAAGGAATCTCGACAAGATCGATGAACTCCTCTCCGATCTTCCCGATTTTTGCGAGGATTTTTTCCGCGGCATCGAGCCGCGCACGAGCACGCTTACCCGTCTCAATTACGCTTACGACCTCAGGATCTTTTTCGATTTTCTCTCTAAAAAGAAATTTCACGGAAAAGCCATCCGTGAGATCAACCTTGAGGATCTTGAAACGGTCACGGACACGGATATCGAGATCTTCCTCTCCTATCTCTCCCACTATTCGTTCGGGGGAAAGTCTCTTTCCTGCGATGAACGCGCCAAGGCGCGCAAGCTCTGCACCGTCCGTTCCCTCTTCAAGTTCTTCTTCAACAAAGGTCTGATCGGCGTCAATAATCCCTCCAAGGTCGCCACGCCCAAGCTGCACGAAAAGGAGATCATCCGTCTTGAAAATGACGAGATCTCCGACCTTTTGGATACTGCGGAGCTCGGCTCCGGTCTCCCGCCGCATGCGAGCGGCTATCATGAGCGCACAAAGGTGCGCGATACTGCGATTTTGACCCTATTTTTGGGTACAGGGATCCGTATTTCCGAGCTTGTCGGTCTCAATAACGAAAATCTTGATTTTTCGAACAACTCCTTTGTCGTGACCCGCAAGGGCGGAAGTCAGGCGATTTTATACTTTTCGGATGAGGTCGCAGACGCCCTTCTCGCCTATTTGGAGCAAAAAAAAGAGGATCCGCGCGTCCCGAAAGAGACCCCTTCTCCCCTATTTTTATCAATGCAATACCGCAGGATCACTGTCCGTGCGGTCGAAAATCTTGTAAAAAAATATGCGAGGATCGTCTCGCCGCTCAAAAAGATCACGCCGCATAAGCTGCGCTCCACCTACGGTACGGCGCTCTACCGCGAAACAGGCGATATTTATATCGTGGCGGACGTTTTGGGGCATAAGGACGTCAATACGACGCGGAAGCACTATGCCGCGATCACGGAGGATAACCGCCGCTCCGTTGCGGGGAAAGTGAAATTGCATAAGTCGGAGGATGAAACGTGACGGAAAAACCCGAGATCATCTATGTGATCCAACCCGTCGAGGGGGCAAATTCGGACGTTCTGCATGCGGAGATCCTCTCTTTGATCGAGAGCGCGGGCGCGGAATATGCAGGTACGATCTATCAGAATATCCGTGAAGTCAATCCCGCGACCTATATCGGGGAAGGAAAACTTCTCGAGCTCAAAGAGCGGCTCGAGGGGCTGGAACTTACCGTCCTCTTCAACGGAGAGCTCTCCCCTTCCCAGACGCTGAATATCTCCAAGGCGCTCGATCACCGCAAAGTCATCGACAGGACGACGCTGATCCTTGACATTTTTGCCCTACGTGCGCAGAGCCGCGAGGGAAAGATCCAGGTGGAACTCGCCCAGCTCAAATACATTTATCCGCGCCTCAAAGGCAAGGGCGAGGCGCTTTCCCGTCTCGGGGGCGGGATCGGGACGCGCGGCCCCGGTGAAACGAAGCTCGAGACGGACAGACGGCATATCCGCGAACGCATCCGCGCGCTCGAAGAAAAGCTTAAAGAGACCGAACAAAGGCGCGCAATGCAGGTCGAACGCAGAAAAAAAGAACGCGTCAAAACGATCGCGCTCGTAGGCTATACGAATACCGGAAAATCAACGCTCTTGAACGCTCTTACGGGCGCGGACGTTTTTGTCAAGAACGCCCTCTTTGCGACCCTCGATCCCACCGCGCGGGGATTCGAGATCGAAGGCGTTCCCTTTTTGCTCGTCGATACCGTCGGATTTTTGCAGAGCCTTCCCCATCACCTGATCGAAGCCTTCAAGTCTACGCTTGAAAGCGCCTTGAATTGCGACCTTGCCCTCATCGTCTGCGACGCCGCGGGTGAGTACGAGATGCAACTGAAAACAACGCTTTTGACGCTGCAAGACCTAGGATTTTCGGCTCCCTATCTTGTCGTCATGAATAAGTGCGACCTTGTAAAGGACACGGACCGCTTTCCACGTGACGCCGTTTGCATCTCCGCACAGGCGGGTCTGGGGCTTGAAAAGCTCAAAAAACACATCTTCGACGCCCTCAAAGATGAATTTGTCCGCGTAAAGCTCTTCATTCCCTATGAAAAGATGGCTTCCTACGGCGCAGTCCGCCCGCTCATCACGGAGCGCAGCGTTTCGTACTTAGACGACGGAATGGAAGTCGAAGGGATCGTTTCCTCCGTCTATGCGGGATCTTTCAGACCTTTTTACCGTAATCCGGGTCTGTGATGATCTTGTCGATCTTGATAGTCGCAAATTCCTTGATGTCGAGACATTTGCCGCAGTTATCGCAAATTTTTCGGGGATCCAGATCGCAAACCATGCATTCGAGGCACCCGTCGCATTCTTTCTCGTCGTCGAGGACGCACATTTTCGTCTCCATGTTTCACCTCTTCCCCTATTATACCGTATTCTCATAAAAATTACAAGAAAAATTTTTGAAAAACATAGAACAAATGTTTGCAATATTTTCTCGGATGTGCTATAATGCATGTAAGAGGTGAAAAATGATCAGTCAGGAAAAGCTCATGGAAGTGCTCGACTATATCCGCCGTTTCAACGATGAGAACGGCTTCCCGCCGACGGTCAGGGACATGTGCAGAGATCTCAAAATCAAGTCCACGGCGACCGCGTACGATTACGTCAACCGTCTCAAAGAAAAGGGACTGCTCGAAAAGGCGGAAAATAAGAAGCGCGCCGTCGTTGTGCGCGGAAACGGTTCTGTCCGCGTTCCCCTTCTCGGCGTCGTCAATGCAGGCCAGCCCATTCTTGCCGTCGAGCAGAATGAGGGCTACTATTCGATCCCCGAGGCGGAATTTAAGGGAGAGGATCTCTTCCTTCTGCGCGTCCATGGGGAAAGCATGATCGAGGCGGGCATCTGCGACGGCGACAAGATCATTGTGAAGCGCCAGCAGACCGCCGAAAACGGAGAGATCGTCGTTGCGATGTTCGACGACGGTACGGAGAACGGCGCGACCGTCAAACGCTTTTTCAAAAAGGACGGAAAGATCGTCCTTCACCCCGAAAACAGTGCCATGGACGATATCATTCCCGAAAACCAGGCGAGCATTCAGATCCTCGGCAAGGTGATCGGACTCATGAGAAGTTTCCGCTGATATTCCCAAAAAAATGACGGCAGCCCGCGTTTATGCGGGCTGTTTTTGATTAAAATTACAGATTTTTCAGATAAAACACTTCTTCTTGGGAAAGCCTTCTGCACTCCCCCCTATTGAGTCCCGAAAGCGTCAATTCGCCGAGCTTGATCCGCTTCAAAAAGACGACGGGCTTTCCGACGGCTTCGAACATGCGGCGGATCTCCCTGTTCTTCCCCTCTGTCAGAACGACATGAAGTTTTGTATAGCTCTTATCGGTTTCGACAACGTTGACGCGGCATTTCTTCGTGACGACCCCATTTTCGATCTCTACGCCGCTTCTTAACCGGTTGAGCTGGACGGGCGTCAACGTCCCTTCGACTTTGACGAGATAGGTTTTGGGGATCTCGCTCTGCGGCGCAGTCAAGCGGTAAGCGAGTTCGCCGTCGTTCGTCAAAATCAGGAGCCCCTCGCTGTCGTAGTCGAGCCGCCCTACCGGGAACACTCTTCCCGCGCCCGCGGGCAGAAAATCCATGACCGTCTTTCTCGGCCGCTCCGTCTTTTCGTCGTTGGCGGTGCAGACGCACCCCTTGGGCTTATTCAGAAGATAATATTCGTATTTGACCTTGTGGGAAAGGATCTTTCCGTCGAGCATGACAGTATCATCGGGCGAAACGTCGTCCCCCGCCTTTGCCGTTTTGCCGTTGATCGTGACCCTTCCTTCCGCAACGATTTCATCCGCCCCGCGGCGCGAGGCGATCCCCTGCTCCGCAAGAAATTTGTTGATCCTCATATCGTGTGCAGATTTCTCTGCGCTCCTTTTGTACTTCCTATATGATATACAAATTTTGCGAAAAAAGCAAGCTGTTTTCGAGATATATCTTCATTTGCCCTGCGACTTCCCCCTTTTTCTGCGGAAGAGGGTCGAGAAGTTCGCTGGAAAACCGCAGAGCTCGGAGTTCCGTTTTTTTGAGCGGGTAGGAGAAGCCGCACTTGATCTCATACCCCTCCCATGGCTCGGAGCTGTCGCAGAGATCGTATAAGGCATAGTTTTCAAAGGCATGATCGAGCAGTTCCGCCGTCCGTTCATACATTTCGGGGCAGTTCAGAACGACGCTCAAAACCGTCATCCCCTTGCGCTCCGCACAGGTGACAAGACACCGTCCCGCCGCGACCGTAAAGCCCGTTTTGACGCCGACCGCGCCCTCATAGTTGAAGAGCATCTTGTTCTTATTCTGCCAGCCGCGCGGCTCGTAGAACTTGCAGGAGACGATCTCGCGGAAGGTCTCATTCTCCATCGCATAGGCGGAGATCAGGGCGAGGTCGCGCGCCGTCGTGTGGTGGCGGGAATCGGGAAGTCCGTGCGGATTGACGAAAAAACTGCCTTCTGCGCCGAGGAGCGCCGCTTTTTCATTCATCTTTTCCGAAAACTTCTCGATGCTACCGCTGTGGTGAAGGGCAAGCGTGACGGCGCAATCGTTCCCGGAGCGCAGCATGAGCCCGTACAGCAAGTCTTTGACGGTGTAACTGTCGCCCGCGCGAAGATAAACGCTCGATCCCTCGATGCCTTCGGCCGCTTTCGGCACTACAACGGTCTCCTCGGGATCGCAGTCGTCGAGGATGAGGATCGCCGTGAGAACCTTTGTCGTGCTCGCCATGGGCAAGAATGTCCCTGCGTCCTTTTCATGCAGGATCCGCCGCGAGGAGACCTCCACCAAGCATTCCCCCCTAGCCGCCATCGCCGCATCTGCCTTCCGGGCGGGCGAAGCGGTAACGAAGAGCGCAAGAAACGCCGTCAGGGCGAACATTAGCGCAAAAAATACCGATTTACCCTTCATCTTCTCCATTGCCCGCCTTATCGACCAATTTTCCGACGATCTCGCTCGCTTTCTCGATGAGCCCGTCGATGGGATCGTTCGTAAGACGGACGACGCGGCAAGCCTTCCCGTCGTCGATGAGGAATCCCGCCGGTTTGAGATTGATGACGGTACCCGCGCCGCCCGCAAAGGGAAAGCATTCATCCTCTTTGATCGCTTTTACTTCCCCGTATTCGCCTCCGCCCGAAAGGTATCCCATCGTGACCTTTGTGAACGGGATGATCTGCGCGCCGCTCGCCGTAAATACGGGCTTTCCGATGACGGTATTCACGTCAACGAGACTTGTCAGCTGCTCCGCTGTTTTTTCCATGATGCTGTCGATCTTTTTTTTCTTATCCAATTTATCAATGCCTCCAATAATTTTTTTGTGATTGCCATACCCAGAACAAATCCGTTAAAGACGACCGCGTTTTCGAAGGAAAGTTTCAGGCAGGGGTCCTCCGCGAGCAGGGTACAGTTTTTGAGGGACACAAAGGGATGTTTTGTCCTAAGATATGCAAACGCGCCGCTTGCAAACGATTGGATCCCCGCCGCAACGAGGACGCCGTAGACGTTATCCGCGCCGCCGATCTCCACCGTCTGGTGAAATTTCCAGAGCTGGAATCCCTTTGTGATCTCGAATTTTTTGCGCATATCGCCCAACTTGTCGAAGGGCAAAAAAAGTGCCGTTTTCTTCGTTACATGAACGGCGATCCCCTCTCTGTCGAGCTGTCCGTAGCCGCCGAAGATCTTCATGAAGTGATAGGCGGAAAAGGAAAACCACGCGCGGTTCCCCCTTGCGTCCACATAGGCGTCCAGCCACAGAAAGACGGGAAAAAAGGTCAGAAGAAATCCCGCGAACGTGGAGTACACAAAAAATTCGCCCATAACCGTAATATGGGCGAATCGTTAAAAAATATTAGTTTACGGAAAAGAAAGTCAGCCGATTTTTACAAGGTCGCTGTCGTCGAGCCCCTTCAAAAAGTCGGGGATCTCGTAGCCGTCTTTGACTTCTTCTCTTCCCTGTCCGCGCTGCTTTTCGGGCGGGTCGGCCTGCGCGTTTCCGTCCCCGGACGGCTCCTCGGGCATTTCAACATATTCCTCGCGCGCATAGAGATAGCTGTCGATATCCTCCGTGCGGCGGATCGCGCTCATCAACTCTTCGTAATCGGGAAGATCCGCAAGCGTGTTGAGTTTGAACCGCTTCAAAAACTCGTCCGTCGTCGCAAACAGGACGGGATGCCCGATGGCGTCCTTTCTGCCGCAGGGATAAATGAGTTTGAGATCGAGCAAGACGTTGACGGCATAGTCGCTGTTGAGCCCGCGCAGGATCTCGATCTCCGTGCGCGTCACGGGCTGTTTATAGGCGATGATCGCCGCCGTTTCGAGCACGGTGCGGGTAAGTTCCTTTTCGCGGATGGGATTGAGAACGGCCGCGACCTGCTCTTTATAATTGGGATTGGTGGCGAGCTGCGCTTTTTTGTTGAATTCAAGAAGCCTGACGCCCGCTTCCTCGCCGTATTTTTCCCCCAGCTGTTTGAGCGCGGCCTTGATCTCCGACTCCGTAACTTCGAGCTTTTCCGCCATATCTGCGATCGCGACGGGTTTGCCCGAAGCAAAGAGCACTGCCTCAATGATATTCGTCAATGGTTCCAAGGGGTTCTTCCTCCTTTCTGTCCGGATTGAGGGAAATGACGATCTCCCCGAATGCGTTTTCCTGCCTGACGCGCAGGTATTGCAGTTTCAAAAGTTCGAGCATCGCCTGAAAGGTCGTGACGATCTCGGGTTTTGAGAAGTTTTTCGTGAAAAGTTCCTCGAATTTCAAAGATTTTCCCTCTTCGAGACTTTCAAGGATAAAGGTAACTTTCTGTTCGACCGTAAATTCGTCGCGGGGGATCTCGCGCACTTCGGCGTCGCCCTTGACGCTCTCGCGTTTGAGCATCAGCGCGGAAAAGGCGTTCACAAGACCTTCGAGTGTGAGATTGTCGAGGTTGAATACCGTCTTTGTCTCGCCAACGTCTCTGTCGGGCTCCTTGAAATAGTAGCCGATCGTTTCGAGTTCTTTGAGCTTCGCCATCTCCTCTTTGATGAGCTTGTACTCTTCGAGCGCGCGGATCAGGCTCGCCTTGTCCTCTTCGATCTCGGCGTCGACCTCGGGATCTTCTTCCAGATTCGGAACGAGGTACTGCGCCTTGATTTTGAGAATGGTCGCCGCGATGTTCAGGTATTCGCTCACCTTATCGACGTCCAGATACGGAAGTCCCTTCATGTAGTCGAGGAATTGCTCCGTGACCTCAGACACAAAGACGTCTTTGATCTCGATCTCCTCTTTGTTGATAAGATAAAGCAGCAGATCCAAAGGGCCTTCGAATCCGTTCAGGACGGTCGTATAATCGACGACCGATTCGAATTTTTCGCGATCTACCATAGTAAAAGCCCCCAAAGCGCCTCAACGGGCATTCCGAACGCAAGTCCCCATATGGCAAGAATGGGGAATCCGAGGTATTTTTCGGCAAACTGCATGACCCAGCCGAGAATGTTGAACCAGTCCATCTGATAGATGCCGTAATTCACAAAAATGCGGCAGATAAAACTTTCCGCGATGAGAAAGAGCAGGATATAGTACCCGTATTGCCTCAAAAAGCGGTAGACAGGGCCGCGGCGCTTATTGAGCGCGTCCACAATGCGAAATCCGTCGAGCGGATAAAACGGCAAGAGATTGAAAACGCAAAACCCGAGGCTGTACGCATAGAGCGCAAGAAGCAGAGAACGGAGAAAGGTCGTCAAAAAGACGATCGACGGCATAAAATTGATCACGAGAAGCGCAAGCGGATAAAACAGGAACGCCATGATATAATTCGTGACGACGCCCGCAGAGGCCGTAAGCCCGAGCCCCAAACGGTACCGCTTAAAATTATTGGGGTCGATCGGCACAGGCTTTGCCCACCCGAACCCGACGAGCGTAAAGCAGATGAGTCCGACAAGATCGAAGTGCCTGAGCGGATTGACGGAAAGACGGCCGTAAATTTTCGGCGTCGGATCCCCGCATTTGTAGGCAACGAAGGCATGCGCAAACTCATGGAGCGTCAGGACGACGACCACGGCAAAAAAACTCGCCAAAAGTCCGATGATTCTGTCGGGATTGAATACCATACAGGTATATTATACCATAAAGGGACCGCAAAAGGCAAGAGATTTTATGAAATTGCCTATTTATAAAAAAAGACATAACAACTAAGTGTTATGTCTGACATAGTACTTCGCAAATTGCTTTAATTCCAATTTTTTGCGCTTTCTCGGAGGGCGTCCCACCAAGTGTACGACGGTGCGTCCTCCGTGGCGACGAGTCCGACGCGGGAGATCTCCACGCCGTCGTTGTATAAAACCGCTTCTCCGACGTCATCGCCCGAAGAGACAGGCGCGCGAAGCTCGCCGAGACGGATCTCCACATGGTACTTTCCGTTCTCTCCCCTTTTCCCGAACGCCGTCAGGGCGTCTTTTGCCGCGACGGCAACCGTCTCCACGCGGCTGCCCCTGACCTCTGCCCGTTCTCCGACCGTCTCCCCGGCTTTCAGAAGGACTTTGTTCTCATAGTTTTGAAAGGCTTCGTCAAGCAAGGCGGAGACCGCCGCATTTCGGATCTTCGAGCTTTCCGCGCCGATCACGACGGAAATGATGCGTGTATCCCCCCGTTTTGCCGTTGCGGCGAGGCAGTACCCCGCTTCGCTCGTAAAGCCCGTTTTCCCGCCGTCGCAACCGTCATAATAGCGCAGCAGCTTGTTTGTATTGCTGATTTGGGTCGTTCTGCCGTCCGGGTGGGCGAAGTCCTCCATCCAGATCTTCGTCAGAGTATAATATTTTTCGTGTTTTAAGAGTTCCCGCAGCATTGCGGCAACGTCTTTGGCGCAGGAATACTGCGGCTCCTTCGGAAGTCCTGTACAGTTCGCAAAGAGCGTGTTTTCCGCCCCGAGCTCCTTTGCGCGCGCGTTCATTCTTTCGATGAAGGCGCTTTCGCTCCCCGCAACGCGTTCCGCCATCGCAACGCAGGAGTCGTTCGCGGAACAGACTGCGATCGTCTTTAAGAGCTCTTCCGCCGAATAGGAAAGACCCGCCTGTAAAAACACCTGCGATCCACCCATTCCGGCCGCATTTTCGCTTACGGTGATCATTTCATCATAGGAAAGCTCCCCTCTGTCTGCCGCTTCAAAGGACAGAAGGAGCGTCATGATCTTGCACATGCTCGCAATGGGAAGCCGTTTGGTCTCTTCTTTTGCGTAGATCGCCGTTCCCGTGCCGTAATCGCAGCAATATGCCGCTTTGCAAGCGGGTTCCTTTTCGAGCGCGACGGCTCTGCTCGCGCCCCCGAATAAGAACATGGGCGCCGATAGTACCGATATGACCGCACAAATGATTTTCTTCATACCGTCAGTTTGCCGCTTCGGATGAAAAATACACTTACAAAATATTTCCTATCGGGTGAAACAGGACGAGAAGCAGGATCATTTCGATAAAACAGACCAAAACGATGAGGATAAGCAGCGCAAGAAAATCCCACAGTAGTCCCAAAAAATCGTTTTTGCAGAAGCAAAACCCGAACGCCCGTCCCACGGAGAGAGACGCGGCGAGCAAAAGGCAGACGTCTACGCAGAGATGAACGGGCAGATAGAGGACAAAGACGACAAGCCCTCCCGAAAGTCCGTAAAAGCTGAAAAAGACATAGAGACTGCCGCCGAAAGTAAAAGCACGGTACAGGAGCACTGCAAGCGGAAGAAGGAGCGCGGCGGGATGGATCCCTCCCGCAAGGACGAGCAGAAGAAGCAGGGAAAAACCCGCCGTTCTCGAAAGAAAGATCAAAAAGACGCTGTCGTCCGAAAAGCAGATCTCCGTCATGAATTTATCGGTGACGGAAAGCTGGTATTCGTAGACGGCGGGCGACGAGACGAGACAGATCCCGAGGATCGTCATAAACAAGAAGAGAACGGAGAGCGCCAAAAGCGTCTTTTTCCGTTCTATGGCGCGCATGAGCGTGTCGCGGACAAAAAAGAGGTTCATATCCCATGATATGAACCGATTTCTCTGATGATTCGACTTATTTTTCCAACATATTTTCGATCCCGATGCCGTAACCGCGCGTCGGATCGTTCAAAAAGACATGAGTGACTGCGCCGATGAGTTTTCCGTTCTGGACGATCGGGCTCCCGCTCATCCCCTGAACGATCCCGCCCGTCTCTTTGATGAGTTTTTCGTCCGTTACCTTGATCACGAAATTTTTATTTTCCTTATTGTTTTCATCCACTTTCGCGATGCTGATCTCGTATTTTTGCGGGCACACGCCGTCGATCGTGGAGTAAATGACGGCTTTGCCGATCGTCGCTTCCGAGATCGGAGCGATCTCGACCGTTTCGGTATGAGAAAAATCATAGCTTTTATCAAACGTTCCGTACAGCCCCGTCATACAGACGGAATCCGCCCTTCCGATCGTCTTATCGTTGAGAAAAAGCCCTCTAAGCTCCCCCGCCTTTCCCCGCTTTCCCTTATTGACGCCGATCACGCTGCAAAGGTAAACTTTCGGGTCGGAAATTTCAAGCGATTGGTTGCTTTCGTCGCATACGGCATGTCCCAAAGATCCGAAGCGAAGGGTGTCTTTTTTGATGTAGGTCACGGTGCCGATGCCCGTCAAAGTGTCGCGGATGAGCACGCCGATCTTGTATTTTCCCGTCTTTTTGTCGGCAGCGGGCTTTACCGTGACTTCCGCGGTCTCCCCGCTCCGCTTGACCGTAAGGACGACCTCCTTCCCGCCGCTGCGTTCAAGCGCCGCATTGAGATCGGCGATACTTTTGATCCTGATGCCATCCACCGCGCAGATCAGATCTCCCACATTGATCCCGACCTCCTCTGCCGGGCGGTGGATCCCGTCGTCGGATGAGACCTCGGAGAGCCCGATCACCTCCGCGCCTCCCGCAGAGAGGGAAAATCCTGCCGTCATCCCGCCCAGATAATATTCACTGGAAGCGGCGTTTGCATCGATCCCCGTGCCCGTGAGGCATACGGCGAAGAGCGTTGCAAAGGCCGCAAGAAAAAAATTCAGCTTACGCATGAAAACCTCCGTTTGGAGATTACTTTGCGTAAGCCTCGTGTTTTTATTCCTCTTGTAGCTTTATGCGGGAAAGGGAGTTTTTGTAAAGTTCGGCTTCCCGCAACAGGAGTCGCGCGTGTTCCGTTGCGATCTCCCCGGTATCTCCGCCGATGAGCCGCGCGATCTCGCTAAGAAGGTCATCCCGTTCAAGGTTTCGGATCCGTGTGAACGTTCTACCCCCTTCTTCCCGTTTTTCAATGAGAAAATTCCTGTCGGCAAATGCGGCGATACGCGCAAGATGGGATACCGCGATGATCTGCGTATTTTTCGAGATCGTGCAGAACTTTTCTCCGACCGCTCTGGCCGTTTCGCCGCCGATCCCCGCGTCGATCTCGTCGAAAATATACGTCCCGATCTCCCCGACGGCGGACATCTGCGCCTTGACGGCGAGCATAAACCTGCTCATCTCGCCGCCGCTGATGATCTTGTCGAGCGGCTTCAAGGGCTCCCCGCGGTTGGCGGAAAAGAGAAATCTCACCTCTCCGAGACCTTCGGAAGTCGTTTTCGGGACATCCTCGCGCGAATACTCCCCGAATTCGATCTCGAAGCGCGCCGCGCCGATCGCAAGCGTTTTAAGCTCCGCGGCGACCCTCTCGGTAAATCCTTTCGCGGTCTCTTTCCTTGCCGCCGTGAGCGCAAGGCATGCGGCGAAAAGCGCGTCCTCGGTTTGGGTAAGTTCACGGGAGAGTTTTTCGAAACGCTCCCCGCTGTCTTCAAGGGCAGAAAATTCTTCCTTTGCGCAGGTCAGAAAGGCGATCGCCGCCTCCACGCTTCCGCCGTATTTCTTTTTAAGCGACTTGATCTCATCGAGACGGGATTCGACACGATTGGCTTCTTGCTCATCCATATCGAAGCCCGAAAGCTCCTCTTCCGTCTCATCGGCGATGTCCTCCGCCTCGGCAAGGGCGTTTTCGAGCCGCTCCGCCAGCGCCCCGTAATCGGTCGAAAAGCGGCTTACGGAGTGGAGTGCGCGGATGGCGGCACGCAGAAGATCCACCCCTCCGCCGTCCGAGCGGAGAGCGTCCCTCGCCTCGGAAAGCCCCTCGAGGATCTTTTCCGCATTGCGGAATTTCTCCCTCTGCGCAAGCAGGGCTTCCTCTTCGCCCTCTTTAAGTTCGGCACGCGAAAGTTCGTCGATCTGGTAGCGCAGAACATCCAGCCTCCGCGCCCGTTCCCCTTCGTCCCCGCCGAGCACGGCAAGGCCGGAAAGGATCTTCGAGCGTTCGGCGAGAAGTTCCGCGACGCGGCGCTTCGCTCCCGCGACCTTCTCTCCGCCGATCGAGTCGAGCAGCCGAAGCTGGTTGCGCTCCTTCAATAAAAAGAAATGCTCGCTCTGCCCGTGTACGTCCACGAGGAGCGAGGTGATCTGTCTCAACATCGAGACCGTGACGGTAACGCCGTTGACTTTGAGCGAACTTCTTCCGTCCGTATTGAGTTTGCGGGAAATGAGAAGCGTTTCGTCCGCTTCAATATCGAATGAGGCGAGAAGCTCCCTCAATGCGGCGCTCTCGCACGAAAATTCGGCGCGCACGAGACATTCGCTCTCTCCATAGCGCACCATTCCCTTATCCGCCTTTGCCCCGAGCACAAAATCAATGCAGTCGAGGATCACGGACTTTCCCGCGCCCGTTTCCCCTGACAGCACGTTCAGCCCTTCCGAAAATTCAAGATCGGCGCGCTCGATGAGCGCGACGTTGCGGATCGAGAGACTTTTCAGCATGGATCAACCTTTCACAAGCACGTTGAGCCGATCGGAGACGTTCTTTGCCTCTTCCGTGGTTTCGCAGATCACAAGAACCGTGTCGTCGCCCGAGATACAGCCGACGATCTCTCTGTATTCGAGACGGTCGATGACGACGCCCGCATTGGACCCGTTGCCGTTGAGCGTCTTGATCACGATCAGATTCTGAACGTTGCGGATGCTTAAAACGCAGGTTTGGAAGAGGGAACGCATTTTGTCGGAAAGTCCGTTTTCCTTCTCCGTCATGGAAGCGTAGCGGAAGCGTTTGGTGTTCCCCTTCACCTTAAAAAGATGAAGTTCCTTGATATCGCGGGAGACGGTCGCCTGCGTGACCGAAAAATTTCGGGCGGCAAGCTGTTCGCAGAGTTCCTCCTGCGTTTCCACCTCCTGCTGTTCGATAATTTCGAGAATTTTATTGTGTCTGGCGTTTCTTAACATAATTCATCCCTTTTTAATTGATTTTTTCTGTGATCCTTCGGAAATATCCCTTCTTGTTTGCCGTCAAAAAGACGGCGCTTCTCGACGCTTTTCGTACGATGAGAGAATCGTTTTCCCCCACGACGCCCAAAAATCTGCCGTCTCCATATAACAGAAGACGGTGCGGGGCGCGTATGGAAAAAGTCAGCTCGCTCGAAGAAGGGTAAACGATCGGGCGGCTCTTCAAAGAGAAGGCGCAGACCGGAGTCAGCATGAACGTGTCGCAGTCGGGCGCCATAATGCTGCCCCCCGCGGAGAGCGAATATGCGGTCGAACCCGTCGGCGTCGAGACGATAAGACCGTCCGCCGTCACTTCCCCCGCCTCGGAGCCGTCGATCCGCACGCCGATCGTGACGACTTTGTTTTCATCCTGCGGAGAGACCCCGCGGAGAAGAGAGCATTCGTTGAGACAGTCGATCCGATTCCCGTTCCAGTCGATTCCGAGCATTGCACGTTCAAGAACATCGCAATCCGGAGAAAGCGCCAAATCGACGGCAGCGGACAGTTCGTCGCGTTCGAATTCCGTCAGAAACCCGATCCGCCCGAAATTGACGCCGAAGAGCGGAACAGACTGTATTGCGGCGCGGCGCGCGGCGCGGAGAATCGTTCCGTCCCCGCCGAGCACGATCAATCTGTCGATCCCGCGGATCTCTTCTTCGTCCGTCATGATAACCGCATCCGATCCGCCCTTACGGAGCGCGGCTTTCAGTTCCGTAGCAACCGAAGGATCGGCCTGTTTTTCGTTATAGAAAATACCGATTATCATACTTAATCTATATTATATAGGATTCGTTGTATAAACGCAAGCATTTTTTGCATAAATGCACATAAGTTTTTCTTATATTTTATTTGCCGTTTGAGCGGGAAGGACAGCCTTTTGCATAAATCGAGCTTTTGGGATCCCCTTTCCGCCGTGTTGGAGCAAGATCATATATTCGACGTTTTTCTTCGGCCGCACGGGAGCGTTTACGATATCCGTCGGGGAGAGCTCTATGGAAGTAGCGAAGTCGAAAAAAGATGACAGGAGCGCCCCGTGGCGGGACGGAGGCAGGATCCCCGATTTCCCGATGCCCTTCCCTTCGCACTCGAACTGCGGCTTGAAAAGGACAAACGCCCTCCCTCCGACGGGCAAAAAAGAACGGACGGCGGGCAAGATAAGGCGGAGAGAAATAAAACTTAAATCGGCGGATACGGCGTCGATCGGCTCGGGAAAACTTTCTTTTGAGAGAAAACGGGCGTTCGTTTCGTCCATAATGACGACGCGCGGATCGGAAGCAAGTTTTTTGTCGAGCTGGCTCTTTCCGACGTCGACGCAATAGACCCTCTTTGCGCCGTTTTGCAAGAGACAATCGCAAAATCCCCCCGTGCTGGCGCCGAGATCGGCAAAGACAAGCCCGCGAACGTCCGCCCCGAACGACGCAAGTCCGCGCGCCAGCTTATACCCCCCGTTTGAAACGAACGTCTCCTCTTCCTCCGAAAACACGAAAACGTCCTCTTGGGACACTTCGTCCTTCGGCGATACGGGTTTGCCGTTACGCAAAACCAGCCCCCGCAAAAGCGCTTCCTGCGCCTTTGTACGGGAGCCGTATTTTTCCGAAAAAAACTTATCTGCGCGCATATCCGAGGATCTCACTTAGCATCTTTTGTAGATTCAGTCCGTATTTTTCCATGAGGGAGTGCGCCTCGCCGTGCGGGAGAAAGACGTCCCGATACCCGTAGGACAGGATCGTCTTTCCGCTGTTCCTGTAAAACCGCGAAACGGCGTCGCCCAAACCGCCGATCAAAGCGTTGTCCTCAATGGTGACGACGCACCCCGCTTCGACTGCGGAAAGGTATTCTTCATCCAAAGGCTTCAAAAAGCGAGCGTTGACGACCGTAACATCGACGCCTTGCTCCTTCGCAAGAGCGCAGAGGTGACCGGCAAGGTCGATACAGCGCTCACCCGCCGCAAGGATAACTATGTCAGACATAGTACTATGTAAAACTTCAAATTTCCCGAACTTTACGTCGCCGATCTCCCCTTCCGTCCCTTCACGCGGATAACGGATCGCGAGCGGATAAGGATAATCTGCGCTCAAACGGATCATTTCGCGGAATTCCGTGACATTTTTCGGGATCGCGATCGTCAGATTCGGAATAAAGGACAGATAGGAAAGGTCGAAAACGCCTTGGTGGGTTTCTCCGTCCGCGCCCGTAACGCCCGCGCGGTCGATGCAGAAGGTCACGGGGAGTTTTTGCCCGCAGACGTCGTGGATGATCTCGTCAAAGGCGCGCTGCAAAAAGGTGGAATAGATCGCATAATAGGGTTTCATGCCCTCTGTCGCGAGCCCGGCGCAGAGGACGGAGGCGTGCTCCTCGCAGATCCCGACGTCGATCGAACGCTTCGGAAACTTATCGAAAAACGGCCTAAGTCCCAGGCTGTCCGTCATCGCGGCCGTGACGGCGACGATCCTTTCGTCTTTTTCGGCAAGAGAGATGAGTTCCTCGCCGAGTGCGGTCGAATACTCGTAGCATTTTGCATGCGGGCTCACGCCGTGCGTTTCGAGGGGTGCGTTTTCCGAGAACGGATAACCGTGCCCCTTTTTCGTCGTCACATGAAGCAGGACGCTCGTATTCCGGAGCGCGTTCTTTGCGTTTTCCAGAGCGGGAAGAAGTTCCGTGAGGTCGTTACCGTTGTATACGCCCATATATTGCAAGCCGAAACGTTCAAAGAGTGCGACGTCTTCAACAGACGCCCTCCCCTCTTTGATCCCCGTAAGAACCTCGTGCGTGCCGCCGACGGTCGGAGAAATGGACATTCCGTTGTCGTTCAGGACGATCAAGATGTTCGCATTCAGGATTTTAAGACTGTTGAGCGCCTCAAAGATGAGCCCGTTATTGAACGATCCGTCGCCAACGAGCGCGATGACGTTGAATTTTTCGCCTTTCAGATCGCGCGCCTTGGCGATCCCGAGCGCGGCGGAGATCGCCGTACCCGCATGGCCGGTATCGTAACAGTCGTAGACGCTCTCCTCGCGTTTGGGAAAACCGGAAAGCCCGCCCTCCTTGCGAAGAGTATGGAATCTGTCCGCTCTCCCCGAGAGGAGTTTATGGGTATAGCACTGGTGGCCAACGTCAAAGACGATCTTATCCGTCGGAAAATCAAAGACGCGGTGAAGGGCGACGGTGAGCTCCGCCGCGCCGAGATTGGAGGAAAGGTGCCCGCCGCAGACGGACACCGTGCGGAAGATCTCCTCCCGCAATTCCTCGCAAAGTACCTTTAATTGAGGAAGGGAAGCGTTTTTCAGCTCCCCGCTAGTGATATTCTTCATGATTTTCAGTGATCCCGTCCGCGGACAAGATCAATAAGACTTTCAAAAAAGGAAACGTTTCGGGGGAAGCAGGAAAGGGACTGCCTGCAACGGCTCGCATACTCGTCGGCGAGCTCTTCGGAAGCCGTGAGCCCGATGAGGCGTACGCAGGTGAGTTTCTCTTCCGTTTTATCCTTGCCGACCGTTTTGCCCATTTTGGAGCTCTCCCCCTTTTCATCCAGAATGTCGTCGGTGAGCTGGAAGAGGATCCCGAGGTTCTTTCCGAATGCCCCTGCCGCCGCAGGATCGCAGCCCGAGAGGATCGCCGCCATTTCCAAAGGAGCGGACAGAAGCCGCCCCGTCTTGTTTTCATAGATATAAAATAGTTCGTCTGCACCGCCCGTTTTGCCCGAATAGAGCAGATCGGCGGATTGCCCCGCGATCATCCCTTCCGCGCCTGCGGCACGGGAAAGGCATTGCGCCGCCAAGATGTGCCGTTCGCTTTTTGTACAGGCTTTGAGAAGAAGGTCGAAAGCGTAGCTAAGCAACGCGTCTCCCGCCAAAATCGCGTTTGCCTCCCCGAACATTTTGTGATTGGAAGGCTTTCCGCGGCGAAAATCGTCGTTATCCATTGCAGGAAGATCGTCATGGATGAGCGAATACGTGTGAATGCACTCGAGCGCCACAGCCAAATCTGTTTCCTGCCTGAAATCCGCGCCGAACGCTTCGAGCGCGGCAAAAAAAAGAACGGGACGGATCCGCTTCCCGCCTGCAAGGAGGGAATATCGCATGCTGTCGGCGAGCACGGACGGCGAAAAGCGCATTTCGCCGCAGCGGGAGAGGATCGCCTCTTCCGCCGCCGTTTGATATCCTTTGTATTTCTCCGAAAAATTCATCTAAGTGTACGCTCCGCGGCCTCGACCGTATTCGAAAGAAGCATGGCGATCGTCATTGGACCGACGCCGCCCGGCACAGGGGTGATCATGGAAGCCTTTTCTTTGACATGTTCAAAATCGACGTCGCCGCACAGCTTCCCGTTTTCATCGCGGTTGGTGCCGACGTCGATGACGACTGCCCCATCCTTCACCATATCCGCTTTGATAAACTTCGCCTTCCCGATCGCCGCGACCAAAATATCTGCCTTTGCGCATTCTTCTTTCAGATTCGGCGTTTTGGAATGGCAAACAGTTACGGTTGCGTCGGCATTCAGGAGCAAAAGCGCCATCGGTCTGCCGACGATATTGCTCCGTCCCACGACAACGGCGCTTTTTCCGCACGTTTGGACGTGATACCGCTTCAAGAGTTCCATGACGCCGAGAGGTGTACACGCGACAGTCCCCTCTTCCTTCATGGCGAGTTTCCCGAGATTCCATGCCGAAAACCCGTCTACGTCCTTTTCGACGGGGATCCTTGCGAGAATTTTCGGCGCGTCGAGATGGACGGGAAGCGGAAGCTGGACAAGAATGCCGTGCACGGAATCGTCCTTTGCAAGCGCGTCAACGGCGGCCTCCGCCTCTTTCTGCGTCGTCTCCGCGGGAAGAAAGCGTGCAAAAGAGGCAATGCCCGCCTCTTCGCACCCCTTGATCTTGTTGCGGACGTAGATCGCCGAAGCGGGATCGCTGCCGATCATCACAACCGCAAGTCCGACTTTTTTCCCTGTTTTCTGTTCAAAAGCGGCTGTCCTCGCTTTGAGTTCGGAGCGGATCGAAGCCGCCGTTCCCTTTCCGTCAATGAGTATCATCCGTTGATCACGCTCCCGAGCACGCCGTTCACAAAATCCGGTGAACGCTCCGTGGAATACTTTCGCGCAAGATCCGCCGCTTCGCTCACCGAAACAACGGGCGGAACGTCGTCGAAATATTTGATCTCGGCAAGCGCGATGAGGAGGATCGCGCGGTCTACCGCATAGATCCTGTTTTCGGCGAAGCGGACGACCCGATCCGCGATCAGAGCCGAAAGTTCCTCCCTGTGCTCCTTTACGCAACGGACAAGCGCTTCGGCAAAAGCGCTCTCCTCGTCCTTTAATTTTGCCTGTCTGTAAAGCGATCCGCGGAATTTTTCGTCGTTTTCGCAAAAAAGATCCGCAAACACAGCCTTGAATGCCGCTTCCCTTGCGTCGCTTCTCATAGTATCTCCCAATGTAAGATTTCCCCCTTCTCAAAGGGGGAAACCGTCAATTATTTTTCTTTTCGGCGTCCTCGGAGGGCGTTTCGTTTGCCTCGGGAAATATCACGCTCTGCACATGCACATCCACCTTTGCGATCCTGTATTTCGTCATGGATTCGACCATCTGTTTGATGTTTTGCTGGATGCGGTATGCAAGCTCGGGCACCTTATAACCGTAATGCGCGATGACCGAGATATCCACAAAGATGCCTTCCTTCTCGAAGCAGAGTTTGATCCCCTTGCTCTTCGATGGAACAAGCTCGATGCCCTCCGTCTCTTGGAGACTCAAAACCACGATCCCGCTCACGATATCGGCGTTGTACGTGATCCTGCCCTTCTGACCGTTCGGATTATATTTGATACTTGCCATAATGACTCCTTACCGTTTCATTATAGCACATCTTTTCCGATTTTACTACTGTTTTTTGTCAACTTTCCGCGTAAACGGGCATAATTATCACATTTCCGTTGCGCACATTATACTCAACTTCGAGCGCATAGAAGATTTTCGTGATCGCGTCCTCGGAAAGTTCGCTTGAATTGACGAAAACGTTGATATTGTTTGCGTCCGTGATCGTGACGGCCGCATCCGAAAATCCGATCGCTTTGATCATGGATTCCATGACGAGTTCGTCCTCCATGAGTTTTACGAGCTCCTCTTTCCGCTGAACGGCGCTTGCATACTCTTCGCTGTCGGCGGCGTACGTCGCGATGATGCTGTCAAGCTGGACAAATTCCTCGCTGCGGGTACTGTTCCGCGTGTCGCGATAGGTCGTGAAATAGGTCGCCTGTACGCTTGCGCTGCCGTCAACTGCCGTATCTCTCGTGCCGGCAAGGACAAAATTGAACACGGCGACGACGGCGAGCAGAACGACGAGGGTGGACATGATTGCAATCTTCTTGGTGTTTGACATGGTTTTTTATCTCCTTTCCTACAAAATACTTAATGATTGGCGGGATAGACGAGAATATCCCGTGCATTGAGCGACAGCGCTTTTGCAGACGCTTCGATGAGCCTCGAACGGATCAGGATCCCGTCCTCGCCCTCAAAGACGACGACCGCGCTGACGGGCATCCCGTCCCGCTCGGTGATCATTACCGTTGTCTTTTCGACGCCTTCGATCTCGTTGAGCAAAATGCTCAGGCGCGCTTCCGCTTCCGTGGGCGCATAGTCGCCGCTCCCCTTTTTGAAGAATACCGCCCACACGACAAGGAGCAGAAGCAGGGCCGCAACGAGAATCGCAACGATCCGGAATGTTTTGTTTTTTTTCAGTTCTTTTAGCGTCATGTGACCTCCACGGGACAGCCGAACCGACTAGTGAGACGCGTTTTGACGTTGGACAATATATCTATATGTGATTCGTCCCCGTTTATGCCGAAATCCAATACGACGACTTTTATTTTTTCATAAGAGAAATCGTCGAAGGAACGGGAAACCGCAACGTCCGTCCCGATGCCGTATTCTTCCGCGAGGGCGGCTTCGATCGCGGCTTCATCCTCGTCAGTGAGCATCGCGACGTAGTTTCTCAAATACTTTTCATCGCTTCCCACATCCTTCGACGAAAACAGGAAATCACCCCCTTTCAGCCACGAAACAAAGGGCGAGATCAAGACGGCAAGGATAAAAAGTTTGGTCATCCCCTTGATGAATTTGCCCATTTTCCCCGAGGGGACGAGAATGGAGATGATCGCAGAGATCAGAATGACGCCCGCGACGCTCAAAATGTACGCCTTCATGAAAAGATCACCCCCGTTGAACAGACGAGCAGCAGGATGGTGAGAAAGTACAAAAAGGCGATGCAGAGGATCCCTGCGATAAAATATCCGCTGTCCGACGCAAGGCGGGACAGAAATGGCGAGATCTTGCCGCCTGCGGGTTCGGTCGCCGCCGCGGAGATCCGCAGAAAGAGCTGGAACGCGGCAAAGAGAAGCACGGGACGGAGTACGACGGCAAACAGCATAAATACGGTGAAGGAGCCGAGCGCATTTTTAATGAGCGCGCTCCCCGCAACAACGAGTTCCATACCGCCCGACAAAAAGCCCCCCACAATGGGCACCGAGCCGGAAACGACGTATTTTACCGCACGGAGAGACAGGCCGTCATACTGCGCTCCCGCGATCCCCTGCACCGTCAGAAGGACAGAGAAAAGCCCGAGCGTCAGACCGATCAGCCACTTGTTGATGCTCTTGAAAAATTCGCCGAGGCGCTCCGTGCGGACGTCCTCCGAAAGGTTGCCGACGAACGCCAGAATGATGACGACGACGGAAGTCGGAAGCACGACGGAGGTAAAGAGCTCGCAGATAGCGCTGCTGAAAAAGGCGACGGCAGGTCTATAAATGCCCGCGGATACCGTTCCCCCGCTTGCCGCCATCAGGGTTAAGAGAAGCGGATAGACGATCTCCATCTGTCTTTGCATGGAGGAGAGTGCGGAAAATCCGACGTCGAGGACGCTGACAAGACATGCAAGCACAGATGCACCGACGGAAATATACCCGAAAAAGTGGATTATGTCTGACATAGTACTGTTCATAAACCCACTTTTTGCAGAGTTAAGGATCCCGCAGAGGAGCGCGACCGCGACGATGACGACAAAGGCGGGAAGCATCACCTTCCCCTCTTCCCATACGAGAGAAAGGACGGCTTGCGCCAGCGAGGAATAATCGAGGGAATAATCTCCCGTGATGATCCCCAAAAGTTTTTCCTTGACGGTGACGCCCTTGAACGCGGAGAGCGTCGAAAGATACTCTTGAAGTTCCTTCGTGTCGAGGGAATCCAAGAGCTCTTCAATGTTTTTTTGCAGTTCATCGAGCGCCGCGGCCTCTTCGGAGGACGTATCATTTGCCGCCGCGCGGATCCCGTCTCCGATAAGCGACAAGAGAAGGATCCCGAGGAGAATGAGCAAGACGACCGCCCACGTTCTTCTCCTCCGCCTGTGCCGTATCATCATGAGATATACCCCAAAAGCTGTTTGATGAGTTGCAGAACGCTTTCGAGGATCGGGATCGCAAGGACGAGGATCACGATCTTTCCGCAGAAGATCAGCTTGTCCGCGACCGAATTTTGCCCGAAATCGTTCAGGATCCCCGCGCTGAATTCCACGAGATAGCCGATTCCCACCATTTTCAGAAGGATCTTGACGAGTGCGGAATCTATCCCCGTCTCCGAAGCGATCTCGCTGAAAATCGACATGCTCCCGCGGAATACTTCAAAGACGAAGAGCAGGAGAATGATGCTTCCCGCGATCGTTACGGCAAAGGCAAGCTCCGGCTTTGTACCTTTCAGGATGAGCGCGGCGACGGCCGTCACGAATGCGATCCCGACGAGTTGGAAGATCGGCATGTCAGTAAACCCCGAAAATATTCCGTATCGTATCGAAAAGATCCCCGATCATCGTCACGGCGATTGTGAGCGCGATGACAAGTCCCACGATAGAGACCACCGTAGAGATATCGTCCCGATCCGATTTTTTCAATAATTGGCAAACGATCGTGATCACGATCCCGATCGCCGCAAGTTTGAAGATGATAGAAATATCCATTATACGATCAGAATGACGAATGCGAGCCCCGCAAGCAGACCAAGTTTGAGGTAGAGTTCGCTCCGCTCCTTTTCCGCCTTTGCAGCGGCCTCCTTCTTTTCCGAAAGCAACTTGCTCTTTGCGCCGAAATACCCCTTTTGCGAAAAGGAATCGCCGACCCCGAGCATGTTGAGGTATTCGTCAAACTCCTTTTTCTCTTCCTCGGAGAGATAGGACGGAAACTCGGCCCTTTTCCCCTTTTTCGCGTGCTCGTGCAGGAAGCGGAAAAAGTCTCCCCCCTCCTTTTCCGTTTGGAGAAGCTCTGAAAGCGGCCGCCGCGTATAGGAGAGTTCGTTGAGGTATCTTTCGTGAAAGGCGTACATCTGCGCATAGAACTTCTTTCTAGCACGGTATTTTCCCGCGGAAAGGTATCCGAGAAAGGTGCAGAAAGCGATGATGAGAACACAGACAAGAAGTTTAAGCCACACGCTCGCCCACCTCGTTCAGGACGCTTCCGATCCGCCCGAGCCCGTCGAGAAGCACATATCGGGAAAAGAGCTTTTGCGGAACGTCCTCATACCGCTTCAAGTGCGCCGAAGCGAATACCAGCACCCCGCCCTCGATCGCTCTTTTCACCGCAAGATAGTCTTGGGGAAGGAGCTCGTCCGTCACGATGATATCGGGGCGCATGGCGCGGATCCCGCTTGTAAACGCCGTCAGCTTGTCCGCAAAACGCATGACGTCGGAAGTTCCTCCGAGTTCTCCCGCGGAAAGTTCCCCGCGCTCGTCGCAGACAAGGATATTTTTTCCCGTGCGGGCGGATACGAGGCGGCATAAGTCTCTCAAAAGGGTCGTTTTGCCCTCTCCCGGGGGCGCCATAATGAGAACGGAACAGGGCGACGGCGAAAAGCATGACCCGTAGATCTCCTCCGCGCAGCCTTCGACCGCATGCGGGATGCGGATACAGAGAGATGTGACGTTCGTCACGGAAAGCACATTCGTCCCCTCGTAGACGTAAGAGCCCGCGATCCCGATCCTCTCGCCCTCCGCGCCCGTTACAAAGCCTTGGCGGATCTGGTTTTCCACCGAATAGACCGAAAAATTGCTCGCCGCAAAGAGCGTTTCCCCGATCTCCGCGGGCGTCGGGCGGAGCGCGTCCTTTTCCGCCGAAACGCCGTACGCTCCGAGATAGCGGAAATCCCCTCCGAGATTCGCAAGAAGGGGCTTGTCTGCCCTCATGCGGAGTTCGTAGAGGAAATTCGCGTTGATATATTGAAGCGCCTCTCTGATGCGCGGCGGAAGAAAGTCCAACATCGCTATATGATATGTGGACAAGATCCGGAATATGAAAAAAGGACTCCCGCAGGAGTCCCTTTCGACCTTTCTTTTATTCGATCACAAATACGTTCAGACTGTTTTTTTTGAGGGTCGCAGTGAGCGTGTTTCCGTTGAGTTTCAGGTCGCTTTCGACGGGCTCGATATTGTGCTTTTTGCCCGCCTTGACGTTGATCTCGTTGATCACGGTGACGTCCTCGTCCCAGAGCGTCGTGACGTGCGCCTTGGTCTTTCCCTCGAAGCCTTTGAGCTCGGCGACCATCTCTTCGTCGCGGTCGGACACGTTGACGACCTTTAAGTAGATCTTCCCGTCCTCTCCGACGGAAGTCGTCTGGAACACGCGCTCGTTGACCTTCCAGATGTTCTTGAAGAGCACTTCGTGCCACGCCTCGTCCTTATAAATGTACGCCGTAAAAGTCTTTTTGGTATAGACGAGCTTTAAGATGTTCCCCTCGGGAGAATAGCCGAGGAATTTATCCTTGCCCATCATCTCGCATACGGTACGCATGAAGTCGACTCTCTTATCGAACGAAACGTCGTACCCTTTGTGATTCTTCCCGTATTGGCAGCAGATCGAAAATCCAGCGCTGTCCATCGTCCCGATATCCCTGACATCCGCAACGCCGACGCCGCCGATAAAGCTCTGTTCTCCCGAAAGACGGCGGAAGAAGATCTCCACTTCACAGTCCGAAAAAGATTGCTCGTCATAATAGAAGCCGTTGAACGCTTCGCTCTCTTCGATGATCAGCTCCCCGTTCTCGATATGCCCGCCGCAGCAATTCGGATATACCTTCCAGCCGCCGAGACCGTCTTTGAAGTCGTGCTCGTAGACCGTTTTGCCGCTCTTGATGTCGCGCACGAGCACTTTCGAGACGGCGCTTGCGGTACGATGCCCGCCGATGAGGAGCCCCCCCGCGTTGTCGTCGTTTACTTCGGAGACATCCGTAAGCGTGTATTTGCCC
Source organism: uncultured Clostridia bacterium (assembly GCA_947626105.1). Lineage (GTDB taxonomy): Bacteria > Bacillota > Clostridia > Christensenellales > Borkfalkiaceae > Gallimonas. Next base: position 6,591 of record CANQQY010000006.1, on the reverse strand, counting down.
GTATTGGAGGCAAACATCTGCTGGACGTAGTAGTTCGGCGTCAGCATGACGTCGCGCGCGTTGAACCAGATCATGTTGGGCGTCCAGCGATAATGATAGGTGGAAGCGAAGAGCGGCGCATAGCAGGTCATCTTCACGACGTCCGAATTGCGTTCGCAGCCCGTGAGGAACGCCGCTTCCGAAAGAGCCGCTTTGAGATTGTTGTCGCCGTTGAGCCGTCCCCTGCCGTCCGACATCGTGTGCATGGCATATTCGCCCATAAATACCTTCGCACCGCTTCTGTCGTAACAGTCGTACCGCTTGGTATTGTCGATAAACCACTGGTAGGAATTGTAGACGTGCTCGTCCACGATCATATCGCGGTATTTTTCATTGATGATCTTCCACGAGTCGTTGCTGTCCTGCGGGCGGATATCCACGCCCGCACTCGTAACGATCGTGATATCGAAGAGTTTCAAAAGATCGGTGAGCCTGCCCTTATACATATACTGGCGGACGCCGAGAAGGCAGGACGCAAAATTATCGAAGTATTCGTAGCCCCAGTTTTCGTTGCCGATCCCGATATACTTCAATTCGAAGGGCGCGGGATGCCCCATATCCGAACGCACTTTCGCCCAATAAGACTCGTTTTTGTCCGAAGAGGAGATATCCCCCTTTGCAAAATAAATGAGATCGGCGACGTTGTCGATCACTTCGCTCTGAAATTGCGCCGTCCCGGGAACGATGCGCTGGTAGCCCGTCTTGCGCTGTTCGCCCATACGGATCTGGCAGAGCACGCCGCAGTGAAGAACGGGGAGCGGCGTCATATGAAGATCCTCGCAGAGCGCAAAATATTCATAAAAACCGATCCCGTAAGACTGCATATAGCGCCAGACGTTGGGGATCTGGCGGCGCTGTTCCAAAGGGCCGACCGTATTGCGCCATTTATATTGGTAATCAAACGCGACGTCCCCTTCAACGACGCACCCGCCGGGGAACCTCAAAAAGGAAGGATGGCAGTTCTTCATCGCCTCGACGATGCGGGGCGACAATTTCCCGTTCCTGTATTTATTGGGATCTCCCCAAACGGTTGCGGGAAGGAGAGAAACATAGTCGATCCCGAGTTTACCGTTGCCTTCAAGCGTAATGCAGAGACGCCCCATCGTATCCTTTTCCGCCTTGACGGAGCAAGCAACTTTGATCCAGTCGCCGTCCGTCCCCGCGGGGATCTTGATCTCTCCCACGCTCGTATGTCTGCCGTGCGCCCCTCTGATAAAGATTTTTGCAACGCCCTTGAACCCGAGACGTTTGATCCACATCGAAAAATGGTAAGTCTCCCCGTTCACGACGGGCATGCCATAGATATCGTAACCGCCGTTTGTGTAAAAACCGGGGTTTTCGAGATGATAGATCCCGCCGACGTCGAGAAGAAGGTATGAGGGATTATTTTCGTTCATGCCCCCCTTTTTTACGATCTTTCTGGGACCTGCGCCGTAAATATCCCAATAAAATCCTTTGTTGGAACGTGCTTCCACGCGGCTTTCGCAGTTGTAATCGTCATAGGTAAAATACTCGTATTCAAACGAGTTATTGATGACCATTTCCGCATTCAGACCCCCGTCCGCCGCTTGGTTGATGTCTTCGAAAAAGAGCCCGTAGAGATGCTTTGAAATATCAACGCCCCTCTTGCTTGCGTCCAGCGTATAACGCACCATATGTTACTCCTCGCGGGTTATTTCATAAGGGAACCCGCCCTGAAAATTTCTACCCGTATTATAACAGAGAAAAAATGAAACGTCAAGATTTTCATGAAATATTTTATTTTTACATGAAAGAATCATTCTCACACTTTGGAATGATAAAAGTTGACAAAACCGCCCCTTTGGCAAGACGGAACGGGCATAAAAAAAGAACGGGTTCTACCGTTCTTTCCATTTTGCAACTCAACCTTGGCGGGTCAGCCCGACGATCTGCTCCACCGCCGCGTTGACGTCGCTTCCGACGTTGATCTCGACGTCGCAAACTTCGCTGTTCCTGTACTCAAAATCCAGCGACATGATGCGCCGCACCTTATCTTCGAGGTCGATATCCCGCATGATGATGTTCTTGATTGCTTCCGCGCGGTCGCGGCGGGTAAAGACGAGCATGGCGCGGCGGCGGTAAAGATTTTTCAAGGTGATCGCCCCGCAGATGTCGATCGGGATCACGGCGACGGCGCCGCGGTCGACAATGGGGTCGATATCCTCTCTGGAAGTTCCGTAGTGGTAGCCGCTGTATACCGTCGTTTCAATGTAATGCCCCGCTTTCATCTCTTTGATGAACTGGTTTTCCGAAATAAAGCGGTAGGAATCCCCCCCTTCCGTTTTGCGGCGCGGGCGGGTCGTCGAGGTGAGCGGCTTTTCAAAGCCTTTAAGCTGTGTGAGCCCGTTTGCGATCTCCGTTTTGGACGAACCCGAGGGCCCCACGAGGCACAGAACGCCCCCCTTGCGGAGCTTGGGAAATTTTTCGGAGAAGGAATTTCTCACCATCTCGCAAAAATGCAGGAAATCGTCATAGCTGTTGACGGAGAGAAGCCCCGAAAGCCCCGTATTCCACGGTTTCCGGAAGAGAACGGGATAGGCGGCGCGGGAGCTTGAAATATTGTGCGCGCCGTCGTCGAGCATGATATCGAGCGAGATCAACTCCTTCCGCGTTCCCATGATGATATTTTGGGCGGGGATCTCGGGGAAATCCTTGACGAGCCGTTCCGCCCTTGCGCTCATGACGGGCGCGGGAACGGCGGTGATAAAGAACACATCCGCGATTTCGGAGAGCTTTTTCACAAATTCCTGCGCGCCCTCGCTGATCGGCTGCGTTCTGACAAATTCGGGATCCGAGTAGAGCGCGACGCGTTCGTCCCCGTGCCGCTCGGCGCCGCCCCAGCTCTTGATCTCTTCGATCCTGAGCGGCTCCTCATCCGGGTGGCGGCTGTTGATGATGGAAACGGCATAGGAATTGCATTCGTAGATCGTATCGTCAACGTCGAGCCCGACGCGGATCCTGTATTTTCTCATATTTCACCTCGCTTTTTATTATACTTGAACGATCATAGTTTGTCAAGCCTTGACAAAACCATTAATTTATGATACAATATAACATTCAATGGAAATTCTATCATAGGGAGTTTATCGAATGTTCAAACAGGCACTGAAATTGATCAAGAAGTACGACAGAATCATCATCCACCGCCATGCGCATCCCGACGGCGACGCGATGGGCAGCCAGATCGGGCTTGCCGCCCTTCTCAAAGACAATTTTCCTTCGAAGGAGATCTACATGGTCGGAGATATTGCGACCCGCCTTCCCTTTATTGACGTGCAAATGGATCAGATCCCGGACGAGGCCTACCGCGGCGCGCTTGCGATCATTCTCGATTGCGGTTCCTCCCGCCTGATCTGCGACGAAAGATACAAGACAGCCGAAAAGACGCTCCGCTTCGATCATCATATCTATTGTGAAAAGATCGCGGATCTCGACGTTGTCGACAGCACCTACGAGAGCGCGTGCGGCTTAGTTACCATGTTTGCGAAGGAATGCAAGCTCAAACTTTCCTTGAACTCCGCTACATATCTCTATATGGGCATGGTGACGGACAGCGGCAGATTTGTGTTCGATTCGACGACGGCGCGCACCTTCGAGCTGGCGGCGTTTTTGCTATCCCAGCCGATCGACCTCGCGACGCTCTACTATAATCTGTTTTCCAAGGATTTTTCGGAGATCATCAGAGACGCCGATAACATGCACAAGATCCAATTTACGGAAAACAACGTCGCATACATCTACACTTCCCGCGAGGATCTTCCCGAAAACAGCGACGCCGCCCCCGTGGTGTCGTCCGGGCTTGTCGGGCTCATGCGGGATATCAAGGGTGTGTTTGTCTGGGTGAACTTTACCGAGGCGGAGGACGGAATCCATGTGGAGATCCGTTCCAACCGCTATAATATCAACCCGATCGCCGTGAAATACGGCGGAGGCGGGCATAAAAAGGCAAGCGGCTGTACCGTTCCCGATAAAGAGACGGCTATGCGGCTCTTGGACGATCTGAATACTTTGGCGGGAGAGCCTGTATGAACGAAGAGATCAAGAAACAAATTTTAGAGAAGATCGAAAGCTACCAAACGATCGTCGTTTCCCGTCATATCCGACCCGACGGCGACGCGGTCGGGTCGACGAAGGGTTTTACTAAGCTCCTGCGCGATACCTATCCCGAAAAGAAGATCTACCTCGCCGACGAGGACTTTTCCGATTATCTCGCCTTTTGCGGCGCAGAGGATCTCGTCCCCGAGGAAGTTTATGCGGACGCCCTTCTCATCGTCATCGATACGGGTACGCGGAAGCGGATCTCCAATCAAAATTACGCGAAAGCGAAAGAGATCATAAAGATCGATCACCATATCGAAGCGGATCCCTACGGCGACATCAACTGGGTCGAAGATTTCCGCTCGTCCGCTTGCGAGATGATCGCAGATTTTTATGTGACCTTCAAAGATAGGCTCAAAATGACGCCCGAGGCGGCGACGTTCATCTATCTCGGTATGGTGACGGACAGCGGAAGATTCCGCTTCGAGGGCGTGACGGGAGACACCATGCGGCTTGCAGGGGCGCTTCTCGACTGCGGTTTGGATTATGAATCGCTGTTTGCCAATCTCTATACGGAAGATATCAAGAAATTGCGGCTCAAATCCTTTGTCTACGACAATATTTGTATCACACAGCACGGGGTCGCTTATATCTATATGGATCGGGCGGTGCAGGAGCGGTTCGGGCTCAATATGGAAGCGGCAAGCGACGTCGTAAGCGATCTAAGTAAGATCCGCGGCAGCCTCATCTGGATCGCATTCATCCAAAATACCGAGGCGGGAAATATCCGCGTCAGGCTCCGCTCCCGCTTTCTCGGGATCAACGACCTTGCGATCAAATATCACGGAGGCGGTCATAACATGGCTGCCGGCGCGACGGTTTTCTCCGAAGAAGAAATGCACGCGCTCATCGAGGACGCCGACCGCACCTTAGGCGAATACAAATCCACGCACGAGGGCTGGTTATGAAAATACTTTTGACAAACGACGACGGGATCGAGGCGGAAGGCCTCACGCATCTCGTCGATTGGGCAAAAAAAATCGGCGAAGTCACCGTGTTCGCTCCCAAAGTCCAACAGAGCGCAAAGAGCCATTCCATCGAGATCCATAAACCGTATGAGGTGAAGAAGGTCGATCTTTTCGACGGAATAGAGGCGTGGAGCGTCGATTCCACCCCCGCCGATTGCGTTCGCGTCGCCATTCTCGGAATGAAGAAAAAATTCGACCTCGTTCTCTCGGGCATCAACAACGGCCCGAATGTCGGCGGCGACATCCACTATTCTGGTACCGTCGGGGCTTGCTTCGAGGCGGCCATTTGCGGCGTCCCCTCGATCGCCCTCTCCGCCGCTTTCCACTCCTTTGAGAACGCCGTCAGGAACATCGACAGAGTGTATCAGCTCATCCTCTCCCGACGCCTTTTAGACCATGCCGAGATCGTCAATGTCAACTTCCCTGCGGAGGGCGACGAGATTCTGATGACGAAAATGGGTCCCGCCGTTTATACGGATGAATTTGAATTTCTGCCCGACGGAACGATTGAGCCGAAGCTCAAATGCCTGTATGAGGGAACGACGGACCTCTCGCTCGACACGGACGCCACGATGACGGGACACATTTCCGTCACCCCTCTGCGCAACGATCTGACCGATTTTTCCGCCCTTGACCTTATTAACAAAAAGGTTGGGTGATTAAGGAATCGCCGAGGCGGGGCATTCTGCCCCTCTCTAAGCGCGGCACGAGCGCCTCCCTTGGCGCGAAGTAGGAGGGAGATCAAGATAGTGGGCAACGATTCTGAATCACCTTATCCTTATTCCGAGGAACAAATGCACTACACAAGTAATTCAAACCTGACAAACAATGCGCGAGCACTTCGAAAAAACATGACAAAAGAGGAGCGCAAACTTTGGTATAATTTTTTCAGATTACTTCCTTATTCGGTTCATCGCCAATATGTTATAGGGAATTACATTGTTGATTTTTATTGCGCAAATGCAAAACTTGCCATCGAGTTGGACGGCGCACAACATTATGAAGAAAAGGCACAACATTATGATGCTGAACGCGATGAATTTTTGAAATCGAACGGCATAACTGTGCTTCGGTATTCCAACATTGAGTTGAATCATAATTTCAAAGGCGTTTGTGAGGACATATTGAACCATTTGGAACACCCCCAAGATTAAATGAGGTGGGCATTATTTTAGAACTCGTCCCACCCCCCTACCCCCCTCCCACGGAGGGGGCATGAGATGAACGAATATCGCCGCGAATAAGGCTCCTCCCAAGGAGGAGCTGTCACCGCAGGTGACTGAGGTGGGCACGATTCTGAATAGCGTCAACATTATTTTAGGACTCGCCCCACCCCCCTACCCCCCTCCCACGGAGGGGGCATGAAATGAGTGAATATCGCCGCGAACAAGGCTCCTCCCAAGGAGGAGCTGTCACCGCAGGTGACTGAGGTGGGCACGATTCTGAATAGCGTCAACATTATTTT
>CANQQY010000005.1 GCA_947626105.1 uncultured Clostridia bacterium | reverse complement strand
CGACAGGAGTTGAACCTGCACGGTCATCCCACAAGATCCTTAGTCTTGCGCGTCTGCCAATTCCGCCACGACCGCATATCTTTCTGCCGCATTTCCCCGACAGCTTTTACATTCTACCGCATTTCGATCCAAAAGTCAACTATTATCAATAGAGAATTTCATAGATTTTCCGAAATTTTCGGATTTTTTTTACATAGCCGTCTGTCTCGGGGAAAGGGATCTTTGTAAGCGATTTCCCGTCGGAGGAGTATCGGCTGTCCGAAAGCCAGCTTCTCACCGTCCCCTCTCCCGCATTGTAAGCGGCGAGCGCGGCATCCGCGTCCGCAAAGCGGGAGAAGAGATACCGAAGATACATCGCCGCGAGCGCAATATTGTACGCCCCCTCTTTGAGACGCTCTTCCTGAAAGAGGATCCCCTCTTTCTTGCAGATAAACTCCGCGGTAGACGGTTTGAGCTGCATGAGCCCGACCGCGCCCGCCCCGCTTACGGCGTCCTCGCGGTATCCGCTCTCCGTCCGCATGATCGCGTAGAGGAGCGCGGGATCCACACCTGTTTTTCGGACGGTATCCCGATACGGCCGCGGAAAGGAAAGGAGCAGGGCGCTCCAAATGACGAGCGCAACGAGCCCCACCGTAAGCGGAACGAAAAAAATCAAGGGCAATTTCTTCTTCATCGGTATAAAGTATGCCCGAAATCTTCTATTTTGAACGCCTTACCGCCGTATAGTGCCAATCACGATCATGCGCCGAGAGAAGTAGCCTTTAACCGAGGGAGTGAGCCGTCCGCGATCTCCCAAATATCTGCGTCCCAATCCGCATAGAGGGAAGCGGAGGTGAGATCCGCTTTGCGCGGCCCGTTCTCCCCGACCGAACTTTCGGAATTGCAATAGACGTTTTGCCAATTCCCCCGTCCGCCCTGCGTCGTCCCCGCAAACACATAGGACGTCCCGGCGGGGTTATGCGTCACAATGATAGTATTGGAAACGGACGCCGAATCCGTACAGTTCCGCGCGAACACCGCCTGCCACTGTACCGTTCCGAATGTGATGTCGAAGAAGCAATTTTCCACGCTTCCGCCCATCTCCATTCCGAAGAGCCCGAGATTGCCGCCCAAATCGCTCAATGTACAGGTAAGGGAAAGTCTCTTAACAGTTCCCCCTTCCATAAGCCCCTTTCCCGCGCCGTTTCCGAAGAGAACGCCGCAGCTGAAATTGGTGATAGAATGTCCGCAGCCATCGAACGTCCCGCTGTAATAGGCGAGCGTGCTGTTCAAATTTTCGCCGCCGAGGTCGATATCGGCAGTCAGATACATATTTTTGGTCTCATTGCCCGAGGAAAGCGCGCTCCGAAGGGAAGCGGCGTCCGAGATCGCGATCCAATCCGCGTAGGGCGCGGGGACGGTGACGACGCATTCCGCAAAAATTTCGGGATCGCCCTCATATGCGGCGCGCACAACCGCCTCTCCCGACGGTCCGAGGGAGACGACCGTGCCCTCCGTAACGGAGACGATCTCCTCCCCTTCCGTGACGCTCCAAAGAATGGACGGCGTCTCCGTCTGCGCGGGATCGGTCTGAACTGTCAAAACGAAACTTTCACCCGAAGGAAGGGTGTGCTCGCTCTCACTCAATGAAATCGTAAAAGGTTTGACATGGACGGTACAAGTTGCCTCGGCGCTGCCGTTTTTTGCGGTGATCACGGCTTCCCCGCCCGAAATCGCCGTCACAAGCCCGTTTTCTACCGTCGCAACGCCTTCGTCGGAGGAGCTCCATTCCACCTCTCCGTTGGCGTCCGCTATCAGTTGGCGCTGCGTCGCCCCGCCCGAGAGAGAAAGAACGATCGAAGAGGCGTCGAGCGAGACATAGGGATAGACGGGTTTTACAACATGGACGCGGCAATAGGCGGAAATGCCCCCTGCCGTAACGGTGATCGTTGTGTATCCCTCCGAAAGCGCGGAGACGAGCCCGTTTCCGTTCACCGTGGCGACGGCCGGATCTCCCGACGAAAAGCGGACGTCGGAAAGATTGCTCGTATATCGGATGGTTGCCGTTCTGCCCTCTAAAATCTCGAGTTCTTCCGTTTCGAGGGTCAGGAATGCCCGCGGCTCCACCGTCACTTTGCAGACCGCGATAAATTTCCCCGCCTGCACCGAAACGACGGCGTTCCCCTCTTCAAGCCCGTACAGCGTGGCGCGGTTCAGCGCGTGCTCGTCGGGCGAAACGCGCACGACGGACGGTTTATTGGAAATCCAGACGGGCGTCTCGTCGATATTTGCGATGGAAAGCGTGAGCCTTACGGGATCGCCGCCCGCTTGCAGCGAAACGCTCTCCTTATCCAATTCGAACGTCTGTACCAAAACGTCCCCGTCCTCTGCGGGAGGTTCCCCGGCTCCCTCTCCGCATGCGGAAAAGAGCGCCGCAGACGCAAGTAGCACCATAAAAAGAGAGAGTGAGAGGATGATTTTTTTCATGACGGCCTCCTTTGGCTGTCCTCGGCGGACTTTTTCCTGCGATCTTCGCGGAGCTCGCCCGGCGTTTTGAGCTTAAATTTCCTTACGACGATATCGAGCAGGAAGAGCACGGCGCATGCGATCAAAAGGATGAGACGGGGATCTTTTACGGTCTCCGCGATCTCTGTCTCGGGAGAGAGGACGTCCTCCGCGGAAAAGAACATCGACCCGTTTCCCGCGGAACTTAGGCTCTCCATAAAGGAGAAGCACTCCGATTCGTCCCGAAAGGCGGAATATTCTTCGGAATAGGAAAAACAGGTATATGCGGTGGTCTCGTAAACTTCTCCCCCGATCTCCCGCACCACATGGACGGTATACGTCCCGGGCTGATCCGTTACGATCTGCCCCACAAAGAGTCGGTCGGACGCGGCGCTCAAATCAATGACGGAAGAACTTCCGTCGGGCGCGCTTACGGTCGCGGAGAGCGTTCCCCCCATTCCGTCGGTATTGACGCGGATCTGCGTCGTGTGATTGTCCTTGACGAACTGTACGCCGACGGGGTCGAACGTAGGATCCCATGTTTCGGGGAAAAGTCCGTTGACGGTATTCCGTAAAAACGTCCTGCCGTTCGCGTCCGCCAGAAAAGCCGCCGACCATGTGCCGTTCAGGTCGCAGAGGAAACTGCCTACCTGCCCTTTTCCGCGCTGCCACTGCGCATAGACGGGCGTATTGGGCTTACCGGGGATGGAAAGAACGACCGTCGCCCCCTCTTTGACCCTCGTTCCGAAGTAGCCGCCGAGCGTCGGAAGAGGCTCTGTAACGCCCGCGACCGCAGAAGTATAGCTTCGGATGACGGGCTGAAAGTCGTACTCATTCAAGAAATTCCCCGCTGCCGTCACCGTCTCCTGCTTCATGATCTCGATGAGCTCGCTCGTGTCCGCGGCGTCGTTGAACCGTCCGTTTCCGCGCGTCGCCATCTCCCGAACGGTATCGATCGGGACGGAGGGTCCGAGGGCGACCGTCGAAAGGGTGATCCCGTTTCCCGCCATCTGCGTGATGCGCTCCAAACAGGTGGGAATATCTGCGCGGTCGGTCGGTTCGCCGTCCGTCAAAAAGATGATGTGTTTGAGTTCCGTTTGATCGAACCCCGTCAACATGTTTTGCGCCATATTGACCGCGTTAAAGTATCCCGTTCCCTGCTCGTCGATCTCGATCCCCTCGATCCCGCGGATCACCTGTTCCTTTTGGTAGATCGGAAGCATCGGGGATACGGTCGTCGCCTGATGATTGAAAGTGATCACGCCGACATAATCTCCGTCGCTAAGTTGGTTGACACTCGCAATGGCGGCTTCCTTGGCAAGTTCCAGCCTCGTAAGGCTGCCCGCCGACGTCCGCATACTGGTCGAGCGGTCGATGACGAGAAGAAGTCCGAGCGAGCGCTTCCCCTCGTCCGTTGCAATGGGCAAAAGATCCTCGTATGCGCTCCCCTGCATGTCATCCCGCACATACGCCTTGTTTCCTCCGACCGTGTAGAATCCGCCTCCGAATTCTTCGACGTACCGTTTGAGCACGTTTTCCGCATAGCCCGCGGGAAGATCCGCATTGGCGACGTTCATAAAGATCACTTCGTCGTAGGCGCAAAGCTCCGCAAAGGTGGCGGGCAGGGCGGAAGGCGCGACCCTCGTTACTTCGTAATCGTCCGACCCGAGGATCTCCGAAAGGCGGTCCGCCTCTTTCCCCGTTCCGTCCACGAGCAAAAGTTTTACGCTCTCGATATTGACAAAGGAGTAATATTCGTTATTTTGCGAAAAAGTATCCTCATATGCCGAGACCTTCACATGGAATTCGTGCAGTCCCGGGGTATCGATCCGCTCGTAGAAAGAAAAAACTTCCTCCGTGCCGCCGAGACGCACCGCACGCTCTTCGACAGTCTCGCCGCGGTCGCTCAAAGTGAGCGTCGCGCCGACCGATGAACTTGCCCGCACCGTCACGGAGATCGTGACCGTCTCGCCGAGCGTGACATGCTCGGGGACGTCGACGGAGGAGATCATGATCTCCCTGCCGTTTGCCTTCGGCGAGAAAAACACGGTGTCTACCCGTATCCCCTCGCTTGCAAGGCTCTGCACGGCGGCATAGGCGTTTTCGTCCGTCTCGATGCCGTCGGAGAGAAGGATGATCCTTCCGTTTGCGGGGTCGGAGAGGGAATTGCGCGCATAGCGGAGCGCCGAAGCGATATTTGTCGCGTTCCCGACGGGTTTTACGGGATTGGACAGATATTCTTGATACACATCGCCGTTTTTCCGCATTTCCGCGCTGAAAACGCTGTTGCCCGCAAAGGAGACGATCCCGACCCGCTGTCCGTCCTTCTTGTTTGCGACGACGTCACGGATGAAATCGTTCATATCCTCTTCGGAAGCGCGGTTGCTGTCCGAAAGATCTGCAAGAATGATGATATCGCTCTTTTGGACGGTCTCGGTCGACTTAAAGGAAAGTCCCGAAACCATGAGGACGCACAAGACGAGGATCACGCTGTGCAGGACGAGGGAAATTATCCTGTTCCTCGTTCTTCTTCTCCCTCGCGGAAGGCGGAAATACGGGATCAGCATGAGCCCGAGGGCGGGGATCAGCAATAAGAGAAGCCAAGGGTGTTCAAATCCCATGGAAACAGAAAGAAGATCAAACCTGCTCATGATATTGCAACCCCCATTCTACGCAAATCAAAAACAGGATCGCCGCTGCAAAATAGACGTAGAGATCTTGCCGCTCCGTCCTTTGGACGCTCTCCGCGGCGCCCGGCATGGCGACGGGAACGTTCAGATAGTCGATTCTTTCCGTAAAATCGCTCTCCGAATGCGGCGTTGCGGCATAAAACAGATGCACGCTCTGAGCACCCGTACGGAATTTCTGCGTGACCGTATACAGCCCCGGCTGCGCGGGCGTGAAGGAGACGGGGAACGTCCCGAACTCCCACGACGCAGTCCAGCCGTCTAAGAGGTTTGCCTCGACGGCGATGGAATCCGCATTCGGCTTCGCATTGATCTCGACGTTCTCCGAGACGAGATACTGCGTTTTTTCAAGCGTCTTTTTGAGACAATACGTCCGAAGATTGTATACGAGCAGCGGGAAATCCGGCAAGACGGAGAGATTGGACATATGCAGATCGAAGGCGCAGATCACGGTTTTCTGCCCGTTCGATTCCCGCGCAAGGAGAACGGGATCCGTTCCGCACATGAGGATCATTTCATATTCCGAAAACCTGTCGATGCGGGAATATTCCGAAACGGTGATCCGTGACGGCGAGACGCCCTCCGTGATCGACCTGTACGCTTCGCTGTTTCCCCCTTCCCCTTTGAGGGGCGTGTCCTTCGCCGTCCCGACTTTCCCCCCGATCTCAAAGCCGAATACGGGGGAGAGCTCCTTGGGCGGATCGAAGATCCAGATACTGCCGTCCTGCGGCGCAGCTGTCGGCAAAACGCCGTAATAGACATAGAGATCGTACCCCTCCGATTCCGCTTTCGACACGTCCGTCACGAGCGTGACGTCGCAATTCCCCGTCGTACTAAGGGCGGAATAGAGGAAACTTTGATCGGAGCTCACATACTGGACGCGGAACTGCTCCGCGCTTTCGCCGAAGCAATAACCCTCGTTATCGTAAGGAAAGCTGTCCTCCGCGACGAGAAGCACGCGCGCCTGTTCGAAGGAGAAAATGTCGAGAGAATCCCATACGACTTCCGTCTCCGCGTCCTTCCCGCAGACCGCAACGCGGGAGAGCTGTTCTTTTCCGTCCACAAAGAGCTTTACCGCCATTTCCGCTTCCGCGCCGTAGCTTGCGATCCGCGCGGTGAACACGCACCTGTTATTATTTCTGCGGACGGTGAGCCCGAGAACGGACGCGTTCCACTCCCCGTCCGAAAGGTTCACGACGTGTACACTGCCGCTGTCGGTCACCTCGCGGTCGGTAAAGAGATAAACTTCCGCGGAAGGATTTTCGTTGAGCACGCCCTCGGCAAGCTCCATGGCGCCGTCAAGGTCGGGCTCCGCAAAGCCGCATTCCGTCTCGAACAGCTTTTGTTTGACATAGCTAAGCGAATCCGACCTGCGGATCGCAACAGAGGCCTCGTTCGAAGCGAGGATCACGGTGAATTTGTCCTCGGGCATCGTCTCTTCGGCAAGACGCCCGATCTCGTCCTTGGCGCGTTCGAAAATGCTCTTGCCGTCCTTTTCGGCGAGCATGGAGGCGGAAGCGTCCAAAACGGCGATCTTCTCCCCTCCCGAGGAAGCCGTCACAAAAAAAGGCTGCGCCATGGCGAGCGCGATCGCGGAAAGGATCAAAACCTGCACGAGAAAGAGCAGCGACCCTTGGAGCCACTGCAACGGGACTTTCCGTTTGCGGTATTGCAAACTAAGTTTCCAGACGTAGGTCGACGAAACCTTTTTGTCCTGGTACTTCGGTTTGAAGATGTAGATGAGGATCAGGGCAGCGATCGAAAGCAGCCCCAAGAGCCCCAACGGCAAAGCCAGATTCATTTCACCGTACCTGTTTTGAACATTCTGTCAAATAAGAGCTTTTCGATGGGTTCGTTTGAGACGACCGAGAAGAAGTCCGCCCCGCGCGAAGAACAAAACCGTTTGATATCGCCGATAAAATCGTTGAGTGCCTCGCGGTACGCCGCAAGGTGGCTGCGCGTGACGCGGAGTTTCAGATTTCTTTCGTCGAGCGGGTCCTCCGCCTCGATATCCACAAGGCGCATCCTGCCGTTAAAGAGCGGATCGACGTCCTCGGGAGAGAGCACCTGCACGAGCATGACCTGCCGCTTTTGGTAAAGGAGATAGTCCACCGCCTTTTTCCAGTTGCTCTCCGTCATGAAATCGGAGATGATGACGGTGAGCCCGTTATTCGTCCCCGCGGACGGACAGCCGAGGATGCTCTTTTCAAGATCCGAGCTCCCCGCGAACGCAAGCGTGTCGAGCTTTCCGATCCCGCGGTAGAATGCGTTTTTCCCCGTGATCGTCCCGCAGAGATCCTCCGCAACGTTCCCTTTGATGAGGCGGATCGACGTGCGGTCCATGTTCTGCACCGCCAGAAACCCGAGCGCCGCCGTGAGCCGCATGGCATAGAGCGCCTTCCCGGGATCGGGTTTCTGCATGGACGAAGAACAGTCCAAAAAGATCCGGATGTGCATCTGCCGCTCGTCCACAAAGAGTTTGATAAAGTATTTTTCGAACCGGCTGAACAGATTCCAATCAATGCGGCGGATATCGTCGCCGAGGGCGTATTCCTGATAATCGGAAAACTCCACGGTGGAACCGTGGGAATTTGTCTTATGATTTCCCCCGAAATATCCCTGCATTTCGGCGCGCACATAGAGCGCCGCCGCTTCAAGGCGGCTGAGAAAGTTGTCATCAATGATCTTCGTGACAGCCATCGTTTACTTCTTTTTTCCGAACAGACCGCGTTTTACGGGCTGTTCTTCCCCTTTTTCCGCCGTTTTTACCGTCTCGCCCGCTTTCGGCGTGTCGCCCGCATGGCCGAGTTCCGCGATGATCTCATGAATGATATCGTCGGCGGTCACGCTGTCGGTCACGGCTTCGAAGGTGAGCTTGATCCTGTGCCTTAACACGGGGCAGGCAAGCGCATTGAGATCCCCGTAGGAGACGTTATATCTCCCGTTCATGAGCGCGCGGACCTTTGCCGCCGAGATGAGCGCCTGCGCCGCGCGGGGGCTTGCGCCGTAGCGGATATATTTTTTGGCGATCTGCGCGGGGCACTCGCTTCCCGGCTGGGTCGCGAGCGTCAGACGCATCGCATAGTTCATGACGTCTGCGGCGACGGGGATCTCCTTTGCCGTGGCGCGCATGCGGAGAAGTTCCTCCGCACTGCAAGCGGCGTCCGCAACTTCGTCCATGGTGATCTGCGTCATCCCGACGATCCGCCCGAGCTCTTCCATTTTCGGATAGGTGACGATGAGTTTGAACATGAAGCGGTCCATCTGCGCCTCGGGCAGAGGATAGGTACCGTCCTGCTCGATGGGATTTTGGGTCGCAAGCACGAAAAACGGCTCGTCAAGGGGGCGGGAAACGCCCATCACGGTGACTTTATGCTCCTGCATCGCCTCTAAAAGCGCGCTCTGCGTCTTGGGCGTCGCGCGGTTGATCTCGTCCGCGAGAATGATATTGCTGAAAATGGGTCCCTTCTGAAAACTGAATTTCGAATTGCCCTTTTCATCCTTTACGATGATATTCGTCCCCGTAACGTCGGCGGGCATGAGGTCGGGCGTGAACTGGATGCGCGAAAAGGGCAGGGAAAACACCCGTCCCAACGTGCGGACAAGCCTCGTTTTCCCGACGCCGGGCACTCCTTCGAGCAAGACGTTGCCCCCCGCGATCATTGCGATGACCGAAAATTCGACGACTTCCTTTTGACCGATCATGTCTCTTCCGATCTGCGTGAAAATGTTGTCGCACAGTGTTTTGAATTCTTCCAAATTTTGTTCTGTGATCATGGTTTCTCCGTCCCCAAAAATTCAAGATAGTCTTCGATCGCTTTCCTCTGTTCGTCCGTTAGCGTATCGCTTTCGAGAAGTTCTTTGAATTGCTCCTCATATTCGACGTCCTTATAAGACGTTTCGCCGTCGATGACCGAATCGTATTTTACGTCCCCGTCCGCGGGCGGCGGATTCGAACCCTGTTCCCCGCCCTGCTCTTCGCCGGGCTCCTCGGGCTCTTCCGGTTCCTCGGGTTCTTCGGGATCCTCGGGTTCCGTCTCCTGCTCTTTGCCGTTGAGTTTGTCGAGCGCGTCCTGAATGGTATCCTGCAATTCTTTATCGAGCTCGTCGGCGTTTTTGTCCGCCTCCGCCTTCTCTTTTTCTCCCTCAAGGGCGTTCTGCATGTCCTGCACTGCCTGATCGAAGGCGTCCTGCACTTCCTTCATGACTTCATCGCCGACGTGTTCCTCTTCCCCCTCCTCGGGAGGCTGTTTGGGAATGGCTGCGCGGAGGGCGTCGGCAAGTTTTTGGAGCGCCTCGGCAAGCTGTTCGTCCCGAATGGTCGCGTCGCGGATGGATTGTTCGATGTCGTCCGCCGTCTGCGCGAGGATGTCGTACTCGCCCGCCATAACGTGCGGCTCGATGCTGTCGTACATGGCCTGAAAGGCACCCTTCACGGTTTCGATGTCCCCCGTGACGACCGCGTCCCCGAGGGGCTTCGTCGTCTCATGTTTTTGGAGTTCCTGCCCGATGGTCGTGCGGGAGAGATATTCTTCGATCAGTTTATGGATCCTCTGGGCGGTCTCGGAGACCCTTGCGATCTTTACTTCCAAGCTGTCCGTGGGCTTCAAGGACGCTTCGAGGTCGTCGACGATCTGATGCAGATAGCTTTTGAGCGTTCCGTCCACGGGCGCGGCGTTAATCTCTTCCCTGAGCTTTTCGATCATCTCGCGGATGATCGCGTCATCCTGCTCCGAAGGCGTCGGCGTGTGTTCTTCCCCGATCGGATTTTCCGTTTCCTGCGCCCGTACGGCGAGTACGGTGGAATAGGACATCATAAATACCGCCAATGCCATGACGAGAAGAAGCACGGCGAGAAGAACTTTGGGGATCCCGGTCCGCATCTGTTTGACGCCGACGGAAGAGAGCGCCTGCTCGGTATCCTTACGCTGTTTGCCCGCAAGGACGTCCTCTCTGCCCGAAAGTTCCACCATCGTCACGACCCGCTCTTCGAGTCCCATGCCGTCCACGCGGCGGGCGGTCGCGGAGAGGTCGGGGCGGAAGAGGAATCTGTAAAAGAGCGCGGTAAGTCCCGCCGTTGCGGCGGCCCATACGCCCAGCGCAATGAACAGAAGATCGGAAACCGTGGCAAAAGAGACGGCGGAAACAATGACGCTGAGCGCGAAACCGCAGATAGAAGCGGTCAGACACGCTTTCAAAAGCCCCTCCCGCCGCAATTTCGCGCGGTAACTTGCGAGAAGTTTTTCCTCTCGGGTAAGTTGTTTTTTCTCCTTCATACCGACCTCACCATGTATAATTCTGCGCCTTGGGAATTTCAAGGCGGTTCGTCATATCCGACGGAATGTATCTGTCCTCTCTGTCCGAGAAATGGATCGCAAAGCTGAAATCCGCTCCGCTCACGATCGCGGGGTTCTCCGTGGAGAGCGTTTTGAGGACGGAAAGCACTTCGCTACTGTGGATCACATGCCCCATTCCCGCAAGGTTGAGTTCTCCCTTCGCGGCAAAGACGCCGTCCACATATACGTCGAGCCATGCGACGCACTGCTCTGCGAGCGCCGCCTTGTCCGATACCCCGTAAAAACCATAAAGCGCATTGAACATCCTTTCGTCGTATTGCAAAACGATGAAAGAAGGTCTGTCGCCCGAAGTTTGCAGGATCGGGTTCTCCATGGGGATCTGCCTGTACCCCTTTTCGTCGAACGCCTTCTGTGCATTGTTCCAACGGTTGAACGCCTCCGTAAATTCCGCGTCCGTCCTCGCCTGCGTCTCGGGCGCGAGCGCGGTATATGCCTCCGAAGCGGCGCGAAGAACGTTGAACCAGCTCATTCCGACGTTTTCAAGATCGGTCGGGATCTGCATCGCCGCTTCGATAAACAGCTGCGCCTTCTCGTTTTCCGCTTGAAGAAAGATCTCGCGGTAGCGTGCGCGGGCGTCTGTGAGCTTTTCGTATGCCGCAGCGACTTCTTCGTCTGCTTTGACTTCCTCGGAGAGCCGCTCATACGCGCGTTCCGCCCGCAAAATGGCGCCTTCGCTCTCCAAACCGACGGGTTCTTCGATCTCCCCGACGAGGTCGAGAAATTCTTCTTTATCGTGAGCGTCCACGAGCGCGCGATACGCTGCGCTTGCGCCGTCGAGCTTTTCCTTTGCCTCCTGAACGCCCGCAAACGCTTTGATCTCTTCGTCGAAATGTTCGTAGCGGTAAAGGAGTTCTTCGATTGCAACGCCCGAATCGAGGGTGATCTCGCCCAAGTTCTCCACATCGTCGATGAAGGAAGTCGCCGCCGTCCTGACTGCCTCTTCGTGCGCCGCCTGTTCCATTTCGGCGAGACGTTCGTCGGCTTCGGCGAGCGCCGCGTACGCATCCGCAACGCGCTTTTCCGCCTTCGACGAGTCGGAGAGCTCGGCGTAAAGCTCCTTTGCGCGGTCGATCGCCGCCCTGTCGGAGAGCGCGAGCGCGTCCGCCGCGGGCACAAGATCCGTTGCGGCAAGAAAAGCGTCCACACGCTCCTTCTCCGCTTTCTCCTCTTTCTCGCGTTCCGCCTGCGCTTTCAGTCCGTCAAATTCCTGCCGATACCCGTCGAGCGTCGTTTTCCTCTGCGCGACGGCGGCATCCCCTTTTTCGCCCTCATCGAGAGCGGCATAAACGATCGCCGCGGCGTCGAGATCGGCTTCGAGCGCAAGCGTAATGGGCGGCTCGATCTCATCGACGAGCCGTAGAAACAGGCGCATGCGCTGGGAATATACTTGTTCCGCTCCCTGCTCCTGCAGCGGTTCCGCCCCGCCGCAACCCGACGGAATGCAGGCGCAAAGAAGGGTCGCCGCTATGGCGATAGAAAGAAATCTCTTTTTCACGGATCTTCCTCACGAAAAGCAGAGCAAACTGCTCTTGATTTTATTATATCACAAACGAGTGTAAAGTCAATCTCTTTTCCCGATGTTGACATAACTTGTCATTTCTTGGTCGTAATTTACATTTTCGTCCGCAAAAAGGAAATTGACAAGACGGGAAAAGGGTGTTACAATAAAGATGAGAAAACAAAAAGAGGATTTTGCCATGAAGCGCATCGCACACTGTCTGCTCCTTTCCGTCCTGCTTCTTTGCGCGCTCGCCATCGTCGGGTGCAACGAAAAAAAGGAGACGGAGACGGAAAAGACGACCGCAACGATCACCTTCGATACGGGAACAGAAGAGGAGATCCCCCCCATGACGTCCAAGATCGGCGGCAGAATTTATCCCCCCGCCGATCCCGAACGCGAGGGATACCGTTTTGACGGATGGCTGCTCGACGGCGAGCCCTTCGTCTTTGACGTAATGCCTGCGTCCGACCTCACGCTCCATGCCGCGTGGACAAAATATTTCACGCTCCGCTTCGAAACGGGCGAAGGGGCGACTGTCATTCCCGAAAAAACATATATCGCGGGTGAGACGATCGAGCTTCCCGCCTCTCCCGCGCGCGCACATTATATATTTCTGGGCTGGACGCTCGACGGGGCTCCGTTTACGGAGGGCGTCATGCCGCCGCGGGATATCAGTCTCAAAGCGGAATGGGAGGAGGCGGTCACGATCTCCTTTGTAACGTATTCTTCGGACTGTATCGTCCCTTCCATCGTCGCCCCCGCGGGAGAGCCGATCGAAGCGCCCAAAGTGAGCCGCAGAGGGTTCCATCTGAATGGGTGGAAAACGGCGGGCGGGGATCTTTTCGTCTTTGACAAGATGCCCGAAGGCGACCTTACGCTCTATGCGGACTGGATGGAACTTACGAATCTTCCGTCGATGTTTATCGACCTCTTCGACGAAAGCGGAAACGTAATCCCCCTCTCTTCGGTGCAGAAAGATCCCTATGTCGCAAGCAGGATCTCTCTCGAAAACACCGAGGATGAATATCTTTTGGACGGCGTACAGGCGGAATTCAAGGGGCGCGGAAACGGCTCGTGGTGGGATATTCCCTACGATAAAAAGGGCTATAAGATCAAATTCGACAAAAAACAGTCCCTCTTCGGGAGAGAGGCGAACAAGCATTGGGTCATCATCGCCTGTGTGAGCTCCCCCTATCCCGAAACGACCATGAGCCGCAATTATCTTGCCTATAATATGGCGAACGACGTATTTGACGGCATCGAATACACGACCTCGGCAAATTGGATCGACGTATACGTCAACGGAGAATACCGCGGGGTGTATCTTCTTTGCGAGCATGTGCGGGTGGGCGACGGCCGCGTCGATATCCCCTCCGACTATCTGACTTCGGATTACGAAAATACGGGCTATCTCATCGAATACGACAACTACGCAAGGGACGGCGGGACGGAGGAAGGCGTCGATTACTTCACGGTGAGCGGCATGCGGTTCCCCTTTACCGTCCATTCGCCGGATCCCGAGGACGTCCGCGACGGAAAGGCAGCCGTTACAAAAGCGGAATACATGAAGCAGATCGCATGGCTCAAAGGAGAGACTCAAAAACTTTGCAGCGCCGCAGTCGCTTCCGATTGGACGGGATTCTGCGAATATGCAGATGCCGATTCCTTTATCGACATGTATATCCTGCACGAGCTTTTCAAAAATATGGATACGGGATACAGTTCCTTCTATCTCTATAAAAAGCCGAACGGGAAATTTTATGCGGGGCCCGCATGGGATTTTGACGCGACCTGCATGGCCTCGGATGCGAACCCGACGGGAATTTTCGTTGCCACAGAAGGCAGAGCCGTCCCCTCGAGCGAATTCTATGTCAATCTCTACAAAAATTCCGCGTTCAAACAGGCGGTGAAAACGCGGTGGAAGGAGATCTCTTCCTCGGTGCGGACGTTTTTGGACGAGCGGCTCAATGACACCGTCTATGAGACCTACAAGGCGGCGATGGGAAAGAATTACGCCAAATGGCTGAACCTCGCGCAGGCGGAGGCCGAAAAAAACTGGGTCACAGACGTAAAAGCCCTGAAAACATGGCTCGTTTCAAGGGTAGATTGGCTCGACAAAGAATGGAAATTGTAAACGGAAAAACCCCGTTTACGGGTGTGTAGGAAAAAATAAGGGGGACGGTTGTCCCCCTTAAATTTATATTCAGAGTAAAATATTGCACACTGCACTTATTGCATCAGCGGTGTGCCCCTACGGGGGATCATAAAGGGATCTCGTCTTTGATCGGTCGCAAAATACGGTGCGTTAAGGTGAAATCCGATTCGAGTTCAAATTCAATATATGTGCATTCCGGCCGTCGCCAAACGATCGATTGAACACATTATGCGAAAAGGACAACGAAAAACGTTGTCCTTTTCGCTATCCAAACCACCATTTCGGGGTTCTTTCGTTAGAATGAAATTTATTTCATGATCTTTTTCACCGCTTCGATATCCGCATGCGAAACGCCGTGCGATTCGAGGCAATTCTGGATCTTTTCCGCAATCGTTGCTCCTTCCGTCTCTTTTACCGTTTTCAGATAGTTGTTTTCGATGTTCGCGAGCGTCCTGAAATTATCGATTTTCCCGAAATTCGAGAAGAGATAATCGCGGTAGAGATCCTCTTCGCTCACGCCGAGAAGTCCGTTGATGAAAAAGGCGAACATCCCCGTCCTGTCCGTACCGATATTGCAGTGAAAGATGAAGGGATAATTGCTCTCATCCGCCGCAAGGCTGAAAAACTCCTTCACGGAATCGAGATTGTCGGTGAGATAGTTCCCGTTGTTCCATTCCAGCTCGACATTATAGTAATTCACGCTTTCGCCGAGCGGGCTTGAAACGATCCCGCCCGATTCAAAGTCATGGGCTTCCTTCATCCTAAGGTCGATCTCCGAGCGGACGCCAAGCTCGTAGAGCATGGTGTTGATCCCCTCTTCGGTGATCTCGATCACGGGGTCCTTCGTCTCGCTCTTGTTAAGTCTGCCGCAGCGATAGATCATGCCCTGTTTGACTCTGCCGCCGTCCGCCGTTTTCCAGCCGCCGAGATCGCGCACGTTGGTCACGCCGTCCACATAGAGATTGCGGGGCGCGCTTTCATCCGTAAAAAAGATCTCCGTCGGCGAAACGCTCTTTTTCCCGTCGTCGCAGACAGCCGTCACCCGCCAATAGTACTGCGAAGCGACGTACAGATTTGTGATATCATAGGAAGTCTGTGCGGTGGAATAGACGATCGCGTCCGAAAAATCCTCTTTGGTCGCATATGATAGTTCGTACCGGGAGATATTCGTCCCCTCCCCCGCTGCCGCCGACCAGCTTAGCGTCAAAAACTTGGGACGGCTGAGCTCTTTTGTGCCCTTCGCATACTCCCCGATCGCCGTGTAATCGTCCGCAAGATACTGCCTCTGCTCTTCCGTATGGAGATCCACCATTCCCTGTACGGCGCCGAGCTGCCACTCTACGGAGGCGCCCCCGGCGGAAGTTTCCGCATCTTCTTTCGCCCCGCATCCGCCCCCGGCGGAAGTTTCCGCATCTTCTTTTGCCCCGCATCCGCAAAGCGAAAGAAACATGCAAGAAGCAAGAAAAACAGCCGTAAAGATCTTCATTGTTCTTTTCATACGTTTTCCACCAAACCGAAATTTAATTTCATTATATCCCGCGCCTCCGGATTTGTCAATGCACACTTTTGATCTTTGTCTACCGTATATCTGCGTTTGAGTACAAAAAAACGCGCTGTTGTCGCGCGTTTTTCTCTCGTTTTTACGTTCCCCGCTCAGGAAAGGGGGACGACATTCACGGCACGGAGTTTTCCGCCGTCTTTGGGATCGGGCTCCGTTTCAAACGTAACTTTCTGCCCTTCCTTCAACGTGTGGAAACCTTCCATCTGAATGGCGGAGAAGTGCACGAAAATGTCGTCTCCCCCCTCGTCGTTGGAAATGAATCCATACCCCTTGCCGTCGTTGAACCATTTTACTGTTCCGTTCACTTTGTTACCTCCTATGATGCGCACAAAAGACTGTCTCGTACCGCGCACTATTGTTATTATACCATTTGAAATGTAAATTGTCAATACCTATTTGAAATTTTCTTTCAATTTTTAAGATATGTTTCGAGCAATCTTGCAACTCCCTCCGTAAAGGCGCCGAGCTCTTCGGCGTTGAGCTGACGGTAGTTCATGAGCGCCATAAAGTAGATCTGCTGCGCCGCCAGCGTCTGCGCTTCCTCCGCCGCGCCCTTCAAAGCATTGACGGCGGGAGACGCCGTATTCACGACGAGCGTAAGATCCTCGGGCGACTCTCCCATCTTATAGAAGGAATTCATCTCGGACATTCTGCGCATAAATTCGGAGACGTTGACGATCGCGGGGACCTGCCCGTCCTTGAGTTTTTCCGTCTTGACGGCAACATGTTTCCCTTCGAGCGCCTTTTTGAAGATCTCTTCGATCTCCGTATCCGCGCCGCTCTCCTCTTTGAGCGCCCCCGCAACGTCGGCGTCGATCCGTAAAAAGCGGACGCGCTTGGGATTTTTATATTCGATATAGCTGATAAAATGAGGGTCGATGTAGGTATCGCATACGATCGCGTCGAGTCCTGCGTCCTTGAACATCTTGATGTACTGCGCCTGTTTGCCGGGATCGGAAACGTAGTATGCCGCCTGCGGCTCCTTGCCCTCTTTTGCGTCCTCGTCGCTCACCTCTTCGCCGAAGAAGCTCTCGAGCGGCCTGAACTCCCCGCCGAGGTTCTTATAAATGATGATATCCTTGACCTTTTTATAGAATTCGTCGTCCTTGATACAGCCGAATTTGACAAAGGTGGAGATGTCCTCCCAACAGCTTTCGTACTTTTCGCGATCATTTCTGTAAAGCTCCGTGAGCTTGTCCGCGACCTTTTTAGTGATGTGCGCCGCGATCTTCTGCACCTGCCTGTCGTTTTGCAGGAAGGAACGCGAGACGTTGAGCGGAATATCCGGGCAGTCGATCACGCCGTTCAGGAGCATGAGGAACTCCGGGATCACTTCCTTGATGTTATCGGCGATATACACTTGGTTGCAGTACAGTTTTACGTGACCGCGCTCGAGCTCCGCCTGTTTCCTGATCTTGGGGAAGTAGAGAATGCCCTTGACGCGGAACGGATAATCCATATTCAGATGGATCCAGAAGAGCGGTTCGTTGAAGTCCGAAAACGTGTCGCGGTAGAAGGTCTTATATTCCTCTTCCGTACAGTCTTTGGGCTCGGAGAGATAGAGAGGCTTCGGCGTGTTGACGGGCTTGTCGTCCTCCCCCTTCGGATTGAGATAGATCTCGTAGGGCATAAAAGAGCAATATTTATTGAGAAGCCTTCTGATCTCGCTTTCGCGAAGGAATTCCGTCTCCTCTTTCGCGATGTGCATGACGATCTTCGTGCCGCGCGTCTCCTTTTCGCAGGAGCCGATGGTATAGGTGCTGTTCCCGTCGGACGCCCAGTGAACGCCTTCCGCGCCCTCGCGATAAGACTTCGTATAGATCTCGATATTCTCGGAAACCATGTAGGCGGAATAAAAACCAAGACCGAAATGCCCGATGATACCGTCCCCGCCCGCTTTTTCGTACTTTTCCACAAAGTCGGCGGCGCCCGAGAAGGCGATCTGCGTGATGTACTTCTCGACTTCTTCTTCCGTCATGCCGATGCCGTTGTCCTCAACGGTGAGCGTGCCCGCTTTGTCGTCCGTCGAGACCGTGATCCTGTAATGCTCTTCGGCGGCGGTTTCCCCGAGCTCGGCGAGTTTTTTGTGCTTGGTGATCGCGTCCGAGGCGTTCGCTACGATCTCACGGAGAAAGATATCCTTCTCCGAATACAGCCATTTTTTGATGATCGGCATCATATTTTCGCTTGAAATGCGGATCTTACCCTGTTTTTCCATATCAGTATCTCCTTTTTCTGTTCGCATTTATATAAACAAAAAAATCCGCGTTTAAGCGGATTTTCTGTTTATTTTTTGCCGAAAGGCATTATTTCTCTTCGTTGTTGCTTCCGCCGAGAAGATCGGCGATGGAAGCGCCGCCGTAGCCGCCTTCCGTCCACTCTCTGTACTCGTCGCCCTCTTCGTATTCGCTGGCGGCGTTGTTCTTACGGCCGCCCTTGCGGGGACGGCGCTGGCCGTGCTCCTGCGAACCCTCTTCCCGTTCGGGACGGGGCTCATATTCGGGACGGGGCGTAAGCGCCTTGATGGAGAGCGTGATCTTTCTCTCCGTGGGATTGAATGCGATGATCTTCGCGTCGATCTCTTCGCCGATCGACAGAACGGAAGTGGGATTTTCGAGCCACTCGTGCGAGATCTGGGAAACGTGGACAAGACCGTCGATGCCCTTTTCAAGTTCGACGAATGCGCCGAACGGAACGATGCGGACGACCTTCCCGTGGACGACGTCGCCCTCCGCGTATTTCTCCGCGGCAAGCTCCCAAGGCTGCTGCTGCAACTGCTTGTAGCCGATGGAGACCTTCTTGTTTTCGCGGTCCACTTTCAGAACTTTGAACTGATAGCGCTTGCCGATTTCGAGCACTTCGGTAACTTCCTTGACGCCCGTCCACGAAAGATCGGAGATGTGCGCAAGGCAATCGAATCCGTTCACGGAGACGAATGCGCCGAAGCCCGTCACGCGCTCGACCTTCCCTTCCACCACGTCGCCGGCCTGGATGGAATCGAAGAACGCTGCCTCTTTCTCGGCCTTTGCGGCTTCACGTTCCGCCCTCTCCGCTTCGAGGATCACACGCTGGGAAGCGATGATCTCCTTTCTGCGCTCTCTTCTGATTTCGAGAAGTTTGAGGCGGAGCGTCTTTCCCTTATATTTTTCGAGGTCTCTTACATAGCCCGAACGGATCTCGCGTGCGGGAATGAAAACGGGATAGGTGCCGAGCTCTGCGGTAAGGCCGCCCTTGTTGGTACCCGTGCAGACGACGCTGAACTCCTTTCCGTCCTCAATGTCTTTGAGGAGAGCTTCCTCTTCGCGGATCTTCTTGACGGCTTTCTCGGAAAGCTTGACCTTCGGAGAGACTTCCACGACCATGACGTGGATCTCTTCGCCGACCCGTGCGGCATACGCCTCGCGGCTGTATTGCTCGCAATCGAGTTCTTCCTTCGCAAGAAGGATCTCGAGCTTCCCGGAGGCGGAGACATAAATGCCCTCGTCCGTCGCGGAGACAATATTCGCAGAGATGATCTGCCCTTTCTTGTAACGCTCGTTCTTGTCGATGTCCTCGACGACCTTTGCCATCAGATTCGCCTGCTTTTCGGCGGGCTTTTCCTCGGCGGGCGTCTCGGGCTCCGCATGCGTTTCGGGCGCCGGTGCTTCCGCAACGGGCGCTGTTTCCTGCGTTTCGGGCGCAGCGACTTCCGCAACGGGCGCTGCTTCCTGCGTCTCGGGCGCTGCGACTTCCGTCACGGGCGCCGTTTCTTCGACGACTTCGGTCGTCTCATGTACTTCCGCGTTGTTTTCTGCCATTTTGAAGAGAACCTCCTGAGTCAGCCAATCGGGAGTGCTCGCTCCCGCTATCACGCCGACCCTTTTCAAAAATTTGATTTTTTCATATTCGAAATCGTCCGCACAGTTCAACCTGATCACCCGATCGCACTTCGCCGACGCAATTTCGCAAAGTTTTGCTGTGTTGCTGCTGTTTGCCCCGCCGATGACAAGCACAGCGTCACATTTTGCGGCAAGAAAATCTGCCTCTTTTTGCCTACATACAGTAGTATAACAAATTGTCTTAAAAATCTCAACTGTTTTCGGGGCTACATTTTTAAGATTTTTTGCAATTTTCGAAAATCTTTGCTCCGAAAAGGTGGTTTGGGACACCAAAACGACGTTTTTCCCGGCAAGCGGGGAAAAATCGTCCTCCTCGGAGGAAAAGACGTAACTCTCCGAAGGACACCAGCCGACGAGCCCTTTGACTTCGGGATGATCGGTATGCCCCGCAATGACGACCGTTTTACCCGCCTTCCCCGCCTCAAAGACGATCCGCTGGGTGCGGCGGACGAACGGGCAGGTGCAATCAATGACGCGGATGCCCCGCTTCCCGCATGCGGTATAGATCTCCCGCCCCACGCCATGGGAGCGGATGATGAGCGCAGCCCCGTCCGGGACTTCGCCAAGATCGTCCACCGTGGGGATCCCGCGCTCCGTGAGGCGGCGCACCACTTCCCCGTTATGGATGAGCTCGCCGAGGACGAAAGTATTTTCGGGCGGCACCGAAAACGCGGTGTCCACAGCCCGCCTGACCCCCTCGCAAAAGCCGCAGTTTTTTGCGACGAAAACTTCCACTCAGGCTTCCTTCTTTTTCTTTTTTTTGTTTGCGAGATAGGCGCGGTGTTCTTCGCGGAGCTCGTAAAGCCTGTTTTTAAGCTTTTCGTCCGCGGCGGCATAGTCCTCGGCGGTCATGCGCTTTCCGTAATATTCGCTCAATTCTATCGGTTCGCCGAAAACGACGTGCGTCACATGAAACACTTTCGGTCTATTACAAATGACGAAGGGAACGACGGGCGTCTTTGTCTTGATCGCAAGGAGCGCCGCACCCCCGTGAAAGGGCAAAAATTCCTCGTCGGAGACTTTGTTCCGCGTCCCCTCGGGGAAGAGTGAGATCTTCTCTCCGTTTTTCAGAACTTTCATGGACTCCATCAGCGTGCGGACGTCCGATCCGTCGCGCATTGCGGGGATCGCGCCGACGTGCCTCGCCCAAAAGCCGACGACGGGCACATGCAAGAGAGATTCCTTCATCAGATAATGGATCCCCTCCCCCGTCGTGCGGGCGGGATAAAAGACATCCCAGATGCAGTAATGGTTCCCCATATAGATATAAGCGCCGAGCCCGACCTTTTTGTGCCCGTAGAGCTTATAGGGATAGACGAGAAAGTGCACGGGATAAAAGAGAAACCGCAGGAAATTCATCAGGTGCATGACATGCTTTCCCTTTTTATTGGCAGGAAAGAGCAATTTGCGGTTTTTCATTTGTTTTTCCCGTTTTTGCCGCTTTTTTTCCTCTTTTTCAAGTTTTTTCTGTTCTTTTTTCAATTCGCGGGGAGAAAGCTCCCTCTCGCCGTTCTCCTTCATATCTTCTCCTGCATGGCGCGCTTGATCGCCGCGACGACATCCTCGACGGACATCCCGGAAGTATCAATCAGCACGGCGTCGTCCGCCTGCTTCAAGGGAGCGAGCGCGCGGCTCATATCCTGCATGTCGCGGTTGACGATCGCCTCTTTCAGTTCATCGAAATCCACCTGCTCCCCCTTTGCGACCATCTCGTCGTATCTGCGCTTTGCGCGGATATCGGGAGACGCCGTCAGGTAGAATTTGAAATCCGCGTCCGGCAAAACGAACGTCCCGATATCCCTGCCGTCGAGCACGCAACTCATCCTTCCCGCGATCTCGCGCTGTTTTTCGACGAGGTGCATCCTGACGCTCGCATGTTTGGAGACGGTGGAAGCCGCCATCGAAACGGGAGCTTTTCTGATCTCCTCCGAAACGTCCCTGCCGTCGAGAAGGGTCTTTTGGAGCCCGTTTTCGTAAACGACGTCGAGCTTTACGTCCCGCATCAGGGCGACGACGGAAGCCTCGTCCGCAGGGTCGATCCCCGCTTCGAGCGCTTTGAGCGCGCACGCGCGATACATTGCGCCCGTATCAAGATAAAGAATATTCAGATCCTTGGCAATGCGTTTTGCGACCGTCGATTTCCCGCTTCCCGCCGGTCCGTCGATCGCGATGTTGAATTTGCCCGCGAGATCTTTCCGCAGGATCTTCGCCCCGCGCAGATAGACATGCGAGGGCGTGAGATTCTTTTCCACAAACAGCATCACGCGGATGCAGAGCGGAAGTCCGCCTTCGATATCGGGCTCCTGCGCGGAAAAGAGCGAACAGCTCATAAAGCCCGCCTCACGCGCCGCCTTCGCGGGATAATAAGAATGAATGTCGGACGTGCTCGAAAAGACCAAAGAGACGATCTCGTCACGTTTGAGCGCATTCCTGCTCTCGATCTGTTCCAAAAGTTCCTTTACGGCTTTGCGGATCTCCTCTTTGGTGTCGCTTGAAATTGTCGTCGCGCCGCGTATGACTACCATATTTTCCTCCGTACTTTCTAAACATTATATATGTTCGGATATAAATTGTCAAATGAATCAACCGCTTTTCTCAGCGGATACCGTTCCCCGCCGCATAACCGGTCGAAAAAGCGATTTGAAGATTGAATCCGCCCGTAAATGCGTCCGCGTCAAGCACCTCGCCGCAAAAATAGAGCCCTTTTACCTTTTTGCTCTCCATCGTCTTGGGCTCGATCTCTTTGAGGTCGACCCCGCCCGAAGTCACGACCGCCTCGGAAAAACCCCGCAAGGAGGCGGGCGTGAGGGGAAATCCTTTGAGGGCGGACACAAGCCGCCCCCGCTCTTCCTTCGTCAGGGAATTTGCGCGCTTCTCGGCGGCGACCCCCGCCTGCCTCAAAACCGCGCCGCACGCGCACGCGGGAAGCAATCCGCGCATGACGTTTTTCATCTGCTCGTTGCACCGCTCTTTGAGGTCGCGGAGCAGCCTTTCGTCCAGCTTTTTTTCGTCGAGCGCGGGTTTCAGATCGACAGAGAGTGAAATTTCCCGTAAGGGGATCCGCGCTACGAGCGCGGAAAGGGTCAAAACAAGGGGCCCCGAGATCCCGTAATGGGTGAAAAGCATCTCCCCGAGCTCGGAAAACAGCGTTTTTCCGCCCCGTTTTGCCGTCAGGACGACGTTTTTCAGGGAAACGCCCTGCAAAGAAGAGAGATCCTCTTTGAGCTCTATCCCCGTGAGCGAAGGAAAGAGCGGCGTTACGGAATGCCCCGCTTCCCTTGCAAACAGATAGCCGTCCCCCGTGGATCCCGTCGAGGGATAGGCAAGCCCGCCCGTCGCAACAACGGCGGCGTCGCAGGGAAAACGCCCTTTCTCGGATACTATGCCAGACACAGTACTATGCAAAATCTCGATTTTCTCGATGTTTTCCTGCAAACGGAAGGAAACCCCCACCGATCTGCAAGCCTTTTCCAAAGTTTTTGTGACGTCGCTGGCATGATCGGAGAGCGGAAAGACGCGGTTTCCCCGCTCTACTTTGAGTTCGAGTCCGTAGCTTTGCAAAAGTTCCATGAGGTCGGCGGGAGAAAACGCCCAAACGGCGCCGCGCAAAAACTTTTCGCCGTGCACGACGTTCTGCAAAAATTCATCGGGGGCGCAATCGTTCGTCACGTTGCATCTGCCTTTGCCCGTGATATAGATCTTCTTCCCTGTTTTTTCGTTTTTTTCGAAGAGCGTAACTTCGTTGCCGTTCTTTGCGGCGGCAAAAGCCGCCATAAGTCCCGACGCGCCTCCGCCGATCACAGCGACCCGCTTCATGTTTCCCCTTTTCTATGATACGGCGAGGGCTTCTGCCCCCGCCTTGCCGACTTGTTATACGGGATAGACTCCCGTTTTTGCGAGATCGGCGTCTACGCCGTCGTTTTTTGCCTTTCTCCACTTGAAGAAGTTCTCCGCCACCTCGGGGAAGGAAGCATAGGACAGTACGTCCTCCTCCTGTGTGTAGTACCCCTTTTCGATGACTTCCGCTTTGATCTTCTCATATTCGGGCGCAAGATCGTCCGCGGGGCGGTAAGTGATGCGCTTCTCGCCCTTCAAGACTTTCTCTGCGACCTCTTCGTTGACGGGCATGGGAAGCTGGCCGTACTTTCCCGCAAAGAGATCCCGCGTCTCCTTGGTGACCATTTTATAGCGTTCGCCCATGACGACGTTCATCACCGCCTGCGTGCCGACGATCTGCGAGGAAGGAGTCACGAGGGGCGGATAGCCGCAATCCCGTCTGACGTTGGGCACCTCCGCCAAAACTTCCTGCAATTTATCCTCTTTCCCCGCCTTTTTAAGCTGGTTCATGAGGTTGGAAAGCATGCCGCCGGGCACTTGATAGATAAGCGTATTGACGTCCACCTGCCGAACCTTCGGATTAAGAACGCCCTCTTTTTCGAGATCTGCCGCAACTTTTTTGAAGTGGTTTGCGATCGGAATGAGTTTGTTGAGGTCGATCCCCGTATCGTACTCGGTGCCTTTGAGCGTCGCGACGAGCGGTTCGGTCGCGGGCTGGGAAGTTCCGTTCCCAAGAGGCGAAAGCGCGGTATCCACGATATCCACGCCCGCGCGGATCGCCATAAGGTTCACCATATCCCCCGTACCCGTCGTGTTGTGCGTATGCAAATGCAGTTTCGTCTCGGGACGGAGCGCCTTTTTGAGCGCCGAGACGAGCTCAAAGGCGTCGAAAGGCAGGAGCAAATTCGCCATATCCTTGATACAGATGTTGTCCGCACCCATATCTTCATACGTTTTGGCGAGGCGGACGAAATAATCGAGGGTATGCACGGGGCTCGTCGTATAGGAGATCGCTGCCTCGGCAATGCCGCGGGTCGGATCGGACGCTTTGATCTGATCCCCGTACTTTTTGATCGCCCGCATGGACGCCTCGATGTTGCGGGGATCGTTGAGCGCGTCGAAAACGCGGATCACGCCGATACCGTTTTCAAAACACTTTTCGATGAGTTTATCGACGAGATCGTCCGCATAATTGCGGTATCCGAGAAGATTTTGCCCCCTAAGTAACATTTGGATGGGCGTCTTTTTGAGATATCTTCTGAGGGTGCGGAGCCGCTCCCACGGATCCTCGTTGAGATAACGCATGCAGGAATCGAAGGTCGCGCCGCCCCAGCCTTCGAGGGAATAATACCCCACGTCGTCGAGCTGAGCAAGCACAGGGATCATCTGTTCCGTCCGCATGCGCGTTGCGGCATGCGACTGGTGCGCGTCCCGCAGGATCGTATCCATGATCATAACTTTCGACATATAAAACTCCTTTCTTTCCGCTCTACCAGATCGCCAGCAGGATCCCCGCGGCAAGCGCAGAGCCGATGACGCCCGCGACGTTGGGTCCCATCGCGTGCATTAAAAGATGGTTGGAAGGATCGTACTCCCGCCCCACGTCCTCGGAGATGCGCGCCGCCATGGGAACGGCGGAAACGCCCGCGGAGCCGATGAGCGGGTTGATCTGCCCCTTCGTAATTTTGCACATCAGTTTTGCCGTAAGAATTCCGCCGATCGTGCCGAAATAGAACGCCACGACGCCGATGAGAATGATACTCAACGTATCCGTCGTCAGGAACACGTCCCCTTTCGCTTTACAGCCGACTGCGATCCCGAGGAAGATCGTCACGGTATTCATGAGTCCGTTCTGCGCCTGCGAGGAGAGCCGCTCCACAACGCCCGACTCGCGGAATAGATTCCCAAGCATGAGCATACCGAGAAGCGGGATGGCGTCGGGAAGAATGATGCCGACGACAAGGGTGATCGCGATGGGGAAAATGATTTTTTCCACCTTGCTGACCTGACGGAGGGGCTTCATGCGGATCATGCGCTCTTTCTTTGTCGTGAGAAGCCGCATGATCGGCTTCTGGATCACGGGAATGAGCGCCATATAGGAGTATGCCGCAATGGCGATCATGGGGAGCAAGTTCCGCGCGAGCTGGTTCGCAACATAGATCGCCGTGGGCCCGTCCGCACCGCCGATGATGGCGATCGCCGCGGCTTCCGCGCCGCCGAACCCGAGCAGCATCGCGCCGAACAGCGCGACAAAGACGCCGAGCTGGGCGCCCGCGCCGATCAGCATGCTCTTCGGGTTTGCGATGAGCGGCCCGAAATCCGTCATCGCGCCGATCCCGAGGAAGATGAGCGGCGGGTAGATGACTTTATCTACGCCGTAGTATAGATACCATAAAAGCCCGCGGTTTTCGACGAGGTCGTATGTGTGCGCTTCGTCGGTATAAGTTCCCCAAAGCACCTTTTCCGCGCCGGGGATATTGATGAGAAACATTCCGAACGCGATCGGAAGCAGGAGCATGGGCTCGAATTTCTTGACGATCGCGAGGAACATGAGCACAAAGGAAATGGCGAGCATGACGTAATTCTGCCACGTCCCCTGCGAAAGTCCCATGGATTCCCACAGATCGGAAAAGATCTTTCCGATATCGAGAGCAAGTAGATTCTGCATGACCCTCTCCGATTATCCGATGAGCGCAAGAAGCGCGTCGGACTCGACGTTCGCCCCCTTCTGTACGTTGAATGTGACCACGCCGTCGCAGGGCGAAGTGATGTCGTTGTCCATCTTCATCGCCTCGAGCACGAGAATGGGCTGATCCTTTTTAACGGAAGCCCCGTTTTCGACCAAAAGATTTTTGATCATTCCGGGGAAGGGAGAAAGCACCTTCGTCCCCTTTCCGCCCGCCGCGGGCGAGGGTGCGGGTGAGGGAGCGGGCGCGTTCGACGTAAGCGGCGCCGCCTTGGGCGCAGCCGTCCCGCCGACCTCTTCCACGCCGACGTCATATTGTTTTCCGTTGACCGTGATGATAAAATTACGCATAGTTCAAACTCCTTAAAATGGGAAAATTCAAATCTTCTTGATACGGCGGACGATAAAATCGCACTTGACGTTTTCCGTTTGGTAAAACGCCATGAGCGCCGCCGTGATCGCCGCCACCGTCTCCGGGGAAATCTCGTCGGGATCGGAGGAAGGGCGCGGGATACTCTCCCGCGCATCCGGGATCTCCGCATTCTTGGGCGCTTTCTTTGCGGAAGATACCTTCTTCATGACAAGCCCGAGAAGGGTAAAGAGCACAACGAGGAACGCGATCCCCACGATGACGAACACATAGCCGAATACGGAATAAAACGCGCCTTCGCCCAGATCTACCTTAAAAAAACTGTCTAAAAGGTTCATGGCGTTACCTCGCAAGCGTTTGAAGAGACGCGATCAGGTACTGTTTCAAAAATTGCGGTTCGATGATATTGTCGAGATACCCTCCTTCCGCGGCGCGGAAAGGATCGGCGATCTCTTCGGCATATTTTTGGGAAGCTCCCTTTTCGCCGAACTCGATCTGCGCGCCCGTTTCGCTTTCGAAGAGAGAGATCTGCGCCGTCGCGAGGGCGTACGTATAGTCGAATCCGACGGACTTTGCGGCAAACAGGCTATATCCGAGCCCCACGGCTTTTCCCGTCACGACGGCGATTTTCGCCGTATCAATGGCGTCGAGCATGGAGAGATACTCCGCGATCTCTTTGAGAACGGCGCTGTCGTTCACGGCAAGCGTATTTTCCACACCGACGCAATCGACAAACGTCACGAAAGGCAGCCCATAGCAGCAGGCGAACTCCGCAAAGTTTCTGATCTTTTTCACATTCTGCGCATTGAGGGCGACATGATCGAACAAGACCGCCGCGACGGCGATCCCGCCGATGCGCCCGAGCACCGTTTTTACCTCGGGGCAGGAATTTGCGCCGAGCTCCACGCTCTCCTCGAAAAGCGCTTTGATCGCAGACGCATCCGCCGACCCGTTGAGCGCGGGGATCGTCTCGTTGAGTTCCGCGTCCGTGACGGGGAGATTGACATAATCGCAGATCTGCAAGATCTTGGCGGTGGCTTCCCGCATGTCGGAAACTTCGATCGCGGGCAAAACCGCATTTTTGAGGGCGGAATACCCCCCCACCTCGGTAGCTTTCAAATTTTGATTCTCCCTCGCGGAGAGAACGAGCGGCGAAGAGAGACACAGCGCGCTCCCCTTCGGGAACAGTACGCAGTCGCACACGCTCGCGAGCGCTGCGGAGGAGCCGTACACATCGCCGAGAAGGACGGCGAACTGCAAAACGCTCCCTTTGAGCCCCGTCGCCTTCAACAGCAGGGTAGAGATCCCCTCGAGCACATTCACCCCCTCCCCGACGCGCACGCCGTGGGATTCGAGCAGGTAGACGACGGGCGTCCCGTTCTTTTCGGCGGCGGAGAGCGTCTTTGCGATCTTTTCGCAATTACCCTTGGAGAGTCCGCCGTAGGAGAGAGCAAAGTTTTGGGCGACAATATAAAAAGGATACCCGCCGATCGTGGCAAACCCGGTCACCACGCCCTCGCCGATCGCATCCTCTCCGTCTGCGCCCTTCGAAAAGCTGAACGCGGACAGCTCTACAAAGCTGTCTTCGTCGCAGAGCGCGGCGATTTCGGCGCGGACGCCCCGTCCCGCCTCTTTTACCGCCTCTTTCCGACTGCGCAACAAAGAAATTTTATCCATTCATAACCTCTTCATGAAGAAAAAATCCCAATTTTTACCGCATACCATTATACAAGATATGCGACCGAAAAGCAAGCGTACACACAAGATTTTCCAAAAAATTCCATAACAAAAAATAACCCGCCGACATCTGTCGGCGGGCGCAGAATCTTTCGAAAAGAAAATGTTATTTTTTTTCGTAAGTCCAACCGTGGGTGATTATACCGGGATCGCCTTCGTGAGCAACTGGATCGCTCACCAAACCGAAAACGATTTCTGTATCCGTTACAGAATAATACAGGATATCACTCGTTACAACGGATCTCGTTCCATCGGGAAGTTGAATTTGGAGCTCTATATTCACATAGCCATAAGTAACACCGACCAGCGAAGCGATATCCAAATCAATGCTATGATATTTTGAATAATTTACGACGCTTCCTTTATAAACCTCATTCTCGTCAAATAAAGCCGTCGTTGTGACATTATATAAGGCATCCGTATAATTCACATTTTCCATTACGGTTACACGCTGATTTCCATTGTAATCCGCAATGATAGAAAACGAGCAGTTCTGCAACTCCGACATATCAAGCGCAAAATCGGAAAAGGCTACCGAGCCTCTGAATGGCAGATGTCCTAAATAAACATTTGCAGACACAAAGCCATCCGAAATCAAACAACGCTTACCGATTTCTGTTGAGACAAAATGAGGGAGAGAAACCGCTCCCATTCCACCGCCGTTCAGCACAGTACGCACCATTCCGTCATCAACCGCACCGGTTGCGCCTTCCCCGTTGTTCTCAGTTACGCCGTTGCCGTCGCTCTCGGTTACGCCGTTGCCGTCACTCTCGGTCGTGTCTTTCCCGTCGCTCTCGGTTGTGCCGTTACCGTCACGATTCAAAGAAGGATCAATGATGTTGCAACCGCTAATGAATAATAGAGAAACTATCATAAGGAATACCGGTAATTTCTTCATAGGTTCACCCTCCCCTATTTATCGGCTTGCTATTTGTTCCAGCCGTAACCATTTATGCCTTAAAAACGTTTCGGGAAAACCTTTTGTGACAAAAAAGAAAGCAAATCAATGATTTGCCCTTCTTTTCGGATATTTCAGTTTTCGGTTTCGTAATGGCCGCCCCTTGTGAAGCGGAAAATCTGTTTTTTCGGAAAGCCCTTATGAAAATGCGGCGCGTTATTTGAGACTATTTTTCGTCTTTCTTCTCCGCGTCGGGCTCCTTTTCGACGCCTTTTGTGACGATCGTGCCGTCCGGACCCACAACTTCAAGGGTAAAATCGCCCTTCTTTTTCTTCTCCTCGACGCGGGTCTCCCGATGGAATTTCTTCTCGAACCAACCGAGGATGGCGTCGGATTTGCGGTACAAGAACACAAAGAGCACGATCACGAGAGCAAACAGGATCCCCCAGATCAGGAGTCCCCACCACGTGTCGAAGGGAATGAGCGTGATGGAATAGCTGGTCGTAAAAATCGCGAGCACCCGCGAGATCAGTATGACGGCAAGGAAAAACCAAACGGACATCGACGAAAATCCCGCGACAAAGCAGAGGATGTCGTCGGGGAACACGGGAAGCAAAAACATCGCCGTCAAGAGAAGTTTATCTTTCCCCTTGATTTTTTTGAGCCATTTCTCGAGGGTCTCTTGCCCCACCATCCAAGCAACGACGCGGATGCCCGCATATCTTCCGATGAGGAACGCAACGAGCGAACCGATCACGATCCCCGCCAAGCTGTAAAGACTCCCCTGCAACGGTCCGAAAAGCGCCGTCCCCGCGACGACCGTCACCGTGCTCGGAATGGGCAGGATCACGACCTGCAAAAATTGCAAAGAGATGAAGAGCGCGGTCATCCAGCTGCCCGCACGTTCGATATAAGAGGCAAAACTGCCTTCGTCCCGCATGATCTCGAGAAAACCCGTTTCGAGAAGAATATAAAAGCCGATGAGAAGAAAGTCAAACAGGACATAAGCGGTGATACAGCACTTATAGACGACCTGTTTTTTCAAGAAATAAAAGGTAAGATCGACGGAGAGGAGCGCGGCGTTGACAAGGGTCGACAATACTGCCACCGTCCAAAACAGCCACGGCGCCCAATCGGTAAAGAAGCGGAGAGACAAAACCAAAAAAATCTCGAAGAGCGCCGCCGCAAGCAGGATCCCGATTATATGCAAAATTTTCATCGCTGCAAGGAATGCCTCCCCTTTGCCCTTCACGCTTTCCATACTATATAGTATATCTCCGGAACGCGTCTTTTATAAGTAAAACTATGCCTGAGGCACGGCGGCACGCGCAAGCGCGTCGCATCTGTTGTTGAGTTCGTCGTCCGCATGCCCCTTTACTTTATGGAAAACAACTTTATGCGTGCGCGTGAGCGCCAAAAGTTCCCGCCAGAGATCGTCGTTCAGAACGGGTTTTTTGTCCGCTTTTTTCCAACCGCTCTTCTCCCACGCGACGACCCAGCCTTGGAGAAACGCATTCACAATATACGCGGAATCCGAATAGATCTCCACCTCACAGGGGTATTTCAGTTTTTTGAGCCCCTCAATCACGGCTGTCAGCTCCATACGGTTATTCGTCGTTTCCGCGTCGCCGCCGGAGAGCTCCGCCCTGTGCTCCCCATAGAGCAGAACGGCGCCCCATCCGCCCGCGCCGGGATTCCCCGAACACGCGCCGTCTGTGTAAAGCGTCACCTTTTTCATAAAAGTATTGTAACCCATATTCGGCGGAAAGTCAAGGAGAAATTTCTTCTCCGAATTTTTTTCGCGTATTTGACTTTTGCGGAAAAAAGTGATATCATAAAAGAACAATCGAATAAGGCTTAACGACACATGTGGCGCGTTTGCGCGTAAATCTGATTACGGTACAAAGCGTTCACAGGCGTCGTTTTTTATTAAGAACGGCACTGCGTTTTGTATGTGCCGTTTTGCTTTTCGGAGGAATTTATGGAAAACAACGACTATTTAGGCAAAGAAAAAGTCGGCAAGCTCCTTGTGAAGTTTGCCGTCCCATGCATCCTCTCCCTCATTATCTCGTGTCTTTACAACATCGTAGACCAGATCTTCGTGGGAAACAGCAAAGTCGGGTATCTTGGCAATGCGGCGACGGGCGTCATCTTTCCGATCACCGTCGTCGGCTGGGGGCTTTCCCTGTTCTTCGGCGACGGCGCGGCGGCCTGGATGTCCGTTTCATTGGGAGAAGGAAAGAGCGAGAAACTGCACCGCGGGGTCGGAAACGCCGTGCTCGCCTCCTTCCTTTCGGGATGTATCGTCATTCTGATCGCTTACCTTTGGGGGAACGACCTGTTGATGCTCTTGGGCGGAACGGAAGCGAATATTTCGCTTGCGCATGACTACGGCGTGATCATCTATGCCATGATGCCGCTCGCACTCGCGCAAAACTGCCTTGCTGCGATCATACGCGCAGACGGCGCCCCGGGATATGCGATGATCGCTATGAGCGTCGGCGCCGTTCTGAACATCGTCGGCGACCCGATCGCCATCTACGCGCTCGACCTCGGGATCCGCGGAGCGGCTTACGCTACGATCATCGGGCAGTTCGCGAGCTTTGTCATCTGTGCCTGTTATCTGTTCCGCAGCAAAACTTTCAGGATCCGTTTGAAAAGTTTTGTTCCCGATTTTTCGATCCTTCCCAAAATCATGGCGTTGGGGATGTCCAGCTTTATGACGCAGCTCTGCATTGTTGCGACGACGGTCGTCAACAACGTTATGCTGGTGCGCTACGGCGCCCAAAGCGAGTTCGGCGCGGATATCCCGCTTGCGGCATTCGTCGTCATCATGAAACTGTTCCAGATCGTTCTCAACATCGCAATCGGGATCTCCGCCGGCGCACAGCCGATCGTAGGATATAATTACGGCGCAAAGCAATACGGCAGAGTAAAAAAACTCCTGAAATTGATCCTGCTTTGGACAGCGGGGATCTGTCTGCTCTTTACGGTGTTTTTTGAAGCGATCCCGGGCATTTTTATCGCCATGTTCGGAGCAGGCGGAGGAAGCGAAGGGCTGAATGCGGAACTCTATACGAAATTTGCGGTTCCGTTCCTAAGGATCTATCTCATGTTTATCGTTTTCACATGCCTCCAAAAGGTATGCGCGATCTTTGTGCAGTCGATCGGTCTTGCAAAGGTTGCGGTTCCGCTCTCCTTTTTGAGAGATATTCTGTTGATCGTCTGCGTCTTTACGGTTCCCCTCGGACTCGGAGTCATGGGTGTTGCATGGGCGGCTCCCATTGCAGATGCAGTTGCGGCTCTTGTGACTTTCCCCATTATGGTCCGCATTTGGAAAAAGCTCGGAAAAGCGGAAGAATCCGCTTCCCCTTCCCCTACGCTTTCGGAAGAAGAATAAGAGATGAACAATTTATACAAACGGCGGGGTATTTCCCCGCCGTTTGCTTGATTTTGATACAGTTTTCTCTTCCCTTATGGTTCGGGTTGCTCATTCAATGATCAGTTCGGGATCTGTGAAAAGCGGATCGTCGAAAAACTCCGCGGGAGTCATTTCAAGCCCTTTGATGATAAGCATGAGCGTCGTTAAATTGACGCTCTTATTTCTTTCGACCATCAAAGATTTCAATGTGCTGTGAGGCATAGCAATCTTACGCTCGAGACGATATTGAGACATCCCCTTTTCCTGCAAAATCTTGCTTTTTCTCAATGCGACTGCCGTACTCAGTTTCATGGGTTTCTCCAAAAATAGGGTTATTTTTACGACACTATTCTATCAAAGCCAATATTTTCCATTACGGCGCAATTCTGACCTTATCCCTTTGTGGATCGTGAAATAATTAGGACGCAATTATATTCCTATCGACTTCACTTGACAAAAAAATTTCGTTTGTGTTATACTGAATATGCCAAATGGTTAATCTAAGCTACCCGCACAGGCGCACGAGCATCTTTCATTTGCTATGAAATTAAATTCATCCTCGTTTGAATATCGGTAAAAATGCAAATTCCGATCATAGAGGGTGGAATTAAAGTACACAGCTTATGATTTTTGTTGAGCGACAACGGAGTTTGCGTTTTTCATGCGCTGACTTCGGTTGGCGCAGTTTTTTATATTTTGGAGAAAATGCTATGCGGAATAACCTTCCTCCCTTTCATTGTCCTACACGTCTTTCATATTTTTTTGCTCATCGGCGAAGCCTCTTTTGAACCACGCGACAGGAGTCTGCCCCCCGTCATAAGCGTTACGTTTTCGCACGATTTCACTTGACAAAAAAATTCCTTTAGTGTTATACTGAATATGCCAAACAGTTAATCTAAGCCACCTGCACAGATGTACGGGTACCTTTCATTTGCCATGAAATTAAATTCATCCTCTTTTGAATATCGGTAAAAATGCAAAATCCGATCATAGAGGGTGGATTCCACGGCTTATGATTACTGTTTGGCGACAACGGAGTTTGCGTTTTTCATGCGCTGACTTCGGTTGGCGCAGTTTTTTTATATTTGGGAGGAAATACAATGCGGGAAGAACTTTCCGAAGAAGAATTGATAAAACTCCGACGCATAGTGCTCACATTCCGCGCCATTGACGTCAATTCCATCTTCAATGCCTACGCGATTGAAAACGTAGTTTTCGGCGAACTGAAACCGAATGATAAGATCCCGTTTGAACGGTTCGTCGAGGACTTGGATCTGAAAAATATGCAGCCATATGCCGTAAGGGACTGTATCGAAGGCGTGGCAATTACCAAAGAAGAGACGGTCGCAGAGAAAGAAATCAATTTCTTCTACAATGAATGCTTTATCTTCCACATGAATTATCTTTTCGACAGTGCGCCGTACAGCAAACGAAAAGACGATGACGAAAACGGTCTGCGTCCGTTCGCCAAGGAAGGGTTAAACGCTTATATCATGCGTTTATATCCGATGTTCAAAAGCATTCTTAAAACGAAAGCGGAGCATGACTTTTTCTCGCTTGTCTCTCCCTTTCCCAATCGCTCCGAACAGACGAGTTGCTATGAAAAGATCGCAAAGCTTTTGACTGCAATCATAACGCGGGGACTGCGGCAAGGAGCCTGCATTGACCGCTATGTCAAAGACATTGGATATCTGCCGTACTTTGTTGAAAAAATCATAAAAGTAATAAACGGTCGCTATCTGCTTGCAAACAGCGACCCGGAAACTCTTGATTTTCGGCTTGCAGTTCTTTCGGCGATCCAATTCATGAACGCCGAGCACACACAGCTCTTTGAGTGTAAAGCAAAAAAATGGGCGGGAATCAATTAAAATATCCGCTGTAACCAAAAACCCGCCGTAAAAACGGCGGGTTTTTGGCAGGGGAGACGCTACTTTGTCCCACAAAACCGCTTCGCGCTTTTGCGGGAGCCCTATTCCTTTCAATTCGCGCCCGACCCAACCAAAAAAACCGCAGATTTCTTCTGCGGTTTTTTGGCAGGGGAGACGCGACTCGAACACGCAACAGACGGTTTTGGAGACCGTTGCTCTACCATTGAACTACTCCCCTAAGCATTTCTTATTATACACGATTCCCGCGGCACCGTCAACAAATTTTGAGACAAAAAAACAAAAATTTCGGAAAATGCGTCTATGCGGAAAGTTCGACGAACCATATCTCTTTCTGCGGCTCAAAGTAGAGAAGTTTCTCCCGCTCCCCGATCAAACATTTGTACCGCACGGGAAGAAGAGGATCGAGCCGCGAGGAAGCATGCGACACGAGCGTCACGCGGTCTATTTTATATTTTCTGCCGTCCGACCAGACGATTTCAAGCGGGATCATGCCGCCGCTTTTAGAAAAGCGCGCCGTGACCTCCACATATACCCTCCGATACTCCATACAACCAATTTGCGCAATCAAAAAAGCGGCGATTCGCCGCTTTTTCATATATTATGTCACACATAGTACTATGAAAACATCAAAAAAAATCAAGATTCATATCCGTTTGGATTCTTTTTTTGCCAGTTCCACTGGTCTTTGCACATTTTTTCGAGATCGTATTCCGCACGCCAGCCGAGCTCGCGTTCCGCCTTCTCCGCAGAAGCATAGCACGTCGCAATGTCTCCCGCACGCCTCGGTTTGATCGTGTAGGGAAGCTGTTTTCCGCACGCTTTGGAAAATGCTTCGATCATTTCAAGCACACTGTAACCGTTTCCCGTGCCGAGATTATAGACATACACCCCTTCCTTCGTCAGCTTTTCGATCGCGGCGACATGTCCTCTTGCGAGGTCGACGACGTGGATGTAATCGCGGACGCCTGTGCCGTCCGGCGTCGGATAGTCGTTGCCGAATACGCCGATCTCTTTCAGTTTCCCGCTCGCGACCTGTGCGACGTAAGGCATCAGATTATTCGGGATCCCCTTCGGATCTTCCCCGATGAGTCCGCTCTCATGCGCGCCCACGGGATTAAAATAACGGAGAAGCGCCACCGTCCAACCGTTGTCGGAAGCGTAAAGATCCTTCAAAATGTTCTCCTGCATGACCTTCGTCGCCCCGTAAGGGTTGGTCGTGGGATTCATTTTGCTCGTTTCGAGAAGAGGAAGCTCCGCGGGATCGCCGTACACGGTCGCAGAAGAGGAAAAGACGATCTTCTTCACGCCGAACTTTTGCATCGTCTCCACGAGCACAAGCGTCGAAACAAGGTTATTATCGTAGTATTCGACGGGTTTTTGCACGCTCTCGCCGACGGCTTTGAGCCCCGCAAAATGAATGCCCCATTCGATCTCATGCGCCGTAAAAATGAGCTCGAGCGCGGCGCGATCGCGAACGTCGTTTTCATAAAAATACACCCTTTTCCCGGTGATTTGTTCGACGCGGCGGATCGCCTCTTCGCTCGAATTGCTCAAATTGTCCACTACTGCAACATCATACCCGGCATTCAGGAGTTCCACGACCGTATGGGAACCGATAAATCCTGCGCCGCCCGTTACCAAAACCATTTTTTTCCTCAAATTTCGATATTTCCCTTTACGCCGAGCAGGTTTTTATGCCTGTCGAGAATGGGCTGGATTTCCCTGATGATAAATTCTTCCGTCTGGCGAGGCGCCCTGCCGACAAATTTCTTTGCGTCGACGATCGCATCGAGCCTGTCCTTCACGGCATCGAACATTTCGTCCTCTTTGATGCGGTCGAGCAAGTCGTTTTCCGCGCCCTCCGTCTTGACGCGCTGCCCCGCTTCCGCAGAAAGCACGCGGAGCCTCTCGTGAAGTTCCTGCCTGTTCCCGCCCGCCTTCACGCACTCCATCATGATGTTCTCCGTCGCCATAAACGGAAGCTCCGCGGCGACATGTTTTTCGATCGTTTTTTCGTAAACGACGAGGTTTTCCGCAACATTCAGATAGAGATTCAACACGGAATCCACCGTCAAAAATGCCTGCGCGATGACAATGCGGCGGTTTGCGGAATCGTCGAGGGTGCGTTCGAACCACTGCGTCGAGGCGGTGACTGCGGCGTTGGCGGGAAGGCTGATCATATATCGGCAAAGCGCCCCCATCCGCTCGCAGCGCATGGGATTGCGCTTATACGCCATCGCGGAGGAACCGACCTGCGCGTCCTCGAAGGGCTCCTCGATCTCCTTCATCCCCTGCAACAGGCGGATATCGTTGCTGAATTTATAGGCGCTTTGGGCGATCTGCGAGAGCACGCAGAGAACGTTATAGTCGAATTTTCTCGGATAAGTCTGCCCCGTGACGCCGTAGACCCGCTCAAACCCGAGTTTCGCGCAGACGCGCTTTTCAAGTTCCTTGACTTTCCAATCATCCCCGTCGAAGAGCTCCAAAAAACTTGCCTGCGTGCCCGTCGTCCCCTTTACGCCGCGGAGACGGAAACGGGAATAGAGAGAAATGAGATTTTCGTAATCGAGCATCAGATCTTGCAGCCACAGCGTTGCACGCTTCCCGACCGTCGTAAGCTGCGCGGGCTGAAAATGCGTAAAGCCGAGCGTGGGAAGGTCTTTATAGCGGAGCGCAAAGTTTTTGAGCATGTCCATGACGTTGACAAGTTTTCTTAAAAGAATATCCAGCCCGTCACGCATGATCATGAGTTCGGCGTTACAGTCGACGAAGCAACTCGTGGCTCCGAGATGGATGATCCCGGCGGCGGAAGGGACGGCGTCGCCGTACGCCTTCACATGCGCCATAACATCATGACGGATCTCCCGCTCGTATTCGTCCGCCTTGGCGTAATCAATATCGTCGGCGTGCTCTTTGAGCGCGTCGATCTGCGACTGGGAAATGGGAAGCCCGAGCTCCCTCTCTCCTTCGGCAAGCGCGATCCAAAGCTTTCTCCAAAGACGGAACCGCTTTTGATCGCCGAAGTTTTCGAGCATCTCCCTGCTTGCATATCGCGTGTTTAACGGGTTTTCGTATAGTATTCTGTCTGACATA
Source organism: uncultured Clostridia bacterium (assembly GCA_947626105.1). Lineage (GTDB taxonomy): Bacteria > Bacillota > Clostridia > Christensenellales > Borkfalkiaceae > Gallimonas. The sequence continues at coordinate 79,473 of CANQQY010000005.1, read as the reverse complement.
GTACTCTGCTCCCGTGCATTTTTATGCTTTTATTGGGTCGGGATAGGCGACAGAGAAGGTCTCCGCCGTCACTTTTTTGATCTTTTGCTCTTGGATCGGCCTGTCGCGGTAATCCGTACGAACGGTCGCGATGGCGTCCACCGTTTCCATCCCTTCGGTAACTTTACCGAACGCGGCGTACTGCCCGTCGAGATAGAAGGCGTCCGCGTGCATGACAAAAAACTGCGACCCTGCGGAGTCGGGATCCTGTGCGCGCGCCATAGAGAGCACGCCGCGCTCATGCCGTAGAGGATTATCAAATCCGTTAGCGCGGAATTCCCCTTTGATATGGTAGCCGGGACCTCCCGTGCCGAGTCCCAAGGGATCACCGCCCTGTATCATGAATCCCGCGATGACGCGGTGAAAAATTACGCCGTTAAAAAAGCCCTTACCGACAAGAGAAAGAAAATTATTGACGGTATTGGGCGCGTATTCGGGGAAAAGTTCCGCTTTGAACGATTTCCCGTTCTCCATTTCAAATGTAACGATCGGATGTTTGGACATAATTACTCCTTTTTGTTTCGCAAATTTCTTTATGATTGGACTGCCCTGCGGGCGGCATATCAATGTCAAAGAAATTTGCGAGGGATTAAGATTTCTGCCTTGTAATACAATTCGGCCGCCCCTGTTCTGTTTCACACGACATTACGCCGAAGGGGTTCGGCTAATTGAGTCGCCCTACTTCGCCTTCGGCTCGTGCCGCCCTTGGTAATATGAGTGCGGGCGGGGCGGCGGAAGTGAATTCCGCCTAAGGCACACTTTTTTTATTTCGCTCGATTTCTTTGCTACGCAAATAAATACGAGCGAGGGGTTAAGATTTCTGCCTTGTAATACAATTCGGCCGCCCCTGTTCTGCTAAGGGGGCATGATTCTGATTACGTCATGCTGAGCGAAGTCGAAGCATCACCTTATTATACTGCGGTGACCCTTCTACACGCCGCAAAGGCAGCGGCGGCTCAGGGTGACGAGGAGGGAACGACACCCCCTCAGTCACCTGCGGTGACAGCTCCCCCTCAAGGGGGAGCCAAGGGGTGGCGCAAGGGCGCGTGACAGCTCCCCCTCAAGGGGGAGCCAAGAGAAGAGATTCTTATGAAGTCGGTTCGTCCGAATATTTTTCGATCCGCGTGCCCGCTTCTTCGAAGAGTTGCATGGAAAATTCGTCCGGATAGCCCTCTTTATACACAACGCGCTTGATCCCCGCGTTGATGATCATCTTCGCGCAGATGACGCAGGGCTGGTGGGTGCAATAAAGCGTCGCCCCCTGGATGTTGATGCCGTATTTTGCCGCCTGAATGATGGCGTTTTGCTCTGCATGAGCCGCGAAACACAGCTCTTGGTGCGTTCCGCTCTCAATATTCATCTTTTCGCGCAGGCATTCGCCCTTTTCGACGCAGGAGCGGATCCCCGCAGGCGCGCCGTTGTATCCCGTCGTCATAACGCATTTATCCCGCACGATGACGGCGCCGACTTTGCGCCGGAAACAGCTCGCCCAAGTCCCCACCTGTTCGGTGAGCTCCATGAACCGTTTGTCCCATTTATCCATAGCGGTATTATATCACCTTTTTTGTATGCTGTCAACGGAAAAAAAGATTGGATTTTTTTGCCGCGCCTGTTTGACAACGGCAATGATGTGTTTATAATAGAAGGGAAAATAAGACGCCCCGAGAGGCGGATCAATAGGAGGTTTTTATGAACATCAAACCCTTGTTCGACAAAGTGGTCGTGGAAGCGGTCTCTGTCGAAGAAAAAACAAAGAGCGGATTTATCCTTCCCTCTTCCGCACAGGAGAAGCCGCAGACGTGCGTCGTCGTCGCGGTCGGTCCCGGCGGAGTCGTCGACGGGAAAGAGACCGTCATGCAGGTCAAAGTCGGCGACAAGGTCCTTTGCTCCAAGTATGCAGGTTCGGACTTCAAAGTAGACGGGAAAGAATTTACCATCATCAAGCAGAGCGATATCCTGGCGATCGTTGAATGATCGTTCGGTTTATGCGGCAAAACGCCGCCGAAATCTCAAAAAATCATCTATAAGGAGTAATATCATGGCAAAGCAAATCAAATACGGGGAAGACGCAAGAAAGGCTTTAGAAACGGGCGTCAACGTCCTCGCCGACACCGTTAAAATCACGCTCGGTCCCAAGGGGCGCAATGTCGTGCTCGACAAAAAGTTCGGCGCGCCGCTCATCACAAACGACGGCGTGACGATCGCAAAGGAGATCGAACTGCCCGATCCCTTCGAAAACATGGGCGCACAGCTCGTGAAAGAAGTTTCCACTAAAACGAACGACGTCGCGGGCGACGGCACGACGACGGCAGTTCTTCTGGCGCAGGCGATCATCCGCGAAGGGCTGAAAAACCTTGCCGCGGGCGCAAATCCCATCATCTTGAAGAAAGGGATCGATAAGGCGGTGGATGTTGCGGTCGCGCATCTCAAAGAGATCTCCAAGCAGGTCGAAGGGAAGAAGGCGATCTCGCAGGTCGCATCCATTTCCGCGGGAGATGAAACGGTCGGCGAACTCATCGCTAAGGCGATGGAGATCGTCGGGACGGACGGCGTGATCACCGTCGAAGAAGGCAAATCCATGACGACGGAACTTACGACCGTGGAAGGCATGCAGTTCGACCGCGGCTACGCTTCGGCCTATATGGTCACGAATACCGAAAAAATGGAAGCCGTTCTCGACAACCCCTACATCCTCATTACGGATAAAAAGATCTCCAATTTGCAGGAGATCCTCCCCATCGTCGAACCTCTCGCACAGCAGGGCGCACGCCTTCTCATCATCGCGGAGGACGTCGAAGGAGACGCGCTCGCCGCACTCATCGTCAACAAGCTCAAAGGCGTGTTCAACTGCGTCGCGGTGAAGGCTCCCGGCTTCGGCGACAGGAGAAAGGCAATGCTCGAAGATATCGCTGTTCTTACGGGCGGTACCGTCGTCACCTCCGATCTCGGGTATGAACTCCACGACGTCACCCTCGATATGCTCGGCAGAGCGGCGCAGGTCAAGGTCGATAAGGACAATACGACGATCATCGACGGTTCGGGCAATAAGGACGCCATCAAAGACCGCGTCGCATCCATCAAAGCGCAGATCGAGGTCACAACGTCCGATTATGACAAGGAAAAATTGCAGGAACGCCTTGCGAAACTCGCGGGCGGCGTCGCGGTCATCAACGTCGGCGCGGCGACGGAAGTCGAGATGAAGGAGAAGAAGCTCCGCATCGACGACGCGCTCGCGGCGACCCGTGCGGCGGTCGAAGAGGGTTATGTCCCCGGCGGCGGTTCCGCGCTTCTCGGCTGCATCCCCGCGATCAAGAGCCTTGTCTCCAAGCTGGAAGGCGATGAAAAGACGGGCGCAAGCATTATTTTGAAGGCGTGCGAGGAGCCCGTCCGCCAGATCGCAAAGAATGCCGGCGTGGACGGTTCGGTCGTCGTCGATAAGATCCTGACAAAGAAGTCGGCAAACTACGGTTTCGACGCGCTCAAAAACGTCTATACCGATATGGTGGAAGCCGGGATCATCGACCCGACCAAGGTCACGCGTTCCGTCTTGCAGAATGCGGCGTCCGTCGCTTCGACGCTCCTGACCACGGAATCCGTCGTCACGGACATCCCCACCCCTCCCGCACCTCCCGCACCGGCAGGCGGAATGGACGGAATGTATTAAGGAAAATACAGATCGAATGTCTGAAAAGAAGGGCGGGAAAAATTCCCGCCCTTCTTTTCAGACAAAAAGCGCTTCGTTTTTCACGAAGCGTTTTTATTTTACGATTTATTTTTTTTGCCCATAAGCATTCTGACGAGAGGCGGGATCTTTCTGCCGCTGCGGTCGTCGTCGGGTTCCTCCGGGAAAACGGGCTGTGCGCTCTCGCGGACGGGCTCGGGCATCATGGGCGGTTCTTCCGCCATGGGGGCAGGCGCGGAATAAACGGGCGCGGGCGCGGCTTCGCGGACGGGCGGTTTGGCGGGTTCCGCCTCTCTGTATGCGGAATAAGAGGGACTTGCGATCGGTTCCTCCTTCCGAAGCGCTGCGTCGGCGAACGCCCCCTGCACATCCTCTTTGGATTGGAAGCCCGTCGCGATGACGGTAACTTCCACCTCGTCCTGCATATTTTCGTCAATACAGGTACCGAAAATAATGTTTGCGGAGTAATCCACGACGCTCTGCACAAGCGTCGCAGCCGTCTGCGTTTCGTCGATCGTAAGGTCGTTCCCGCCCGTGATGTTGATGAGCACGCCCGTAGCGCCCTCGATCGTCGTATTGAGAAGGGGCGAATTGACGGCGAGACGGACGGCGGTCACAATACGGTTCTCCCCTTTCGCAACGCCGACGCCCATATGGGCGAGCCCCTTATCTTTGAGGATCGTCCTGACGTCCGCAAAGTCGAGATTGATGAGCGAGGGCGTCACAATGACGTCCGCAATGCCGCGGATGCCCTGTTTGAGGACGTCGTCCGCGACGCGGAGCGCATCGGGGAAAGAGGCGTTCTTGGGAACGATCTCCAAAATTTTATCGTTGGGAATGATGATGATGGTATCGACGTGCTTTTTGAGCTCTTCGATGCCCTTTTTCGCGTTATCCATCCGATGTTTTCCCTCGAAGGAAAACGGCTCGGTGACGACGGCAACCGTAAGGATCCGCTTGTCCCGCGCGAGCTTGGCAATGACGGGCGCCGCGCCCGTGCCCGTGCCGCCCCCCATCCCGGCGGTGATAAAGAGAAGATCGGTATCGTCGATCGCGGCAAGGAGCGCGTCTTTGTCGCTCTCCGCGGCGACACGGCCGATCTCGGGCTCCGCGCCTGCGCCGAGCCCCTTCGTTTGCTTCGCCCCGATCTGGATGCGCGTAGGCGCCTTGCTGCACGCGAGGATCTGCGCGTCCGTATTGACGGCGATATATTCCGCACTCATGATCTCCGCCTCGATCATGCGGTTGACGGCATTGTTTCCCGCGCCGCCGACGCCGATGACCTTGATCTTTGCACGGCCGTTGACTCTCGGCGCGTTATCTTCTCCGCCGTTTGAAGCGTTCATATTGAAATCAAACATAATTTAACCTCCGAATAAATGATTGAAAAATCCGCGGCCGTCTCTGTCTGCGCAAGCCATGTCGGTGAGCGCAATGTAAGAACTCATGGACGGATCGTCGTAATATGGAAGATCGGGCGCAAGGTATTCGCAGACGCGGTTCACACGCTTGCTGACGTGTTCAAGCGCCCCGCGGATGTCGCAGATCCCCTCCCCCGTAATGTAGAGCGGCTTATAATCGAGCTCCTTTGCCGCAAGTTCCTCCAAGAAACCGCTTGCGACTTCGCAAATGGCGTCGAGCCCTTCCTTGACGGTTTCGACGAGGAGATCGGAGTCGATCTCGTAGCCGGCGTTGCGGAAATAGAACTCCGTCTTTTCCCCGCTCGAGCGGGCGTAAAGGTTCGTCCTCGAAAGGAGAGAAAGCGCCGCATCGTAGGGAAGGTCGAATTTGTCCAGCAGATTTGCGGTGATCTGCGCTCTTCCGACGGGATAAGTGCTCTGCGCCAGCACGCCGCTGCCTTGCAGGATCATGATCGTGGAGGAAAGATCCCCTACGTCGAGGAGAAGCGCATACTCGTCCCGCGTCTCGGAGGGAATGAGATAGCGCGCCATCGCAAGCTGGGTCGGAAGAAAGCGCAGGGAGATCTTCATTCCGCCGAAGATCTTTTCCATGACCTGCGCAAAGTACTCCGTGCAATAGAAATAAGACAGGATCCCCGAAAGGGAAGTGGACGCAAGACCGACGGGATCGACGACCCTGCGGTTGTCCGCCGTGATATAGATCGCACAGCTCGCGCGCATGAAGCGATAGCCCTTTCTGTCCTCCCTGCCGCTGTCGAAAAGGGAAGCGATGTCACGGTCGGAGATCCTGCGTTTTTTGGGAAAACTGATCTCCTTTTCTTTGAGATCGACGTCCGTAAATTCCCCCGGAACGCCGACATAAAGATTGCGGATCCTCTCGCCGCAGACCTTTTCCGCCGCGGAGATCGCACGCACGCAAACGTCGGCGAGCTCCTTCTCGTCGAAGAAAGCGCCCCCGTTGTAACCGCTGTGATCCTCTGTCTTGATCGTCTTAAAGACAAATGTATTGTTGACCCCTCTCTCGCCGACGACGACGTTCAATTGCGAGGAGCGCACATCGAGTATCGCTACGCTTTTGCGACCCATATCATGTTCCTTTTTCCGCAGTTGAATTTACGGTTTTATTATATCACATCGCGGGCATGGTGTCAAGAAATTGCGTGAAATTTTCGAAAATTGCCATAGAAAAAAGCGTCCGCGGAGGACGCTTTTGCCGCTGCGTTTTCAAACGCGCGAAAAGTCATAGTTTACAAACACGTTTTCTCCCGAACAGACCGCCGTGATCGTTCCCGTAAGCCGCTCTCCGTCGCTGCGCACGAGATATCCAAATCGGCTGTCGAGAAGCGCCGCCTTTGCCATCGCGTCGGCATTCCCCTGCGGGAGAAAGAGTTCGATCATGATCCCCTCTCTCATCCCGATCACGAGGGAGTGCCCCGACGAACCCTCCGTGCGGTAAGAAACGGAACGGATATTCGCGCGGGGCTCGCCGAGATGTTCCGCAAAGACGGCATAGACGGACAGGAGCTCTCCGATCCCCTCCGCGACCTGTCCGCGCGAGAGGGAGAGCGGGAATCCTTGAAGGAGAATATTCTCCCCCTCCGAACGGTTTTCGAGGGTATCCCTGTCGTAAAGATAGGTGCCGTCCTCGGCGAGAACGGCGTATCCCTCCCCGCTAGCGACCGCAAACGTCTCCCGCCGCTCGCTGACGGAGATCTCCACCGTAGAGGGGAACTTCTTTTCGAGTTTTTCCACTTTCATGCAGGGGTACGCTTCCACCATATCGCGCACTTCGTCAAGGTCGAGGAAGGTCGTACTCGAACCGACATATTTGTTGAGCTCCGCTTTGAGCGACGCCGCTTCGCGCTCGCCGTCCTCAGAGAAGACGAGAAAGTCCGTCTGTACCAATGTGACCGTAAAAACGGCATTGAGCCCTGCCGCAATGACTGCGGCAAGGAGCAAAAAGGAAACGACGGTCGTAATGAGCGCCCTCTTTTTCATCCGTACCTCCCGTGCGCTTACATGTGCACTCTTTCGATCTGCGCCCCGAGGGAGCGAAGTTTGCCCTCGAGATCGGAATATCCTCTGTCGATATGCGTAAGGTCGAACACTTCCGAGACGCCTTCCGCCGCAAGTGCGGCGATCACAAGCGCGGCACCGCCGCGGAGATCTCCCGCCGTCACGCTCGCCCCGTGCAATCCCTTGACGCCCCTCACAAATGCCGTCCGTCCGCGCACTTCGATGTCTGCCCCCATCTTTTGGAGTTCGGGGACATACTTGAAGCGTGTCTCAAAGAGATTTTCGACGATGAGCGCCCCGCCCTCGCATACGGTGTTGAGCGCCGTGATCTGCGCTTGCAGATCGGTCGGGAATCCGGGGAAGGGCATCGTCTCGATGCGGCGGTTGCATTTGAGCCTGCCGTAGCTCGACAGTCTTATTTTATCATTTTTTGTATGGATCTTGCAACCGTTTTCGCGTAATTTATGTAAAAGCATGCCGAGATTCTCTCCGCTCACCCCCTCCACTTCCACTTCGCCGCCGCAAATGGCGCAGGCGATGAGAAAGCTCCCCGCTTCGATACGGTCTTTGATGGGAGTATATGTGACGCCGCCGAGGGATCCGACCCCCTCGATCTCGATGACGTCCGTTCCCGCGCCCTTGATCTTCGCCCCCATTCCGTTGAGAAAATTTTGAAGATCGACGATCTCGGGTTCCTTCGCCGCCCCTTGGAGCACCGTTCTTCCTTCCGCTTTCACCCCCGCGAGCATGATGTTTTCCGTCGCCCCCACGCTGGGGAAATCTATGGCGATCTCCGCGCCTTTCAGTTTTTCGCATTCGCAATATATGTAGCCGTCCCGCTCGACGATATCCACGCCGAGCCGTTTGAGCGCGTTCAGATGCAGGTCGATGGGACGGAGCCCGATGTCGCACCCGCCCGGATAGGCGATGACGGCGCGGCGGAACCTTGTAAGAAGGGATCCGAGCATAAAGACGGAAGAGCGTAATTCCCGTGTGAGAGCCGAGGATATGATGTGGCTGTGGGCGTTGGAGCTGTCGATGACGACGTTTCCGTCCTCAAAGCGCACCTCCGCGCCGAGTTCTCTCAAAATCTGCGCCATGCAGAAGGCGTCGGCGATCGCAGGCGTTTCACAGATCGTGACTTGTTTATCCGTCAGAACGGACGCCGCAAAGAGCGGAAGGACGGAGTTCTTCGCCGATTGCGTCTTGACGCTGCCGAAGAGCCGCCTACCCCCGTCTATGATAAATTTATCCATGGTTATCTCCTCATGTTTTTCTGAAAAATGCGGAAAAACCCGTCTTGCGGGCGCCGCATTTACTTGTACATCTTATGAATTTTTCGCCCCTCGTTGTGCCTTGACACGCCGTAGACGATCCCCATCCCCGCCATTGTGACGATGAGCGAAGTATTCCCCGCCGAGATGAGCGGGAGCGGAAGCCCCGTGGGAGGGATCGTACCGCTGACCACGAGCGCGTTGAGCGCAGACTGTACGGCAAAGGCGAGCGTGATCCCAGAGACGAGCATGTAACCGTAGAAGCTGTCGCAATTCCTTGCGATCCTGAATCCCCGCCAGACGACAAACCCGATGAGAACAAAGAGCGCGAGAACGCCCACAAAACCCACCTCTTCCGCGATGACGGCGAGAATGAAATCGCTCTCCGCAAAGGGAAGAAAGCGGAATTTCTGCCGTGATTTGAACAGCCCCACGCCGAAAAATTCCCCGTTGCCGAGCGCATAGAGGGATTGGATGAGCTGGTACCCCTCCCCCCGCGGCGACGCCCACGGGTCGAGATAGGCGGAAAGCCGTTTGAGCCTGTACGGCTCGGCAATGATGAGCGCGGGCACCGCCAAAAGCACGGGAATACAGATACACATGAGGCTCTTCCACGAGGCTCCGCTCAAAAAGATCATGCCGATCATGATCGCCCCCACGCACATCGTGACCGACATGTTCGGCTCGAGCATGATGAGGATACAGATCGCGATCCCCGCCGCAAGCACGGGCAAAATGCCCTTGAAGGAACGCATGCGCGCCGGATCTTTCGCAAAATAACCCGCCGTAAAGAGGATAAAGCCGTATTTTGCGATCTCGGACGGCTGGATGGTGAAGGATCCGAAGCCGATCCAGCGTGTCGCGCCGTAGTTGCTCTTCCCGAGTCCCGGCACAAAGACGAGGGCGAGGAGGATCAGGGAAAGGATGAGGGCGGGAAGCCCCGCCCTTCTGAATTTTTCGTAGGGAACAAAGGAGATCCCGACGAGCGCCGCAAGCCCGAAGAGAAAACCGACAAGCTGTTTCTTGAAGAAGAAAAAGCGGTCTCCGTACATGACCTCCGCATTATAACAGCTTGCGGAATAGACGAACACGAGCCCGAGCGCGGCGAGCAGGATCACCGCGCCGAGGAAGAGAAGATCCCCCTTCCCCGCTCCGTCATTCGTCCTCTTCAACCGTCGCCTCCTTCGGAACGGAGAGCGCGTTTCCCGCTTCGCTCTTTAAGAGTTCGAGCATTTCGCAAAACCGCTTTCCGCGCTCCTCATAACTTGTAAAGGCGTCGAAACTTGCGGAAGCGGGCGAAAGCAGAACGTTTTGCCCCTTTACCGCCGTCAGATAGGCGACGCGGACCGCAAGGTCGAAGGGACGGCAGAGCGTGACGGCGGAAAAGCCCTTTTTGAGCGCCGCATTGAGAATGCGGAAGGCGTTTTCTCCGTAGATCACGGCATGCACGACGCCCGAATCCTTGATCGCGTCGAAGAGCGGTTCGTAAGAATAGCCCTTATCTTTTCCGCCGAGGAGAAGCACGCTCTCCCCCTTCACGCTCCCGACCGCCTTGATCGCCGAATCCACGTTTGTCGCCTTGGAATCGTCGATAAAGGTGATCCCGTTGAGCTCGCCGACCTTTTCAAGGCGGTGTTTGACGCCGCGGAAATTTTTGAGCGCCGTTCTGATGGAGGCATTGTCCGTCCCCATGAGCTTGGCTGCCGCGATCGCGGCGAGCGCGTTCGCACGGTTATGTTCCCCTTCGAGAGGAAGATCGCCCGCGGGGAAAAGCCTTTCTCCGTACCAACAGAAGCAATCATCCTGCAAATACGCCCCTTCCACGCGCTCGCGGAGGGAGAACCAAACGATCTTCGCCTTCGTCTTTTCCGCAAATCCGCGCACGATCGGATCGTCGTAATTCAGGACCGCATATTCGCTCTCCGCGGAATTTTTGAGGAGACGGGATTTCAGATAGATGTAATTCTCCATGTTATAGTGGCGGTTGAGATGATCTTCCGTCACATTGAGCACGACCGCAACGTGCGGGCGCAGCGAATAGAGCGTCTCAAGCTGGAAAGAGGAAATTTCGAGCACGGCGAGCCCGTCCTCGCCGAGTTCATGCAGGCAGGAAGTGAGCGGACGGCCCACATTGCCACAGGCGAGCGCCTTTTTCCCCGCCGTGCGGAAGATCCCTTCGAGCATGGCGACCGTCGTCGTTTTTCCGTTCGTACCCGTCACGGCGACGCTCGGGCAGCGCAGATTCATCGCGCCGAGTTCCGCTTCCCCGATGATGCGCTTCCCCGCCCGCTTGAAGGCTACGGGGAGAGGATGGTCGACGGGGATCCCCGGCGAGAGCACGAGGATATCGCACCTTGCGATCGCTTCTTCGAGCCCCTCTTTTTTTACGGGCGTACAGCCGATCTTGGAAAGGCGGTCGGCCGCCGCGCGGACGTTCTCGTCCTCGACGTCGTCGTATACGCTGACTTTTGCGCCGCGCGAGACGAGATATTCGCCCGCCGCGACTCCGGAACGGGACAGTCCCGCGACAAGAAAGGATTGCTGGGTATAAAGCATCCGGAATTCTCCTTATCTCCCCGCGGCTTCTCCCGCGCAGGAGTCAGGCGAAGGGAAGAAGAAGCGTAAGTCCCAGCGCCGCCGTGGAAATTGCATATCCGTACGAAATTTTCGCCTCGGAAAAGCCCTTTTCCTGAAAATGGTGGTGAATGGGCGCCATCAGAAAGACCCTTCTGCCTGTCCGCTTATAGTGTATGACCTGAATGATGACGGATATGCTAGACAAGACGAATACGGCGCCGAGAATGGGGATCGCAAGCGCGTTCCCCGAAAAAAGCGCAACGCTTGCCGCAAACCCGCCGAGCGAAAGGGAGCCCGTGTCCCCCATAAACACGCTTGCGCGGGAGGTATTGAATACGAGATACGCCGCAAGCGCGCCCGTAAGGCAGAAACACAGCGAGGACATATCCCCCGTCCCTTCGAGGCGCAGAAGGATCCCCAAGATCAAAAAGAAAAAGGCGCAGGACGACCCCGCAAGCCCGTCCAGCCCGTCCGCGAGATTCACGCTGTTGACCGTTGCGAGAAACACAAACACGCCGAGCGGCAGCATCCACCAGCCGATATCGACGACGATCTTCGTATAGGGAATGTATAGGAGCGTCATGCCGCCTAAGACTGCGTAGACGCCTGCGATCACCGCGACGGCAAACTGGAAAAAGAGCTTTTGGTAAGGTCTCAATCCCAAATTTTTTCCGCGCTTCTTTTTGAGAAGGTCGTCGAGAAATCCGACCAAAAGATACCCGACGCCCACGGCAATGCAGACGGCAAAGGGCCTGTCCGAAACGCCGCAGAACGCGAGCGCGACCACGGCGGCGGCAAGAATAAAGCCGAGACCCCCCATCGTAGGCGTCCCGCTCTTATCCTTGTGCTCTTTGACGTACTGTAAAATATTCTGCCCGGCTTTCAGCTTTTTGAGAAGAGGGATCTCGGCGGCGCAGAGCAAAAGAGAGAGCGCAAAAGAACATAGGAGAAGAATGGGGATATCACGCATTTTTATCTCCCGTCAGCGCCTTGATCGCGGCTTTATCCGTATAGGCGTACCTGATCCCCATGATCTCCTGTTCCGTCTCGCCGCCCTTTCCCGCAACGAGCAGGACGTCCCCCTTTTTCAGTTTCCCGACGGCGTAGGCGATGGCTTTTTCCCGCTCTTCGACGGCGACATATTCGCGGCTCACCTTCCTGTATCCCTCCTCGATCTCGGCGATGATCGCGCACGGATCTTCGTAGCGCGGATTATCGGAAGTAATGACGGCAAAATCGCATAATTTTGCGACCGTTTCCCCCATCAAGGGACGCTTTGCCCTGTCGCGGTTTCCGCCGCAGCCGAACACGACGATCAGTTTCCCTTCGGTGTGCTCCCTGAGCGTCACAAGCGATTTTTCCAGCCCGTCGGGCGTGTGCGCAAAGTCCACAAAGATCTCCGCACCCCGATATGCGCCCACCCGCTCGAGCCTTCCTTCCACATGCACCCCCGCAAGCCCCTCTGCGATCTTTTCCATACCGACGCCGAGGAACTTCGCGCAAGCGGCGGCGGCGAGCGCGTTGGAGACGTTGTATCTGCCCGGCATGAAGAGCTCCGCCTCGCAGAGATCGTCCTCGAGATTGAAGAGCGATTGGCTCCCCAAGAGCGTCTCCCCTTCGATCAGGGCAAAACAGTCGGACGGCTCTTCGATGCCGTACGTCTTAAACCGCTTGCACGTTTTTGCGATCTCGGCGGAAAACGGGTCGTCGCTGTTGAGGAGTGCCAGACGGCAGCGCGAAAACAGCGATTTTTTCGCCTCTCCGTAAGCATGCATGTCCGCAAAAAAATCGAGATGATCCTGCGTGAGATTGGTAAAGACCGCAATGTCGTACAGGATGGGAAGTTCCTTTTTCAAGGCAAGGGCATGGGCGGAGACCTCCATCGCGACTGTCTCCACGCCCGCTTTTTTCATATCGGCGAGCAGAGAAAAGAGCGTGACGGGATCGGGCGTCGTGAGCGCGGGCGCGATATTGACGCCGCAATATGACGCGCCGAGCGTTCCGATGAGCCCCGATTTTTTTCCCGCGGCTTTCAGGATCGAATGGAGCATGTGGGTGATCGTCGTCTTTCCGTTCGTTCCCGTCACGCCGACGAGCTTCATGCCGCGTTCGGGGTGGCCGTAAAATGCAGCCGAGATCTGCGAGAGAGCCTCTCTTCCCTCGCGGACGAGGATACAAGGCAGCCTTGTTTCGAGTTCGTGCTCCGCTACAAGCGCGCACGCCCCTCTGCGCTCCGCTTCCTTCGCGTAAATGTGAGAGTCCTCCTGCGTCCCGCGCATGCAAAAAAAGAGGTCTCCCTTTCCCGCAACGCGGCTGTCCGTACAGAGCGATGAGATCTCCGCGTCCCTTCCGATGAGTGTGCCCTTTGCTTCCGCGGCAAGATAGGATAGTTTCATGTCACTTCCTCCGATGGTTGCAGACCCATGATATCAATGATCCCCCGAAAGATCTCCCCCGCACAGGGCGCGGCGACCGTACTGCCGTAATAGGAACCCTGCGGTTCATCCACGATGACCAGTGTTAAATATTTTGGCGCATCCGCGGGAAAATATCCGACAAAGGAAGAGACGTACTTCCCCTGCGCGATCCGTCCGTTTTCGTATTTTTGCGCGGTGCCCGTCTTGCCCGCGACGCGGTATCCCTCGATGTATGCCTTTTTGCCGCTTCCGTCGCGGACGACCCCCTCGAGCATGCTTGAAAGAATGCGCGACGCCTCCTCGCTCACCGTGCGGCGGAGAAGTTTTTTCTCCGTCTTTTGGCTGACGCTCCCGTCCTCCGAAAAGATCTCCGCAACGAGACGCGGCGCGTAACAATACCCTCCGTTGACCGCCGCGGCGGCGGCGCAGGCGAGTTGCAGGGGCGTTACCGCGATCGTCTGCCCGAACCCGATGCGCGCGAGGTCGCAGTCCCGCACGACGCTTTCCGGCAAGAGCATTCCGATGGATTCCCCCGAAAAGTCGATCCCCGTCGCCCTGCCGAAGCCGAACGCTTCGAGATATTCATAAAACGTCTCCTTTCCCAGCGCGAGCGCGATATCCACAAAACAGGGGTTGCAGCTGTTGTTGAGCGCCTCCGCAAGCGTTTGATTGGAGTGTTTGCCGTTTTTATGATCGCTCCAACAGCGGATCGTCGTGCCGTCCACCGAGCGGGTGCGGGAAGAGGAATACACGTGGTTCAAGGGAAGCGCGGTGGGATTCCCCCTGAGCCCCTCCTCGATGTTCGAGGCGGCAGTTACGATCTTGAAGGTGGAACCGGGCTCATAGATATCCGATACCAAACTGTTGCGGGAGAGCGCATTGAGCGCGGAAATATCCTTTCTCGGAATATCGTTGAGGTCGTAAGAAGGAAGATTCACCATGGCAAGCACGGAAAAATCGGTGGGATCCAGCACGATCGCCCGCGCCGCCTTCGCCTGCGACGACAAAAGGACTTTCCCCATAACTTCCTCGGCGAGCGACTGGATACGGTAATCCACGGTGAGCCGGAGGCTCATCCCATCCTCGGCGGCAAGATATGCCGCGGACGCGCCTTCGAGATCTACGCCGACAAGATCGGTCTCGTAGAGGATCTCCCCGTCTTTCCCCGCCAAAAAGCTGTTATAATATCCTTCCACGCCCGTCGTCCCCGACCCGTCGAAAGAAGTAAATCCGAGCAGTTGGCAAGCGAGCGAACCGTAAGGATACACGCGGATATCGTCACGGGAATAATAGACGCCTTTGACGTTTTGCTCCGCGAGCGCTTCCACCGTCTCCTTTCCCGTCTTTCTGAGTAACACGATCTCCGACTTACTCTTATCCGTAAGTTTTCCGAGCAGTTCTTCGTAGGAGAGCCCGAGCGCGGCGGAAAGCGTACGGGAGCTCGACTCCGCGTCCTCAACGGCGTTCGCACGCGCGTAAACGGTATATGCGGCGGTATTCCCCGCGAGAAGTTCCCCGTTGACGTCATAGATCTTTCCCCGCCCCGCATGGATGGGGATCTCTCTCGTCCACTGGTCGAGGGCAAGGCTGTGCAGTTTATCCTTCCAGATGACCTGTATGTAGAAGAATCTGCCCAAAAAAAGACAAAAAAGAAAGGTTATCGCCAAAATCATGGCAAATAACCTCTTTCGTAAAAGCGTAACGGAATACTGCTCTTTGATGAGAGTCCCCTCCCTTACGGTTGCGCCTCGCCGCGGATCATCCCGCTGCTCTGCGCATATTCGTCGATAAAATTCGGGTCATGGAAACCGTCGAGCTCTTCGCGGATCGCCCCATAGCGCTGGGAAAGATCGGTGAGTTCGCTGTTGCGGTCGGCGATCCTCGCGTCCATGGAATTGAGGATCCCCGTATTGATGCACACAAGCGCGATCGCCACGACGATCACCGCCGCGACGATGTAGAGCACCGTTTTCGTCCTTGCCGAAAGCGAGGCGAAAAAGCCGACGTGCTCCTCTTCGTGGGGCATCTCGGGAATGTCCTCCGCGCGGTAAGCCCGTTGCAGCGTCTGCATCGTGCGCCTTGTCGGGAGCAGATCCTCGTCGCTCGCCCCATCCTCCGCCTCGGGTTCGGCGGCGGGCGCAACGGCAGCCGCTTCGGGGTTGCCGATACGGTGGTCTTTATATTCGGTGAGGGGTTCGGTACGGACGGGCTCCGTGCGCTCCTGTACGGGGGTAGGGATCGCCTGTGCCGCGGGCTCGGCAGGCGCAGCGGGACGCGCCGCAAAAGTAGCCGCATAGTCCTCCGCTACGGCTTCATCGCTCGCTTCGGCGGAAAAGAACCGCTTATAGAGCTCTTTCATGCGTTTATCGTGGGCGATCGCTTCGGGCGACTTCTCCGCCGTAGGCGTGCTTTCGGTCGATAATCTATCTAAAATTGCCTGAGCCATAACTATCTCCTCTTTTTATTCTATTCGACAAAATGTCTGTTCATTCTGCGATCTTTTCGGCGATCCGCAGTTTTGCGCTCTTGGAGCGCGGGTTCTCCTTTTGTTCTTCTTCGGAAGCCGTGATCGGCTTCTTCGTCAGGATTTCAAGCCGTTTGACTCTCCCGCAAACGCATACCGGGAAGCTCTTCGGGCAGGTACAGGCGGTCGAAAGATCCCTGAATACATTTTTGACGATCCTGTCCTCGAGGGAATGGAAGGTCAAAACGACGGCTCTTCCCCCTACTTTGAGTCTTTCGATGAGTCCTCTGATGCATGCTTCCAACCCGTCGAGTTCGCCGTTGACTTCGATACGGATCGCCTGGAAGGTCTGCCGTGCGCACGCCGCGCCGCGGAATTTCGGGGGCAGGGCGTTTTCTACGATGCTGCGGAGCTCACCGCACGTTTCGATCGGTTTTTTCTCCCTTTCGCGGAGGATCCCCTTTGCAATGACGTTTGCGAAGGGTTCCTCGCCGTACTCTTTCAGTATCCGCCGGAGCGCTTCCTCGCCGTAGCCGTTCACGACGTCTCTTGCCGTAAGCGAGGAACGCTTGTCCATCCGCATATCGAGCGGCGCGTCCCCCATCCTATAAGCAAACCCGCGGGTCGGGTCGTCGATCTGGTGGGAGGAGACGCCGAGGTCTAACAGGAATCCGTCGAGACGATCTTCGGGAAGCAGTACTTCCGAAAAGTTTTTGAAGTCCGACCGTTCGAGACGGAATCTCCCGTCAAAGGGAGCCAGCCTTTGCCTTGCTTGTACGATCGCGTCCCCGTCTTTGTCCGTTGCGATAAGATGCGCCGCGGGATCCGCCGAAAGGATCGCGAAGGAGTGCCCTCCCCCGCCGACGGTGCCGTCGAAGTAAAGCCCCCCGCTTCTGACGTTCAATCCCCTGACGACCTCATCAAGCATGATCGGGCGATGATACTCCGTCATGCGTTCTTCGTCCTGTAATCCTTGGCGACGCGGTTTGCTTCCGCAACCGACAGGTCTTTGACGCTCTGCCAATAATTATCTTCGTCCCAGATCTCGATATAATCCCCCATACCGACCGTCATGAGATTCTTTTTCAGACCCGCGTAATCGCGCATGCTCTTGGGGATCATAAAACGCTTTTGGTTATCTTCTACAACGTCCTCCACGCGGCTGTACAAATATCGCTTCGCACGCATCGCATCCTCGTCCGCAGGGTCGATATTGCCGAAAGAGAGCAGATACTTTTCCATGACCGAGGTGCACATGATCGCGATGCAGCCCGTCGAGTACTGAACGAAATGGAGGGATTCGTTATCCGGAAATGCATTTCTGTATCTCGCCGGAATACGCGTTCTGAATTTGGAGTCGAGCTGATGAGGCACTTTGCCACTCACGAACTTCATATCGCGGATAATCCCCCCTTTATGTATTCTGTAAGAGCATTATAGCACCACTTGTAGGGATTGTCAACCATTTCTGTCCATTTTTTCCCGCCGGCTCCACTTTTTTTCAGATATTTTTGAAACGAATGTTCGCCTCAAACACTTTCTGATTGAGAAATCGCGTTTTTCCGATAAAAAACACCCGATTTTCCCCCGTTTCCTTTACTTTTTTCTCAAAACATATGTTTGAATTTTTGGGGACAGGATTCCCTACCGAAAGCACCTCTTTTAGCCTTCTTGCCACGCCGCGGTTCCCGTGATAGGCTTTTACACCTAGTATTTGTTCAATTTCTTTTTGAAAAAAGATATAATGTGTGCACCCCAAGACCGCTCCGTCATAGCAAATTCCCTCTGGAACCGAAAAATGGACAGAAATGGATGGGTTCCCCCCGCGGGTCAAATGCGCCTCGATCGCCCCCGCCAAGCCCTCGCAGGGGATGATGTGAAATCTGCATGCGGGACAGTCCTCGATGAGTGAACGCAGCCGATCGCTTTCCGCGGTGCGGGGCGTGGCGAGCACGAGCGCCTCCGAGCATTCCCGCGCCGCCTCCCTGATCGCGGGCTCCGTGCCAATGATGGGAAACGCAAACTCCTCCCGCATTTTACCGATACAGACGGTCGTGGCGGTATTGCAGGCGAGGACGGCGGCGTCTACCCCGAGCCGTTCGAACCGCCGCATCGCCTCCCGCACGAACATAGTGATCTCCCCCTCCCCTCTTTCGCCGTAGGGCGCACGGGTGTTGTCACCACAGTAATAAAAATCCGCGCCCGAAATTTCTTTCAGACATGCGCCGAGAACGGTAAGCCCGCCCACGCCGCTGTCGAAAACGCCGACTCTGAACCTTCTTCCCATGCTTTTTCCTCCCCGAAAACATAAATTTTGCGATTTTTTTTCCTACGGGCGCGAAAAACAGTTTACAAGCATTTTATTTTATGTTAAAATAGTCAAGATTTATCAAGATAAAGTACCTTCAAAGGAGTAATACCGTGCCCAACATCAAATCCGCTGAAAAGCGCGTTCTCGTCACCGAAAAAAAGACCCTTGAAAACAAAGCGATCAAATCCGCGCTCAAAACGCAGATCAAGAAGTTCCTCGCCGCGGTCGCCGCAGGCGACAAAGAACAGGCTGCCGCCCTCTATCCCGCGACGGTCTCTGCGATCGACTCCGCGGCAAGCAAAGGGATCCTTCACAAGAATAACGCGGCGAATAAAAAGGCAAAGCTCGCAAAGAAACTTGCCGCGCTGAACGCATAACGAAAAACGGCGAAACGATCCGTCGGGGTTTCCCCCCGGCGGTTTTTTGTTGCCCGAAAACTCCCCTACCGCGGGAAAAATTCCATATAAATTCCGTCTCGCGGATCTTTATTATATTTATGTCGCGCGCGTGGGCGCGTATTCACTAAATTGGGGGAATATTTTTTTCGGAAAACCCTCTCAAACGTTTGACATCTGCATGCATATGTACTATACTGTATCGCTGTGAGTTTATTTTTATTAAACTTTTCGTTTATAATTGCGAGAGTTTGATAAAAAGAGGCTAAAAGTTTACAAATACTAAACAAGGGGGCAAAAGATGGAACTCGGCGCAAAGCTGAAAGACATGCGGCAACGGAAAAATCTCACGCAGGAAGAGCTTGCCGACCGCTGCGAGCTCACAAAAGGGTATATTTCCCAGCTCGAAAACGACCTGACGAGCCCTTCGATCGCGACGCTGTGCGATCTTCTGAACGCGCTCGGAAGCAATCTTTCGGACTTTTTTCATGAGGATTCCGAGGAAAAAATCGTCTTTTCGGAAGCGGAATACATTGAAAAGCAGTCGGAGAGCATGATGCTGCGGTGGGTGATCCCCAACGCGCAGAAAAACATGATGGAACCCGTGCTCGTGGAGCTTGCGCCGCAAGCCAAAACGGAGCCCGACATCCCCCACGAGGGCGAAGAATTCGGCTTTGTGCTCGAGGGGAGGATCGACGTCGTGATCGCGGGGAAGCATCATCCCGCAAAAAAGGGCGAAAGTTTTTATTACACGGCGGATAAGGAACACTATCTTGAAAATAAGGGCAAGCGGAACGCGAAGATCATCTGGATCTCCACCCCGCCCAACTTCTGATTATAAGAAAACAAAAGGAGAAAGCCATGGCTGAAAACATCATCGAATTACAGGACGTCACGAAGTACTTTGGCGAGAATCTTGTCATCGACCATATGAGCTTCGACATCAAAAAAGGCGAATTTATCACCTTTTTGGGACCTTCGGGCTGCGGCAAGACGACGACGCTCCGCATGATCGCGGGCTTCGATCTGCCCACGAGCGGAAAGATCCTCCTGAACGGTCAGGACATCTCATCGCTCCCGCCGAACAAGCGCCCCGTCAATACCGTTTTTCAGCGGTATGCCCTCTTCCCCCATTTCAATGTCTTTGAAAATATCGCGTTCGGGCTTCGGTGCAAGCGCGTCGTCAACACTTACAGAAACGGAAACGGCGAAGAATACACCAAAAAAGAGAAACTTTCCAAGCACGAGATCGCCGCTAAGGTGAAAAAGGCGCTTGCCCTCGTGGATCTCGAAGGGTTCGAAAAACGCTCCATTTCCACCCTCTCCGGCGGACAGCAACAGCGCGTCGCGATCGCCCGCGCCGTCGTCAATGAGCCCGAGATCCTTCTCCTCGACGAGCCCCTCGGCGCGCTCGACCTCAAAATGAGAAAAGAGATGCAGATCGAGCTCAAAAAGATCCACGACAGGCTCGGCATCACGTTCATCTATGTCACGCACGATCAGGAGGAAGCGCTCACGATGTCGGACACGATCGTCGTCATGGCAGACGGCGTCGTCCAACAGATCGGCACCCCCACCGACATCTACAACGAGCCCGCGAATACGTTCGTTGCGGACTTCATCGGCGAAAGCAATATCTTCACGGGCACCGTCGTCGGAAAAAACAAGGTCAAATTCTGCGGCAAGACGTTTGAATGCGTCGATAATTTCGGAGAAGGAGAACAGGTAGACGTCGTCGTCCGTCCCGAAGATATTCTGATGTGCGCCGCCGAGGACGGGATCCTGAAAGGCGAGGTCATCTCCGTCGTCTTTAAGGGGATCCATTACGAAATTACCGTGCAGGTCGGCAAATACGAGCTCGTCGTGCAGAGCACGGAGAGCAGAAACGTCGGGGAGACGATCGGGCTCAGGGTCGCTCCCGACGGCATCCACCTCATGAAGCCGCGCTACACGACGAATGTATTCGACGGCGTCATCAACAAGGCGAACAACGTGGAATTTGCGGGCGGAGAGTTCGAATGCGACGTCACGCAGCTCTACCCGGGCAGCCATCTGGACGAGGACGGCTATCTCATCACATCCGCGGGCGAAAAGCTCGATCTGACGGATACCGAGGTCAAGGTCGAAGTGGGGCTTAACGATATCGAGATCAGCGACGACGAGGACGCGGGCGGCACGACGGGGCACATCATCTCCATCATCTACAAGGGCGACCACTACCGCCTCATCGTGCGTACGGGCGACAGCGACGAAGACGAGGATTTCGTCTTTGCGACCGAAGATCTCTGGAACGAAAACGACTATGTCTCCGTCATCATTCCCAAGGAAAAGATCAAGCTCTCCTTAAAGCATAAGGAAAAGGAGGACGAGGCATGAGGCTCCCCCGTTTCTCCCGCAAGACGCTCTGCATCCCCTATGCGGTCTTTCTCATATTTTTCGTCATCGTCCCGATGTGCGTGATCCTGTTCTACGCCTTTACCGACAAAAACATGCACATTTCCGGAACGAACTTCGTGCGGTTCTTTTCCGACCCCACAAAACTTTCCACGATCGTCTATTCCCTCGTGATCGCGCTCATCACGACGGTCATCTGCCTTGTCATCGCCTATCCCGTGGCGCTCATTCTCGCGCACAGCAAGATCAAGAAGAAATTCGTTATTCTGATGCTCTTCGTTCTCCCCATGTGGATCAACTTCGTGCTGCGCGTAAACGCCATCCGCGAACTTTTTAATCTCCTTTCGCAGATCAACGGGCTCGAAGGGCTGGAAAGCGCCAATATCTTCAAGACGATCTTCGGCATGGTCTATGATTTCCTGCCCTTTATGATCCTGCCCCTCTATACGACGATGATGAAGATCGACACTTCCCTCTATGAGGCGAGCGCGGACCTCGGCGCGGGTTCCGTCACGACCTTCTTCCGCATCACCGTTCCCCTCTCCATGCCCGGCGTGATGAGCGGCGTGACGATGGTCTTTCTCCCCTCGATGACGAACTACGTCGTCTCCGATATGCTCGGGAATGCGAAAGTTACGATCATCGGCAAATTCATCTATGAATACTTCGGCTCCGACTGGCATATGGGCTCGATGGTCGCATTCGTGCTTCTCCTCGTCGTCTTTGCCTCTACCCTCTTCTCGGGCGGGTTCAAATCGGAAGAAAACGTCAGGGGGGCGAACTTATGAAGCATCCTGTTTTAAGCAAATGCCTCAAAGCGGGCTTTGTGGGGCTCGTGCTCCTTCTGCTCTATCTCCCCATCCTGATGCTCGCGGTTTACAGCTTCGACAAAACGGATATGATCGGCAGATTCGAGGGCTTTTCCTTCGAACATTACAAGGATCTCTTTGCGAATCCGAAGGTCCTCGGCATGATCGGAAATACCTTCCTCCTCGCATTCCTTGCGGCGACCCTTTCCACGGTGCTCGGGACGCTCGGCGCACTCGGCATGTTCTATTGCAAAAAGCGAATGAAAACGGCGATCCACGCCGTCTCGCAGATCCCCGTCATCAACGCGGAGATCGTCACGGCGCTCGCGCTCGCGGTCACCTTTGTCGCGGTCGGGATCGGAAAATCCTACTTTACCCTTCTCATCGGACATATGGTCATATGCACTCCCTTTGTCGTGCTCTCCGTCATGCCCAAGCTCAAACAGATGGACAACTCTCTCTATGAGGCGGCGCTCGACCTGGGCGCTTCCCCCTTCAAGGCGCTGATGAAGGTCGTCCTTCCGCAGATCATTCCGGGCGTCATCTCGGGCTTTATGCTCGCTGTCACCCTCTCTCTCGACGACTACATCGTCACCGTCTACACCCGTCCCTCGGGCTTCGAGACGATCTCCACCTACGTTTTCAACGCCACGATGAAGGGCAATAAGCACACCGCGGAGACGCTCTCCTCCTTCTGGGCGCTCACGACGATCATTTTTGTCGTCATCGTGTTGTTTGTTTTGATCTCCAATCTTGCGGGCCGCAAAAAGGAGGCGGACAGATGAAAAAGAAGTTTTTCAGTATTGCGCTTGCGGGCGCCATGCTTCTGCCGACGCTTGCGGCGCTCACGGGCTGCGGCGGCGAGGACGTCATTACCCTTCGCGTCTATAATTGGGAAGAATATATCGACGAGGGCGGAGAAGGCACTTTCATCTTTGATGAGCTTCACGAACTCGACGACGACGGAAAGCCCGTTCTCGACGGGGCGGGCAACCATATCCATATCGAATCGGATATCGTGGACGATGACTACAAGGAATGGTACAAAGAGACGATGGGACACGACCTCTCCGAAGAGGGTCCCGCGATCTTGGACGACTTCTGCGAATGGTACGAAAAGACCTATCACAAGAAGATCCGCGTCGAATATTCGACTTTCGGCACCAACGAGGATATGTACAACGAGATCGTCCTCGGCAATGAGTACGACCTTCTCTGCCCTTCCGACTACATGATCATGAAGCTCGCCGCGGAAGGGCGGCTTGAAAAGTATGACGAGAGTTTCTTCGACGAGACGCTCCCCGAAAACTACTATGTGCGCAACGTCTCCCCCTTCATCGCCGAAAAATTTGAGACCAACGGCGGCTTGAAGCTCCGCAAGGATCCCGAGGGCAATGATATCTATTGGAAGGACTATGCGGCGGGCTACATGTGGGGTACGACGGGCTTTGTGTATAATCCCGAGTACGTCTCGGAAGAGGAGCTCGACGCGCTCGGCTGGAAGGTATTTACGGACAGCCGCTTTCAGGGCAAGATCACGGCGAAAGACAACGTGCGCGACACCTATTTCGCCGCCCTCGGCGTGACCTATCAGGACGAACTGCTTTCCCTCGACCCGGAAGCCGACGGATACATTGATCGCCTTACGGAGATCTTCAACGCAACGGACGAGGATACGATCGGCGAAGTCGAACCCGTCCTTCTCGACATCAAGGACAACATTTACAGCTTCGAGACGGACACGGGAAAATCGGATATGGTGAAGGGAAAGATCTGGCTTAACTATGCGTGGAGCGGCGACGCGGTCTATGCGCTGGATCTTGCGGAGAGCGGCAAAAGCGAGGACGGCGAGGACGAGGACAGCGTTCTTCTCGACTATTACGTCCCCTCGGCGGGCTCCAACCTTTGGTTCGACGGCTGGGTCATGCCGAAGGGCATCACACCCGAGATAAAACACGCCGCACAGGCTTTCGTCAACTTCCTCTCCATGCCCCAAAACGCCATGCGGAATAGCTATTATATCGGCTACACCTCCGCCATTGCGGGCGAAAATCAGGAAATGTTCGGGTATGCCGATTATCTCTACGGCTATTATCCCGAGGACGAATATGAAGAAGGCGAGGAGTACGACGAGCCCGTGGACTACGATCTCACCTATTTCTTCTACGGCGCGGACTACGGAGACGTCGAACACGTCCTGCTCCCCGCAGAACCCGAACAGGCGTCATGCCGCCAGCTCTATGCGCAATTCCCTTTCGAGGAAGTCATCGCGCGGTGCGCCGTTATGGATTACTACGACGAGGCGGCGAGCGAGCGCATCAACGAGCTTTGGTCGCGCGTGAAGGCGGAATCGCTCGAACCGTGGACGATCGTCGTCATCGTCGTTGCCGTCGTCGGAGTCGTCGCGGCGATCCTGCTCCTCAAATTCGGAAACAAGATTGACTTCTTCCGAAGAAAGCCGAAAAAAGGGTATGAGCAGGTCAAGCAGGAGCCCGTCCGCTACAAAACGAAATAATGTCTTAAAATGAAACACCGCCCGCTGTGCATAGCGGGCGGTGTTTCATATAGGGCGAAATACAGCGGATTTGCCGCCGCGCCCCCTTGGCTCCCCCTTGAGGGGGAGCTGTAAGGCGGAGCCGAGACCGAGGTTTCAAAACCCCTTTCCCCGCTAACGCGGGGACTTCCCCTAAGAGGGGCAGCGAGATAGGCGGTTTTTACTCCTCTTCCTTCTTCTCTCCCCCTCTCCGCTTTTTGACGCAGGCGGAGAGAAGATATTCGATCTGTCCGCTCAAGGAGCGGTAATCCTCCTCCGCCCACTTCGAGATCTCGGCATAGAGCGTCGGGGAAAGCCGCAGCGGCACCTGTTTTTTGGATCTATCCGTGTCTTTCATTCATCCTCTCCTCTTCGATGATATTTTTAAGCTCTTCCTCGACGGGACGGACGCGTTTTCTGTAAACGGCGTACATGATCGTCCAAATCACAAGCGACACGATCGCCGCAGGGATAAGAAACACCATCGTACCTGCCCCGATCCCGACGATCAAGCTCTGCTCACGGTCTAAAATATATCCGACGACGCCGAACGACATACCGAGGATGACCGCCGCAAGCAGAAAACATGCGAACATGATATTCCCCCTTTTCTGCTGCCGTATCCAAGCGCCCTGTAATTGTTTGCGGAGCGTATCCGCACTGCCATATGTAAGTTTTTCGTAGTTTCTCCTATATATCTCCCGTTTTTTTGCCTCGAGCGGCAATAATTGCGCGGAAAAGAACACGAGTGCGAACACAATGACGACAAGACTGACCGTCCAACCGACGGCGCGGTCGAGTTTATCCCAAAATCCTGCAACGAAAATCAGAACGCCGAAAATAATGCCGAGGAACAGCGCGGTGAAATTCGAACGCCTCGACACGGCGCGGAAGTCCTCCTTCTCTGTCTCCTCTTTCAAAAACGCCGCAACGGGCACGGGAAGAGCCGAAAACCCGCGTGCGCTTTCGGACTGCGCGAAAATTTTACTTTCGGGTAAGCCGAATTTGCTCCGCTTGATCTCATCGAGCTCCCACCCCGCCCTTTCATAGAGCACAGCCCGCGCCGTTCCTTCGCCCGCTGCCTGTAACATACCGGGGATCGCAAGAACTATGGCTGCAGCGATACATGCAAGCGGCAGGACGATCTCGGGAATCTCCGTAAATATCGAAAGAAACTCGGCTGCGGCAAGGATCGCAAAGCCAAGCACTGTGAATCCTGCCGACAAGACCTGTCGGAGATCCCGTTTCCCAAAGGCCTCCCGCCATGCCTCATAGAGCTTTTTGTAATTTTCCCTCTCTTCTCCCCGCTTTTCGATCTCGTTTGCGGCATTTTCGAGCTCCACAAGCGCATCGGCAAACTTTTTTTGTATGAAAGAAAGGATGCTTGCCGCACATTCCAAAAGAAATCCGAGCACGGTCAAGGCGATGCACAGAGGAGCGTTTTTCGCTCCGAAAAGATTGACAAATACAGGGATCACGGCAAATAAAGCCCCCAAAAGGCCTATCGCCGTGCGAAAACGTCGGAATCTTTTCAGATCATCCGCGCGTTTTCCCGTCAAATACAGCCTCAAAAATTCGTCCATTGTATCACTTCCCGAACATGACTTTTTCGCTCGAAAGCATCCTTGTCATGAGGAACATCAGCCCCGCCGTATAGACGAGGTTCATCCCGACGCTGACGAGCGACTGCCATACGGGAAGCGCTCCCGCAAGGAGCCCCTGCATGCTGACGACGGCGTTCAGGATGGGGATCGCCACGACCCAATTCCCGATCGCGGGCACAAACGCCGTCACGAGGGAAAAGATCATCACAAAGATCATGAGAACGCTCGTATAGGCGGAGGCTTCCTTGACGGAACGGGCAGCCGTCGAGATCGTCGAGATGAGCGAGACGATGAGCGGGACAAAACTTAAAATCAGAAGGAAAATGAGGACATACGCCCCGAATCGGTATCCGCCGAGCATTCCCACGGAGAGCCCCATGAGTTTCGGCATCGAGAGGACGACGCCGAGGAAGCTCGATAGCGCCCCGAGCATCGAGATACAGGCAAGCGGGACGATCTTCCCGAGGGCGATATGCGACCGCTTTGCGGAAGTTACGAGAATGGTCGCAAGCGTTCCGCGCTCCTTCTCCCCCGCCACCGATTCGAGCGTCACGGACATGCACGCCGAGAATACGAAGCAAACGATGATGAAGGGCAAAATCTGCTGCATGACTTCCCTACCGATGCTCTCATCCGAGGCGAGCGGCTCGGAATGAATGGAAAACTTCATGCCGACTTGCTGCAATACTGCAAGAGAAAGGGAATAAAACCCGCTGCCCGCCTCGTCCATGGGGTCGTAGACAACGGAAACGGCGCTGTTTTCGCCAAACAGGTCAAAATCTTCCGTAAAGGAGAGAATGGCGGTCGCCTCCCCCTCTTCCACTTCCTTCCGCGCCGCTTCCATGTCCCCGAGCGGGATCCATTCGACGGTATTCCCGCTCGCCTCCACCGCAGATTGGATCATGGAAGTGACGGAGGATTCGCCCTCTACATAGACTTTATAATCGTACTTCGGGGGTTCCGTGTGAATGGCTTCGCCGATGACCGTATAGAGCAAAAAGATGACGATCCCGGGGAGCAGCATCGTGATGATGAGCCGCCGATCATGGAAAAACCGATGAAATTCTTTCTTGATGAGAGCGAAAAGTTTCATACGAACTCCCCCTTGATCTCATGATAAATTTCGAAAAAGCTCTTTTCGAGATCCCCGTTTGCGACTTCCGCGAGCGTCCCCTCGCGCGCCATTTTCCCGTCGATAATAACGCCGACGCGGTCGCAGAGCTTCTCCACAAGGGAAAAGATGTGCGTGGAAAGAAGAATGCTCTTCCCCATCTCCTTCAATTCCAAAAGAAAGTCGGTGACGACCTTCGCCGTGAGCACATCCAGCCCGTTCGTCGGTTCGTCAAAGATGACGACGGCGGGGTCGTGCACGATGGAAATGACGAGAGACACCTTCTGTAACATCCCCGTCGACAAATTTTTGACCTGCACCTGCGCAAAACGGTCTATCCCGAAGCGTGAGAAGAGCTCGCGCTTCCTTTGGGCAAGCGCGTCTTTTCCGACGCCGTGCATCGCGCCGAAAAAGTCAAAGAGATAATCGGGCGTAAAGAATCCTTCGAGCTTCAATTCGCTCGTCATGAATCCGATGCTGTCGCGCACTTTTTCGGGCTGTTTCACGACGGAAAACCCGTTGACGGTCGCGTCGCCCGCGTCCGGTCTGATGAGGGTGGAGAGCATGCGCAGCGTTGTCGTCTTTCCCGCGCCGTTCGGACCGAGGAGCCCGTAGATTTCCCCGCGGTAGGCGGAAAAAGAGAGCCCGTTGACCGCAATGCGGCTCTTCTCCCCCGTTTTTTCGATTTTTTGCTGTTTTCTCGAAAGAGTGAAGGTCTTTTTCAAGCCCTCCGCCCTTACGATTTCTTCAAGTTCCGACATAATAACCTCTTTCACTCTTTCACGTCGATGATACTTTGCGCCTTGTGGCCGAGCATGGGCGCAAGAGATTCAAATTCATAGGGCGGGATGAGAAGTTCAAAAGTCTCACCGCCGCGGATTTCAACGCGGTAGCAGAACTTCACATACATCTGCCCATAACTGTTGCAACGGATCTTATAGGGCTTGAACGCCCCCTTGTTGTATTGTTCCGCCTTATTCCATCCCACGAACATCGTCTTTTTGCAAATACGCGAGAGAGAGGCAATGCTGTCATAGGGAATGCGGGCTACATAAGAGACGTCGGCAAGGCAAAGCGCCTCGCCGTCGCGGAAGGCATAGAACGGAATGTTTGCATGGGATCTCGCGGGCAGGACGCCCCTCTTTTTCCCGTCTTTCATCCTATACGGATAGGCAAAGACATCTAATGGCACCGCGTCGGGCGGCACGAGCATGCTGTCGAGCGCTTCTCTTTTGACCCTTTCGTACCTATCCACATGGTCTTTGACGGCGGAAGAGTTCATCACCGACTTATTTTTGAAGTACTGCATGATGAAAAAGGCGATCGCAAGAAGCGCAAGTCCCGCGCCGAAGCCGATGAACCACCAAAATCCGCTAGAGATGGCGATCTCATAGGTCGTATTCTCTCCGCCGATAAGCTCCAAAGCGATCGCGAGGAGCAAAGCGCCGCACAAAAGGATGATCCCAAAGACGTTCGTCAGCCAAGGCGGAAAATTTGCCGTTTTTCGAACGTTTTCGTTCTCCCGTTCCATGACATCGAGACGGGATCGCATGCCCCCGTCGATGCGCTTGACGATGAATTCGCTCCCGTCGGGTTCGGGCAGAGGCCAAGGATCCTTCCCCTTGATCGAAAAGCCGAAAAGATTTTTCATGACAAAGTTCAGTAGATACTCCCCGTTCCGACGACCGGCTGTGCGTCGCGGTTGCCGCAAAGAACGACAAGGAGATTGGAGACCATCTGCGCCTTTCTCTCGTCGTCGAGCTCCACGATCTCCTCTTCGGAGAGCTTATTGAGCGCCATCTGCACCATTGAAACCGCCCCCTCGACGATCCTCTGCCTTGCCGCAATGATCGCGGAAGCCTGCTGCCGCTGCAACATCGCCGCGGCGATCTCGGGTGCATAGGCAAGATGGGAGATACGGGCTTCGATGATCTCGATCCCCGCCATATCCACACGCTGTTGGAGCTCTCCGCGCAGAACGTCTGCGATCTCCTGCGCGCTGCCGCGGAGAGACTTTTCGTCCCCGTTCGAGGAGACGTCGTACGGATACTGCCGCGCGACCTGACGGATCGCCGCGTCGCACTGCGTGGAGATATACGACATGTAATTTTCAACGTTGAATACGGCGCGGGCGGTGTTCGTAATGCGCCAGATGACGACGACGGAGATCTCGATCGGATTCCCCTCTTCATCGTTCACCTTCTGCTTATCGTTATTGAGCGTCATCGCCTTCAAAGAGAGCTTGCGCGAAACGCCCGCGACCGCCCTCGCGGGATTGACGGCGGCGCAGAATGGATTCGTCCAGAAAAAGCCGTCCGTCTTGATCGTGCCGTAATATTTTCCGAAGAGGGTCAACACATACGCCTCATTCGGCTGCAAGAGCTTGAATCCCGCCATCATGACGGTCGTCACCAAGAAAAGCACGACCCCGATCGGCAAAAAAACGATCAAGGCGGGGAGTTCCTCGCTGAAAACGCCGCCGAGAACCGCGATCGCAATGGAAGCGATCGCCATAAAAAGCAGGACAAACAACATCATCCAACCGCTCCTGATGCGCGCGGGACGTTCATCCACAACGTTGAGAGATCTCACATCCCTGTTTTCATTCATTTCCATATCCTCCGATTTGATATCATTTTGATATCATATATTTTTCTACCCGCTTTTTTCCGCCGTAAAACAACTCCGAAAAAAAATTGTAAAATTTTTATGATCCGCAGTGGCAGTCCCCTTGAAAAAACAAAAGAATTGTGATATGATAGAGGAAACGGCAAGAATGCAAAAGGAGAAGCGAATGGAAAACGTCTTTATTTTCGATCACCCTCTCATCAAACATAAAATCTCTATCCTGCGTGACAAAAACACGGGGATGAAGGAATTCCGCGAGCTGGTGGAAGAGATCACGACGATCATGACCTACGAGAGCATGCGGGATATGCAGCTTGTGCCCGTTGAGGTGGAGACTCCCCTCGAAGTCACAACGCAGTACCGCGTTCCCGAAGAGAGCATCGCCATCGTCCCCATCTTACGGGCGGGGCTCGGCATGGTGAACGGCGTCCACAAGGTGTTCCCCACCGCGAGAGTCGGGCACATCGGAATGTACCGCAACGAAGAGACGCTTGAACCGCAGGAGTACTATTGCAAACTTCCCGACGGGATCGCGGATAAGACGGTTTTTCTCGTCGATCCCATGCTTGCAACGGGCGGATCCGCATGCGACGCGCTGAACGCCCTGAAAAAACGGGGCTGTAAGCACATCAAACTGATGTCCATCATCGCCGCGCCGCAGGGCGTCGAAAAAGTTGCAAGGGAACATCCCGACGTCTCCGTCTACGTCTCCACCCTCGACCGCTGCCTCAACGAACGCGGCTACATTCTCCCGGGGCTCGGCGACGCGGGCGACAGGCTGTTCGGCACAAAGTAAAATGTAAGAAAAAAGCTCTCCTGCCCTCGGGAGAGCTCTTATTTTGTCCTTTTCCTTATTTCGGAAGTTTTTCGAGGATCGCTTTGCAGGCGATCTTGCAGTGTTCATAGGTAAGCCCGCCCTGAAAATAAGCGGTGTACGGCTCGCGGATGGGCGCGTCGGCGGAGAGTTCGATACTTGCCCCCGCGACAAACGTCCCTGCCGCCATGATGACCTGATCGTCGTACCCCGGCATGTCCCACGGTTCCAATGTTACGAAAGAATCGACGGGCGAGACGTCCTGAACGGATTGGATAAAGGCGCAGAGCTCCTCTTTTGTGTGAAAACGAATGGCGCGGGTGATATCGGAGAGCGGCTTGGACGTTTCGGGAAAATTCCGATAGCCGAGCATCTCCATACATTTGCCGATGAGAAGTCCCCCTTTCAGCGCCTGCGCCACAACGTGCGGAGCGAGGAAAAATCCTTGGTAAAATTGTTGATATCCAAAGGCGTAGGAGCCGATCTCTCCGCCCACGGAGGGGGCAGTGAGACGGTTTTCGCACATCTCGACATAACTTTCTTTCCCTGCGATGTATCCCCCCGTCGGCGCAAGCCCGCCCCCGGGATTCTTAATGAGGCTTCCCACGATGAGATCGGCGCCGACTTCGGTCGGCTCCCTCTTTTCCACGAACTCACCGTAGCAATTATCCACGAAAATGCAGCCCGTAAAGCCCTTTTCACGCGCGAATGCGATAAACTCACCGATTTCGTCGACGGAAAAAGCGTCGCGGAGCTCATACCCGCGCGAACGCTGCAAATAGAGCATATCGTATTTTTGGGCTTTGAGACGCTCCAAAACGCCCACACGATCGATCTTTCCGTCCTCCGTCAGAGAAAGCGTATCGGAAGAGACCCCGAAATCCTTCAAGGAACCGTTGCCGCTCCCCCCGATGACGGGACGGATGGTGTCGTACGGCTCGCCCGTCGCAAAGAGGATCCGCATCCCGGGACGAAGCACGCCGAAGAGCGCGACGGTGAGCGCATGCGTTCCCGAAAGCAGTGCGGGAGATACGATCGCCCGCTCCGCCCCGAACGCGCGCGCATACACCCGTTTGAGCGCCTCTCTCCCCTCGTCCCCGTAGCCGTACCCCGTGGAAGGCATGAAGTGGCGAAGTGCGATCCGCTCCTCCCGAAACGCATTCAAAACCTTCTCCTGATTGTACAGAGAGATCTCGTCGATCCTCTCAAATTGCGGCTTTAAGCTCTCTTCCGCCGCTTTGATCCTTTCATTCGCATTCATATAACTTTACGACCTCCTGCGCGGCTTTTTCGGGAGAACTCGGCTCCAACCCCTGTAAATTGGGCATTTTTTTGAAAAATGTCTCCTGCCGCTTCGCATAATTTCTGGTATTTTTCTTGATTATGTCTGACATAGTACTCTGCAAATCGTGATTTTTCAAGCCTTCAAGGACTTCTTTGTATCCGATCCCCTGCATGCACTGGGCATTTTCGGGGACGCCCGATGCAATCAATCCCTCGACCTCTTCCACGAGCCCCGCCGCCATCATGGCGTCTACTCGCCGTTCGATCCTGCGGTACAGCTCCTCGCGCGGATAGCGGAAACAGAAGGCGTCGTAGGGGTAACGGGGAAGGTCTAAGTCATGTTGTTCCGACTTTCTCCTTCCCGTAAGCTCATAGATTTCGAGCGCGCGGACGACGCGCTTGACATCGTTGCAGTGGAGCTTTTCCGCACTCTCCCTGTCCACCTCGGCGAGAAGGGCGTGCAGCGCTTCCCTGCCCTGTTCTTCCGCGATCTTTTCGTATTTCTCGCGCACCGACTTGTCTGCGGGCGCGTGACCGAATCCATGGGAAAAGAGAACGGCGTTGAGATAAAACCCCGTTCCCCCGCAGAGAATCGGCGTCTTGCCGCGGGAAAAAATGTCCTCGACCGCGCCGAGCGCGAGTCTTTCGAAGTTGCTCACCGAAAAATTTTCGGTGGGATCCGCGACGTCGATCAAATGGTGCGGGATCCCCTTCCTTTCCTCTTCGGTGGGCTTCGCAGTGCCGATATTCAAGCCGCGATAGACGAGAAGCGCGTCGCACGAGACGATCTCCCCGTCTAAGAGGCGGGCGCACTCCACCGCAAGCGCGGTTTTCCCCGAAGCGGTCGGCCCGCAGATGACAAGAAGTTTTTTCATACGATCCGTTTGAAGAGTTTCTCCATTTCGCTCTTCTTCACCATGACGGCGACAGGTCTCCCGTGCGGGCATTTGAGCCCCATATCTCCGTCCATCCGCGCAAGAAGCGCTTCCACCTCATCCTCTGTGAGTTTTTCGCCCCCCTTGACGGCGGCTTTGCAAGCGGCGGACGCCAGCTTATCTTTCAGCAGCGTATTGAGACGGATGGCGCGCAGAGACTCCATCGAGGAGAGAACTTCCCCGAAAAAGGACGGAAGGTCGATGCCCAAAAGGTCGGTCGGCACGGCGGAAACTTTGATGCAATTCCCGCCGAACTCCTCAATGCCGAAGCCGATCTCTTCAAGAAGCGGGATGTTTTTGACGAAAAAGGCGTGTTCCGCCGCATTCAGTTCCAAAAGATAGGGAACGAGCATGGGCTGGGAGACGACCTTGCGTGAGGCGAGCTTTTCCTGCAATCTGTCGTAGATCAGCCGCTCGTGCGCGGCGTGCTGGTCGACAATGTAAGCGACGTCCCCCGCTTCATAAAAGAGATAGGTGCGGAAGAGCTCCCCCTTGAAGGTAAGGGCCGCAACGTCTACTTTTTCCTGTTTGGGTTTTGCCTGTTCGCGCAAAAAGCGTTGGTTCTCTTCGAAAAAGTCCTCCTGTCTGTCCATCCGCACTTCGGA
The DNA here is from genome assembly GCA_947626105.1 of uncultured Clostridia bacterium. Classification (GTDB taxonomy): domain Bacteria; phylum Bacillota; class Clostridia; order Christensenellales; family Borkfalkiaceae; genus Gallimonas. The sequence continues at coordinate 46,160 of CANQQY010000005.1, read as the reverse complement.
CGCGGACGAGCGGACTTCGAAACGGGAAGGTTCGGGCTCGAAAAAACGGGGTTCGGAAGGTCTCCCTTTCAGGGGAGAGACGTCGAATTCCAGCTCTTTTTTTGCCTCTTCGTAGGTCATTTGAGTGCTTTCGACGGGTTTTTGCGGTTCGGCCGCCGCCTGCACTTCGGGAACAGCCTGCGCTTCGGAACCCTGCGCTTCCCTCTTTGCGGAAACAAGGTATTCGAGCGCGCGGGAATTTCCGTCGAGCACAGAAGAGACGACGGAGTAGACGCTCCCGTAGATGATCTGATTGTCCTGAAACCGCACGTCCGCCTTATTCGGATGGACGTTGACGTCCACGATCTCCTGCGGAACGTCCAAAAAGAGGACGTAAAACGGATATTGCCGCTTCATGAGATAGGCGGCGTAAGCGTTCGTGACGGCCGCGCCCACCGTTTGGTTGACAACATACCGTCCGTTGACGAAAAGGCTCTGATAGGTGCGGTTGGGTTTGGAAAAATTTCTGTTTCCGATATAGCCCGAGAGGCGGATGCCGTGCTTGTCCGCAGAGATCTCATGGCAATTTTCGAGGACAGACGCGCCGTAGACGACGGCAAGCGCAGAGGCGAGCCCGTCCCCGAACGAACGGTATTTCACTTTTCCGCCGACCGTATAGGTAAAAGCGATCCCGGGACGGGAGAGGATAAAGCGCGCCATCATATTGGAGACGTCCCCCTCCTCCTGACTGTCCGATTTCAGAAATTTGAGACGGGCGGGCGTGTTGAAAAAGAGATCCCGTACGGTGATCTCCGTCCCTTTCGCCCCCGGCGCCGCTTGGGTGTCGCCGCAAGCTCCGCCCTCGCAGGCGAGCGAAAACGCCCCTTCGCCCGCGTCGGAAACGATCTCCATGCGGGAGACGGACGCGATCGAAGCGATCGCCTCGCCGCGGAACCCGAGGGTCGCTACCGTGAACAGATCCTCCGCGCTCTGCAATTTGCTCGTCGCATGCGGAAGATATGCCTTTTTCAATTCATTCTTGGGGATCCCGCAGCCGTTGTCCGTGACGCGGATGAGCTTTTTACCGCCCTCCTCGATCTCGACGGAGATGTCCGTCGCGCCCGCGTCGATCGAATTTTCGACGAGTTCCTTGACGACGGAATACGGTCTGTCGACGACTTCCCCCGCCGCGATGCGGTTATAGACGTCGGGTGTCAGAATGTTGATGCTCATTTGACTTTCTCCTTCCATTCCGAGAGCAGCGCGAGCGCCTGCATGGGCGTGAGCAGATCGAGGTTCAATTCGGAGAGCTCCTTTTTCAGAGCGACCGTTTGCTCTTCCTCCGGTTCCTCTTCGGGCGCCGCCCGTTTGCCCTCTTTTCTTTCGAGCGAGCGTAAAATGGACTTCGCGCGGCTCGTGACCGCCTCGGGAACGCCCGCAAGCGCCGCGACCTCTACGCCGAAGGAGCGGGAGGCTCCCCCGCGCACGATCGTACGCAAAAAGACGATGCTCCCCGCGATCTCCCTGACGTTGATCTTATAGTTTTTGACGCCCTCGAGCTTTCCTTCCAACTCCGTGAGCTCATGGTAGTGGGTGGCAAACAGCGTCTTTGCGCGCACCCGTTCGGTGAGATATTCGATGACCGCCCATGCGATGGAGAGCCCGTCGAAGGTGCTCGTCCCGCGGCCTACTTCATCGAGAATGAGCAGGCTTCGGCTCGTGGCGTTGCGCAGAATGCTTGCGACTTCCGTCATTTCCACCATGAACGTGCTTCTGTCGAGGATCAGATTGTCGCTCGCCCCGATCCTCGTAAAGATCCTGTCCGTCACGGGGATCACCGCGCTCTTTGCGGGCACGAAACAGCCCACATGCGCCATGAGCGTGATGAGCGCGTTTTGCCTTAAATAGGTGCTTTTCCCCGCCATATTGGGTCCCGTCAAGATCATCGTGCGGTTTTCGGAAGTATCGAGCACGCAGTCGTTGGGAACGAACCGCTCGCGGGAGATCGCTTCCACAACGGGGTGCCGCCCCTCTCGGATCTCCAACTGCCCCTCTTCGACGAGCTGCGGACGGACGTATTTATTTTCCTTTGCCGCCGTCGCAAAAGAGACGAGGCAATCGAGTTCGGCGACCGCGCCCGAGACCTTCTGGAAAACGGGAATGTTTTTCTCCAAGATCGCGAGAAGCTCATGATAGAGATGCTCTTCGAGCCGCTGCGCCTGATCGTCGCTTCCCAAAATTTTCGTTTCGAGCTCTTTGAGTTCGTCGCAGATATACCGCTCCCCGTTCGTCAAGGTCTGCTTGCGCGTATAGGAAAACGGGACGCGGTCTTTGAAAGAGTTGCTGACCTCGATGTAATATCCGAACACGCGGTTGAATCCTACTTTCAACGTTCTGATGCCCGTGCGCTCCCGCTCGCGCGCTTCGAGCTCCGCAAGGAGCCGCGTGCTGTGCTTTTTGACGTTGCGCAGGGAATCGAGCTGTTCGTTATAGCCCTCTTTGATATAGTTGCCGTCTTTGAGCGTGGTCGCCTTGGGGTCGATCGCGCCGTCGATGAGCGCGCAGATCTCCTTGGTATCGACCATGCGCCCCGCGACCGATTTCAAGATCGGGGAATTGAATCCCGAAAGCTGAAAACGCAAGTTCGGGACGATCGCAAGAGAGGCGGAGAGCGCCAGACAATCCCGCGGTTGAAGATTTCCGTTTGAGATGCGCCCCGTGAGCCGCTCGATATCCTGCATACCGCCGAGCATATCCGCAAGTCCCATGCGCACGACGCCCGCGCGGAAGAGTTCCTCCACGCCGTCCAGCCTTCTGTTGATCTTTTCGATCTCTTTTAAGGGGCTGATGAGAACGGACGCAAGTTTTCTCGCCCCCATTCCCGTTTTCGTCTTGTCGAGGAGCCACAAGAGAGACCCGAAGCGTTTTCCGTCGCCGTTGTTCCTCAAAATCTCCAAATTCCTGACCGCGGTGGGGTCGAGCGTCATATATTGCGAACCCTCCGCAAAACGGAGCGAATTCATGTTTTTGAGCGCATGTTTTTGCGTTTCGATGAGGTATGCGACAAGAGCGCCCGCGGCGATGGCGGCGTTTTCGTGCCCGCCAAGCCCCAGCACGTCCATAGAGGGGACGGCGAGCTGGTCTTTCAGGCATTTTTCTGCGTTTGCGCGCTGAAAGGCATAGGGCAGATAACAGGAGAGCGCGGGAAGAAGGTTGCGTTCGAGCTCCAGCCGATCTTTAACGGCAAAGAGAAATTCATCGTTGCAGATGATCTCCGCGACCGAAAGATTGAGAAGCGCGGAGATGACGGCGTCCAGGCTCTCTTCCTCGGAGCAGTTGAGCTCCCCCGTCGTGATATCCGCCCATGCAAGCGCATAGTTTTCTCCGCTCTTGAAAGCGCAGGCGATGAAATTATTCTTTCTCGCGTCCAGAAGGCTCTCTTCGGTGACCGTCCCCGGCGTAACGACGCGGATGACGTCCCTCTCTACCATCCCCTTGCTCTCTTTGGGATCGGAGAGCTGTTCGCAGATCGCGACTTTCTCCCCCGCCTCGAGGAGCTTTTGGATGTAATTATCCGCGGCATGATAGGGCACGCCGCACATGGGAGCCCGCTCTTTCTGGCCGCAGTCTCTGCCCGTAAGCGTCAGATCGAGGATCTTGCTTGCCTTTTCGGCGTCCTCGAAAAACATCTCGTAAAAGTCGCCGAGGCGATAAAAGATTACACAATCGGGATGAGCGTCTTTGACCTTGCGCCAATGCTCCATCATGGGTGAAAGTCCCATTTTCTTCCTCCGTTATTCTCCGACCGGTTCCCCGTAGAGGGAAATGCCGTTCGCGCGGTCGATTTTGAGCGAAACAAACTCACCGATCCTGTTGTTCCCGCTCGCAAAGTACCCCATTCTGCCGTACTCGTCCCGCCCGAGATACAATTTTTTCTTCTCGTCGTACCCCTCGCAGAGGATCTCCGCAGTCTTGCCGATGTAAGCAGCGCTCTTCTCCCGCGTGCGGGCGTTGACGGTTTCAATGAGGCGGGAAAGCCTGTCTTTGGAGACGGACGCCTCGATCTGTCCCTCCATCGCCGCCGCCTTCGTCCCCGTGCGCGGGGAGTAAATGAACATGAACGCCGAAGAAAAGTCCGCCTCATTCACGAGGGATAGCGTCTCTTGAAAATCCTCCTCCGTTTCGGTGGGAAAGCCGACGATGATATCCGTCGTCACGGCGCAATCGGGGATCTCACGCCTCAAAAGCGTGATCTCTTCGAGGTATTTTTCGCGCGTGTAGCGCCTGTTCATAAGGGAAAGAATGCGGTTGGAACCCGACTGCACGGGCAAATGGATCTGGTTGCAGATCTTTTTATGTTTTTTAACGACCGACACGAGCGCCGCGGAAAAATCTTTCGGATGGGAAGTCATAAAGCGGAGACGGAACTCCCCTTCGACGGAAGCGCAGCGGTCGAGAAGGGCGGGGAAATCCGTCCCGTCCTCGCCGCGGTAGGAGTTGACATTCTGCCCGAGCAAGGTGATCTCCTTATATCCCTCTTTTACGAGGGACTCTACCTCGCCGACCACGTCCTCCGCGCGGCGGGAACGCTCCCTTCCGCGCACATACGGCACGATGCAATAGGAACAGAAATTGTTGCAGCCGTACATGATATTGACCCACGCCCCGGGATAGCCCGTACGGACGGGCGTAATGCCGTCCTCCGTCTCTTCCCGCGCCTCTTTGAGAGAAAAGACCCGCTTTTTCTGCGACCGTTTTCGGTCGATGAGCGCGCCGAGCTCCGAAAGATTATGCGTGCCGAAGAGGATATCCACAAAGGGAAACCGCTCCTTGATGAGCGCGGCCTTCCCCTCTTCCTGCGCCATGCACCCGCCGACCGCAATGATGAGGTCTTTGTTCTCCCGCTTCCGCTGTTTGAGCGCGCCGATATTGCCGAACGCATGATTTTCGGCGTTTTCGCGGATACAGCAGGTATTAAAGACGATGATGTCGGCGCCGTCGATGTCCGATTCTTCGGTATAGCCCTTCTCGCGCAGGATCCCCGCGATCTTTTCGGACTCGTGAACGTTCATCTGGCAACCGTAAGTGACGATGTGGTATTTCATAATTGTATTTCCGATAGAATTTCTCCCACTTTTCCGTGCAGAACAAGATCGCACGCCGCATCGAGGGGAGTCGGGTCGCGGTTGATGAGCACAAGATGTTTCCCGCGGAAATAGCTCACGAATCCCGCCGCGGGATAGACGGTGAGCGAAGTTCCCGCCACGATGAGCGTATCGGCGGAAGCGATCGCGCGGACGGCGCCGTTTACGGTATCGGGATCAAGCGGCTCCCCGTACAACACGACGTCGGGTTTCACAAGCCCTCCGCAGCTGCAATGCGGAACCCCTTTTGAAGCGGCGATCTCCTCCGCGGAATAGATCTTGCGGCACTTGACGCAGGTATTTTTGTGCACCGTGCCGTGCAGTTCAAAGACGGTTTTGCTCCCCGCTTTTTGATGAAGTCCGTCAATATTCTGCGTGACGACGGCGATGAGCTTCCCCCTTTTTTCAAGCTCCGCGATCTTTTTGTGCGCGGCGTTGGGCTCCGCCCAAAGGGGAAGCATTTTCTCGCGGTAAAAAGAGAAAAACTCTTCCGTATGGGAGAAAAAATAATCGTGAGAGAGCATCGTCTCGGGAGATACGGTGTATTTTTGACGGTAAAGCCCGTCCTCGGAACGGAAATCGGGGATCCCGCTCTCCGTCGACACGCCCGCCCCGCCGAAAAAGACGATCCTCTCGCTTTCATCGACGATCTGCTGTAATGTTTTCATACGGAGTCATTATAACACAAAAAAAAGAAACTTTCAACAAAAGCCGTTTGATTTCATAAAAGATTTTACGTTCCGTCCAAAACATGCGGCTTGTCCCGCCGTGCTCCCCCTTTTTATGCTTATATTTTCCGCGATCGCGCATACTGTCATGGATGAAACGTGTCTTAAAAGTATTCCTGATCGCGGCGGGCGTTCTGCTCGTCCTGATACTCGCTCTTCTTCTCTATTATTTCGGCGTCACTGCCAATGTACGGCTCGACAGAAACAAACTCGCCCTCTCCACCGCCTGCATCCGCCTGTATGACGGGAACGGCGAACAGATCGAGGGTGCGAAACGGAAAAGCGTTGCGCTCTCCGAGCTTCCCGCCCATGTGCCGCAAGCATTCATTGCCGTCGAAGATAAACGGTTTTACAGCCATCACGGACTCGATTACAGGCGGATCGCCGGGGCGACGCTCAAAAACATCAAGACGTTTTCCTTTCGCGAGGGCGCTTCCACGATCTCCCAACAACTGATCAAAAACACCCACCTTTCGAGCGAAAAGACGATCGCAAGAAAGCTAAGAGAGTTCAAACTTACAAGACAGCTCGAAAAAAAATACTCGAAGGACGAGATCATCGAGCTCTACCTCAATTCCATCTATTTCGGGCACGATATCTTCGGGATCGCAAACGCTTCGGAATTTTATTTCGGCAAGGAAGCGGAACAGCTTTCTCCCGCCGAAAGCGCCATGCTTGCCGCCCTCGTGCGCTCTCCGAACCGCTATTCCCCCTTCCGCAACGCCGAAGCGTGCAAAAAACGCCGCGATTTTGTCCTCTCTTTGATGAAGGAACAGGGACGTATCCCCGACTGCGTCTATGAAGAGGCGAAAAGCGTCTCCCTGCCCCTGTCCCCCTGCCGCAGAGAGCATGCGGACAGCTATCTTTCCGTCGTTTTCGACGAACTTTCAAATCTCCTTCCCGACGCGGAGACGGGAACTTTCGGCACGATCTCCGTCTATACCTTTCTCGATCCTTCTCTGCAACAAAAGCTCGAAGAGACGGACGTCGATTCCGACGTGTGCGTCCTCGTGCGGGATAACCGTACGGACGGGATCAAGGCGCTCTTTTCGACGTGCGGCACGCCGAAACGGCTTCCCGCGTCCACGTTGAAGCCTCTTTTGGTATACGCTCCCGCCATAGAAGAGGACATCATCTCTCCCGCGACGCCCATTCTCGACGAAAAGACGGATTTCGGCGGATATTGCCCGGACGACGCGGGCGGGGCGAGCGGGACGTATATGAGTGCGAGATACGCGCTCGCCCACAGCGTCAATATCCCCGCGGTCAAGATTTTGAATAGCCTTGGATGCGACAGGGCGGCGGGCTATCTCGAAAAAATGGGGCTTCCGACCGAACGGGACGACCGTTCGCTTGCGCTGGCCTTGGGAGGCATGAAGGAAGGATTTGCGCTGCCCGCCCTTTCGGACGGCTATGCGACCCTCGCAAAGGGCGGAAACTATGCCCCCTCTTCGGCGATCGCCCGCATCGAGGACGGCAAAGGCAGGGTTCTCTACGAACACAAGCCGCAGGGCACGCGCGTCTTTTCGGAAGAGACGAGCTATCTCGTGAACGACATGCTCAAAACGGCGGTCAAGGAAGGAACGGCGAAAAAACTGCGTTCTCTTCCCTATGACGTCTGCGCAAAGACGGGGACCGCCGAGGGAAAATGCGGAAATACGGACGCTTACACGATCGCCTACACGACGGCGGACACCGTAGCGGTGTGGATGGGCAACAGAGATAATACCCCCGTCAGCGTTTCGGGCGGAGGGAAGCCTGCAAATATTGCCTTCCAAGTTCTCCGCACCATCTACGAAGGCGGATCGCCGCAGGATTTTTCCATGTGCGAAGGGATCGAGGAAGTGAAGATCGACATGCAGGAATATGAAAAAAATCACCGCATCTGCCTCTCGGATCCCCTTTCCCCGCTCTGCACCGACAGAAAAGAGCTCTTCAAAAAAAGCGCGCTCCCCTTGGAAAAGAGCACGCGCTATTCCTCTCCCCAAATTGATATGCCGACGATTTCCATCATAAATGGGTCGGTAAAGATAGTATTATGTCAGACAGAGTACTATGATTACATCATAAAAAGAGAAAATCGCGGCACGGTCACCACGATTTATCAGGGAAAATATCAAAAATATATCTGCGACAACTCCGTCCGCGCAGGGGAAAGCTACCGTTACAGCGTGACGCCTGTCTTTCGCGGGCACGAAGGAGAAACGGTCTATCTTTCTCCCGTCTACGTCGGAAACGAAACTTCTCTGCCCGAAAAATGGTGGGAAGATCAGAGCTGAATTACCTCGCGCGTCGAAAGAGCTTCTTCCACGAGCGCGTCGACATCGAGCTTTTTCTCCTCTTCCTCGATATAAGAAAGCGAGGGTCTTATCGCGGGAAAATCGGGCAGAAAGACGGTACAGCAATCCTCATAGGGCAAAACGGAAATCTCGTACGTGCCGATCTTTTTCGCGACGGCGATGATATCCTCTTTGTCAAAGCCGATCAAGGGACGAAGAACGGGTAGCGAGACGACCGCGTTCGAGGAAGTAAGCCCCTCCAACGTCTGGCTTGCGACCTGCCCCAGGCTCTCTCCCGTCACGAGGCATTTCGCCCCCTCCCGCCCTGCGATCTTCTCGGCAATGCGGAACATGAACCGCCGCAAAAGAGTCACGTTGAGCTCTGCGGCGCATTTTTTGTGGATCTCTTCCTGAATATGCGTTACGCTCACCGCGGTGATACGGTGGACGAGCGTATATTCGGAAAGGATCTTCGCCAAAGATACGACCTTCTCCTTTGCGCCCTCGTTGGTATAAGGGTAGCTGTGGAAATGCAGCGCTTCCACAGTGAGCCCGCGCTTCGCCATCATATAGCCCGCCACGGGAGAGTCGATCCCGCCCGAAATGAGGAGAAGCCCCTTCCCCGCGGTAGAAACGGGCATTCCGTGCAAACCGTCCTCGAAGGAGCCGAACACGAGCGCTTTTCCGCCTTCGCGGATATCAATGTAGACGGTATGCTTTGGCGTATGGACGTCCACGCGGAGAGCGGGATTCTCGCCGAGTAGCCTTCCGCCGATCTCGGCACTGATCTCCATGGAAGTGAGCGGGTAATGCTTATCTCCGCGGTGCGTTTGCACTTTGAAGGAGCCGCTCTCAGGCGCGACGAGCTTTGCGGCTTCGAAAATACTCTCAATGTCGTTTGAAACGAGAAGTCCCGCCGAATAGGAATGGACTCCAAAGACGCGGGACACGCGCCGCATGATCTCGTCCGATTTCTCCTCGTCGAATGCGGCGACAAGGTACCTGCCGCTCGTGCGGCGGAGTTCGTGGCGAAGCCCTTTGAGCGCGCGTTCCAGATTCGTGGAGAAAACACGCTCGAAATACCCGCGGTTTTTGCCTTTCAGATGGATCTCCGCATAGCGGAGAATGACGACTTTTTCCATTAAAACGTATTCCTTATATATTCCTTTGTTGTTTCATTCAAAATGTCCGCCGCGCGGACGATCTCGCCGTCCGTCGTTTCGGGCGAAAAACTCAGGCGCAGAACGCCGTCGAGGATGCTTTGCGGATAGCCGCAAGCGGTCATCACGCGGCTGAACCTGTTCTTTGAGGAACATGCGCTGCCCGTCCCGACGCAGAGCCCTCTGTCCCACAGCATGCGCTGCAAGACCTCTCCGCGCATTCCCGCGGCAGAGACGGTGAGAATGTACGGCGAGCCTTCCTTCGGCGAAATTCGGGTGAAAATCTCCCCTTGCAGAAGCGAAAATAGATTTTCCCGCAGCGTACAGAGACGGATCGCGTCCTCTTTGAGGGTACGGAATTTTTTCTCGGCGGCATAGGCAAAGACCGCAACGCCGAACGTATTCTCCGTACCGCTTCTCGCTCCACCCTCCTGTCCGCCTCCGTAAATATAGGGATTGAGGGCGAGTCCCTTGCGCTTAAAGAGCGCGCCCGTCCCTTTCAGCCCGCCGATCTTATGGGCACTCACCGAATAGAGGTCGATCTCCGGCGGGAGCGTGAAATTCAATTTGCCGTACGCCTGCACGCCGTCGCTCATGAAGAGCGCGCGGGGATTTTTCTTTTTTACGGCTTTTGCGATCGCCGCAACATCGTTCACGGCTCCTGTCTCGTTATTCACATGAATGACGCTCACAAGGCTCGTCTTATCGTCCACAAGTGACAAGAGCGCTTCAATATCCGCGCTGCCGTCCCCTTTTACGGGCGCAAACCTCGGTTCCACGCCACGGTTTTTGAGCTCCGTGCACGCGGAGAAAACCGCCGCATGCTCCCCTTGGGTGGTGACGACGTTGCCCCGCTTCCCGCCGCAAAAGATCGCCTGATTATCCGATTCGCTCCCGCAGGAAGTAAAAATCAGGTCGTATCTGTCCTTCCCGCCGACCGTTCCGAGGAGCGCCTCCCGCATTTTTTCAAGTTTTTTGGAGACGGAAAAGCCCCCGCCGTATTTTGCGGAGGGGTTGAAATACAGTTCGGTCGTAAATTCGCCGGCACGCGCCAACGCCTCGGGATCGGGGCGGGTCGTGGCGGCGTTATCGAAATAGATCATTCTCTTTCCAATTTTCTGACGCCCGCAGCCTTCACGAGGTATTCGAGAAGCTCACGGCGGCATTCAATGACATATAACGTCTTTTGAAGGGGCCCCGAGACAAGAAGATAGATGAACTCCTTCTCTTCGGCGGGCGATTTGTTCGGCGTAAGATATTTTGCTTTTTGCCCCTGAACGCCGCGCAGGGTATCAACGAAAGAAGGTTTCTCAACCCAACCGATTTTAAGGATATTGTCGGCGGTGATCGTCGTGACATATCTTCTCGACTTGCCATTATAGACCTTCGTCACGCGGAGCTCGTCCTCCACGAAAGAATAGTCGAAACTCACATTAAAGCGGCGCTTGATAAACCAAAACAATATTCCCGCGCCGATGAGCAGCAAAATGGGCACGATCCATGTTAAAATATCGAAAACCTTTTCGAGGGTCGTGAAAACGTCGCTCTCCAAAATCGACGGGATCATGGACGTCGAAAAAAAGGCAATGATCCCCGCGATAACAAAAAAGAGGATCGAAAAAACGAGGAACACGGTATAAAACCGCCTTTCTGCGCCCGCACGCGTACTTGTTGCGCTCTCCTCATACAGCATTTCGAGCATCGGTCGTTTTCCTCCTCTCTCTCCCGTTCGGCAATCCGCCCAGCCTATACGATTATATCATACGAAGCTTGTCCCGTCAAGCGTTCACGGAGCCGAGATATTTCAATATTTTTTGAAATTACGCAATATTATGCGTGACATAATACTTCACAAACCGTCAAAAAACCGATTTTTCTATGAAAATCGGCGGTCTTATGCCGCCGAATCAGGGGATATCCATTTCGTCGATCCGAGGATAAAAGGACGCGATCTCCTCGGGCGTAAACTGTTCTTCGTACCGCTTGGCAAACATCACGCGGCGGTAAAAGGTAAACTTGTCTGTCGAATCCTGCGTCTCGAATGTGCATACGAATCTCCGCTTGGTCGCCTTGACGCCCACACAGCCCCTTTTGACGTCGTAGGTGTACGTTTTCCGCTTCGTAATGACGTGTACGACCTTATCCGTCGTCTCAAATCCGATCGCCGCCCCCATCGAGATGCGGAGCGCATAAAACCCGTAAACGGTGAGATAGACGACAAAGATAGCGGGCGTAATGATCCAAAACGCCATCGCCTTCATAAATGCAAAAACCAGACAGACCATCAGAGCGGGGATCGCCACGATACTGAAAAGGACAAAAAATTTTTTCCAGATCTTAACGTAATTCAAGATCGCGGGCTTCTCCCTTCTCATACGGCGTCCTCCACGAAATCCACGCGGAACTGCGTCAAAAGTTCGCCGTCCGATCTCGCCTCGCAGATGGTGTATCCGTCAAGATCCTGCCGCAGGAGCACGAGCTCCCTGCCCTCTTTCGCCTGTTTCGAATAGGAGATCTGAAAGGAGCGGATCCGCCGCGCGGCAAGCTCCTCCATCGAGAAGCAATCGGTGAAGAAGTCGAGATAGCGGGTGTTATTGGCGTGAAAATAGTGGTCGCAATGGCTTTGGTTGACCCGCATATGGTACATTTCTTTCCCGTCCGTCAGTTTTCCGATCTTCCAGTTCGGGACTTCCACCGTCTTTTCGTTCCTGTAAGGGCAATTCGTATGCACGTCGCCCATTCGTTCGGGGGGAAGGAGAGCAAAGGTGTTGAGATCGACGAGGCACCAGCGGGAAGCGAGCGCGGCGACCTCTTCCCCGCCCGAAAGGACGCGGTAATCGCGCTCAAAGATCGTATGGCGGGGCGGAAGCGGCCACGTCTCTACGGTGAGCTTTTCGCCGAGCCGCACGGGGCGGCGCAACTCACAATAGGTATTCACGACCAAAAAACCGAATTTCAGCGGTTTCAAATCGTCGTAGCCGAAGCCGAGCTCATCCGCGCTGCGGCATGCGGACTCCTGCACGAGCGCAAGAAGCGCCGTAAGCGTCAATTCATCCTTGAAATCGAAGTCCGAATAGCGCAACTCATATGTTTTTCTGTTGCAATAGCCTTCCATATTGCGGAATTATACCACAATACTATGAAGATGTCAAATGAAATTACGCCGTCGCGGTTGTGAGAAACGCAACGCTCCCCTTTAAGATCGCCGCGGCGATCTTTTTCTGGTAATCCACCGTCACGAGCAGCGCCTCGTCCTCGGGATTGGACAAAAATCCGCATTCCACGATGACGGAGGGATAATCGCTGCAATTCAGGACGAAATAATCCCCTTTGAGCGCATCCGTTTTCTTGACGCACTCGGGCATCTCGTTGAGGGAAGCCTGAATGTCGCAGGCGAGTAGGCGGGAGCGCTCCGAGCTCTCGCGGAAGAACACCTGCGCGCCGCGGCGGGAGCGCACGGAAAAGAAATTCTGGTGCACGGAGATGACGAGCGCGGGGACGCTCTCGCGGATGATCTCCGCGCGCTTCATCATATCCCGTTTTTTGTAACCGTTCGTCGCCATGCCGTAAAGTCCCGCCTCGGTCGGACGGGTCTGGATGACATAAAACCCCGCTTCCTCAAAGGCGTCCTGCAAAATGCGGGAGAGCGAAAGATTGATATCGCTCTCCTTCTTTCCCGTTTCGACGCCGACGACGCCCCCGTCGATCCCTCCGTGCCCCGCGTCGATGACAACGACGAGACGGCTCGTTTCGGAAGCCGTGCGGGAGAGCGCAAAAAAGCAAATGCAGAAGGTAAATGCGACCGCCGTAAGGATGGCGCAAAATCCGAATGCGACCCGATGGCGATAAAAAAAATTCATACAGTATCGTATGAATTTCTTTTCTTGTTTAGAATCGCCGCTTCCCCAAACGCAATCGCGTCATTCGGTCGGCAGCTCGATCTTCGTCGTGCCGTAATCGGAGAAGGTGATCGTCCCTTCTTGGTATGCCCCGTCCATGGGACCCGATAATTTCACTGTACGGAACTTTCCGTCCTTCAAAGTGATGGTGAACGTCGCACCGTCTGAGCTCCATGAATACGACCCCGTGGCAGCGTCGAATGTCTGATCCTTGTAGGCGCCGATCATACTCATCCAATAATCAAGGTTCCCTTGCGTATACTCTTCATATATAGATTCCGCACCATTCTCAACTCTTTGCCAAACTCCGTCTACTTCTTGATAGCAATAAGCGACACCGTTCACCCGCGCACATATGACGTCCGCAACATAACCCATATCCACGAAATTCGCAACAGAATGCCCTCTTTCATTGGGGATATCGAGATAGACCTTCTCCTCGATATGGATAGGATCCCCTTCCCCCGGATCGACCAGAACTGTTCCCGTCATCGTCAGGTTCCCCTTCCCGAACAGTTCCAATGCATCATTCCAAACCTCTTCCGTTACCTGTTCTCCCTTGCTGTCAACTTCGGGCGGCGTAGGATCGTCGCTGCCGCCGACCGTGGGAAGCACGATCTTCGTCGTGCCGTAATCGGAGAAGGTGATAGTCCCGTCTTGATATGCCCCGTCCATGGGGCCCGATAATTTCACTGTCCGAAATTTTCCGTCCTTCAAAGTGATAGTGAACGTCACACCGTCAGAGCTCCATGAATACGTTCCCGTGGCAGCGTCGAATGTCTGATCCTTATAGGCGCCGATATAACTCATCCAATAATCAAGGTTCTGTTGGAGGTGCATTTCGTAAGAAAATTTATCCTCGTGTTTTTGCCAAACGCCATTCTCTTTATTATAGGAATAAGCGACGCCGTTCTCACGCACCACATAGCTGTCCGATCCTTCAACCCCGTCCATGAATACGATGACGTGCCCCCTCTCATTGGGAATATCAAGATAGGCTCTGAATTCGAAATCGAAAGAGGAATCTTCGCCTATCGGCTGAACATGTTCTGTTCCGATCGCCGTCAGATTTCCTTTTTCCAAAAGTTCCAGCGCGTCGTTCCAGACCTTCTCCGTCACTTCTTCACCCTTGCTGTCGGCTTCGGTCTCTTTGTCCTTCCTACCGAGCTTACAGCCCCCCAAAAGCATTACGGCGGTAAGCATAATGCCTATGATCGCGATCAGCCACTTCTTTTTCATACTATTCTCCTGTAAATTTTATAAATTTATTATAATTACGATGCGGAGATCTGTCAAGGCTTTTTTACGCCGTCCCGAAGATATTGGTCGATGGACTTTGCGGCGGCTTTCCCCGCGCCCATGGCAAGAATGACGGTCGCAGAGCCCGTCACGGCGTCTCCGCCCGCAAAAACGCCTTTGAGAGAGGTTCTTCCCCCCTCGTCCGCGACGATCTCTCCGCGCGGCTTCGCCAAAAGTCCCGCGGTCGTCTGTCGGATGAGCGGGTTGGGAGAAGTTCCGAGCGCCATGATCACGCAGTCGGCGGGAAATTCGAATTCGCTTGACGGCTTCATGACGGGGCTCCGCCTGCCGCTTGCGTCCGGCTGCCCGAGCTCCATCTCCGCACAGCGGAGCGCGCAGACGTTGCCGTCGGGATCGGTCAGAATTTCGACGGGATTTGTCAGGAACTTAAATTCGATCCCCTCTTCCAGCGCGTGCTCGACTTCCTCTTTTCGGGCGGGAAGTTCCTCTTTCCCCCTGCGGTAAACGACGCTCACGCGCTCCGCGCCCAGCCGTTTCGCCGTCCGCGCCGCGTCCATGGCGACATTGCCGCCGCCCACCACGGCGACGCGTTTTGCGCGGAAAATGGGCGTTTCGGCGTCTTTTTCATAGGCCTTCATGAGATTTGCGCGCGTGAGATACTCGTTTGCGGAAAAGACTCCCTTCGCATTTTCGCCCTTGATCCCCATGAAGCGGGGAAGCCCCGCGCCCGTGCCGAGAAACACCGCCTCGAATCCGAGCGCTGTTTTCAGCTCTTCCACGGAATAGAGCCGTCCGATCACGGTGTTCGTCTCGAAAACGACGCCGAGCGCGGCGAGCTCCTCCACCTCTCTTGAAACGATCTCTTTGGGAAGGCGGAACGCGGGGATCCCGTAAACAAGGACGCCGCCCGCCGCATGAAGCGCTTCGAAAACGGTGACTTCATACCCGAGCTTGGCAAGATCTCTCGCACAGGCAAGTCCCGCGGGGCCCGAACCGACGACGGCGACCCTGTGCCCGTTGGAGACGGGGCGTTCCGCCGCGTGCGGGTGGGAAAAATGGCGGTCCGCCGCAAAGCGTTCGAGCCGACCGATCGCGACGGGCTCTCCCTTGATCCCGCGCGTGCAATACTTTTCGCATTGGTTCTCTTGCGGGCATACCCTGCCGCAGACGGCGGGAAGGGAGGAAGCGCGGGAGATGGTTTGATAGGCCTCCTCGTACTCCCCCTCCGCGATCTTTTCGATAAAATCGGGAATGGGAACGGCGACGGGACAGCCGTTGACGCACGGACGGTTTTTGCAATGGATACAGCGCGCCGCCTCGAGCTTTGCCGTCTCTTCCGGATAGCCGAGCGCAACTTCGGAAAAGTTACGGCTCCGTACAAGAGGATCCTGCACGGGCATCGGATATTTCGTTTCCCGTTTGTTGTAACCCGTCATCGCTTTTCCTCCTTTTGGTACAGCCTGCAATGCCTCTCCCGCGCTTCCGCCTCGAAGGGAAGATAGGCGCGGGAACGCCCCATTGCCTCGTCAAAGTCTATGAGCTGCGCGTCGAAGTCAGGCCCGTCCACACAGGCGAAGCGGGTGACTCCGCCCACCGTCACGCGGCAGCAGCCGCACATGCCCGTCCCGTCGATCATAATGGGATTCATGCTCGCGACCGTCTTTACGCCGTAAGGCTTTGTCGTCAGGGCGACGTATTTCATCATGGCGAGCGGTCCGATCGCATACACCGCGTCGTATTTGCCCGCTTCGAGCAATTCTTTGAGGGGAATACAGACGTTTCCGCGCCGCCCGCGGCTTCCGTCGTCCGTCGTGAGGTAAAACATATCGGACAGCGCGCGGAACTCCTCTTCGAGAATGACGGCTTCACTGTTTCGGAACCCGATAACGGAGTGCACCTCTGCGCCCAGCTCCCGAAGCCGTTTCGCAATGGGAAGCGCGATCGCACATCCCACGCCACCGCCCACGACGGCAGCCCTTTTCACCCCGTCAAGGTCGGTCGGGTTGCCGAGCGGCCCGACGAAATCGGCGATCGTCTCCCCCGCCATCTTTTCGTTGAGCGCCATCGTCGTTCCGCCGACGACCTGAAAGATGATCGAGACCGCGCCCCTTGCTTTGTCGCAGCCTGCGATCGTGAGCGGGATCCGCTCCCCCCTTTCGTCCACGCGGAGTATAATAAATTGCCCCGCAAGCGCCTTTTGTGCAATGCGCGGCGCTTCGATTTCGAGCATCGTGACGGTCTTGTTGAGTTCCTTGCGCGACAGGATACGGTTCATCGGTTTTCTCCTGTCTTTATCCTATCACTTCGGGGGGCGGAATGTCAATCATTCAAAAAAATAATTTCAAGGAAGCGGCCGAAATCCTTGACTTAGCTTCTCTTTTCCGTTATAATAAAAAAGGTTCACAAAATAAATATTCGGAGAGTGACTATGTCTAAGGTGAAGATCGTCACCGATTCGAACAGCGGCATCACGCAAGCGGACGCGAAAAAACTGGGAATTTCCGTGCTCCCGATGCCCTTTCTGATCGACGGCAAAGAGTACTTTGAGGACATCAACCTCACGCAGGAAGAATTTTACGTCCACCTTCGCGGGGACGCAAACGTCTCCACTTCCCAACCCGCCGTCGGGAGCGTCACCGATCTTTGGGACGAACTTTTGAAGGACGGCAGCGAGATCGTGCATATTCCGATGTCGAGCGGGCTTTCGGAATCCTGCCACACAGCGGAAAATCTGGCAAAGGAATACGGCGGCAGGGTGCAGGTCGTCGATAACCAGCGCATCTCCATTACCCAAAAGCAGAGCGTTTACGACGCGATCCACCTTGCGGAAATGGGCAAGAGCGCGGCGGAGATCAAGGAGATCCTGCTCAAAACAAAATTCGACAGCAGTATCTACATCTCGCTCGACACGCTGAAATATCTGAAAAAAGGCGGAAGGCTTACCCCCGCGGCGGCGCTCATCGGCACAATTTTGCGCATCAAGCCCGTTTTGCAGATCCAGGGCGAAAAACTCGACGCTTTCAAGAAGGTCAACACTTTGAAGAAGGCGAAAGAAGTCATGATCGCGGCGATCGCAAAGGACTTCGGGACGCGCTTCCGTCCGCTCGTGGAAAACGGAGAAATGCAGCTCTCCATCGCCTATACGGCGGAAGATACGGAAGCGAAGATCTTTGCGGAAGAGATCAAGGCGGCTTTCCCCGATGTAAAGTTCTCGTTCGTCGATCCCCTCTCGCTCTCGGTGTCCTGCCATATCGGTCCCGGGGCGCTTGCGGTCGCCTGTTCGAGAGTCATTCAATAAGACACGAAGGCTTGCCTTACGGCAAGCCTTTTTTCATACGGAGACGCCACTACCCTACCCTCATCCCGAGACGAAGCCGAGCGGATCCCATAGACCCACGGACGTCTGTACTTACGAGGGGATCCTCTCGCCCCTTGCGGGGCTCGGAATGAGGGGCGCCACTTGCTCCCCCTCAAGGGGGCGCCAAGGGAGAGCCGAGAAGCATCAGAAAGTACCCCGTTTCCGCCTGTAAAAGCCACGCTGGCGGGTCTCCACGATGTGATATTCCTGCTCCCGTTTGAGGTCGAGAAAACATGGACTTTTCGGGGAAGCGAAGAGAAGTTTCCCGCCGATGTCCGCCGCCTCCGCATAGCCGAACGCGCAGAGGCAGACGGGAATGCCGTACAAAAAGGCCTCCGCGCGCATCAGCGTCTGTTCGAGGCTTTCGGACAGCTCTTCGAATACTACGATCGCAACTTCCGCGCCGCAAACGGAGAGCGTTTGGAGCACCTGCGGGAAATAGAGATCCTCCCCCACGACGACGCCAAGTTTGCCCGCCGACGTATCGAAGATCTTGACGCCCGCGCCGCTCCTGTATTCCCCTCCGTCCATGCGGTTGATCATGTCGGAAACGCCCAATATCCGCCCCCGCTCGGCGACGACGACGGATTTCCGCCGTATGCCGCGCGCGTCCGTATAGCATCCGCAGAGCACGACGTTCTTCTGTTCCTTGGAGAGGAGCGCAACGTCCTCGAAGAGACTGGTCTCCCCTTTGAGTTCCCTCTCATAGCTCACCTTTCCGAGCGCCTGAAAGGAAAAACAAACGACGTCGGCGATGTCGCCCTCGTACTTTTCCGCATACTCGCTGAGACTTCCCCCCGTGACAAAACAAATGCGCATACTACCATTGTATCGCGCGGAAGGAATTTTTGTGCAAACGATCCTTAAATCGTACGTCAGTGAAAAATCCCGCCGAAGCGGGATTTTTTTCATCATATGTTTTCAACGCGATCCGTCTGCGCATGCCGTCAATTCGCCGTTACCGTCCCGTTTTTTGAGATGTTACCGTTGTTGCAATAAACCGTATACTCGGGCGTATTATTGTCCCACCAGAACGATTTCCGGATCCCTTTCCATCCGTTCGTCGTCCCATGATATTCAAAGCGCGCGAGTTTTTCGCAATCCATAAAGGCGTATTCGCCGACCGTCTTTACTCCGCTGCCGATCACGACGCGCTCCAAGGAATGGCAGCTGTGGAACGCGTCCTTTGCGATCGAAGTCACGCTGTCGGGGATCTCCACCGTCTTTAACGAACTGCACATCCAGAACGCTCTTTCGCCGATCCCCGTCACGGGATAGCCCTCATGCTTTGCGGGGATCACAAGATCGGTATCCCGGCAACTTCCGATCCCCGTCACCGTCCAACTGCTTTGGTCGCCGTTCAACTGGTATTGCAACCCCTCGGAAGCATGATAACCGCAGACGGAACAAGTCGTGCCGCTGTGCGCGGATTCCGAAAGTTTTTCGCCGCAACGGCTGCATGACTTCCAGTGCGTTTCGCCGTCATATTCCCAAGCGCTGTTTTCCGAATGTCCGAGCGCCGAATCCTCCACCTCGCGTACGTCGGGCGTACCGCAGCGCTCGCAAGTCCCTTTTTCGGTCTTGTTCTCGGTGCAGGTCGCCGCCGTTTCTTCGACATAATTCTTGAACGAATGCCCCAAAGCGGGAATTGAAAGATCCTCGATCTCCATATTTCCCTCTTTGTCGGCAAATTTGAGGTCACAGCCCGAACAGCTCCAATATTGCTTGACGCCCGCCGCAGTACACGTCGGATCGACCTTATCATGTTCGGTCAGTTGATGGACATGAACGGCAGGATCGTTGTTTCCCGAACCGCCTTGTTCGCCCGAACCACCTTGTTCGCCCGAACCACCTTGTTCACCCGAACCGCCCTGTTCACCCGAGCCGCCCTGCTCGCCCGAACCGCCTTGTTCGCCCGAGCCGCCCTGCTCGCCCGAAGCATCATAGATTGCCGTCGGCGGCTCTTCACATGCCGCAAGCCCCAAGGCAAAACATAACGCCGCCAAAAGCATAAGAATAATGAAAAGTTTGCGTTTCATACGCTCCTCCTTGATTGTTTTACAATATTATATAAGAAGAAAACTTCTTTGTCAAGTATTTTAAGAAGAAAACTTCTAAAATATAAGTATGCTGGGAAACAGGATCAAGGAGTTAAGGAAGGAAAACGGGCTGTCGCAGGCGCAGCTTGCAAAGTTGATCGGCGTGAGCCAAAAGGCGATCGATTTTTGGGAGCGGGACATCAACGAACCCAAAGCAAGCTATATCGTCGCCCTCTGCGATTGCCTGCATGTATCCGCCGACTATCTTCTCGGAAGAAAGGACATATAAAACGCCGCCGAAATTTTCGGCGGCGTTTTTCCGGTCTTTGGAACAGATTATCCCTGTTTTGTTTTGAGAAGATCGCGGATCTCCGCAAGAAGTTCTTCCGTCGTGGGAGCGGGTGCGGGAGCGTTTTTGGCAGCTTCCGCCGCTTCGGCGTCGAGCTTCGCCTGCTTTTCCACCGCCGCTTTCTTGACCTCGCCCCAAGACTTGCCCTCTTTGCGGAGCGCCTTAACGTCCTCTTTTGTCAAGGGAGCATATTGCGTCTTGAGCTTCTCCGAATTCTCATGGATGGAGTTGATCACCTTGATGATGATAAAGAGCACAAGCGCGATGAGAAGGAAGTTGATGACCGCCGTAATGAATGCGCCCCAATCGATATAGATGGAGTTCGCAAGATCGATCTGCGTCGTCACCGCACCCGCTTCATCGAGCAAGTACGCCTTGTGCAGATAGGTGTAGACTTCTTCAAGACCCTGACCGCCCGTGATCGCAAACAGGATCATGTTGATGAGGGGCATCAGGATCTGATTGGTCAGAGCCGTGACGATCGCGCTGAACGCACCGCCGATGATCACGCCGACGGCCATGTCGATCACGTTGCCGCGCATGATGAACGCCTTGAATTCTTTGAAGAACCCTTTCTTTTCTTTTGCCATAAAGTTACCTCCGATAAATTTTTATTATTTTTTTCAGTTTCGCCAGTGCAGACCCGACGGGTCTGTCCAGACGGAATTGCCAGTTGCCCCCTTGCGTACCGGGGAAATTCATGCGCGCCTCGTTGCCGAGCCCCAAGACGTCCTGTATGGGAATTACGGCGAGCCGTGCGTCCGACTCAAACGCAAGGCGGATGAGCGCTTCGGGAAAGTTCTGCCCGTCCTTTCTCAGCCTCATATGGATCCCGCGCTCTTCGAGTGCCATTGCAAGCCTTGCGCGGAACAGGATAAAATCCTCTGCGGCGAGGGAATCTACATATCCCTTCACGGTGTCATTATCGTGCGTTCCTGTGTAGCAAACGCTGTTTTCGGGGATATTTTTGGGCAGGAAATCGTTATCGGGATTGCCGTCGAAGGCAAAAAGCAAAACTTTCATGCCCGGAAAGCCTGTCCGCGCGAGAAGGGATCTTACGCCGCCGTCGATCAAGCCGAGATCCTCCGCAATGATCCTCTTTCTTCCCGAAAACCCCGCAAAGAGTTTTTCTTTCGGTCCGTCCTGCCAAACGCCGCATTTTGCGGACTCCGCCCCCGCGTCGATCTCATAGTAGCGGTCGAGCCCGCGGAAGTGGTCGATGCGGACAAGGTCGAAGAGCTCCAACGCCCGCGAAAGCCTTGCATGCCACCATGCGTAATGCTGTTTTTCATGCTCCTCCCAGTCGTACACGGGATTGCCCCAGAGCTGCCCGCGCTCCGAAAAGTAATCGGGGGGAACCCCGGCTACTTTTTCGGGTTTAAGATCCCCGTCCAGCTTGAAAAGCGCGGGATTTGCCCAGACGTCCGCGCTGTCCTCCGCGACATAGAGCGGAAGATCGCCGATCAGTTTCACCCCCGCGCCGTTGCAGTACTCTTTGAGCGCCCGCCATTGCAGGGAAAATTCGTATTGGAGAAAGTTCCAAAAAAGATATTCCTCGTGATATTCGGTGCGGAACTTTTCAAGCGCATCGGGATCGCGCCGCTTGATCGGCTCCTCCCAATCGCAAAAGCTCCCGCCGAATACCGTCTTTGCCGTCATGAAAAGAGCGTAGTCCTCGCTCACGCCGCTCTTGATATAGGTGCGGAAATCGTCGTTATCGAAGTGAAAACGCGAAAAAGCGGTGCGGAGCGTCGCGTACCGCTCCGTGTACAGCGCGCCGTAATCGAGCTCTTTATGCTCCGCGCATTTGAGCTCCTCCCGCGTGAGCAGCCCCTGTTTTGCGAGGAGCTCCAAATCAATGAAATAGGGATTGCCGGACGTGCATGCGACCGAACTGTACGGCGAATCCCCGTACCCCGTCTGCACGAGCGGCAGCACCTGCCAATATTTTACGCCGTTTGCCGCAAGGCTTTTCGCAAAGGCGTATGCTTCCTTTCCGAGCGAGCCGATGCCGTACTTCCCGGGAAGGGAAGAGATATGGCACAGGACGCCCGCGCTTCTTGTCTCTTTTTCCATAAGTAATAATCAGATCCGAAGCTCCGCAAACCGCCGCATCGCTTCTTCCGTTTTTTCGTGTGTATTGAACGCCGTCAGGCGGAAATATCCTTCGCCGTTTCTGCCGAAGCCGCACCCCGGCGTGCCCACGACGTTCGCTCTTTCCAAAAGATGATCGAAAAAGCTCCAGCTGTCCATGCCCCCGGGGCACTTCATCCATATGTAAGGGGAATTGATGCCGCCCGTAAAGGGGATCCCGAGGCGGGTGAGACAGTCCGATATGATCCTTGCGTTTTTCCTATAATATGCGATATTTTCGGCGGTCTCACGCTTTCCCTCTTCGGTAAATACCGCCGCCGCCCCCATTTGCGCCACATAGGACGCGCCGTTGAACTTGGCGGACTGCCGTCTCGCCCAAAGGCGGTTGAGGGAGACCCCCTCCCGTTTGAGCTCCTTCGGAACGACGGTATAGCCGCACCGCACGCCCGTGAAGCCCGCCGTCTTGGAAAAGGAGCAGATCTCGATCGCGCACGCCTTCGCCCCCTCCGCCGAATAAATGCTGCGGGCAAGGGACGGATCTGTGACGAAAGATTCATACGCCGCGTCGTAGAGAATGACCGCGTCGTTTTTCAAAGCGTAATCCACCCACACTTTGAGCTCTTTCGCGGTGTAAGCCGCCCCCGTGGGATTGTTGGGCGAACAGAGATAGATGATATCCGCGCGGACGCTATCGTCGGGCATGGGCAGAAAGCCGTTTTCTTCGTTCGCGTCCGCAAAGAGGATCTTTCTGCCCGCGATGACGTTGGTATCGAGATAGGCGGGATAGACGGGATCGGGAATGAGCACGGTGTTTTCCGCCGAGAAGAGATCGCTCAAATTCCCGCAGTCCGACTTTGCGCCGTCGGAGATAAAGATCTCCTCTTTTTCGAGGCCGATCCCCTTTTCCGCATAACTTTTGATGAGGGAATCGAGGAGGCAGTCGTACCCGAAGTGTGTCGCGTCGGGCGCATAGCCGTGAAAGGTATCCTTGTTTTTCAAATCGTCCACCGCGCCGCGCATCGCCTTGATGACGGCGGGCGGGAGCGGCCGGGATACGTCCCCGAGCGAGAGGCGGATGACCTCTCTTCCGGGATGAGTTGAGAGATATTCGGCGGTCTTTGCGCCGACTTTTGCGAAGAGGTAGGAATCATGGAGTCTTGAAAAATTCCCGTTGATCCTCATACTTCCTTTTCATGATGACGCACTGCCGCGCGGATAAATTCGCGGAAGAGCGGATGGGCGCTGTCGGGACGGGACTTGAACTCGGGGTGAAACTGCACGCCGACAAAGAAATCGCATCCGTCGATCTCGACCGCCTCGCAGAGCGTTCCGTCGGGGGAAGTCCCCGCGATCCTCATGCCCGCCGCCTCGAACGCGGCGCGGTAATTGTTGTTGAATTCAAAACGGTGGCGGTGCCTCTCCCTGACGAGATCGGCGCCGTATGCCGCCTTCATGCGTGTTCCTATGATCTTGCAGGGGTACGCGCCGAGACGCATCGTCCCCCCCATCTTTACGCCGTATTGGTCGGGCATGAGGTCGATGACGGAATGCTTCCCCTCGGGGAAAAACTCGGAGGAATTCGCGTCCGTGATCCCGAGGACGTTCCGCGCATACTCGATGACGGCGACCTGCATGCCGAGACAGATCCCGAGGAAGGGCAGAGCGTGCTCGCGGGCATATTGGCATGCGACGATCATTCCCTCCACGCCTCTTACGCCGAAGCCGCCGGGGATAATGACCCCGTCAACGCCGCACAGCTCGCTTGCGACGTTCTTTTCGTTGAGTTTTTCGGTATCCACCCACGCGATCTCGACCTTTGCGTCCGACTCGTATCCGCCGTGGGCGAGCGCTTCCGCAACGGAGAGATACGCGTCGTGCAGACGGACGTATTTGCCGCAGAGCGCGATCTTCACCGTCTTACTGCGCGCATGGATGCGGGAGAGCATTTCCTCCCAATCGGTAAGATCGATCGTTTTCTGATCGAGATGCAGGATCCTGCAAACGGTCGCGGAGAAATTGCTCCTTTCGAGCATCATGGGCGCTTCGTAGAGAATGGGCACCGTGAGATTTTCGATACAGCAATCGGGCTCCACGTTACAGAACATTGCGATCTTTTCGCGGATCTCCTGCGGCATCGGCTGATCGACGCGGGCGACAATGATATCGGGGAAGATGCCCATTCCCTGCAATTCCTTGACGGAATGCTGGGTCGGCTTACTCTTGAATTCCTCGGAACCCGAGATAAACGGGACGAGCGTCACGTGGATAAAACAGCAATTCTCCCTTCCGACCTCGCGGGCGACCTGACGGATCGCTTCGATGAAGGGCTGGGATTCGATATCGCCCGTCGTTCCGCCGATTTCGGTGATGACGATATCGGCGCCCGCGGTCTTTCCCACCTGATAAATAAAGGATTTGATCTCGTTTGTGATATGTGGAATGATCTGGACGGTCTGCCCGAGATATTCCCCCGCCCTCTCCTTGTTGAGGACGTTCCAATACACCTTTCCCGTCGTCAGGTTGGAGAATTTATTGAGATCCTCGTCGATGAATCTTTCATAATGCCCGAGGTCGAGATCGGTCTCCGCGCCGTCCTCGGTGACATATACTTCCCCGTGCTGGTAGGGACTCATGGTGCCGGGGTCGATATTGATATACGGATCGAGCTTTTGGGACGCGACTTTATAGCCGCGCATCCTGAGAAGCCTCCCAAGCGACGCGGCGGTAATGCCTTTTCCGAGTCCCGATACGACTCCGCCCGTTACAAAGATGTATTTTGTCATATTCTATCCTTTTTCGGAAGTTCAGACTTCCGCGACCCCCGTAAAAGAGATCTCGGCGGGGCCCGTCATAAAAACATGCCCGCCCGTATATGTGACCGTGAGATCGCCGCCCTTCAAACGGACGGTGACCGCCCCCGCTTCGCAGAAGCCGTTTTGTATCGCCGCGACCGCCGCGGCGCATGCGCCCGTCCCGCACGCCAATGTCTCCCCGCTCCCACGCTCCCAGACGCGCATTGTCAGCTCGTTTTCCGAGGCGATACTTACAAATTCGGTATTGACCCGTTCGGGAAAGGCGGGATGATGTTCGAACAGCGGGCCGACCTTTTCAAGGCAGACGGCGGAGGGATCCTCGAATACCACGCAATGGGGATTCCCCATGGAGAGGCAGGTCACGCGGTAGGTCTCTCCCCCGACGATCAGAGGATGGGAAAGGACGCGCCTGCCTTCAAACAATGCGGGGATACGGTCGGGCAAAAAGGAAGGCTTTCCCATATCCACGCGAAAGACGTCCGCCCGTCCAAGGGGCTTTGCTTTGAGAGGTTCGATCCTCTTGATCCCCGCTCTCGTTTCCACGGTGATGACGTCTTTGCGGACGCCTTTGAAATCATAGAGGAATTTTGCGACGCACCTTATGGCGTTGCCGCACATCTTCCCCTCGCTCCCGTCGGCGTTGAACATGCGCATTTTCGCGTCCGCCTTTTTGCTCGGGAGAATGAGGACGATCCCGTCTCCCCCGACCGAACGGTGACGGTCGGAGAGTTTCACGGCAATGTCGGAAGGAGCCCGCAGAGGGCGTTCAAAGCAATCGAAAAACAGGTAATCGTTCCCGATCCCGTGCATTTTTACGAACTGCAACTTCATTCCATTTTGATATATTCGTCGCGTTCCGCTCCGACGGAGACATACGTAATTTTGCAGCCGCAGAGCTTTTCGAGAAGGCGGATATAGTCGAGCGCCTCTTTGGGAAGATCGGAGACTTTGCGGCACTGCGAAATATCGCAGCCCCACCCCTTGACCTTCTCAAAGACGGGCTTACATGCGGGGAGCACGTCGGGATAGGGAAACTCGTGCAAAATTTTCCCGTCAAGTTCATACGCCGTGCAGATCTCGATTTCATCGTAAACGGATAAAATGTCGAGCTTGGTGAGCGCGATCTCGTCCGCCCCCTGGCAGCGGATGCCGTAGCGCGAGGCGACGACGTCGAAGGGCCCGACCCGCCGCGGTCTCCCCGTCGCGGCGCCGTATTCGCCGCCTGCCTTGCGGAGACGGTCTGCCTTTTCCCCGAAATATTCCGCGGTGAACGGTCCCTCCCCCACGCAGGTCGAATACGCCTTCATGATGCCGATAGATTTATCCAGCCTAAGGTTTGGCACCCCCGCGCCGATCGGCGCAAAGGAGGCGATCGTCGAAGAACTCGACGTATAGGGCAGAATACCGTAATCCACATCGCGCAGGGCGCCGAGTTGGGCTTCGAACAGAATTTTCTTGCCCTCTCTGTGCGCCTCATTGAGATACGCTCCCGTATCGCAAATAAATTCTTTCAGGGGCTCCCCGTACGTCTTGAAATACTCCATGATCTCCTCGGCCGTAACGGGTTCGTGATGATATCCCCCCGCAACGGTGAGGTTTTTCCACTCCGCAACGTCCTTGATCTTCTCCCAAAGGGTTTCGGAATGCAAAAGTTCCCCCATGCGGAAACTTTTTTTCATATAGCGATCCGCATAGGCGGGCGCGATGCCGCGGCGCGTGGAACCGAATTTCTTCCCCGCCAAACGATCCTCTTCGAGGCAGTCCAGAAGGATATGATAGGGCATGGTGATCGCCGCCCTGTCGCTGATCTTCAAATTTTCGGGCGTGATCGCGATCCCGCCCTCCCGAAGGCGGCCGATCTCCTCGTTCAGGTGCTTGATGTCGATGACCATGCCGAGCCCGAGCACATTGACGACATTTCCGCGGAGAATGCCCGAGGGAAGCAGATTCAGGATAAACTTCCCCTTTTCGTTGATGACTGTGTGCCCGGCATTGTTGCCGCCCTGATAGCGGCAGACAATATCGTAATCGGCGGACAGAAGATCGACCATGCGGCCTTTGCCCTCGTCTCCCCAATTGATCCCGCAGATGGAAGTAAGCATACCCTCTCCTCGCTTTCCGGCAGGTTATATGATTTGACCGTACGGTTTATTATAGCAATATATGCTTCCGATTGTCAAGCGTCCGCATGCATTTTTCGGGCGAAACTTTTCGCATAAGCGCATGCCAACATATAAATATATGCGGCGATTTCCTTAAAATTTACAAAAAAAATTTTATAAATTTTACAAAAAGATATTGACATTTTCATTTTTAAGTCGTACAATAAACGAAATACGAGGGAGGTAATGATATGTTTTGCAGAGATTGCGGCGAAAAACTCGCCCTGCGCTTTCTCGAAAACGAGGGATTGGTCCCCTATTGCGGAAAGTGCGGCAAATTCAAATTCCCCTTCTTCCCCGTAGCGGTCTCCATGGTGGTGACGAACCGCCGGGAGGACAAAGTTCTGCTTGCCAAACATGTGGGCGACGACGACTACAAACTGATCGCGGGGTACGTGAAGAAGGGCGAAAGTGCGGAAAAATCCATTCCGCGCGAGCTGAAAGAGGAAACCCAGCTCGCCGCCGTCAAATGGCGGTATCTTTCTTCGCGCTACCATGAGGCGAAGGACATCTTGATGCTCGGCTTTTTGGTGACGGCGGAAGAGGGCGACGTCAAGCCGAATGAGGAGATCGATACCGCCGCTTGGTGCACGCCCGAAGAAGCGCGCGCTATCATCCGCAAAAATTCCACTGCGGAATACTTTTTGAATCTCGCCCTGAACGAACTCGGCAGAAAAAAGTGACATACAAAAACGCACGGCGCCCGCCGTGCGTTCCTTTTTTTTGCTTTTTTATTCTTCTTCCTCGTCCTCGGGAAGGTCTACGTTGTGGTAAACGTCCTGAACGTCGTCGTTTTCTTCGAGTTTATCGAGCATCTTTTTGAAGAGATCGAGCTTCTCTCCGTCGAGAACGATCTTGTTCTGCGGGAGCATGGTGATCTCCGCTTGAAGAAATTCAAGCCCCTTCTCTTCGAGGAATTTTCTCACGGCGGAAAAGTCCGCGGGAGAGGTATAGATCTCGTAGACGTCCTCTTGCGTGACGACGTCGTCCGCGCCGCCTTCGAGCGCCATATCCATGATCTCGTCCTCGGAGAGCGTCTTTTCCACGACGATGAGACCCTTCGTCTCGAACATATAAGAGACGCTTCCCGTCGTACCGAGCGATCCGCCGCACTTCGACATAATGGAGCGCACGTCGCTCGCCGTACGGTTGTTGTTATCGGTGAGCGTCGTCACGATGACGGCGGCGCCGCCCGCGCCGTAGCCCTCATAGATGAGCTCCTTATACTCTTTATCCCCGAGCTCGCCCGCAGCCTTCTTGATGGAACGTTCGATATTGTCGTTGGGCATGTTGTTCGCCTTCGCCTTGGCGATGACGTCCGCAAGTTTGGAGTTGGTCGCGGGATTGGGATTTCCCTTCGCCGCAACGGCGAGTTCCCTGCCGATCTTGGTGAAAAGTTTCCCTCTCGCCGCGTCCGCCTTCCCCTTTTTTGCCTGTATATTGTGCCATTTGCTATGACCTGACATAAATTATACTCCTTTCTTGAATTGATACATCAAAATTCCCGCCGAAACTGCGGCGTTGAGGCTTTCGACGCGCCCCTTCATCGGAATGGCGACCGTATAGTCTGCCCTCCCGCGCACCGCCTCCGAGAGACCGTTGCCCTCATTCCCGATGCAAAGACAGAATTTTTCGGGCGGGGCAAAGGAGAACACATCCTCTCCGTCCATATCCGCCGCGATCATGGGGATATTTCCGAGGACGCGCAGGATCTCTTCGCGCCCGCCGCGCATGAGCTTCCCGTAGAACACGCCCGACATCGACGAGCGCACGCACTTGGGCGAATACGGGTCGGCGCAGTCGGCCAGATAGATCTCCTCATATCCCGCCGCGGCGGCCGTACGGAGGATCGCCCCGACGTTTGACGGGTCGGCGACGCCGTCCAGAAAAAGACAGCTTTTTCGGGGCGGCTCCAAGGCGAAAACGGGGATCTTTACCTCGGCAGCGATCCCCTGCGGGGTCTTTTCGTCGCAGATCGCCTTGAAGGCGTCCCCGCCGAGAAGGATCGTTTCGGGCGCGAGCGCCTCTGCCCATGCGAGCTTTTCGCTCAACGCGTCGAGCAGGGCGATCCGTACGATCTCCATGCCGCATGCGGCGCACTCGGAGACCATTTTTCCGCCCTCGACAAGAAACGTCCCCCGCTCCCTTCTCCCCTTCTTCTCTTTGAGGGAAGAAAGCTCCTTCACCGCGGGATTTTGTTTGGATGTGATGACGTTCATGACAAAAAAGCCTTTCTCGGAAAGGCTTTCGTTTGGTTAAAGGGCGGCTTTCGCCTTGCCGCAGATGTCCGCAAACGCGGCTGCGTCGTTGACGGCGAGATCGGCGAGGATCTTACGGTTGAGGTCGATCCCTGCGACCTTGAGCCCGTGCATCAGCTTGGAATAAGAGAGCCCGTTGAGCCTTGCGCCTGCGTTGATACGGGCGATCCAAAGGCTTCTCATGTCGCGCTTTCTGAGTTTCCTGCCGACGTAGGCGTATTGAAGAGACTTCATCACAGCCTGACGGGCGATACGATAGTTCTTGCTCTTATAGCCGAAATAGCCCTTTGCGAGCTTAAAGATCTTTCTGCGCTTTTTAACGGCGTTCACGCCTCTTTTAATTCTCATATCCGATGCCCTCCGTTAATCCTTATAAGGAATCATGCGCTTGACGGTCTTTTCCTGCGTCTCGGAGACGAGCGCGGACTGGCGCAGATTTCTCTTTCTCTTTCTGTTCTTGGTTTCTGCCTTGTGGTTCTTGCCGCCGTGGGCTCTGTTCACCTTGCCGGATCCCGTGAGCCAGAAGCGCTTTTTGGAACTCGAGTGCGATTTCTGTTTCGGCATATCTGTTTTCCTCCAAATGATTCAAATTTCTTTTCGCGAAATGTTCGCTTTTTGATTTTACTTTTTTGCGGGGGCGAGGATCAGAATCAGATTCCTCCCCTCCATATTGAGCGGCTTTTCGATGACGGCGTACTCTTTGAGCCCTTCGTAGAAGTTCATGATCACATCCTTGCCGAGGTTGGCGTGCGCCATCTGCCTGCCGCGAAGGCGGATCGTGACCTTCACCTTATTGCCCTGTTCGAGGAACTTCTGCGCCTGCCTTGCCTTAACGTTGAGATCCCCCACGTCGATCGTCATGGAAAGCTGCACTTCTTTGAGTTCGACGATCTTCTGGTTGCGCCTGTTCTCTTTCTCTTTTTTCGCCTGCTCGAATTTGAACTTGCCGTAGTCCATGATCTTGCATACGGGCGGAACGGCGTTCGGCGAGATCTTCACAAGATCGAGCCCCGCGTCTTCCGCAAGGCGGAGCGCCTCCCGCGACGGCATGACGCCGAGCATTTCCCCGTCCTGCGAGATGAGCCTCACCTCGCGGTCGCGGATCTCCCCATTCAACTGATTTTGATTTTTAACTGCCATGATCCTCTCAAAAAAATAAACGGGTTTGCATAGACAAACCCGTTGAACTTTGTTGCGCACGGAGATCCCGTGACATTCGCGGAAAATTCATTGACCCG
Source organism: uncultured Clostridia bacterium (assembly GCA_947626105.1). Taxonomy (GTDB): domain Bacteria; phylum Bacillota; class Clostridia; order Christensenellales; family Borkfalkiaceae; genus Gallimonas. The sequence continues at coordinate 15,400 of CANQQY010000005.1, read as the reverse complement.
CACCGCCCATGCGATCGCGGAGAGAAGGGTTTACCTCTGCTTGACTGAATTACTTTACCACACAAAAACCCTTTTGTCAACTGTTTTTCGGAAAGATTTTCTATTTTTCACGCCAAACGGCATTCCGCGGGATCAGAAGATCACTTTCTTTTCGTCCTCTTCGACGACGAGGGCGATGAAGTCGTCCTTTGTCATGGAGCCGATATCCCCTGCGCCGCGCTTGCGGACGGAGACGCTGCCGTCCTCCATCTCTTTGTCGCCGACGACGAGCTTATAGGGAACCTTTTCCTGCTCGGCGTCGAAGATCTTTCTGCCGATCTTCTCGTTGCGATAGTCTGCGGAGGCGCGGATCCCCACCTCGTTGAGCTCTTCGACAAGCTCTTTTGCGTAATCCGCCGCTCTGTCCGTGACGGGAAGGACTTTGACCTGCTCCGGCGCAAACCAGAGCGGGAACGCGCCCGCATACTTTTCGATGAGCATGGCGAGCGTCCTCTCGTAACAGCCGATCGAGCTGCGGTGGATGACGTAAGGCGTACGGCGGACGCCGTCTGCGTCCACATACTCCATGCCGAAGCTGTGCCCCGCGGCAAAGTCGATCTGGATGGTGATGAGCGTATCCTCTTTTCCGTAGACATTCTTCGTCTGGACGTCGAGCTTGGGACCGTAAAAGGCGGCTTCGTCGTCCGCTTCCACATAATCGAGTTTGAGATCGTCGAGAATGTTCTTCATCATGGCTTCCGTCGCATTCCACGCCTCGTCGTCGTCGATATACTTATCGGACTTGGATTTCCCGCGCTTGGAGAAGCGGAAGGTGACGTCCTGCCGCATTCCGAGGCAGTCGAGGATATAATAGGAAAGATCGAGGCAACGTTTGAACTCCCCTTCCACCTGTTCCTTAGTGCAGATGATGTGCCCGTCGGAAAGAGTAAATTGGCGGATGCGGATGAGCCCGTGCATCTCGCCCGAAGCCTCGTTGCGGAACTCCGTCGCGGTCTCCGAATAGCGGCAGGGCAGATCGCGGTAAGATTTCAGACCGTTCTTATAAATTTGATATTGGAACGGGCAGGTCATGGGACGGAGCGCCACGATTTCTTCGTCTTTATTCTTCGCCTCGCCTTTTTCGTCGATCTCGCCGAGAACGAACATCTTGTCGCGGTAATGCGCCCAGTGCCCGGAGATCTTGTAGAGGTCGGATTTCGCCATATTGGGGGTCTTTGTGATCATGAAGCCGCGCTTTGCCTCTTCATCCTCGACGAAACGGGTGAGAATTTGAAGGATCTTCGCGCCCTTCGGCATGAGAATGGGAAGGCCTTGCCCGATGACGTCGCTCGTCATAAAGATCCCGAGGTCGCGCCCGAGTTTATTATGGTCGCGCTTTTTCGCCTCTTCGAGACGGGCGATATAGGCGTCCACCTCGTCCTTTTTGGCAAACGCCGTGCCGTAAATACGGGTGAGCATCTTCTTGTTCGAATCCCCTCTCCAATACGCGCCCGCGATGGAGACGAGCTTGAACGCCTTGATCTTCCCCGTCGAAGGAAGGTGCGGCCCCTTGCAAAGATCGGTAAAGGCTCCCTGCTTGTAGAAGGAGATCTCCGCGTCCTCGGGAAGATCTTTGATGAGTTCGACCTTATAATCCTCGCTGAAATTTTCCATGAGGGCGATCGCCTCGTCCCGCGGAAGCGTGAACCGCTTGATGGGAAGATTGCTCTTGATGATCGCCTTCATCTCCGCTTCGATCTTGGAGAAATCTTCCATCGTGATGGGCGTTTTGAAATCAACGTCGTAATAAAAGCCGTTTTCGATCACGGGGCCGATCGCAAGTTTACAGGTGGGATAGACGGTTTTGAGCGCCTGCGCAAGCACATGGGCGCAGGTGTGACGGTAGACTTTGAGCCCGTCCTCGTCTTTGAGCGTGACGATCTCGAGGCTGTCGCCTTCCGAAAGCGGATGCGACAGATCGACGAGTTCCCCGTTGACCTTCGCCGCAACGGCGTTCCTCGCAAGCCCTTCCGAGATCGCAAGCGCGGCGTCCGCACAGGAAGCGCCCTCCGCCACCTCGAGAAGATCCCCGTTTTTGAGTGAAATTTTCATGTTTCTACCTCCATTATGTCTGACATAGTACTTCGCACATGGCGAAAAAATAAAAAATCGTCCTTAAAACTGCCCTTTCGGGTTCATTTTAAGGACGCAAATTCCATTTGCGCGGTTCCACCTTAATTGCCTCCGTTCGGAGGCCGCTCACGTATGATAATGTATCCAATAAAGCGGTTTCACGGTTCCGAGCTTTCTGCGGGTCTTCCAGCCTTGGATCCGCTCTCTGGGAAAAACCTCGGACGCTACTTGTCTTTAAGTAAATCTATTGTAAAGCGTTTTTCGGCGTTTGTCAAGAAAATATAGCCCGCTCCGCATAAAATTTTTGTAAAAAATCACTCAATTCGTCGCCCACGTCGCCGAGGCAGTAGACGAACCCCGCGTCGGAGAGCAGGATCTCCGCTTCGGCGTCCTCTTCCCCGAGTAAAAGACTCCGCTTCAGGGGACGGAAATTCTCGCCGAACACCGTATTCCCTTTGAGATAGATCTTGTTTTTGCTTTCCGCCACGAGAAAATCGCAAAATTCTTTGAGATCGGACGCGCCGAAGCCCTCGGGGACGTATTCCACGATGTGCTGCCACTTTTCTTTGAGCGGTCCGAGGCGGAAGGCGACGAGACCGTCGATATGATACTGCGTTCCGTCGCCGATCTTCCGCGCGATGTATCCCTTATCCCCCTCGAAATCCGCCGCGATCAGGGCTGCGCAGAGCAGTTTTTTGTCCCTTTGGGAGAGCGCGACCCGCAATTTTTCCTGCAAATAGCGGAATTTGTAGCCGATCCCGACGATCTCGACGAGCCGTTCGCGCAAAAGTTCCCTGATTTCCGTGCTCCCCTCCCTCAAATGGATACGGAGCGCCGTCCTTTCGTTCGTGGAGAGGAACTCCTCCCCGCCCCCGCTGCGGGAGAGCGCACCCGCGAGAGCGTTGTATAAATATGTGATATAGAGACTGTTTCCGCTCTGGTCGGATACGGTGATTTCTTCCACGACATTATTGTATGCTTCTTTTTTTGATTTATTTACGTCGGGCAAGATCCGCACGGAGCACAGGGAAGCACAAAAATTTCCTGTCAAACGTGTGAAATAACTTCTTTCTGCGCGAGGATGCTTGACATGCCCCCCTCCTTTGGTGTAAAATGGAAAAGAACAGCAAGGAGAAACGCATGGATATCAAAGCAATCGAAAAAAAATGGCAGACGCGCTGGGAAAAAGAGAAGTTCAACCGCTTCGACCCCAAGGACACGGATAAGAAAAAGTTTTACGTCCTTGAAATGTTCTCCTATCCCTCCGGCGCAAAGCTGCATATCGGGCATTGGTACAATTACGGTCCCGCCGATTCTTACGCACGTTTCAAGCGGATGCAGGGGTATAACGTCTTTCAGCCCATGGGCTTCGACGCTTTCGGCCTGCCTGCGGAAAACTACGCCATCAAGACGGGCGTCCACCCCAAAGACTCCACGGAGGCAAACATCGCCACGATGGAACAGCAGCTCAAAGCGATGGGCGCGATGTTCGATTGGTCGGCGGAGATCAAGACGTGCACCGAAGAGTACTATAAATGGACGCAATGGATGTTCCTGCAATTCTACAAGAAGGGACTTGCATACAGAAAGGAAGCGCCGGTCAATTGGTGCCCTTCCTGCAATACCGTGCTTGCGAACGAACAGGTCGTCGACGGGAAGTGCGAGCGTTGCGATACGCCCGTCGTACGGAAAAACCTCACGCAATGGTTCTTTAAAATCACCGAATATGCCGAAGAGCTTCTTTCGGGACTCGACGGGCTCGACTGGCCCGAAAAGACAAAAAATATGCAGCGCAACTGGATCGGAAAATCCACGGGGTGCGAGATCGAGTTCGAATGCGACAGCGGAGACGTTTTCCGCGTCTTTACGACCCGTCCCGATACGGTGTTCGGCGTCACATACGTCGTTCTCTCCCCCGAACATCCCCTTGCGCGCAAGATCACAACGCCCGAGCAGCGCGAAGCCGTGGAACAATATATTGATTTTGCCTCCCGTTCGAGCGAGATCGAGCGGCTCTCTTCCACGCGCGAAAAGACGGGCGTCTTTACGGGCGCGTACTGCACAAACCCCGTAAACGGAAAAAAAGTCCCCATCTATCTTGCGGATTACGTGCTCTACTCCTACGGTACGGGCGCGGTGATGGCGGTGCCCGCCCACGACGAAAGAGATTTTGCTTTTGCAACGAAATACGGGCTTCCCATCGTGAAAGTCATTGAAAAACAGGGCGGGGAGACCGTTCTGCCCTATACGGAGGACGGGATCGTCGTAGGTTCTCTCCAATTCGACGGACTTTACGGCGAAGAGGCGCGGAGCGAGATCGCCGCATACATCAGAAAGATCGGAAAGGGCGGCAAAAAGGTCAATTACCGCTTGAGAGACTGGCTCATTTCCCGCCAGCGTTATTGGGGCGCGCCCATCCCCGTGATCCACTGCGAAAAGTGCGGTGCAGTCCCCGTTCCCGAAAAAAATCTGCCCGTCAGACTCCCTTACGACGTGGAATTCCGCCCGGACGGCAAGTCCCCTCTCGCCAAAAACGAGAAATTTATGTCGGCGGTCTGCCCGAAGTGCGGCGGCCCCGCAAGACGGGATCCCGATACCCTCGATACCTTCGTCTGTTCGAGCTGGTATTACCTTCGCTATGCGGATCCGCACAACGAAAAGGCGCCCTTCGAAAAAGAAGCCGTGGACAGGCTTCTCCCCGTGGACGTCTATGTGGGCGGCGCGGAGCACTCCTGCATGCACCTTTTATATGCGCGTTTCTTCACCAAAGCGCTGCGGGATATGGGGTATCTCGACTTTGACGAACCCTTCAAACGTCTCGTCCATCAGGGTGTCATTTTAGGTCCCGACGGGAACCGCATGTCGAAATCCCACGGCAACGTCGTTTCCCCCGACGAATACGTCAACGAATACGGTTCGGACGCCTTCCGCCTCTACCTCATGTTCGGATTCTCCTATACGGAGGGCGGCCCGTGGAACGACGACGGGATCAAGGCGATCTCCCGCTTTATGGACAGGGTGGAGAAAATCGTGCTCAAAGCCCGTGAGTGTACGGGAAAAGCGGGCTACGGCGCGGAGGAAAAGGCGCTCAACTACGCACGGAACGATACGATCCGCCGCGTGACGAGGGATATGGAAGCGTTCTCTTTCAATACCGCGATCGCGCGCCTCATGGAGCTCACCAACGCGCTCTACAAATATGACGGCGCAAACGGCGAGAAAAACGCCGCGCTCTTCAAAGATACCGTGAAGGATCTCATTTTGCTTCTCGCGCCCTGCGCGCCCCACTTCTCGGAAGAACTCTTCGAGATCATGGGCGGAAAAGGATTCGTGTTTGAACAGAAGTATCCCGTCGAAGATCCCGCCGCGCTCGTCCTCGCCGAAAAGGAGTACGCGGTACAGATCAACAGCAAGATCGTCTGCAAAGCGATGCTGCCGAGCGACGCGCAGGACGAAGAGATCGTAAGTCAGGCGTCCGCCCTTCCCGAAGTGCAGGAGCGCATTGCGGGAAAGAAAATCGTAAAGTACATCGTCGTCAAAGGGCGCATCGTCAATCTGATCGTTGCCTGAATACCGAAAACATCAAATCCCCCCGCGAAGTTCTTTCGCGGGGGGATTTTTTTGACTTTTGCAAAGTATTATGTCTGACATAATACTATTTTTATGCCCGAAATTCCACGGTTTTGCCGCTTTTTTTCGATTTTCAGATCTTTTCCTCTACCGTACGAATCATATATTCCGCATAGACGTGCGCGACGTTTACCCCCGTTACGCGTTCGATCCCGCTGAAAAAGGCGTTTGAATTGACCTCGCAGACAAGATATCCTTCCTTCCCAAGGAGAAGATCGACGCCGCAGTAATCGAGTCCGAGACAGGAGGAGACCTTCGCGCAGAGCGATTTCATTTCCTCATCCGCGAGATAAGGTTCTCCCCTCCCGCCGAGCGCGAGATTGGAACGGAAATCTCCTTCCGCCGTGCGCTTCATGCAGGCGACGATCTCCCCGCCGACGCAGATCGCACGGACGTCCTTCCCGGCGCTCTCCCCGATGTATTCCTGCAAAAGATAGGGGCGGCGCTTGAGCGTCTTTGAGAGTGCTTCGAGCTCCGCGCAGTCTCTTGCGAGATACACTTGTTTCCCCAGCGACCCAAAGCATTCCTTGACGACGACGGGAAACTCGAGCGGGAGCGGCACGGGCTCGTCCGAAACCTCATCCTTGTAGCACAGGGGCGCGGGATAGGTTTTCGGCATGGGAACGACGCCAGCGAGCGCGACGTGCGTGAGCATTTTATCGTCGCAGAGCTCCACTGCCGCCGCAGAGTTGAATAGGCGCATTCCGCGCTTTTCCAGCATACGGGGCACATATTTGTCCTTATCGAGCAGAACGCAGAAGTCGAAGCCCTCAAAGCAAGGCGTTTCGATCTTGTCCCGCCCGATATGCGCCTTCCATGCGTTCGGAACGATCTCTGCATGCACGCCGAGAAGCCCCAGCTCTTCGGCGATCCTTCTCGGCTGGTACAGTTCCGATTCCGTCGTAACAAACGGATTGATGAGAATACCTGCTCTTTTCATACAAAAAAGGGCGCATACGCGCCCCGAAATTTTCTTTTAAGCAAGGATACGGATGACCGCTCCGACCTCGATCCCCGACGTCCGCATCCGCGAGAGCGCCTTTTTGATTGCGGATTCGTGCGCCGTATCGGTGACGAGGATGACGGAAGTCCGCTCCCCGTCCGTTTTCCGAAGCATGTTCCGTACGGTGATGTTGTTCTTTGCAAACGCTGTGGCGACGGCCGCGTCCGCGGAGGCGGGGACGAGGAGACGCAGATAGTACTTGCTCTCGAAATCGGAGATAAATTTTACCTCTTTATCCGCCGTTGCCGTATTTTTGAAAGTGGAATACCTGTGCCCGTCATGGGTCGCCGCATAGAGAATGTCGGAAACGACCGCGCTGCCCGTCGGAAGCGCGCCCGCACCCTTTCCCGTGAGGACGATCTCGCCCACAGAGTCCCCTTTGAGGCAAACGGCGTTCAAGCATCCGTCCACCGAAGCGAGCGGATGGCCGTTTTCGACAAAGGCGGGATGGACGCGCACGTCGACGCCATGCTCCGTCTGCCTCCCCAAGGCGAGAAGTTTCAGGGTATACCCGAGCCCGCCGCCCTCTTGAATATCCTCGCACTCGATACCGCGGATGCCCTCGCGGTAAATTTTTGTGAGGGGCACCTTGGTGTGGAATGCAAGCGAGGCGAGAATGGAGAGCTTATAGGCGGCGTCGAGCCCGTCCGCATCGGCGGAAACGTCCGCCTCCGCATAGCCGAGAGCTTTCGCTTCCGAAAGCGCCTCTTCAAAGTTCATGCCCTCTTTCATCTTTGTGAGGATATAATTGGTCGTGCCGTTGACGATCCCCTCGAAGGACGGAATGACGTTCGACTGCACCGCGTCGAGAAGGGTACGGACGATGGGAACGCCGCCCGCACAGGTCGCTTCGAAATACAGCCCCGCATTGACGCGGCGGGCGACCCCTTCGAGCTCGTGGAAATACTTGCAGAGGAGCTCTTTGTTGGAAGTGACAACCGTCTTGCCCGCATTCAGGGCATCCAGCACGTACTGCCGCGATTCCGTAACGCCGCCGATACACTCCACGACGACGTTTACGTCGGGATTGGAGACGACCTCGAAGATGTTCTCCGCGATCTTTTCCGCGCCCACGCCAAGCGCGTCCGTGCGCTCGCGGTCGGGTTCGAGGACGCAGACGACCTCGAGATCCACATTCTGCGTACGGCGGTAAAATTCCCTGTGCGAGCACAAAATTTCGTATGTTCCGCCGCCCACGACCCCCAAACCGAGGATCGCCACCCCGATCTTTTTCATTTCAAATCCTCCGAACTGTTCATAACGTATAAATATCTCAACCCGTTGAGCGTCAGCATCTTGTCGATCACGTCGATGCAGTCCGTCTCACGGGCAATGACTTCCGAAAAACCGCCCGTCGCAATGGTGAGGGCGTCCTCTCTCAACTCACGCTTGATTTTTTTGACGATATACTCCACAAGCCCCGCAAAGCCGAATACGATGCCCGCCTGCATATTGGTGACGGTATTCGTCGCGATGACGCTCTTGGGCGCTTCGATCTCCACGCGGGGAAGTTTTGCCGTTCCCGAAACGAGGCTGTCCAGAGAGCCGCGGATCCCCGGGGCAATGACGCCGCCGATAAATTCCCCGTCCTTCAAGATGTTAAAGGTCGTCGCCGTGCCGAAATCCACGACGATGATCGGCTTGTCCCCGCCGTATTTTTTGAGCGCGGAGACGTTGTTGACGATGCGGTCGGCTCCCACCTCCCGCGCGTTATCCGCCCGCATTTTGAGACCCGTTTTCAGCCCGGGAGCGATTTCGTAGGGCGTGATCCCGAAATAGACGCGGAGCATGTGCCCGATCGTGTAATCGAGGGAAGGCACGACGGAAGAGAAGATCCCCCCCGTGATCTGCTCCTTTTTCACCTGATTGATTTGGAGCATAGTGATGAGCTGCGCGCCGTATTCGTCGGACGTCTTTTTGAGATCGGTCGCGACGCGGAAGGTAAAACGGGGTTCGTCCCCGTCAAATACGGCATATTTTATGTTGGAATTTCCGATGTCTATGCAGATGATCAAGATATTTTCTCCGTTTGGGAATCGGTTTTCGTATCCTCGATTCCCTTATTTGAGGATCCGTCTGTATTTGATCCGTTCGCTTCTTTTGCGGTGCCCTTCTTCTGCTTTGAAAGGATTTGCTTCTCCACGATGACCACCACACGATGAACGACGGGCGAGAACAAGACGCTAACAGCGATCTCCAAGACGAAATTCAACCAGATGAGGCCGAACACAGCCACAAACACGACATTTGCAGCGGCTTCGACGCCCAAAAAGGCGGCCACATCCTCTTTCATGATGACCATTCCGAGCATATAGATCCCCGTATTCAGGATCGGCATGATGAGCGAGGAAGTGTAAGCCGCGACGATGCTGTTCTTTTTGGCGATCGGGTGATATACGAGTCCCGCAACGGCACCCGCGATCGTTGTTTTACCGATGCATATGATGGTAAGGACGACAGGGTTTGCCTGAAATAAGAACGCCGTGGACGGCTCCCTTCCCAATACGGCCGCCGTGATAAATGTGACGACGCCCGAAACAAGCCCCATGAGCCCGCCGCCGATCGCTCCGAAGAAGATCCCTCCCAAAACGATGGGAATAAGGCTGAAATTCAGAGTGACTCCGAACATCGGGATAGCACTCGCAAACAGTTGCAAAACAACGACGAGTGCCAAAAGCACCGCAAGGTAGGCGATATTTCTCGCCGTAAACCAGCTCTTGAAACGTACCATATTCAGTTACCTCCATCGGATCTCCCCTTCGCGGGAGTATCCGCAGAAAAAAATAGATTTGAACCGCCCGTACCGCAATACGATCGCTCCCGCGTATCGTTCGCGCAAAGGCATGTTCTAATCCATTATAACAAACATCTTTGGGTTTGGCAACTAAATGAACCTCTTTCGCGGAACAAATTTCCCGCACGGGTCATATCATTTAATATACAGGCGCGAAAGAAAAATTACATAACGGCGCGCCCATCAAGGAGGAAAACCATGAATAGCTGTCAAAATGGCAACAGCTGCCTTTGGATTCTTATCATTGCACTCATTCTCGGAACTTGCGGCACCAAAGTGCTGTCATCGAGGGCGCTCTCGGGCTGCGGCTGGCCCATTCTCGCCGCGCTCGCTTACTGCATGTGCAAAAACGGAACGCTGGGCGAACTCGCGTCCCGTCTCGGCGGCTGCGGCTGCAACGGTTGAGTTTGAATCCTGTTCCGTAGAAAAGGGCGGCGCACTCGCGCCGCCCTGTTATTTTTCGGAAGGGGCTCGGTTTTCCTTGTCCCCTTCGCCCCCTTCAAAGGGGGCAGGTTCCCCCCACCACCGCCTGCGGCGGAGTCTCCCCCGTGGGGGGTAGGCCTTCGGGAACTCCGCTTAACGGTTCTTGTACATGAGAAGTGCGGCGATGGTTTTGGCGTCCTTGATCTCCCCGCGCGCGATCATATCGTAGGCATCTTCCAATGCAACATACTCTACCCGCAAAAACTCGTCGCCGTCGAGGTGCTGGCTGCCCGCGGAGACCTCCGCCGCCTCGTAGATATAGATCTTCTCGTTGGTGTATCCGGGGCTCGGATAGAGCGTCAGAAGATGAGTCAGAGATTTTGCCGTGAGCCCCGTCTCCTCGCCGAACTCCCGCATGGCGGCTCCCGCGGGATCCTCTCCCCCGTCGAGTTTCCCCGCGGGGATCTCTAAAATTTCCTCTCCGTAAGCATAGCGGAACTGCCTCACGAGGACGACTTTCCCCTCATAGACGCACAGGACCGCCGCGCCGCCCGGGTGCTCCACCACCTCGCGCTTGCATGCCTTCCCGTCGGGAAGGAGCGCGTCGTCACAGCGGAGTTTTATGATCTTTCCCTCGAAAAGGACGTTTCTTTGAACCGTCTTTTCTTCCAGCGAGCTCACGGAGCGCATCGCGGGCATGGGAACGTATTGCGCGCATGCGGGATAGGCTTCCTTGACGATATCGCGGAAGGGGCGCATGATCCTGTCCGCAAACAACGAAAAGCTCGCCGTGTAACTTCCGTCCACATAAAAATAGCGGAGCAAGAAATCATTGAAACGCATTGCGCCCGCGTCGATCTCGGCGAGCAGGCAAAACACAAAAGCGAGCGCGTCCACGCGCCCCGTCGGGAGATACGCCGTGCCCCGCCGCCCGGAAGTCTCCCGCAAATAGTAGCTCTTGGAGGCGACATAGTCGAACTCCTCCGTGACGGCGGAAAAAAGCCCCGTGAGATCCTCGCTCGCGGCGAGGCATTTCAAAACCTCCGAGATCTTTTCTTCGGCGTCCCTGTAACTGCCCGCGATCAGCTCGTCGCAGGCGGTAATGAACCGCTTGATCTTTACGATATTCTCTTCCATGCGCCCTCCATGGCGGAATCCCGCAAACGGGAACCGCTTTTCTTTCTTATTATAGCATATTATAGCATAAAGCGAAAAAAGATTAAAGTTTTTTTCGGAAATATCTTGATTTTGTCATGAAATTTATGTATAATGGAGAAAATTATGGTTCTTAGGGAGGAAATCATTATGAAGTCCGTCACAATCTCACTTGAAATGTCCAGCAGCGTGAAGGAGTTTGTCAATATCACGCAAAGCTACGACTATGAGATCGTCATCAAGAGCGGTCATTATGTCGTAGATGCAAAATCCATCCTCGGGCTTTTCAGCCTCGACACGTCGAAGCCCCTCACGGTGGAGATTTACAGCGATAACTGCGATGATCTTCTCGAAAAACTTAAAAAATTCGCAGCGTAAACTCTTAGAAAATCCATAAAGGGCCGCTTGATTCTTTAAGCGGCTTATTTGTGTTTATTTACGATCGAGGGATCCTATGCAGGTCAAAGGCGAAACATCGGTAAACAAGTTAATACTCCTGTTTGTCTTTGACAAGATGGAGAGTCCCCTGTCCGAGCGTACGCTCGTCGACATGTGCACGTCATCCAACGACTGGATCAATTATATGGACTGCGTCGTCCTCATCAGGAAATTGCTTGCCGACGGGTTCATCTGCGAGATCCCCGGCGTGGACGACCCTCTGTATATGATCACCACCGAAGGCAGAGAGACGCTCGCAAATTTCTATATCAATATTCCGAGAAGCTCGCGGGAAGAGATCTCGAAATTCATTAAAAACAACAGCGCGCGCTTCCGCACGAAACAGGATTGCCGTGCCGACTATTTCCAGAATAAGGACGGCACATATACGGTCTTTTTGAAGATCCTCGCCCCCATCCAGCCCATGCTGGAACTTAAATTCGTCGTTCCCGATAAAAAGACGGCGAATAATATCTACAAAAAATGGGAAGATAAGGCACAGGACCTCTATACAGCGGTTTACGAAACGCTGGTGGATTGAAAATACTACGGTCAGGAGATAAATATGATTACTTATTCGACAAGGGGAACATGTGCCAAGCAGATCATCTTCGATCTGGACGAGGAAAACAAGATCCACAATCTGAAATTCATCGGCGGTTGCAGCGGCAATCTGCAAGGGATCGCGCGGCTTGTCGAGGGGAAAACGCCCGACGAGGTCGCCCCTCTTCTGCGCGGCATCCGTTGCAAACAGAACACTTCCTGCCCCGACCAGCTCGCACAGGCATTGGAACCCTATATGAAAAACCCGTAAATGTGTATGGTATGCGAAGCGCTCCGTAAAAACGGAGCGCTTTTTTGATGAGGATCTGATTTTCTTGGCTGCCCTCTTAGGGGAGCCGTTTTGGAAACCCTATCCCCCGCTGCGCGGGTACTTCCCCTAAAAGGGGAAGCAAGGTTGGCCCCTTGGCTCCCCCTTGAGGGGGAGCCGTCGCGCTGTCCTTGCGCGACTGAGGGGGTGTCGTTCTGAATCAACTCACCTTATAGCTTGCGGCAAGTCCCCCTTCGCTCGTCTCGCGGTAGCGCGCGTTGATGTCCTTCCCCGTCTCGTACATCGTCTGTACGATGAGATCGAAGGATATCTTCCTCGTGCCCGACAGCACGCGGGAAAGCTCTGCGCTTTCAAGAGCGCGCATCGCGGCAACGGCATTGCGCTCAATACAGGGGATCTGCACATAGCCGCAGATGGGATCGCAGGTGAGCCCCAGCTGGTGTTCGAGCGCGATCTCCGCCGCATACTCCGTCTGGTCGACAGACGCACCGAAGAGCGAACAGACCGCCGCAGCCGCCATGGACGTCGCCGTCCCGATCTCCGCCTGACAGCCCGCCTCCGCGCCGCTGACGGAAGCGTTCTGTTTCACCGTGACGCCGACCATGCCCGCCGCAGCAAGCGCAGACACGATCTTATTGTCCGAAAAACCGTGCTTCCTGCTCAAATAGAAGAGGACGGCGGGCAGCACGCCGCTCGCCCCGCAGGTGGGCGCGGTGACGACCGTCCCGCCCCCCGCGTTTTCTTCGCTTGTCGCAAAGGCGAAGGCGCACAGATGCCGTTTCTCGCGCTCTTCCGGCTCCTCGTCCTCCGGTTTCGTTTCGAAGAGGATCTTGGCTTTCCTGTCCACTTTCAGGCTTCCGGGGAGCTTTCCCGTCGCCGTGAGCCCCCTATGGATCGTCTGCTTCATCGTGCGCCAGACGTTCATGAGAAAGTCTTTGACCGTCTCTCCCTCAAAATCGTATACGACCTGCGCGAGAGTAACATTTTTTGTCTTGCAGTACTCCATGATCTCGGAGAAAGTACGGAAGGGATAGACCTCTTCCGCCTCGATCATGGGTTCGCCCGCCGCGCGCACGCTTCCTCCCCCGACGGAGAGATAGGTGACGCGTTTCAGCTCCCTCCCTTCCGCATCGTAGCCCGCAAGCTCCATTGTATTGGGATGTTCCAGCGCGCGGGGATTCTTTTTATCGAAGATCACTTCGATGGACTTCCCCTGCCCCTCGAACACGTCGATGATCGCTCTGTCCGTCAGATGTCCCTTGCCGGTGAGCGCCAAGGATCCGTAGAGGACGGCGCGGTAGGACGCCGCGTCGCCGCAACGCGTCAAAAAGTCCTTTGCCGCCCGCTCCGGTCCCATGGTATGGGAGCTCGAAGGGCCTCTCCCGATCTTATAAAGTTCCCTAAGCGATTGCATCTTTCCCCCCTCGCAAGATTTTTATCCGAAAACGCCCCTTTTTTTCGAAAAAAGGCAATACTATGGGCATGACCATCCTCTATGTAGGCTTTGCCGTCTACATCCTCGCCGTCAACTTCTATGCTTTCCGTTTTCTGAAAACGCAAAAGGAAAATTATGAGGCGGGAGACGGGATCAAGGGAGACGGAAAATTGCTCCTCGCCGCACTGCTCGGCGGGGCAGTCGCCGTATACGCTTCCATGTTTATCATGCGGTTCCGTCTCGGCAACCTCTTCTTTATGATCTTTATGCCACTCCTCGCCGTGCTCAATATCTATTGCTTTTTCTTGGGCTTCCGCGGAATTTATATGTTTTTTTGAATTATCTTTGAAAGTTTGCTTCCAGCCATTTGGCGACGCCGTCCTCTTCGCAATAGCCGATGACCCCCGTCGCCTTCTCTTTCAGCCAGCTGTCCGCATTCATGACGGCGTATTTTTCGTCACAGACGTCGAACATATCGGAATCGTTGGACGTGTCGCCGAAACAGACGACTTTGTCGAATCCGAGGTGCTCTTTCAAAAAACGGACGCCGTTCGCCTTTGTCGCCTCGCGCGGAGATATTTCCATCCAAAAATCGTTCTGATAGACTTCCGGGTGAAAGATACAGATGAAACGCGGGTCGTATTTGAGAATGTTCCACGCCTTTTCGAGCTGTTCCCGCGGACAGATACACTTGAAATAAAAGATATATCCGCCGAGAAGTTCCTCTTCGGAACAGACGGGGTCGAGACGGGCGTCCCCCCTGCGGCGGTACAGATAGCGCACAATGCCGGGATTTTCCTTCCCCGTCTCATAGGCGATACGCTCGCGCTCGACGCACCTTGCGCCGAACACAAGGGGCGGGATCCCGAATTCTTTGAGCACGGAAAAGACATAACGTTTCTCCTCTTCCGTAAAGAGCACGGAGCGGAGCGTTTCGCCCGTCGTATAATCATAAATAAGCCCGCCGTTATAGAGCACAACGGGCGTGCGGATCTTTAAGCCTTCCACCGAGAGCTTCGCGCTGAGTGCGGAACGCGCCGTCGCAAACGTAAAAGACATGCCCGCATCAATCAAGGCATTGAGTTTTTCACGGCTGTAAAGCGATACGCGCTCTTCCTTGGTGAGCAGGGTTCCGTCGAGGTCCGTAACATAGAGCGTTTTCATGTAAGATCCCCCTCCCGATCCTTTCTGATTCCATTATATCTCGGATAAGAAAATTATAACACAAGCGGGATAGGAATGCAAGCCGAATTCATCTTCTTGACCGACGGAAAGCGCAAAGTTCAGATGAAAAATTTTTTTGTGAAAAATGTTTCCAAACCCCTTAAAAAACTGTTGACATATCTGTGAATCTTTGATAAAATAAGCAAGCATTGACCGAATGCGGGTGTAGTTCAGTGGTAGAATCCCAGCCTTCCAAGCTGGTCGCGTGGGTTCAATTCCCATCACCCGCTCCAATTCGTAAGTCTCAGAGATGTGCGAAACTTCGAGGCAAGTCAAATATGCGCCTGTAGCTCAGGTGGATAGAGCAACGGCCTTCTAAGCCGTGTGTCAGGAGTTCGAATCTCTTCAGGCGCA
>CANQQY010000004.1 GCA_947626105.1 uncultured Clostridia bacterium | reverse complement strand
AAGTGATTGACGGCAAGCGGACACAAGCGGTGGAAATCATCTACAACTGCGTGGGAGCAATTCCCGACTTCGCGCAGAAAGAAGCCGCTTAACACGGGAAGGACAACGAATAAGCGGTTTGACTAACCGCCAAACCGCTTATTCATAGAATCCCTATGGACACCCGCCATATGGGGGTGGCCTTTATTTTGTCATGTCGAGCTTGTCGAGACATCTCCACCGCTTCCCTTGCCGAGATTTCTCGACGGCGGCGCCCGCGGCGATTCGCCGCGGGCGCCTTGCTCGAAATAACATGGGGTGGGGTCGTCCCCGTCAAGCCTCTCGCTGCCCCTCTTAGGGGAAGTGGCGAACAAAGTGAGCCAAAGGGGTTTCAAAAACCCCTCAGTCACCTGCGGTGACAGCTCCCCTAAAAGGGGAGCCAAGAGGGGGGCGGCGATGACAGCTCCCCTATGAAGGGTAGCCGAGGAGATGTCGTTTATAATCTGCTTGCGACGGCGCGGAGAAAGCCCTCCGTGTCCTGTCTCTTCGGCGCAGCGTCGCCGCACCAGAGCGGAATGAGGTCTCCCGTCATTTCCCCGGCTTCGACCGTCGCGACCGTCGCCCGTTCGAGCCGTTCGGCGAATGCAACGAGTTCTGCGATCCCGTCGAGTTCCCCCCGCTTTTTCAGGGCGCCCGTCCATGCAAAGATCGTGGCGACGGAGTTCGTGGAGGTCTCTTCCCCCCGCAAATACTTGTAATAGTGCCGCGTGACGGTGCCGTGCGCCGCCTCATACTCATATTTTCCGTCGGGTGAGACGAGCACGGACGTCATCATGCCGAGCGACCCGTAAGCGGTTGCGACCATATCGCTCATCACATCCCCATCGTAGTTTTTGCACGCCCAGAGAATGCCGCCCTCCGAACGGATGATGCGGGCGACGGCGTCGTCGATGAGGGTATAGAGATACCACAGTCCTTTCCGCTCGAATTCGGCGCGGTACTCCTCATAGACTTCGTTGAAGATCTTTTTGAACTGCCCGTCGTACGTCTTTGCGATCGTATCTTTGGAAGCGAACATCAGGGGCAGATTTTCTTCGAGCGCATAGCGGAAACAGGCATGGGCGAAGGAGCGGACGGAGCTTTCCGTGTTGTGCATGCCCTGCACCATGCCCTTCTCCCCCTTGAAATCGTGCACGAGACGGCGGAAGGTCTCCTTCCCCTCCGCGTCCTCTCCCACGAGGTAGACCTTTTCGCCCCGCTCCGCGAGAACATCCGCCGCCGAATATACGTCGCCGTAGGCATGGCGGGCGAGGACGATGGGCTTCTTCCAGCCCGGAATATAGGGGCGGATCCCCTTTGCGAGAATGGGTGCGCGGAATACCGTGCCGTCCAAAATGCGGCGGATCGTCCCGTTGGGGCTCTTCCACATCTCATGAAGGCTGTATTCTTCCATCCGCTGTTCGTTGGGGGTGATGGTCGCGCACTTGACCGCAACGCCGTACTTTTTGGTCGCCAGCGCGCTGTCTGCCGTCACGCGGTCGCCCGTCTCGTCCCTGTGTCTGAGCCCGAGGTCGTAGTACTCCGTTTTGAGATCGACGTACGGCTCGATGAGAAGCTCCTTGACCCGTTTCCAGATGATCCTTGTCATCTCGTCTCCGTCCATTTCGACAAGAGGCGTTTTCATTTGAATTCTTTCCATGCCTCTATTATAAAAGTTTATCGCAAAATTTGCAACAATTTCGGGGGACTCTTCTCAAACCCGCTTTCCACCCTTGCCCGAGAACACGGAACCGTTCAAGATCCCCGTGGCGATCGTCTGTTTTTGGGCCTCGGGAGCGCAAAGCGCCTCTTCCACGAGACCTGCAAGAAATTTTTTCGCGTCCGTCAGGGACTCGCCGAAGAGGTAACAGGCAAGCGACCCCGGCACGGTGTTGAGCTCGTTGAAGTACGCCTTTCCGTCCGCGAGCAAAAAGTCCGCACGCACCACGCCTTTTCCGCCGAACGCCTCGTAGATGCGCCGCGTATAGGTTTGGATCTTTTCTGCGGTCTCCTCGGGGATCTCTGCGGGAAGGGCGGATCTGCGCTCCTCCGTCCCCTCGTATTTTTCGGAAAAGGTGAGGATCTCCTCGTTTGAAAAGACTTCCTCGACGGGGGAAAGTTTCACTTCCCCTTGGAGCCTGCATGCGGCGCAGTTGAGATCCCGCCGCCCTTCAAGATAGGGTTCGATGAGCACAGTCCCGTCCAGCGTAAAGGCAAGCGTAAGCGCCTTTTCGAGTTCTTCTTTATTTTTTGCGACCTTGATGCCGATGCTCGAACCGAGCCGCGCGGGCTTCACGATGACGGGAAGCGGGATCCCGACCGCGTCCGCCCCCTCCCCTTCGGACAGAGAAACGCCGTCGAGCACGGGGATATCAAGTCCCCGCGCCGCCGCCTTTGTGAGCGTTTTATCCATAAAGATCGCGGACATGGGTACGTCGGGCGACGCGGATCTGATGTGATGCCACCGAAGGAGGGCGGAGAGCGTCCCGTCCTCGCCGAAACCGCCGTGACAGCAGTTGAGCGCGACGTCCACGGGATATTTTTTGCGCCCCTTCACGCCTTCCAGCCCGCCCCCGCAGAAGCGCAGCGCCTTCCATTTGGCGGAAGGGGAGCGGAAATCCGCCACCGCGCGCATTTCCCCCGTGACCATGCCGCCCGTCCGCGGGAGATAGACGGGCAGAACGTTGTACTCCGCGCCGCGCAGCAGATTGACGGCAAGCATGCCCGTAATGACGGAGATCTCGTGTTCGTTGGAAGTTCCGCCGAAGAAAACCGCTACCGTTTTTTGCATGAAAAAAACACCTCCGAGTTATTTTTCCTCTTTGGTGCTTCAAACCGTTTAATATCTTTTTTCGCTATCTCAATATTTATCGGGCAGATCGTTCAAAAAGAGCACGCTGTCGCCCGCCTGCAAAAGCTCGCCGAGAAGGACTTCCGCCGCCGCAAGCGTGGGCACGATCTTCAAATTTTTCTCGTCGCCGCCCCCTTCCTTAAAGCCGTTCCTGACGGCGAGCACGCGGGTCTCCCCGACGAGAATGACGAGATCGAGCCCGACGAGCTCCTTGCCGAGGGCGGCGTTCTCCTCTTCTTCTATTTCTCCGAGTTCCACAAGGCCGGGCGTGACGACGACCCGCTTCCCGCCGCAAAGTTTCAGCACTTCGACGGCGTTTTTCGCGCCCTCTGTGTTGGAATTATAGCTGTCGTCCAGAATCACGAGCCCGCGGCTTTCAAGCCGTTCCAGCCTGTGCGGCACGGGGGTGACGGCGGGGATCGCGGCGGCGATCTCCTCAAACGTCATGCCGAGCGCAAAACTTAGGGCGGCGGCGAGCGCGATATCCTCTGCGGCATGTCGCCCGAGCAGCTTGGTTTCGACCGCGGCGCTGTTCTCCCCGATGCGAAGGGTAAAGGAAGTCTTATCGGAAAAGAGCTCGACGTTTTCCGCCGCGAAGTCCCTGCCCTCTTTCAGGGCGTCCTCCCGCATCATTCCGGCAGTCTCGCCCAAAACGACGACCTTTGCCGCGCGGGCGAGCTCGCCTTTCTCCTTGATGATATTGTCGAAACTCCGGAAAGTTTCGAGGTGCTGGGCGCAGACGCCCGTGACGACGGCGAACGACGGGCATACCATGTCGCAAAGCTCCCTGATATCTCCGACGTGCCGCGCCCCCATTTCCGCAAGAAAAATGTCGCAGTCAAGCCCCTCCCCGTTGACCGTTTTCGCGATCCCGATCGGCGTATTGAAAGAGGCGGGCGTCGCTTTCACGCGGAATTTTTTTGAAAGGATCTCCGCGGCGATGTGCTTGACGCTCGTCTTTGCGAAACTTCCCGTGATCCCGACCTTGACGCAATCGCTCGCGTCCAAGTTCTTTTTCGCCTTCTTGATGAAATGGCGGCTGCGGGGAACTTCATAGACCTTCATGACGCAGTTTGCCGCCGCTGCAAAGAGGAAGAGCAAGATGGGGAAGAGCCCGACCGGCACGAGGCGGAGCGCCATGGCGAGCGGGTGCCCGATGGCGTTTGCGGCGCAATACAGCCCGATCCCCGCCCCGAAGAGGGCAAAAAAGAGCAGAACGAAAAAGCAGATGCCGAGCCTTACAAGCCGCTTCGTCCCCTTCACGGGAACTTTCAACGCGCGGCGGAAGGCAAAGACAAACAGGGCGCACAGCCCGAGATAACCCGCCGCCTCGACGATGTCCGCATAGAGCTCATCAAGGAAGGAAAAGCACAGCCCCAACAGCGCGGTGACGAGTACGAGGCAGAGCGCGAGAAGCTGATACCTGCGGCGGAGCATGTTCCCCTTTTTGCAATACCACCTAATGGACGCGCCGCTCTCGTAATTTTCCTGTTGCAATATTCCGAAAAGCGGAAGGGCGCAAAACGAGAGCGCCACCGCAAAGAGCAGCGCATATACGGCGATCACCGAATAAATTTCGCTTGTCAACATTGTAAAAACTCCTCTGCCGCCAGATCGAAGGCGAGCGGATCGTCGAGAAAGGGAAAATGCCCGCAATTTTTCAGGATCCTGAGCTCGCTTCCCGCGATCTTTTCAAGATAGACGCGGATGGACGAGAGCGGGACTTCTTCGTCCTTTTCCCCGTGCAGAAAGAGCACGGGCGCGGTGATCTTTGCGGCTGTTTCCCTGAGATCCTCGTTGACGATCTTTTTATAACTCTCCCGCATGACGGGAGAAAGCGTTTTATATTCCTTGCTCCCGAAATGCTTCTCCGCAAATTTCGGGGCGATTTTTTTGACGAATTTATAGCTTCTCACGCGGATATGATAGGATAGCGTGCGTTTTTTTACGATCCCCGCACAGCCCGTGAGCACCGCGCGGCCGATCTCCCCTTCCGCGAGGAGTTTGATCGCCACCCTTCCGCCGAACGAATGGGCGACGGCGCGGGGACGTGAGATCCCGAGCTCTTTGAGCGCTTGCCGCGTCCATTCTGCGTAATCGTCCACCGACCACGGCGCTTCGAGCGGTTTTGCCCCACCCATGCCCGGGAAGTCCAGCGCGGTAACGCGGTAAAATCTTGAAAAATAATTGATCTGACGGGTAAAAATTTCCTTGGAAGCGAGGTAGCCGTGAAGGAACAGGAGATCCTCCCCCTCGCCTCGCTGCGTGAAACTGATCGTCAAGAAAGCACCTTCACCATGACGACGGCGTCCTCGCCGTCGGGATAATAGCGGGTGCGGCAGTAGAGCCCGCGAAAGCCGCTCTTCAAATAGAGGATCTGCGCGGGGGCGTTGGAGACGCGCACTTCGAGAAAGACCCGCTTCACCCCCCGTGCGGAAGCGAGCTCCAAAAGATCGTTTATGATCTTCGTTCCTCTGCCGCAGCGGCGGAACATCTCGCTCACCGCGACGAGTTCGATCTCCGCTTCGTCGCAGACGACGCTCATGCCGCCGTAGGCGACGATACTCCCCTCCTCTTCGAGAAGAACGCCCGTAAAGCGGTCGGAGAGAAAGGAGTCCGCGAGCATCCGTCTCGTCCAAGGATCGGAAAAGCTCTCCGCTTCGATCGCGGCGATCTGGTCGAGATCGCCGATCCGCCATTCCCTTGTCGTCATCGTCCTTCCTCCGCCGAAGATTTTCTCAAATATACCGCTTCGAGCTGCGCGCAGGGCGCGGCATTCCCCGAGAGCGCCTCCGCCGCCGCAAGAAGTCCTTCTCCCGCGGGAAGAAGTTTACTCGGGATGGGAAGCTCCTCCGCCGAGACGGGCGCGTAGCCCTCCGCGATCAACGCTTCCGTCTCCTCGCGGGACATATATTTGGCGGGAGAGGTAATTTTCACGCCGTCGTAGCCGCAGCCATAAAAACAGCCGTGCCCCGCGTCCACCAGCGCAAGCTTTTTCCCGCTCTTCTCAGCATATGCGAGGCAATCGAAGGAGGTGACGGCGAGCGCGGGCTTTCCGAGCGCGGTGCACAGCCCTTTCACCGTCGCAATGCCGATGCGGATCCCCGTAAAGGAGCCGGGGCCCACGACGCATGCGAAAAAATCGCACGCCTTGGGGGAAAGCCCCGCCTCGCTAAGCGCGGCGTCTATCTCGTCCATGAGACGGACGGAGTGCTGCATGGCGCAATCGGGCGCTTCGCGGAGAACGGTTTTCTCTCCCCGTGCGGCGACGGTCAGCCGCTTCGAACTTGTATCGATTGCAAGAAATTTCAAAATATGATCTCCCTGCCCGCGTCTGTTTTGACGATTTCCACCCTTATCACCCGTTCAGGCAAAAGGGACGGAATGTTTTCGCTCCACTCCACCAAGCAGACGCCGCCTGCGGAGAAATATTCTTCGAACCCGAGGGCGCGCGCATAGTCCTCGGACGGAATGCGGTAGCAATCGAAATGATAGAGGGGAAGCCTGCCCTCTTCATAGCTGTTGATATAGGCATAGGTGGGGCTCGTGACTTCTGATCTCACGCCCAGCCCCCTTGCGATCCCCTTGGCGAGCGCCGTCTTTCCCGCGCCCATTTCGCCCTCGAGAAGCACGGTATCCCCCGCCGCAAGAGTCTTTGCGAACGCCTCCGCCCAGCGCAGGGTCTCCTCTTCGGAATGTGAAACAAAAACAGCCATATACGGGTATTATACCGCATACGGCCGAAGTTTGCAAGATTTTAAGGGGAGTTTATTCGAATTTCAAATAGTTTATGTAGTTGTGTTTTCTTGCGCCTTATCCTGTTCTTGCGGTTTTTCGGCGTCCGAGGCCGTCTTTTCGGCTTGCGACGCCGCTTTCATCCGGCGGGTGCGCGCCTCGAGCTTTTTCCGCGTCGCCTTGATGAGACGGGACAGCGGTTTATAGATGATCGCCACGATCA
The DNA here is from genome assembly GCA_947626105.1 of uncultured Clostridia bacterium. Classification (GTDB taxonomy): domain Bacteria; phylum Bacillota; class Clostridia; order Christensenellales; family Borkfalkiaceae; genus Gallimonas. The sequence goes on along the minus strand of CANQQY010000004.1, from coordinate 125,646 downwards.
GAGAAATTATAACGCTCTTTACCGCATTGAATGCGAGGACGAACGGCCACGCTTCCCGGAACAGCTCCGCCGCACCGCTTGGCATAAAGAAGGGAAAATTGATATAGCGGTTGACGGGCAGGCTCACCGCAACCTGCATAACGCACGCCATCACAAGCGTCACGGCGACCCACCATCTCCCCTTTTTGAAACGGTACAAAACCGCGGGAATGATGACGTAAGCCGTGGACATGAGGAAGTTCGCCAGCTCTCCGACGCCGCCCGAAGACGATTTCATCAGGCATAAGAGCTCCTTGATCCCGATAGAGACGACCGCCTCGACGGGGCCGAAGAGGAAACCTTCGATCATGAAAAAGACGTTCGCAAAGTCGAGTTTCAAATAGGGTGTGGCGGGAAAAATGGGAAACTCGAGAAAGGTGACGACGAACGCCAGCGCCGTAAAGAGCGCCATGTAAGCGATGTGCGTCGCCGAAAAATGGTACGATAAAACTTGCTTTGTGCTTTCCTTCATAAGAACACCTCTGAAAAATTTATTTTTCGGATATTCTTTGAAAAAACGCCCCGCAAAAGCGGGGCGCGCAAATACGCGTTTTCTTTTCTCATCCGGACTATACCGTCGGTACGGGAATTTCACCCGTTCGGTCCCAAAGGGATTCGCAGACTTTACTGCCGGTGGAGACTTTCACTCCGCCCCAAAGAATATTCGATTCGGTTGATTTTGTGCCTGCGGGCTTACTCCTCGACCCGTTTGAGGGTGATCGTGAAGTTCACTCCCTGCGCTTCCATATGATAGGTGATCACGCCGTCTGCGTAATCATATTCCTCCGTCGTGGACATGGCGCCGTTCTTCGTCGTCAGCTTGATCTTCCCGTCCTCGTAAACGTAAGTGCCCTTCGTTTCGACGGAGACCCCGCCGACGCCCGAGCCCTTGGCTTGCACCGTACCCGTACCGTCCTCGTCGAGAATGAGACGGAAGTACTCATAATAACTCTTGTCGATCTCGATGCCGCCCATTGTACCCGAAATGGTGTCCATTTCATAGGTCCCGGCGACTTCCTTGTTCGCATTCGAACAGCCTACAACGGCAAACAGCATGATCGCAGCCGCAATACCGAGCAAAACGCTTCTGAGCAACTTTTTCATAATTCTCCTCCTTTTGGTTCCGATCTGCGCCGGAAAGTATTTATATTATATTCAGCAGAGGGGGGATTGTCAAGCGTTTTCGAAGGCTCGCCGGAAGAAGTGCCGTCGGAAGGCGTTTCGGGCGTTTCGGAGGGCTTCACCTGACGGATCCCCTGCACGACGGCATAGGTATCGCGGCGGAGAAGGGTGCGGCGGAGAAGTTCGTTTCCGCGGTAGACGAGGAGATAGCTTTCGCTCGCCACGCCCGCCTTGGGCGCGCGGAGCACTCTGTCCTCCTCCCCCTCGACGATCTTTTCGGGGGGCGGAGCGGCGGTGAGGAGCACCTTGCTCTCCACTTCATAGCGGCATCCGTCGGGAAGGCCGTAAAAAGTGAACCGCACCTTCCCCCCGCCCGCAAGTCCCAAACAGTAGACGGGCTCGGGGTAGGGATTGACGAATTTCAGATCGGAATACTCCGACACCATTGCGTCCCGCGAGGGGGGGACGTAGCCCACCGTAAGGGAGTGCGGGCGGCTCTCCGTCACTTTGAGCCCCGCCAGAAGCGCCGCATTCATGAGCGTCGTGCTCGCCTGGCAGACCCCGCCCCCTACGCCCGGTACGAATTCCCCGCCCGAGATGATGTTTGCCTCTTCGAAGCCGTTCTCCCGCGTGCGCTTCCCCACGGCGGCGTTGAAGGAAAACTCCTCTCCGGGGCCTAACACCGTCCCCGTTATGCGGCTTGCGGCAAGCGCGATATTGTGCGCCCGCGCGCTGTTTGAGGCGTCGAAATAGGTCGTATAGGAAGCGAGCGGACGGGTACGCCCGCGCAAATCCTCTTCCGTAACGTCCGCCCGCACGGGTAAAACGGTGAGCGACGCTTCACTCTCTCCCCGCTCCATGGCGTCAAACACATCGCAAAGGAGCGCGGACAAATCGCAAGCCCGCCCCGCTTTTTCCTTTGTATACGAAAATCCGCGCGCGGAAAAGGAGAGCGCCGCGTCCGCCGCCGCAAAGCTATGACGGGCGCAGAGGGAAGAGAGCTCCTCTTCCGCATTCACCCAGACTCTTTTGCGCGTGGCATGGACTTCCTCTCCCCTTTTGGCGGCGCGGAGAAGATCGTCGAGGTCGTCCGTATACTCCGTTTCAAACAGTTCGTCGCCCTCGGGCGTATGGATGACGAAGGGTTCGGCGCGGTAGCTTCTCCGCACCGTCTCCGCCGCCTCGGCGTATGTGAGCCCGCCGACGGCGACCCCGTCCGCAACGACCCCCTTTCTGACTTTGCCGAACGTCCACCCGCCCGTAAAAAAAGCGCACCCCGCAAGGAGGAGCGCGATTTGGATCCGTAATAATTTTTTCATCGTCTCCTTACAGGAGGCGGAGCGCCGCAAGCAGTCCTTCCTCCGCATAAAAGGGAGGGCAGCCGATCTTTCTTCCGCTTCCGTCGACGTGGAAATCGGAGCCGCCCGTCACGAGGAGATCCTTTTCGCGGGCAAAACGCAGAAAGCGCTCCGTCTCTTTTTCAGTATGCGTCGAGTGATAGCATTCTATCCCATCCAGCCCCTCTTCGGTAAGCATTTCCATGAACGATTCCCGCGCACCCACATAGGTACGCTTCGCTTCTTCCTTTTCCTCCGCGGAAAGCGACGAAAAGCGCTTGGAGACGTCCTCGGGCAGGATGAGGATCTGCGCGGGGTGGGCGAGGACGGCGATCCCGCCCATCTCATGAATGATATGCACTGCGTCGACGGGCAATGGGCGACCCATGTCCGAGAACGCCCTTCCGCCGGGCGCAAAAACCTTGCGGTAGAGTTCGTCCAAATCCGCATGCAGACGCGCCGCAAACGCCCGCACGATGTGCATGGTGTGCACGGGTGCGTCCTTGGAGACGCGGAAGGAATCGACTTCCTCCATGCTCACGTCGAGCGAGAGCGCCTCGTTCGCCTTTGCGAGAACATCCTCCGCGCGCATGCGGGCGCCCTCCTGCCGCTCCTTCAAAAAGCGCACATATGCGTCGTTTTCCGTGCATCCGTAGCCGAGAACGTGCACCTTCGCCGCACCGAGATAGGACGAGACCTCGATCCCGCGCACAAATTTCAAGCCGAGCGCTTCCGCTGCGGCGGCCCCTTCGTTGCAGCCCGCCATGTTGTCGTGATCGGTGAGCGCAAACAGCCCGACCCCCGCCGCGGCGGCGCGGGACAAGAGCTCCGCGGGCGCGTACGCCCCGTCCGAATAATAGGAATGAGTATGCAGATCCGCCCTGACTTTCATACGATCTTCCCGTCCTGTATCCTGATTTTATTGCACTCCGTGCCGTATAACACGCGCTCGGCATGGGTGCAAGTGAGGATGCACTGCACGCCGTCCACGCGGCTCAAAAGTTTTTTTCTCCGCGGGAGATCGAGCTCGCTCATCACATCGTCGAGGATGAGAATGGGCGGCTCGCCCGTGATGGAACGGAAGATTTCGAGCTCTGCAAGTTTCATGGAGAGCGCCGCCGTCCGCGCCTGTCCCTGCGAGCAAAAGCCGCGCGCGTCCCGCCCGCCGATCATGATCTTGATGTCGTCGCGGTGAGGCCCCACGGACGTAAATCCGAGCCGCATGTCCCGCTCCCGCGCACTTGCAAATTCATGCAGGAGCCTGACGCGGATCTCTTCCTCGCTCTCCTCTCCCCCGTCCGCGCCGAAGGAGAGCGATTCCGCCCCGTCCGTAAGAAAACTGTGCGCTTCCGCGGCGAGGGGAGCAAGTTTTTTCATGAAATCCCGCCGCCGCGCGACGATCCGCGCCGCATAGAGGGCGAGCTGTTCGTCCCAGACGGGCAAAGTATCCGAAATGAGTCCGAAATCGTGCTCCTTTAAGAGATTATTCCGCTGGTCGAGGATCTTTTGGTATCTTAAAAGCGCCGTGCAATACTCCCGCGAGGTCTGGGATATGGAAAGGTTCAAAAACCGCCTTCTCTCGTCGGGGCCGTCCTGCACGAGGCGGAGTTCTCCCGGGGAGAAAAAGACGGCGTTCATATTCCCGAGAAAGTCCACCGATTTCGCGACCTTGTTGCCGTTGACGAAGAGTTCGCGCCTGTTTTCGTAGATATCCGCTTGGAGCTCCACCCGCCCGTAGCGGCTTTTGAGCGTCGCGCGGACGCGGGCAAACTCCTGCCCGTAGCGGATGAGCTGCCTGTCGTGGCGGATGCGGAGAGAGGATCCCGTGCAGAGATAATAGACCGCTTCGGCGCAGTTCGTCTTGCCCTGCGCATTCTTGCCCGTGAGGACGTTGAGCCCGTCGCAGAGCGCGAAGGTCTCGTCCACGTAGTTTCTGAAATTGTGGAGAGTCAAATTTTCGATGAGCATGACGATTTCACCGCAAAAACACTTTCTTTTCGGGCAATTTTGTATTATAATGGATGCGTGGGAGTAACCCCTTCCCGATTATTATACCAAATTCCGAAAAAAACACAAAGCGTTTGTGAGGATAAAATGGCAGAAAAAACACAGTTCGATTACCTATGGGACAAGATCCGTGAGCGTGCGGAGCGGCTCATCAATCCGCTCTCCTATGAACGGTTCATCCGCGGATTGGAACCCGTGGACGTCATGGGCGGCACTCTTGTGCTGCGGGCGGAGGACGAGCTCGTCGCGGCGACCGTCTCCCGCCACCATCTCACCCAGCTCCGCGAGGCGATCGCCTCGGCGGACGTCGGGCTCTCGGACGTCGCCCTCATCGTGGACGGGAGCGAGGAATACTCCATCGACAAACTTCCCGACACCGACGCGGGAAACGCCGTCGCGCTCGATCCGCGCTACACGTTCGACTCCTTCGTCGTGGGAAGTTCCAACAAATTCGTCTATGCCGCGGCAAAGTCCGTCGCGAACAACCCCGGCGGGGAATACAATCCCCTCTATATTTACGGCGGGACGGGGCTCGGCAAGACGCACCTCATGCAGGCGATCGCGAATGAGATCCGCGAAAAGAAGCCTTCGCTGAAAGTGCTCTACACGACGAGCGAGAAGTTTCTCAATGAATTTGTCGACAGCCTCGCCCGCAAGGGAGAGGGCAGGGAGTTCCGCTTCCGCAACCGCTACCGCAACGTGGACGTCCTTCTCATCGACGACATCCAATTCTGGGCGGGAAAATACGGCGTGCAGGAGGCCTTCTTCCATACCTTCAACGAACTTTCCTCACAGAACAAACAGATCGTCATCTCTTCGGATTGCCCCGCAAAGGAGCTTACGACGCTGGAAGAGCGGCTCCGCACCCGTTTCGAAGGGGGGCTCATCGCGGATATCCAACCGCCCGACCTCGAAACGAAGATCGCGATCTTGAAGCGCAAAGCGCTCGAAAAGAAGTATGTCGTGCCCGACGACGTGCTCGCCTTCCTCGCAAAAAATTCGGATAATAACGTCCGCACGCTCGAGGGGAAGCTCAACACCGTCATCTTTGCAAGCAAGCTCCACGAGGAGCCCATCACCTTAAAACTTGCGGGGATCGCCCTGCAAGAGGCGATCAACGTCGACGAAAACGCCGTCGTCACGCCCGATACGATCGTAAGGGCGACCTGCGCGCATTTCTCGATCACGAAACAGGAGCTCCTCGGCAAGAGCAAACGGGCGGAGCTTGTGCGTGCAAGGCAGATCTGCACCTATCTGATGTGCGACATGCTCGCCCTGCCCCTCGTCTCCGTCGGCAAAGAAATGGGCGGCAGAGACCATGCGACGGTCATCTACTCCCGCGACAAAGTGGCGAGCCTCATGAAGGTGAGCGACGCCATGGCGAAGGACGTGAACGATATTAAAAGTGCGGTATTGAAACAGTAAGTTTCGCTCGATTTCTTTGCTCGCCCCGTCGCTTCGCACAAGGCGCCCCGCGGACGCGCACCGCGCGTCATTCTGAGCTTGTCGAAGAATCTCGCGGGGCTTCGAAAAGAAATGAACGAGCGAACCTTCCCTGTGCATCAATCGGGTCACTCCGAACATCGCTTTGCAATTACATTAAGTCGAAGGGGTTCGACAAATTGAGTGCGCTTAGACGGGGAGACCCCGCCACGCGCCGTGATTTAGAACGAAGGACACCTTGGCTCCCCTCGTAGGGGAGCTGTCACGCGTCCTTGCGTGACTGAGGGGTTTCCTACCGCCGAGTTTCCGAAAAACCTATCCCCCGCTACGCGGGTACTTCCCCTAAGAGGGGAAGCAAATGGGTGGCTGCGCGGATACTTCTCTACAAGGGGAAGCAAGGGGCTACCAAATCCACACAACATCAAGATTATGCAAACCTTTTCCGAAGGGAGCTGTGACGCCGTCGTCATCGGCGCGGGACATGCGGGCTGCGAAGCTGCGCTCGCCTTAGCTCGTACCGGGCTCAAAACCGTCATGCTCACCTTAAATCCCGATTCGATCGGCTTCATGCCCTGCAACCCCTCCGTCGGCGGTACGGCGAAGGGGCATTTAGTGCGTGAGATCGACGCGCTGGGCGGAGAAATGGGCTTAAATGCCGACCGCTGTGCCCTGCAATACCGCATGCTCAACGAGGGAAAGGGCGCAGCCGTGCAATCTCTCCGCGCGCAGGTGGATAAAAACAAGTATCACACCGAAATGAAGCGGGTCTTGGAGCACACCGAAAATCTTCGGATCGTGCAGGGCGAAGCGGCGGAGATCTTGGTGGAGGAGGACACCCCCTCAGTCACCTGCGGTGACAGCTCCCCCTCAAGGGGGAGCCAAGGAAGGCGCGTCGTCGGGGTAAGGACGACCTACGGCGGCGTATTTTCCTGCCGTGCGGTCGTTGTCGCGACGGGGGTGTACCTCAACGCGCGGACGATCACGGGCGAGGTGATCTCCGAAAGCGGCCCCAACGGCTTCTCCCGCGCGACCGCCCTCACGCAAAATCTCATTGATCTGGGTTTCCGCGTGCGCCGCTTCAAAACGGGCACCCCCGCCCGCCTCGACGGAAGAACGGTCGACCCCGACGCGTTCGACCTTCAACCGGGGGAGCAGACCTATCCCTTCTCCTTTTTGAATCAAAGCGTTCCCGAAAAGCAGATCCCCTGCCTTCTCGGCTGGACGAACGGGGAGACGCACGAGCTGATTCTAAAAAATCTCGACCGCGCCCCCCTCTATAACGGGACGATCTCCTCGACGGGGCCGCGCTACTGCCCCTCGATCGAGACGAAAGTCGTCCGCTTCTCCGAGAAACCGCGGCACCAGATCTTTTTGGAGCCGGAGGGGGCGGACACGACGGAAGTCTATGTACAGGGGCTCTCCACTTCCCTCCCGCACGACCTGCAAAAGCAGATGTACCGCACGGTGAAGGGGCTCGAACGGTGCGAGATCGTCCGCTACGCTTACGCCATCGAATACGACTGCATTGATACGCTCGATCTCTTCCCCACCCTCGAATATAAGCGCGTCGAGGGGCTCTATACGGCGGGGCAGATCAACGGCACGAGCGGCTACGAGGAAGCGGCAGCGCAGGGGCTGATGGCGGGGCTGAACGCTTCGCTCAAACTCCGCGCCCTTCCCCCTCTTGTCTTGGGCAGGGACGAGGCGTATATCGGCGTGCTCATCGACGACCTCGTGACGAAGGGCACCGAAGAGCCCTACCGCATGATGACTTCCCGTGCGGAGTTCCGCCTCTTTTTGCGGCAGGATAACGCCGATCTGCGGCTCACGGAACTCGGACATGGGTGCGGGCTCGTGACGGAAGAGCGGTACATGGCATACCTCGAACGCAAAAAGATGCGCGACGCGGTCATGGGTACCCTGAATTCCCGCGCTGAACATGGGATTGCGGACATGATAGTGCAAAAACACGGCGATCCGCCCCTCTCCGCAGGCGTCACCTTTGCAGATCTCATCCGCCGCGGGATCCCGATCGTCGAGATCGCGGAGGCGTTCTCCCTCTTCGGGAACGTGCCGCGCGACATTCTTTTGAGCTGTGAGACAGAGCTCAAATACGAAGGATATCTCCGCCGTGCCGCGCTCGAAGCGGACAAGGCGCGGCGCATGGAAACAAAGCCCCTGCCCCCCGACATTGATTATTTTTCGATCGAAGGCTTGCGCTTGGAAGCGCGGGAGAAGCTCGATAAGATCCGACCCGTGAATCTCGGGCAGGCAGAGCGGATCTCCGGCGTTTCCCCCGCCGACATCGCCGTTTTAATGATTTATTTGAGTTTGAAACGGTAACGCCGCAGTCCTCTTGCTTCCCCTCTTAGGGGAGCCAAGGGGGGCCTCTTGCTTCCCCTCGTAGGGGAAGTACCCGCGTAGCGGGGGATAGGGTTTTTGAAACCCCTCAGTCACCTGCGGTGACAGCTCCCCTGGAAGGGGCGCCAAGAGTTCGGACTTCGTTCTTCGGGATGTTTCGCTACGCTCAACATGACGCGGTAGGCGGGCATAAGGGGCAGGTCAACAAAAAAAGACCGTCGAAGCGACGGCCTTTTTTTGATACTCATTTACGAATTATTATCGTCATGCGATCCGCTCTCAACGGGGGCGTCGGGCGGAAGTTCGTCCGCAACGACGTCATGCTCTTCCACAACGTCGCCCTCTGCGGCTTCCGCGGCGGCTTTCTTTGCCTTACGGTTTTTGAGCGGCGACCAGAAGAAGAACACGACGCATGCGATCAAGCCGAGCCCGAGCGCAACGTCGATCGCGCTCCAAAGCCCTACGAATAGCGACGAATAAGGAGGCGGCGACGGCACGACGCTTTCCTGTCCGGAAGTGTAAAGGGTGTCGATGTAGGTATACAGGATATCCCGTGCCGCGCGGCGCGCCGCGTAGTGCTGGGCAGGATCGTTGAAGTCGATTCTGGCGTCCTGTTCGTTTTGGTCGAGCCACAAATCGTTGCCCGCGATGACCGCCCGCGAATAATTCTTCATATAATCCTTCGCCCAGTCGGTGATGACAGAGCCCTTGAAGCCCCATTCCTCGCGGAGCATGGACGTAAGAAGGGCGTGATTGTATCCCGACCAAACGGCGCCGACGCAGTTGAATGCGCTCATCATGGCGTTTGCGCCGCCCGCTTTCACGGCGATCTCGAAGGGTTTGCAATAGGTTTCGCGAAGCGCTTGCTCGGTGAGCCATTCGTTCCATTCGTCGGAGTTCTGCCCGCTCTCCGCCAAGGCGAAGTGTTTGAGGTAGCAGGTGAGGTTCTCTTCTTTGGCGCCCTTGATGGTCGCCGCGGCGAGATACCCCGAGAGAACGCCGTCCTCACTGTAATACTCATAGTTGCGGGCGTTGTAAGGGGAGCGGTGCAGATTGACGCCAGGAGCGTACCAGCCCGCGACCTTGGTCGCGACGCCGATCTTGCCCTGCACTCTGCCGAGCTCATACATGAGCTCCGTGTTCCACGAGCAGCCCGAGAGCGTTTCGGCGGGGAACACCGTCCAACCGTTCGTACTGCCGGGGGAAGCCACGGAGGAGTTGAAGCCCGCAGGGCCGTCCGTTTCGAAGTTGTTCGGTTTCCCGATGCTCTCCACCGCGACGGTGTGGAAATACCCGTGCCCGAGGAGAGAGCAGATCTCTTCCGGCGTAAGCTGGTCGAGGAACATCGTCCACATCAGGGCATTTACTTCGGGATCGCTGTCGTCGAGAAGGAGTTCAAGGACGTCCCTCTGAACCACAAGGGGGGCGCCTTTGCCGTTGAGCTGTTCGAGCGAGGCGGGCGTGCCGTTCTCATCCAAAGCAAGGATCGGCATCGCCGCAGGCGTCCCGGGCAGATAGGTCGCGACTTCCGCCTTGATCTCTTCCGTGTTATAGCCGTCGTAAACGTAATTGTCGTGCGCATTATTCGCCGCGCTCGTCAGGGTTCCGACGCCGCCTCTCGTCGCTTCGCCGTAATTCCCGAAATGGTTCGCACGGGAAAGGTAGGTGACGCCGCCGTTGACGCCGTTGGAGCCGTCTACGGGAACGCCCGCATAGGCGGTATCGCCCGTAAAGAGATTCTTGACTTCGGCGCCCGTGACGGGGTCGGTCTCGAACCGAATGCCGCCCTCGTTCACGTTGAGGGTATACAAATTCTTTGCGGCGCCCGCGTAGAGTTCATGTGCGTTCTGCATGAGCTTGATCTCATACGCGCCCCTGTCGAGCTCATAGCCGCGGAATCCGTTCCCGTTCTTATCGTAATCGTCATAGGACGCCATGTCGTACGCGGTGAAGGTGAGCGTGACGTCCGTTTCGCCGCCGGCTTCGAGGGCTTCCGTCTTGCCGAACGCAAGCAGGTTGACGCTCGCCTTTTCGATCCCGCCGCTCGTATAGGGCGCCGTGTAATAGAGCTGGACGACGTCCTTGCCGCTGCGGCTTCCCGTGTTCTTGACGTGGACGGTGACGGTATACGTCCCCTCTTTGGAGAGCTGTGCGCCGTCCGAAACGGTTGCGCCGTCGAGGTCGACGCCCGTGATCGTCTGTTCGAAAGAGGTGTAGGAACGCCCGTACCCGAAGGGGAACTGCACGACGTCCTCATAGGTGAATAACCCCTCTGCTGCCGCCGTCTCGTACCACTTATAGCCGATGTAGATATTTTCCTTATAGGCGATATTGCCCATGATGCCGACGTTCTCGTAATTGGGGCTCCAATTCTGCCAGTTGCGGGCATAGGTATCCGTGAGTCGCCCGGAGGGGCTGATCTCGACGAGCTCATCGCCGACGACCTTGGAGCCGAGAAGAATGTTGGGGATCGCCATCGCGCCCGACTGCCCGGGGATCCCGACGTAGAGGCATGCCTGAATGATGTCGTCATATTCTTCGAGGAAAGTGAGTTCGAGCGGGTTGGTCGTATTGAGAAGGACGGTGACGTTGAATCCCTTCTCCCTGAGCTTATTGAACATGATCTTTTCTTCATTCGTCAGTCTCAGGAAATCGCCGTTCTTATAGTTTTTTGTATTTTTGAGCTCGCGGCCCGTGCCATGGTCCATATTCTCCGCGCCCCAGCGGGAGAGCACGACGATCGCGTCGGAAGAGCTCGCCTTTGCCTGATTCAAGAGTTCTTCCGTATAGAAACTCTCGCCCGGATTCGCCATGCAGGGGTCGACGTCCGCGTTTGTGGAGCCGCCGGCGCCGTAAAAATCCGCGTCCTGCGACGAAACGCCGGAATAAGCGTTTGTGAGGGACTTATTATAGGGGAAGTTTTGCGCCTCGAACGCCTCCGTCAGGGTCGTGTGCATGGGATTCTCTTCATTGATGGGACAGCCGCCGCTGCCGCCGCCGACGAGCAGGAACCCGTTGTCGGTCGCACCCCAGCCGAAGAGGTTGATCCCGTGCGTTTCGTCGTAATTTGCGATATCGAGGGGAAGATAGGGCTTGCCGTCCACATCATCGTTCTTCAAGAGCACGATGCTGTCCTCGGTGATCTCCTGCACCATCTGGTCGCCCGAGCTGAGCTCTTTTTGGGCTTCTTCGCTCTCCGTATCGCCGCCGATCCCGCCGAAAAATCCGTGCAGAAGGGGCGCCTGCCATACCAGAATGATGTTGCCCGCGATGAGCACGCCGATGAGCACGACCGCCACGAGAAGCAACACGATCTGTTTCACGCCGAATTTGAATTTCATAGTTCCTCCTTATTGTCTTGTGCTGTGCGGCTTCAAAAAAGCCGATGGGGCGGCGGAAAACCGCCGCCCTTTGCCTGCTGAATGCTTAGGAAATTTTCCCGTCAAGCCCGTAGACCGTGCCGTCTGCCGCCGTCCACGTGAAATCGGAGAAGGTAAATTCGCCGTTCGTAACGGAATCGTCCGTGCTGCCCCAATCCCAGTTGGTGGAGCCGTCCGCATTCGTCCCCGGCGCGCCCATCTGAATGGAGAGCATGCCGTTCGTGCCCGTAACTTCGATGTCGTTATCGCCCGCGACGAGATCGAAGATCTGCCCGTTGACGCGGATCTTCCCCGCAACGGAGGAATGGACTTTGAGTTTCAGCGTATACGTCCCGTCCTTGGAGAACGCCGCGCTGTTGTAGTAGATCTGGTCGCTGTACCAATTCCCCTTGTCGCCGAGCTTGAAGGTCACCGTGCCGTGATCGAACTTGGCTTCGGTGATCTTGCCGTATTGCGAGTAGTAATAGAACGTGGAATCCGCGGGGATCTGCCCTTCTTCGAGCGTGGTGGGAACAAGATCGTACGTCTCGCCGTTGGGATTGCCCGTGATCTCCTCCCAATTCCAGCCGGAGATGGTGATCTCCCCGTTCATCACGGGCGTACCTTGATAGACGCCTGTCTGAATGCTGAGGGAAAGGCCCGATTCGGAGTAACGGAGGGTGACTTGTTTCTCCGTATTTGCGGCAAGCTCGACCGGCTGTCCGTTGACGGTGATCGTCCCGGCGACGGAGAGTTTGAGCGTGACGGTGAGGTTGTACGTCTTTCCGTTTACATTGCCGGGATTCTTATAATAGAGCTGGACGCCGTAGCCGAGACGGGGAGTCCCCTCCGTCGTGAAGCCAAAGGTAAAGGTTTTGGCTTCCATGTCGATCTCGCTCTTTGTCGCCTTAGCGGTACTGCCTTCCCAATCCCAATGATCGAGCCAATGGTACCACTGTCCGGGATGATCCGCCGCATGGTCGGTATCCTGTTCGAGGCGGGAATCGAGGTTATAGCCGTCCGTGACGGTATATTCGCCGATCTCCACCCAATCGGTATCCTTATAGTCCACTTCGCCGACGAGGCGGATCTTGATCGTATATTCGCCGTTCTGATACTGCCCTGCCGCGATCTTGTCGCCGCTTGAAATCGTCTGCGAGAAGATGAGCGCGCCATTCTGGAACAGACCGACTTCCGCATGGTCTACGCCCGTCCCGTTGTTGGGATCGTTGATCGTGACGATCCCCGCTTCCGTGACGGAACCCGTGGGAGCCGTAAGCGGCGTCCTGCCGCCCTGCGTCCATTTGAGCGACTTGATCGTGATGACTTCGTCCGTCATCATGCTGCTGTCCGTCGCCATGGACATTTCGAGCGAAGTTGCGCCCTCAACGTAGTAGACGGTGTAAGAATTCTCACCGGGAGTCAAATGAACGACCTGTCCGTTGATCTTGACGTCTCCCTCCGAGGAAGAATTAAGAACAAGGACGAGTTTATACTCCGCACCCGCGACGTTTTCGGATCTCTTATACCAGAAGCGGACGATCCAATTGCAGATCTGGTTATCAATGGGGGTGATGTCGTAGTCGAAAGTATAGCTGTAACCCGTATCGCTGTCCGGATTCTCCTCATGAGAGAAGGAATTCATGACCATGGTCGCTTTCCATTCGGTAAAGTCGCCCTTGGTGGCGTACCAATACATGAGCTTATCCGTCAAGCCGTCGAGATTGTCGCCGAATACCATGGCGTCGCCCTCGCCTGCCGCCGTCGCGTCTGTGAGCGTGATGTTCGAGAAAGTATATACGCCTGCGGCAAGTCCGCCTTTTTCCACGGTGCCCTGCCAATCCTCGGTAGGCTGGCCGAGAAGCATCGTAACGGCCGCGTCGCCCGCCGTATAGGCGAAGTTCACGATATACTCTTCTTTGCCCGCTTCGGGAGTGACGACCGTACCGTTGATTACAAACTTTCTGCCGGTGAGATCAATGGGCTCTCCCTTTTCGTCCGTTGCGCTGAAACCGAATTTGAGCGTATAGTTATGCCCCGCCTGCATTTCGTTGGAGCTGTAATAAACTTGGTTGGAATACCAGCTCGCCTCCCCCGTGAGGGTAAGGGTGAGAGAATTGTCTTTGAAGCTGCAACCGTCGAGGTCGTACTGTCCCCATTCAGACCAGACGTAATATCTGCCGACGCCGCGGTCTACGTCGCGGTAGGATTCGAGAACTTTGTAATCCACGCCGCTTTCATGCGTTACGGTATGGGAAACGGTCGCCTCGCTCCAAGGGCTTGCCGCATAGAGCGCCGTGCCGCAATACGCCTTGACTTTCAGGGTGTATTCGCCCGCTTCGACAAAGGAATCGTCGAGATACATCTTGCCCGCATTTTCCGGTCTCTCGCCCTTATCGTTCGCGATGTCGGGAACGCCGCCTCTGTCGGCAAGGATATCCCTGTCTTTGACGGGTTTCATGATGGGCTGGGTGTAGCTCGGCTCTTCGGCGCCTTCCTTGAAGAAGCCGACCACATAGCCCTCAAACGTGTCGTCGTTGTTGTCGTCGGTGATTTGGATCTCGCCGTCGTCTTTGACGGAGAACGCCGTGGGAGCATGGAGCGTCTGCGCCGCATAGACTTCCCACTTCATCTCGGAGATCGTGATCGTCCCCTCTTTGTACTGCCCGATGGGGTTGACGTTGTTGCGGATCTTATCGTGCGTGGCGAGCGCGATCGTGACGGAAGCGCTGTCTCCGCCCGCTTCACGGTAGATGACTTCCACGGTCTGCGAACCCGTCTTTACTTCGACGTCCGTATCGTTGACGGTGATCGCGCCGTCGCTCGTGGAATCGAGCTTGAAGGTGAGCTTATAAACGGTGCCTGCCGCAAGGGCGTCCGCCTCCGTGCCGGAGTGTTTCAGGAACAGCTGGGCGCCGTACCATCTCCAACCCGTGTTGCCGCTCACCGTAAAGGAAACGTTGCCCGCCGCGGTCGAGCCTTCGCCGTAGAGTTCGGGATGGACGTCGTCCGAGCCTTGGAAACCGCTCCACGTCCACTTCCCGGGCGTTTCGAGCGCGCCGTTAGAGCCCGTTTCCGCGACTTCATACCAGCCCTCGGGCATATTCTCCCATGTGACATTCACATCGCAGGTCGCCTTCGCGGAACCGCCCGTGATCGTCGCTGTGATCGTCGCCGAACCGAGCTTGTGCGCCGTCAAAGCGCCGTTTTCCACCGTGACGACGGATTCGTCCGAGGACTTCCACGTCACGCTGCCCGAAGCGGGGCTACCGTTGCGCATTACGGTCGCGGTGAGCGTCTTGCTCTCGAAGGTGAGATCCGCCTTCCTGTAAATGGTGAGGCTTGACGCGTTAAGTTCGATGGTGACTTCCTCGACCGTGACAGAGCACGTTGCGGTTTCGCCCGAGTCGGTCTTGGCGGTAAGCGTCGCCGTCCCCTTGCCGACCCCGCGGATGACGCAGGTGCCTCTTGCGGCGATCTGCGTCACGATCGTCGCCACACCGGCGTCCGAACTCTCCCATGTGACGCTCTTTCCGTTCGCTCTCGCCATGAGCGTATGGGTATCCCCAACGCCGATGGTGACGGTCTGCTCGTTGATCGAGAATCCGTCCTCTCCGCCTCCGCCGCCTTCTCCGCCTTCATCTCCGCAAGCCGCAAAGATCGCGAGAGAAAAGACGAGGGTAAAGAGAACGATGAGCGCCGTCATAAATCTCTTTTTCATAAATTTTCCTCCTTCCTTTTCTATATTACACGGCTAAGCCGTCATAACCGTTTGAAATTTCCGTACCCCTACGGCGCGCGGCAGGGTCTCCCTGCCTAGCGCACCCAATTTGCCGAACCCCTTCGGCTTATTGCCGTTGCGTCATTCTGAGGCGTAGCCGAAGAATCCCGACAATGAAAGTTCGGACTCCGTTTATCGGGATCCTTCACGTTCGTTCAGGATGACGCGGTAAACAACACCCCCTCGGTCACGCAAGGGCGCGTGACCGTTCCCTCTCGAGGGAGACAAGGGGTCTGCCCTTCGCTCCAATTACTGCGCGAAGCAAAACCACGCTTTTGCGGCAGCGCACTCAATTTGCCGAACCCCTTCGGCTTATTGTCGTGACAAGCGTACGAGACAGTGACTCAATATCCCATATACGTTACATTCCTCGCTCGTATTTATTTGCGAGCACGCGCCCACAAGGCGCGGACGAGCAAAGAAATCGAGCGAAACATTCCCAATTCACTTGCCTTAGGCGGAATTCACTTCCGCCGCCCCGCGCGCATTCTATTGCACTAAGCGCGGCACGAGCCCGTAGGGCGAAGTAGGGCGACTCAATTTGCCGAACCCCTTCGGCTTATTGTCCTGTGAAACAGAACAGGGGCGGGCGAATCGCAATTACAAGGCAAAAGAACTAACCCCTCGCTCGTATTTATTTGCGAAGCCCCGCGAGATTCTTCGACAAACTCAGAATGACGCGCGGGCGCGTCCGCGGGGCGAGCAAAGAAATCGAGCGAAAATCTACGCGTAGACGCGGACATAGTCGATCTGCATCGCCGCGGACGTGAAAGTTTGGTCGGGCGTCCTGCCGCCGTCGTAATTTCCGCCGACCGCAAGATTGATGAGAAGATAAAACGGCACGTCGAAGGGCGCGGAGACATTTTCCTGCCCGAGCGGAGAGGACGTGAACCACATGGTATTCTTCATACGGTAAGTCTCTTCGCCGTCCACAAACCACGACATATGGTCGCTCCGCCACTCAAACCCGTATACATGCCATTCGTCGATGGGACTCGATAATTTTTCGGTATGCGGGGAAAACGTGCTCGGATTCCCGCCGAAATGCAGCGTATTGCCGATCTCGGAGGGGAGCCTGCCCTTGGCTTCCATGATGTCGATCTCGCCGTTCGCCGCCCAGCCGCCGTAGCGGTTGTTCGTCCCCATGCCCGGTTCGGGCTGGGGAAGCATCCAGAATGCGGGCCACATGCCCGTCCCGAGGGGAAGTTTCATGCGGGCTTCGAAATAGCCGTACGTCCAGTATCCCCTGTCGCGCGTCGAAATGCGCGCCGAAGTGAACTGTCTGCCGTTCGGCAGTCCGCTCTCCCGCTCCGCCGTGATGAAAAGTACGCCCTCGATGAGCGAGACCGCGTCGCGGGTGTAGTATTGCAGCTCGTTATTGCCCCAAAACCACGGCCCGTACGCCGTATCTTCCATATTGATATAGGCGTCCTGCACGCCTTCCTGATATTCCCACTTCGTCTCGTCGAGAACATCCCCGTCGAACTCGTCCGCCCAAAGGAGCTGGCGTTCGCCCTCCTCCATAGCGCAGATCGAGACGACTTCATATTCCGCTTCCAATTCTTCGCAGGTTGCGCCGATCGACGCTTTTCCGCCCCCGATCGCAGACATGGTACCGTCATTTACCGTCAAAACACTGTCGTCCGAGGTAAACCAATCCGCCTCGTACCCTTTGGGGAGTTCCGCCGAGAAGCGGAGAGTATCCCCCCCGGCGAGGTTGGCGTCCGCCGTCATGATCTTGACGCCGAGGATCTCGCTGCGGACGGTGACGTCGCAGGTGAAGAACTTATCCCCGTCCGAAAAGGTGACAAGCGATTTTCCCTCGGCGACCGCCGTAACGATCCCGTCCTCCACGGTCGCGACGGATTCGTCGGAAGAGATCCAATCCGCGTTCTCGCCGCAGGGATCGGACGTGAGCGCAAACTGCGCCCCGACCGAAACGTCCGCCGCCGTAACGGCGAGATAGAGTCCGTTTAAGGGCTCCTTCTTCCCGCCGCCGAGGTTGAGGCGGAAATCGCAGCCCGCCGAGGCAAGCAAAAGCGCAAGGGCGACCGAGATCCCCCCCGCTCTCATAAAATTTCTATGTCTGCCCGCAAGCCGCATGTTTCACCCCTTCCCGAAAAAGGACATGCCTCCACTTATACTGTGATTCGATTATATCCCCTCTTATGCGGACTGTCAACGTGTTTTGAAAAAATAATTCTCAAAGCGGTTTATTCTGTCATTTTTTCGGGCTTTTTTGCAAGGAAGTCACAAAGAGCCCCGCCCTTTCCGCGGAGCCCTCAAAGATCGAATGCGATCGCCGTGATGTCGTCGTCGAATGCGCCGCAGAACTCTTTCAGGGACGCTTTGAGGCGTTCGATGAACCGCTCCGCACAGTCCGATTTTTGCAGGATCTCCTCCACCCGCTCGAGGGAGAATTGCTCCCCGCGGGCGTTCCTGCTCTCGATGACGCCGTCCGTCAGGAGCACCAGAATGCTCCCCCGCCCGTAGGGGATCGAGGCGTCCTCATAGCGGAACCCGGGGATCCATGTCGAGACGGGAGGGGAATTCATCACGATCTCGTCGATGGAAGCGCCGCTCTTCAAGAGCATGGGCGCGTTGTGCCCCGCGGCGGCGTAGCGGATTTGCCCCGCTTCCCGCTCGATGCGGACGGCGACGGCGGTGACATAGGAACGCTCGTCGAGATTGAGTTCCTGAAATTTCGCGTTCAAACCGTAGAGGGCGCGCGCGGGAGAAATTTCGCTCCTGTCCCATCCCGCCCGCACAAAGGCGGAGAGCATGCCCGCGGAGATGCCCTTGCCCGAGACGTCCGCAAGTACCCCCATGGTCTCCCCTCCCGCCTCGTAGACGTCGGGAAGATCCCCCCCGATCTCGCGGCAGGGGATATACATAAAGGAATAGGGCGCGCCGCTCCTTGCAGCGGGCAAGAGCCGCTGCTGGATATCCTGCGCGGAGGACATTTCGCGGGCGATCTCCGTCTCGTAAGCGTTGTCCGCAAGCCCCAAAAAGTACTCGCCCATCGGCTGTACTTTGATGCGGAGCGATAGCGCCTCTTTGCCGCGGCGGAAGATGAGTTTGCGGAAGGCGGATCCCCGCCCCTTTACCGCGTCGAGAAAGAGGGCGCGCAGGGTGCAATAGGCGCATTTGACCCCTTCCCCGCAGCGCTCCTCTTCGCGGCAGGAGATCGCGTCCGCAAGGGTGCCGCGCTCCTTTTCCGCCCCGAAATAAGCGCGGAAAGCGCGGTTGCAATACCTGACGCGCAAGTTTTCGTCCACGACGATCGCCGCCGTGGGAATGATTTCGAGAATGTCTTTATACAGATTCGCCATTTCAGCCTCGGAACATGCGCAATTTTCCGCTGACCACCCTGACGCGGAGCTCCTCTGCGGGGAGAAGCTCGCCGTCGAGCTGTACGCTCTTTGTCCCCTGTGGGAGAATGACCGCCTCCTCGCAGAGCACTCTGTGATAAATGCGCTTTGTGTGCAGTTTCCCGCGCATGAGTTTGATGAGATAGTAGGGCAGAACGATCCGCTTGGGACAGTCCACCGCGATGAGGTCGATCTTTCCGTCGTCGATGACGGCGGGCGGGCAGATGGGGATCCCCCCGCCGAACTGCGACCCGTTACAGGCCGCCGCGATGAGCACTTTATACTCCCGCTCCTCCCCGTCGGATACGATCTTCATCGCAACGGGCTTGTATTTCATGAGGGAGATGAGGAGACTCTTGAAGTAGGAACAGCGCTTCCCCTCCGACTTTCTCTTTTCGATGCACTCCAAAATGTCTACATCAATGCCGAGCCCCGCAATGTTGAGGCTCCGCCGCCCCCCGCCGCAATCGAGATAGTCGGTATACTTCGGCGTTCCGTCCAGAATGAGATCGACTGCCTCCCCGCCGTGCGGGATCTTCGCATGGGAGGCGAAATCATTGCCCGTCCCCGACGGAATGAGCCCCAAAACGACCCTTGCGGGATCTTCGAGCCCGCAAAGCACCTCATTGAGCGTCCCGTCCCCGCCGACCGCGATGAGATATTCTTCCCCCATGGCGGAGAGCCGTCTCGCCTCCCGCGCGATGGCCCCGGGAGCGGAAGAGAAGAACACGTCGTATTCGGCGCCGCGCGCCTTGAAGTTTTGCTCCGCCTCCGCAAGCGTCTTTTCCCCCTGTGCGGATGCGGGATTTACAATGAGATGATACATAGCCTTGGTAAGGATCATTTTACAACATTTTGTCGAAAAAATCAATACGGTGGAGCAAATTTCCCACGGTTGACAATTTTTGCGGCTGGTGGTAAAATAAAACTACCCTTTTGCTATAATCGAAGATATCAAAGCGATGAGAAAAATTTTACCGGAAAGTTTTTTGAAATTGGCAGACGCCTGCCGCTTTCCCCTGTATGTTGTCGGGGGAAGCGTGCGCGACCGCCTCGCGGGGTTCCCCCAAAGAGAGGCGGATTGGGATATCTGCGCCGCGGGGAGCGACGAGGAGCTCGTCTTAGCCGCAACAAAATGCGGGTTCACCGTCCGCGCCCTCTATCCGCGCACGGGGACGGTCAAGCTCGAGGACGAAAACGGCGTTGCCTGCGAATTCACCCGTTTCCGCTACGACGCATACGAAAAGGGAACGCACGCTCCCTCCTCCGTCATCTTTACGGACGACATCGCGCGGGACGCGCAGCGGCGGGATTTTTGCTGTAACGCGGTCTATTACGACATCAAGGCGGATCGCTTCCTCGATCCCCTCGGCGGGATCGGCGATATCCGCGAAAAGAAACTGCGCACCGTCGCCCCCTCCCGCAAGGTGTTCGGCGAGGACGGGCTCCGGCTCATGCGGCTCGCCCGACAGGCCGCCCAGACGGGTTTCGCCCCCGACGAGGCATGTCTCGAAGGCGCAAAGGAGAATTCATCTCTCATCCGCGACATCGTCCCCGAACGCGTCTATGCGGAGCTCATGCTCCTGCTCCATGCGGACGAAAAGCTGGGCGATCAGACCGCGCCCTACCGCGGGCTCTGCATCCTAAGGGAGACGGGCGTGCTCCGCGAGATCCTGCCCGAGCTCGCCTTGGGCGAAGGCATGACGCAGCGGGCGGAATTTCATAAATATGACGTGCTCGAACACTCCCTCCGCGCCGCGGGATATGCAGAGCGCGGCGTCCGTCTCGCCGCCCTCCTGCACGATGTAGGAAAGCCGTACTGCATGCGGGAATACGGGAACTATCACGGGCACGAGGTCGAGGGAGAACGCATCGCGCGGGAGATCCTTACCCGCCTCAAAGCGCCGACGCATACGACCGAGCGGGTCTGCGCGCTCGTGCGGCTGCACATGCGCGACTACGATCTCCGCATGAAGGAAAATAAAGTGCGGCGGGAGATCGTCGCAAATTTTCCCCTTCTCGAAGAGCTCTTTGCCGTCAAACAGGCGGACTATTCGGCGTGCATGGACGACCTCTCCCCCGCGCCCTGCGTTGTGAAATGGAAAAAGATCCTCTCCGAGATGCGGGCGGAAGGCGCGCCCCTGACGCTCAAAGAGCTCAAAGTCAACGGAATTGATGTGCGGGAGGCGGGCGTGCCCGCGAGGGAGACGGCGGAAGTCCTCAAAACCCTGCTCCTCGAATGCGCGCTCGACGGCAGACGGAACGACCGCGCCTATCTCTTAAAGCGCGTCAAGCGCTTTTCGGGCAGCTGAAAGGCCGTTAAAAATGCCTACTGCGGGGGCGCTATGCCCCCGTAAGACAAAATCGGAGGCACCCATGTCCACAATCCTACTTATCGTGATCGCTGTTTTATGCGCGCTCGATCTCGTCGCCGTACTCATTCTGATCTTCGGAAAGCGGCGCGAGGATCCCTCCCGCATGCGGGAAGCGGAGCGGATCGCCGACGAACTCGATAAGATCCGCGCCCTTGCGGATTACACCGCCCGCGCGGCGGACAACCTCAACCGCGTCACCGAAGCGCGGCTTTCCAACATGCAGAACCGTCTGACGGACGACCTCAAATATATCGTGGACGCGAACGCGCAGAACCTCGAGCGAATCCGCCGCACGGTGGACGACAGGCTGGCTTCCTCGATCGACGGCAAGCTCTCGGACAGCTTCAACCGCATCGGCGAACGCCTCGAAAAGATGTACGAGAGCGTGGGCGAAATGAAGAGCCTCTCGCACAACGTCGCCGATATCAAGCGGGTCTTTTCCAACGTCAAACTCCGCGGCACGTGGGGCGAAGCCCAGCTCGACGCCCTCCTCGAACAGATGCTCTCCCCCGAGCAGTACGCGCGGAACGTCAAACTCAACCCGCTCGACAATTCCCTCGTGGACTTTGCGGTGCTCCTGCCCGCAAAGGACGGGCGGACGGTCTCCCTTCCCATCGACAGCAAATTCCCCGTCGAGGAGTTCGAACGCCTCGTGGACGCTTCGGAGCGCGGGGACAGGGAGGGCGAAGCGCTCTCCCGCAAAAATTTGGAGCGCGCCGTGAAGTTACAGGCGGACTCCATCGCGAGAAAATACATTCTCCCGCCCGTCACCTGCGATTTCGCGCTGATGTATCTCCCCTCGGAGGGGCTGTATGCGGAAGTGACGAAAATGCCCGGGCTCGGGGACTTTTTGCGGCAGAAGCGGGTCATCGCCTGCGGCCCCACCAACCTCGGGGCGCTGCTTTCGACTCTCCAAACGGGATTCCGCCAGGCCGCGATCGAAAAGCGGTCGGGGGAGCTTAGAGAGATGCTCGAGAGCTTCCGCCACGACTTTGCGGCGTTTGCGGAACTTCTCGAAAAGACCCGCCGCAAACTCCAAGAAGCGCAGGACACCGTGGAGAGCGCCGAAAAGCGCACGGGGACGATCGGAAGGCGGCTCGATTCCTTCCGCGGGATCGGAGACGGCGGAAACGAGGGATAATTTTTCGTTTTTCGCCCTCTTCTTCCTGAAATTTCCGTATGTAAACAGTTGCTTTTTGCACGCATGAATAGTATAATAAACAAAGTAAATAAACGGAAAAAGGCGGTTACAGTTCATGGCGGATAAACAGAACAACGCAAACAACCCCGGGCAGGGTCAGCCGACGTCTCCCGCGGGTCAGCCGAAACCCCCGATTGGTCAGCCGACGCCTCCCGCGGGTCAGCCCGTACCTCCCGCAGGTCAGCCGAAGCCCCCGATGGGTCAGCCCGTACCTCCCGTGGGACAGCCGAGGCCTCCGATGGGTCAGCCGATGCCTCCCGTAGGACAGCCGAGGCCTCCGATGGGCCAGCCGATGCCTCCCGCAGGACAGCCGAAACCCCCGATGGGTCAGCCGATGCCTCCGCAGAAGCCGAAGAAGAAACTCTCCCGCCGGGAAAAGAAAGAACTTCTGAAACAGCAGCTCGCCTACGAGAAACAGCTCATCAAGGAAGAAAAGATCCCCCTGCGCAACCAATACCGTCCGCGCGGGTTCTTTTGGCGCACCTTTGCGGTAAGTCTTTCCTTCATCTTCGGGATCTTCGCCGCGCTCGGCGGCGTGGTCGGCGCAATGGCGATCCTCCTCACGGGTCCCTCGCGGGATATGCTCGAATACTTCAACCTCGACGCGGAAAGATTCATTTCGGAAGCCTATCTCAACAAATCTGTCTTTGATATCGCGGACGACGTGCTCACAGACATCAACCAGCTCGGCGATCCCGCGAATCTCACGCTCGATACCTTTGCGAAATACTCTCCCCTCGTCGATACCTACATCAACGATTTTCTCCTTACGAATCTCGAGAGCATCGGCGTCACGCTCGACATCGGCGAGCTCAAACAGCAGACGCTCGACAATCTTGCCAAATACGCGCGGGACAACTTCCTGCCGCAGATCACGCTCGGCCCCGTGCTCGAACTCGATAAGGAGGTCTCCCTCCAAAAGATCAACGACAACGCCTTCCTCTACGCCCTCGCCTACGGCAAATACGGCGTGGATTACACGCTCGAACCCGATACGGCGGAGGGGGCGGATCCTTCCGCAATGAAGATCAAGATGCTCGGAGACAGCCAGCCCACGAACATTCTCGACATCATTCCCACCCTCGCGGAAGAGCCCGCCCACAACGAGGACGGGTCGGAACGGAGCGCGATGGACTTCATTTACGAGATCGAACTCGGCTCCCTTCTCGGGCTCGACATCAGACTCCCCGAAGAGATCGACGACAGCAGTATCATGGACGGCGGCGAGATCGGTCAGAGCAACGTCATGTTCTATGCCCTCTGCTACGGCACCGAGGGCGTGGACTATGTGTTCGACGATGAAGGCATCCTTCAAATGATCAGCGACAAGACGCCCGCAAATCTCAACACGCTCATCAACGACACCAACGGCTACGTCAACGCCCTGCCTCTCGGCGAAATGCTCGGGCTCAACACCCAAAAAGCGCTCGAACACAAGGCGGAGAACGAAGAGGACGTCGCCGCCATCTACGCCATCTGCTACGGCAAGGAAGGCGTGGATTACGAGATCGTCGAAACGGGCGGCCGTCTGCGTATCCAAGAAATAGAGGGCGGCAAGCCCTTCCTTCTGGCGGGCGACTTCATCGACGAACCGAACGCCGTCATCGACTCGCTGGAAATCGAAGCGCTCATGGGGATCAATGCAGATTCGGACGCCGCAGTCCGCTATATCGCCTACGGCAACGAGATGAAAAAGGCCAATCGCGATGTTGACGATGAGGGCAACCCGATCCTCAAAGACGAATACGGTTATCTCGTGGACGAGGACGGGAATTACCTCACCGAATTTGTCAAAAACGCCGACGGAACGGACAGCAGCGTCTTGCAATACGCCGGCGGCGGCAGATACGTCATCAAAACGGACAATTCCGACCCAGAAAATCCCGTCTCTACGATCGTAATGCTGCCCGACCCCAACGATCCCGACGGTAAGCCCTACCCCAAAAAGACGGTCGGGAGCCTTTCGGACGAGGACGCAAACCTTCTCGAGGGCATGGTGCTCGGTTCGGTGCTCGAAATCGACGAAACCTCCTCTGGGATCATGAAGGCGATCAAGGATTGGACGATCGACGATCTGCAAGACCAGGAGAAGATCGAATCCCTCATTCTCGGCGACGTGCTCGACCTCGACCGCGACGCCGAATTGAAGCCCGATGACACTTCGAACGTCATGTGGGCGATGAAAGATTGGTCGATCAAAGACTTGCAAGACCAAGATAAGATCGAAAGTCTCAAACTCAACGATCTCCTCGGGATCACGGCCGAGTCCTCCGGCATCTTGCAGGCGATGAAGGATTGGTCGATCAAAGACCTCGAAAATCAAAACCGCATCGAACGGCTCAAAATCGGAACGATCATCGAACTCGGCGAGGAGCCTTCGGGTATCCTGAAAGCGATCAGCGGCTGGCGGATCTACGACCTGAAAAATCAGGAGAAAATAGATTCCCTCACCCTCGCGGACGTCATCGACATTGATCCGGAAAGCCCCGACACGCCCGAGATCCTCAAAGCCCTGCACGATATGACCCTCGGCGAGATCTCCACGGGCATTGATACGCTCACCCTCGAGGACGTGCTCGGCGCGGAGGCGTTCGAAAGCGGCAACCTGATCCTGAATACCCTCCGTTACAAACAGATCAACGAACTTGGCGATGCGATCGACGCGCTCACTCTCGAGGATGTGTTCGGCAACGAGATGTGGTCGTACGCGAAGGACTATACGGAAGATATGCGCCCGGTGCAGAAAGTCGAATTCAGCGCCCTCACGGTACGCTATTATCATGAGGAGGCCGACGGACGGCAGACAGCCGTCACCGAAGGCTGGTACACGGGCGACGCGGAGACGGGCTATCACAAGATCGCCGAAGGGCAGGAAGTCATTGCGGAGCGGTACATCGAAAATAAGATCTATCTCTCCTATACCCCCGTCTATTATGAAGTCAACTACGACGATCTGGACGACGAGAGCCATATCTATTCAGGCAGCGTCTCGACGGACGAAAACGGCGACTTCTATTACACCAAGACGGACGAAGCGGGAAATGAAGTGCGCGTCGATCTCGAAAAAAAGGATACATACGCGCGTTTGGACCAAGGCGAGCTTCCCGAAAAATACCGCGTCTATACCGAGGACGGCGACGGCGAGACGAAGTACTATTATATCGAAAAGGTGCCCGTCAGCCTCCGCTACGCCGCGGATGAAAGCGGAGACACCTACGGCAAAGAGGACGTGAAGGTCGGCTACACGGAAACCGACACGGGCGAAGAAGTTACCGCCTACCATGCCGGCGTCTGGTACCTCCTCCTCGGGGAGGGCACGGACGGCGCCGAGACCAAGATCACCGAGCTCGGCACGCACGTGACGGCGGTCGCCGCGAAGATCAACGATCTCACCCTCAACGAGATGTATGTCCATGAGCTCATCGAAAGCGAACCCTCGCAAGACATTTCCGCATTGCTCGAAGCGCATCCTATTCAAGAGCTTAATGGCAAAACGGATCTCGGCGAGTTGACTATCAATGAAGTCATCTTGCTTGTTCAAACGATCGCAGGTTCCCTCCACTAAAACTTCTCCCGACGCTTCCATGCGTCGGGATTTTTTTGCTCTCGCCCCTTGGCGCCAAGGGGCGAGAGCACGTCATTCTGAAGCGCCGCCGTCCTTGCGGCGCGAAGAATCCCGAGGAACGGAGTCCGACCCTCGGCTCCCCCTCGAGGGGGAGCTCCGCCGCAGGCGGTGAGGGGGTGTCTTGCTTCCCCTTTTAGGGGGAGCCAAAGGGCGGGGCGGCGTCATTTCCAATACGTCACCCTGAGCGTAGTCGAAGGGTCACCGCATTATCATAAGTTGATGGTTCGACGGCGCTACTTCGCGGGCGGTGCCCGCTCGTGCCGTGCTTAGTGCAATAGAATGCGCGCGGGGCACCATAACGCGATCAGAATCGTTGCCCACCCCCCTACCCCCCCTCCTCGGGAGGGGGCATATTGCACGGAGCAAAATGACGCGGTTGCGCCGCAAGGGTCATGAGAGCCCCTTCCCCCAAAGAAATTCGCAAATTCCCCCCTTTCCCATTCAAAATACGTTGACTTCTCCCGAAAAATCGGCTATAATTGGTGCATAAACCTTGCATGCGAAGAACGCATGCCGAATAAGACCGGGAGGTGAAAAAAATGCAGAAGTACGAGATGCTCATGCTGCTGAAAAGCGACATGGAGGACGACGCGAGAGAGGCGGAGATCAAAAAGTATACCGATATCGTCGCGTCCATGGGCGGAAGCGTGGAATCTGTCGACAAATGGGGCGTCCGCAAGACGGCTTATCCCATTCAGTACAAGACGGAAGCCTTCTTCTTCCTCATGACCTTCGTCGCCGAAGGCGCAGTCGTCAAGGAACTCGACCGCGTTGCGGGGATCTCCTCTGACGTGTTGCGCCGCGTCATCACAAAGAAAGAGGAAAAGTAAGATGAATAAGGTATTTTTGATCGGGAACCTCACCCGCGACCCCGAAATGTCCGAAACAAACAGCGGCGTAAGCGTGTGCCACTTCGGCATCGCCGTCAACCGCTCCTACTCCTCCGGCGACGGAGAGAGGCAGACGGATTTCTTCAACGTGACCGCGTGGCGCGGACTTGCCGATAACGTCGGCAAATACTGCAAGAAAGGCAACAAGGTCGCCGTTTCGGGAAGCATCCAGATCCGCAACTATGAAGACAATCAGGGCAACCGCCGCACCGCGGTAGACATCATCGCCCAAGACATCGAATTCCTCACGGCGAGGAACCAGAATTCGGGGGACGACTTCTACGACGCGCCCGCTCCCGCACCTGCGCAGAGCCCCGCCAGAAAGAAGCCCGCGCTCGAATCCTTTGACGACGACGGAGATATTCCGTTCTGACGTCACCAAAATCTAAATCAAGGAGAAGACGAATCATGGAAGAGAATCAAACGACAGAAGCCGTCGAGACGCCCGTAGAGGAAGAGCCCGCAGCGGAAGTCAAAGAGACGACGGAACCCCGCCGCGAACGCGACAAGGGCGACCGCCCCGCAAAACGCGGCTTCAAAAAGCAGAACTTCAAAAAGGTCTGCCTCTTCTGCCAGGAAAAGAGCACGATCGACTATAAGGAGACCAACAAACTCCGTAAATTCATCAGCGAGGGCGGAAAGATCCTGCCCCGCCGCATGACGGGCACCTGCGCGAAGCACCAGAGAGAGGTTGCGATCGCGATCAAGCGCGCCCGCGTCGCCGCGCTCATTCCTTTCAAAGCAGACTAATCGCAGCGTACAAAAGCGCTCCCCCGCGGGAGCGCTTTTTTGTTTTACGGCGACGGGAACCCCTTTCCCCTTCGGGGACTTCCCATAAAAGGGGCGCCGAGGGGGCAACCCCCACCACCGCCGCAAGCGGCGGAGCCGCCCCCTTCAAAGGGGGCAGCTATCCCCCCATCCGTCACGGCTTACGCCGTGCCACCCTCCCCCCGAAGGGGGTAGGGCTTGGGACAAATCCCACTCTTACACAAAAAATACTTGACAGCGGTGCATACAGATGATATAATACCTACAAAATAAGTAGGAAATAGGAAAATCATATGAAAGTTTATGCCGACAATGCGGCGACGGCGAAAATGCGCGAGAGCGCTTTGCGCGTCTATGCCGAAACCGCGCAGAATTTTTACGGAAACCCCTCTTCCCTGCACTCCCCGGGGCAGGAAGCGCGGTCGCTCCTCGAAGAATGCCGCGAAGAGATCGCCGCCGTTCTCGGCGCAAAGCCCAAGGAGATCCTCTTCACCTCGGGCGGGAGCGAGGCGGACAATCAGGCCATTCTGTCCGCCGCCCACCTCGGCAAGCTCAAGGGCAAGATGAAGATCGTCTCCACCGCCATCGAGCATCATGCCGTCCTTCATACCCTCAACAAACTCAAAAAGGAAGGGTATGAGATCGTCCTGCTTCCCGTCGGGAGCAACGGGATCGTCCGTATCGAGGACGTCGAAGCCGCCCTCGACGACAAGACCTGCCTTGTCTCCGTCATGTTTGCAAACAACGAGATCGGCACCTTGCAGCCCGTGGAAGAGATCGGTAGGCTTTGCCGTGCGAAGAAGATCCTCTTTCACACCGACGCGGTGCAGGCCGTCGGGCATACGGCGGTAAACGTCGAAGCTATCGGCTGCGATTATCTCGCCCTCTCCGCCCACAAATTCGGCGGTCCCAAGGGCGTGGGTGCGCTGTATGTGAGGACGGGCGCGCCTCTGTACTCCTTGATTGAAGGCGGGGCGCAGGAACGCGGCAAACGTGCGGGCACGGAAGATCTTCCCGCCATCCGCGCGATGACCGCGGCGCTCAAAGAGGCGATCGGAGAACTTCCCGAGGCGGCGAAAAAAGTGACCGCCATGCGGGACAGACTGATCGAGGGGCTGGAAAAGATCCCCCACAGCGCGCTCAACGGGGACAGAGAAAAGCGCCTTCCCGGGAACGTGAGTTTCTGTTTCGAGGGGATCGAGGGCGAATCGCTGCTTTTGCTCCTCGACGACAAAGGCATCGCCGCGTCCTCGGGGTCGGCTTGCACGTCGGGCTCGCTCGACCCCTCGCATGTACTTCTTGCGATCGGCAGAGTCCATGACGTCGCGCACGGCTCTCTTCGCCTGACTTTGAGCGCGGAGAACACGCCCGAGGAGATCGAATATCTCATCGAAGAGGTGCCGAAGGTGGTGGAATACCTCCGCCACATGTCCCCCGTCTGGCGGGACCTTCAAGAGGGAAAGCGCACATTTATTTTGTAATGCGAGGGTGTCGTTCCCGATTACGTCATGGTGAGCTTGTCGAACCATCACTTTGTTATAATGCGGTGATCCTTCGACACGCCGCAAGAACGCGGCGGCTACTCCGCGGGCGATGCCCGCTCGTGCCGCGCTTAGTGCAATAGAATGCGCGCGAGGCAGGATGACGCGGTAGCACGGGGAGCCGAGGGACTGCCCTTCGTTCTAAATCATTTGCCTTAGGCGGAATTTACTTCCGCCGTGGGCGACTCAATTTGTCGAACCCCTTCGACTTAATGTCCTTACAAAGCGATTTTCGGAAGAGCTTGATTGATGCACAGGGAAGGTTCGCTCGTTCATTTCTTTTCGATGCCCCGCGAGATCCCCCCCACCACCGCCTGCGGCGGAGCCGTCTCGGGCAGGTAGCGTCCTGCCCTCAGTCACCGTTCGCGCTAGATAATGCGCTCACTCATGTCGCAACGCGCCAAAAGTTATCAACTTTTGGCAGGACGCGTTGCTCCACCCCAAAGGGGGTAGGCCTTGTGCAAAGCGACGGGGCGAGCAAAGAAATGAACGAAAAAAGAAATTCAACGAAATGAAAATAAAAGGAGTAATTATGTCTTTATACAGCGAAAAAGTAATGGATCATTTCAGAAATCCCCGCAATGTGGGCGTCATTGAAAACCCCGACGGCGTGGGAGAAGTCGGCAACGCCAAGTGCGGCGACATCATGAAGATGTACATCAAGGTGGAAAACGACATCCTCGTCGACGTCAAGTTCGAAACCTTCGGCTGCGGCAGTGCGATCGCTTCCAGCTCCATGGCGACGGAGATGATCAAAGGCAAACCCCTGAAAGAAGCCCTTCTTCTCACCAACAAGGCGGTCGCGGAGGCGCTTGACGGGCTTCCCGCATACAAGATGCACTGCTCCGTTCTGGCGGAAGAGGCGGTGCAGGCGGCGATCCGCAACTACTACGTCACGCACAACATTCCCTACGACGAAAAGGACTTCCCCGCGCTCGACCATGAACACGACGAGCATGGAGAGGAAACATGATCGTCTCCACACGGGGGGAGTACGCTTTGAGGCTCATGATCGCCCTTGCGGGGAAGGAGGGTCCCTCTCCGCTTAAAGAGATCGCGCTTGAAAACAACATCCCCCATAAATATTCCGAGAGCATCATGTCGGCCCTTGCGAAGGCGGGGCTGGTGGAGGGTTCCCGCGGGAAAAACGGGGGCTACCGTCTCACCCGCGCGCCCGCGGAATATTCCGTCTCCGAAATTTTGGAAGCGGCGGAAACTTCCTTCTTTGTGACGAGTTGCAGCAAAGACAATTCCTGTCCGCACGCCGATACCTGTCCGACCCTCCCCATTTGGAAGGCGCTCGACGGGACGGTGCGCGAATTTCTTTCCCGCTACACCCTCGCCGACCTTCTGACCGAGCCCAAAAGGATTGCCTTCCCCCAAAAAATATGATATAATCGGAAAAAGGAGAAAAATATGAAACCGATTTTCAAAAAACTTGTTTCTCTCGGGTTGGTTTTGTGCACCGCGTTTTCTCTCGCCACGTTTGCCGCATGCGGCGGATCCGACGACGAGGGTGGCGGCAGTGTGATCGACGGGCCCGGCGGCTCCCAAAACGGGAACGAGGACACCGACAGCGCAAAGACCGTCTATACCGTCACCATTTCCTGCGAGCAAAACTCCACGATCGCGAAGGGCTTTACCGTCCAGCTCAAAAAGGCGGACGGGAGCGTCGCGGCGGAAGCGCAGCCCGGGGCGGACGGAAAGGTAAGCTTCACCCTCGAAAAGGGGGACTACTCCGTCAATCTCATCGCTTTGGAACAGTTCAAAGACATGATCATGAGCAACTATTCCTATCCGCAGATGCAAGTGACGGCAACCAAGCCCAACGTCACCGTGCAAGTCGTGCCCATCGAGGACACCGTAGATCCCGTCACCTATACCCTCACCGTGCTCCTGCCGAACGGTTCCCCCGCGGCGAATTTAGATGTCCAGCTCTGCGGCGGTCCCAAGGGCATGTGCAACCCCGCCAGAACGGGCGCGGACGGCAAGGTCGTCTATCATCTTGCGGCGGGCGAATACGAGGTGCATATCGACACCCCGCCCGCGGGCAGCAAATTCAACAATGCGCAGTACAAGATGACAGAGGAAAGCAATACGCTCACAATTACGCTTTCCGCAGCCTGAAGAGGGGAAATTAAAGTCTCCGACATTTTTACGTCATGCTGAGCGTAGTCGAAGCATCACCTTGTTATAATGCGGTGACCCTTCGACAAGCTCAGGGTGACGTGATTTGGAACGCTTGGTCAGTTCATCAAGCTCAAAACAAATCGAGCGAACAAGAACCCTCCGACACAGCAATGTCGGAGGGTTGTTTTATCTACTACTGTCAGGAGAGCATGAGCTCGATCTGCGAGCGCAAACGCTCGTAATCCATGCTCCCCTCCCGCTGAAAGACGATCACGCCGTCTCCGTCCACGATGACGGTCATGGGATAGCTGTCCTTCCCGCCGAGCATATCGTAGACGTCGCTCTTGGGATGGGTGCCGCTGTCCTGCACAAAGGTGAGATCCCAATCCTTCCATGTCCGCGACCCGTCGTAGGCGTCAGTTTTCGTCTCCAAAAAGTCAAGAACATTGTCGGTGATATGCGAGCTGTGGACGGCGACGACCTCGACCTTGTCCGCAAACTCCTCGCGGATCCGTTCGAAACCGGGAAGTTCGGTGACGCAGGGGCCGCACCATGTCGCCCAAAAGTTGATGATGACGATCTTGCCCTTATGTTCGGAAAGGGTGAAATCTCCCCCTTTCAGATA
Source organism: uncultured Clostridia bacterium (assembly GCA_947626105.1). Lineage (GTDB taxonomy): Bacteria > Bacillota > Clostridia > Christensenellales > Borkfalkiaceae > Gallimonas. The sequence continues at coordinate 93,671 of CANQQY010000004.1, read as the reverse complement.
CTGCGGAAGGGTGAAGTCGGGACAAGATTCCCCCACCCCGCGGATACAGTCGAGGCTGAACGACGTTTCCTCGCCGAGCGAGAATTTCTCCCTGCGGTTGCCGTAGGCGTCGAGGAAATAGACGTTGAGCGCAAGATCGTCGCTCGCCCCGCTCACCGTGTACTCTGCGGCCTCTTTCAGCGTAAAGACGAAATAGATCGGCTGGGTCTTTCCGCCCTCGGTATGCAGATTGACGGTGTACTTGCCCGCGATGTCGTCCACGACGTAGGGATCCGCTTCCGAGCCGTTCCCGCCCTTCACGGCGGCGCTCTGCGGTTCGTCTCCGCCCTCTTTCCGCACGGTGAAAGAGAACTGCCCCGCGCTGTCTGATTTGCTGCTCACCGAAAAGTAAAAATCCTTGGGGGGCGCTGCGATCTCCGTCTGCGTATCGCAGGCGTTGAAATAGACGAGCGCGCCCACGAGCACCGCGGTGGCGGCGATCCAAGCCGCAACTTCCAGCCAAAATCCTCTTCCGCGCCGCTTTTTGGCGGCTTTTACGCCCGTCTCTTCGGGAAGGGGGGCGGAAAGAGCTTCTCCGCCGATCGCGGTCTCCTCACGAAGGGGCGTTTGGGAAACGGAAAGCGTCCCGCCGTGCAGAAGCTCGCCGAGCGGCCGCTCCTCCGTCTCGGGCAGGGGCAGAGGCTCCACGGCGTTTGCGTGGAGAACAGGTCTCTTCCCCTTCCATGTGATCGCCCTTGCGGGGCATACGTCGATGCACTCGCCGCAGTTGATGCACTCATGGTCGCCCACCTTCTTGATGTCCATCTTGCAATGGGCGACGCACAGCCCGCAGTCCGTGCACTTGTTCTTGTCGAGCTTGATCCCGATGAGTGCGATCTTGTTGAAGAAGCCGTACAGCGCGCCGAGCGGGCACAGGAAACGGCAGAAACAGCGGTAGACGAACACGCTCGCGAGGACGATCCCCACCATCAGACAGAACTTCCATGTAAAGAGCCCATGGAGCATGGAAAAGATATCCGCGTTTGCGGGATTTGCAAGGAGCGCGACCGCCCCGCCCAGCGTCCCCGCGGGACAGATATATTTACAGAAGGCGGGGACCGCCACCTGCGCCTGCCCAAAGATGAGCGGCAGGGAGATGACGAACACGGCGAGGAGCACGTATTTGAGATAGGAGAGCACGCGGGTGACCTTGCTCTTTTTGAGTTTGGGCGTCTTGATCTTATAGGTCAGATCCTGCAACAGCCCGAAGGGGCACAAAAAGCCGCAGATCGTGCGCGCGAGGAGCAGGCCGAAGAGCAAAATGATGCCGATGACATAGAAGGGCATGCGGGTCGGGGACTGTGCGAAGGCGTTCTGCAACGAGCCGAGCGGGCATGCCCCCACCGCGCCGGGGCAGGAATAGCAATTCAGCCCGGGCACGCAGGCATACTTTGCCGCGCCCTGATAGATGCGCCCCGAGGCAAACCCCTTGATGTTCGCATTGGTGAGAAGCGCCGCGTAGAGCTGAATGATGCGCCGCTTTGTGGGCTTGTGACTATGCCACCACGCCCTGAATCCGCCCTTCTTTTTCTCTTTCGTTTCGGGCGTTTCGGCGGGAGCTTGTTCTTCTTTTTGCACCTGCTCCTCGGACATGGTCTCTTGATTTTCCGTCGGGAGCTTGTTTTCTTCTTCCATCACTCCCTCCTTAACCGAGACCGATGCACTCGGTGCATATCTTGATCGCCTTGGTATAGACGTCGCCCGCGCCGCCGTTCACGATCCCGAGGACGAGAAAGGTGACCCCGAGGACGAGCACCGCGCCGCGGATGATCCACAGCGCTTTCTCCGAGCGCACCACGCCGAGCGCGCGTTCCGCCGCGACGGAGAGCTTCGGAGGCTCTTCCGCAGGCGCGCCCTTTCCGAGCACGAGCAATTTCTTGACGCATGCAAGGCGGCTTTTCAGCGTAAACGTCTCATACAGCGCCGCCCCGATCCAGAGAAGAAACGCCGCGCCGATGAAGGGCAAGCAAAAGCGAAGCATGCGCAGGATCTCCCCGTTGATCTCGTGCCCCGTAAAGTGCGAGAGATCGGCAAGGTAGCAGACGGTGACGATCGCCGCCGCGAGCGAGACCGCCGCACAGACCGCCCAGACGGCCAAACGGACGGTTTCGTACTTTTTGAGCTTTCCCCGCTCCGCCGAAAACTCCTCGCCGCTCCCTTGGGGGACTTTGGCTCTCAAACGCTTGTAGGAGAGGAAGAGCGGCGCGCGCTCCTTCTCCTTGGGCAGGGGGAAGAGCGCCGCAAGGACGAACCCGCCGATGACGGCGATAAGGTATAGGATCGCGGGCGCAAGCAAGGGAGACAGCCGCTCCCCCACAAGGGCGCGGCTGTACGGATCACCGTCCGGATCGGCGTAATAGATCTGCGCCGACAGGATGATGAGAACAATTGCGAGCACTGCGGTGAATACGGAAAGAAAAATCCCGTACCAAAACCGCACCTGTACCCGATGCTTCATAAGTTTCCTCCGATCAAGTCACCACGATGAGCCACTGACCTTCGCCGTCCGTGAGCGGCTCGCCGCTCTCTTCATCGCAGACGACGGTGACGGTAAATTCCTGTCCGTCCATATCGGTGACGGTGAATTGATATTTGTTTTCAGGCGATACTTCGACGCTCTCGATATCCATGAAGGTGATCACGCCGTCGACATAGGACATGAACGCCACGAGCTTGATCTCTTTCGTTACTTTATCGATGAAGAAGTTTGCATATGCGGAATCGCTGACTTCCGCTCCCGTGAGACCCTGCACGAGGTCGTATTCCTTCACGGTAGCCGCCGTGGGCTCGCCCGCGTCATCCATCGTCACGGTGAAGAAGTAACCGACGTGGGTATTATCAACGTCCGAAAGAAGCATCCAGGCGGTCTTTTCGCGGGGGTTCGTAAGGGTGTTGAACGCCGAAAGGATCTTGCCGTCCTTATAGAGCTGGACGGAGCTGAGATCTCCCACCTCATAGTCTACGACGAACGTGTAGCCCTCGTTGCTGTAAAAATATCTGCCGACGCCGACGGTATAGCCGTCCGTCTCGAACTTGTCGTACTTGACGACTTGATAGAGGGTATAGTAACCGTCGATCTCCTTCTCGTAAATGACCGCATAGCGGTCGCCCCCGAAATCGAATTCCGCGAGATAGCGGTAGAGATTTTCCGCGGGGCTCGCGTAGATCTCGACGATATCCGCGCCCGAGAAGGTGAGCGTCACGCTGCCGCAGTAGAGCGTGCCCGAGAGCTTCCTCTCCGAGAGGGTGAAGGGACCGAACCCGACATAGCTTTCGGTGAGCGTGCTGATCCCGCGCTCGGGGTGCGTCTCGTGGGCTTCCGCGTCCGAATAATCGACGAGAGTGGTGCTGATATCGCCCTCCGCGCTGAACGTCGCCACCGCCGTCTCGCCCTCGATATAGGACGGGATATAGTGCACCTCGATGGGATAGTACTCATAGGTCTTTTGGTCGAAGAGCGCCGTGCCGATGGTGACCCTCTTCGTATCGGGATCGATATAGTGGTTGGTAAGCAACAAGGAGTAGGATTGTTCTTCCACCTCCAACGTCGCTTCAACGCCGTCGAGCGAGGAGCTCGAGATCGTGAAGGAGAGCGTCACGCCCTCGACGTCCTCGAACTCTTCCGCGTCGATGCGGATGGTTCCCGTAAGGGTGACCCTGCCGCCGTTTTCGCCCGTGAAGAGGTAATACTTCACCCCTTCCGCGGTGTAAGTCTCATCTCCCGTCGGTGCGGGATAGACATGCGTGTCGTATCCGCCGGTCTGCGCGTTCATGATGTAGACCTTTGCCTGACCGTTCATGATATTGTAGCATCCGACGGAATTGTCGACCTGCGCGAGCCCGTCAGTGCCGTAAGCGATGACTTTGAGCCCTTCGGAGAAGTAGATGAGGTTGCTCCGCAGGTATGCGGGCGCGGAGAACTTGCCGTACTCCGAACCGCGGACGTCCTCGATGACAAAGTACTGGTCGGTGAGGGATTCGTCATAGCGGATCATGATGAAGCCGTCGTTACGGTCGATATAGGTGACGTGCCCCGTCGCACTTCCGGTGCCCTGTTCATAGTAATAGGTCGCCTGTCCGTATCCGTCAAGGATGAGGATACCCCACTTGTCGCTGATATAGATCTTCCCTTCTTCGGTGCGCTCGGAGATCCCGCCGCCGCCGAAATGAAGGACGATGACCTCCGTGCCCTCGAAGCCGAGATCGATGACAACTTCGACTTCCGTTTTCTCCTCGTTGAGGAAGTTGTAGAAGCCGACCCCGACGGATTGGTTCCCCGCCTTTGCTTCCACGTTGCCCATTCCGTCGAATTTGAGGGTATACTCGGTATTGTGCCTGTACAGCCTTTGTTCGCCGTAGAGGCCGTCGAGCGCGGTGAACGATTTGCCGTCCAGCTTAAAGACCTGCTCCTCCCCCGTGAAGGCGGAAAGGTAGACGGCCGAGCCGTCGGAGCTAAGATGGTAGTACCCCGTGATCTTCGCGCCGCCCGCCGGCGTGTAGGACGCGCCGCGGTAACCGTCGAGGGTGAGCTCCCCGGAAACGGAGGTATACGTCCCCGCAACGTGCGCGTTGTACCTATGGTAGAGGATGATCTCCGTCACCATACCCATTTCGACGAATTCGTCGTAATAATAGATGAGTTTGAACTGCTCGACGCCCGCGTCCGTGACAAACGCCCAAATGGCGTCGCCGAGATCGGTCTCGCCCGCATATTCGAGTTTGCCGCGTACGAACGCGCCCGCATTCAGGAAATCGCCCGTCGCGGAATAGAGCGCCTGGTCGTTGCCGCGCAGGAGCATGGTGGCGTCCGTCTGCATGGAGCCGTCGTCGCTCATGAGAAGCATGCCGATCTCGTCCGCGCCGTTCTCGGGAAGAACGGTGAAGGAGACGGGATTCCCCGCAGTATCGAGCCGGAGATCCGAATAGATGATGTGGTACATGCCCGTCTCGTCATAGTAGATGAAGAGACCGACGGTGCCGAAATAGTAGCCTTGCGTATCGACGGTAAACCCGCCCGCATAGTGGTTGCCGTCCTTATCGATATAGAGGGAACCGAGGGTGTTGATACCGACGCTCTGGTACCAGATCTGCGCCCCGGAGTCTCCGTCGCTGTCTGTAAGAACGGAATAAAGCTGCTCGCCGTCCCGCTCAAAGACAAAGTACACGTCGCGGGTGAGATAATTGGAGTCCACCGTAGCGTCGAGCATGAATTTGAGCTCGCCGGCGACCATGTCCTCGAAGCCAGCTTCCGATTCCGTCTTGTGCCATGTCCGCATGACGGGACTGTTCCCGCCCTTGAGCGCCTCGTCCGTCACGTAGCCTTTTGCCGCAAGCTCCAACGTCTCTGTCTTGGAATCCCTGTAACACCAATACTCCGCGTATTTCCCCGAGACGCCGCCCTCGGTATAGTCCCTGTTATAGAGCACGAGGAGAGGCGAAAAGTCGAGCACGCCGTCGTTGAGCCAGATATATTCCTTGTAATCGGCCTCGCCCGTGCGGTCGAGCGTTTCGAATCCGTCCCCGCTCACGAGGAACTGCAACGTCCTTCCCGTGGGTCTGCCCGATTCCTCCGTCAGATTGATCGTGATGATCGTGCCCGTGAGGCGGGGGGAGGAAGAAGTGGTATACGTTCCGCTCTGTTGACGCCCATCTGCGTCGGTATAGACGGCGCTGTCGGGAAGGATCCCGTAGCCGTCCAAGACGAGCTTGCCCGATTCGGACTCATATTCGCCCCGTTCGGAACGCGCCTGCACAAAGCCGTAGATGCCGTTGTTGAGGGGCAGGGTGTAGCAATAGACGGTGTAATTCGTGCCCGCGGGGGCATAGATGCCGAACTCGTCGAGGAATACGGCGACGATCCTGTACATCAGAAGCCCCGCGCCGTTGTCGTAAACGTTTTCGACGTAATAGCCGCCCGTATACCAGTCGTAGTCGAGGATCGCGCCGCCGTAGCCGTCGAGGATGAGCTGCATCCCGCCGAGGTTCCCGCTTGCGCCGTCCGCAGTCAGGAACTGCTGATAAGCCCCGCCTTCGCCGTACGTCGCGCAGAATACGGGGATATCGTCCTCCGTAGACATGAGATCCTCTCCGGGATAAACGCTAAGCGCATAGACAAAGCCGTTCCCCTCCGTATCCGTGAAGAGATACTCGTCCGTGGGCGCATTGTAAATGATCGAGCCCGTCTGGCGGACGGTCCTGCCCTGTTCGTCCTGATAGACATGCGTCGCGCTGCCGTATTCGTCCACGGTGAGCGTTTCATCGGGGTCGAGCCGCTCCTCGTCCTCCGACTTCGGCATATAGAAGTTGTAGAATTGATACGTCCCTTGGATCTCGGGACGGCGGTAATTGAAAGTGGTGCCGAAGAGTTTGCCTTCGAGCACGGTCTCGCCCGCATCGTTTTTGAAGGTGAATCCGTCGCCCTGATATTCGCCGCGGAACTCTACGCCGCCGCGTTCGAGGACGGCGACCCCCTCTTCGCTGCTGAGAAGATAGATGAGATCGGTGCCGCCGAATCTGTCTCTAAGCCCTTGATCCCAAACGGCATAGAGGACGACCTTGCCCTTGACGGGAACCTGTTCGCCCGGCTGATACTCGGCTTTCCCTTCCGTTTTGGTGCTCCAACCCGCGAAGCGGTACCCCGAGATCTTAAACCCGTTTTCCGCCGCCGTCACATAGCCGTCCTGCGCCGACGCGCCATCGACGGAGCCCCTTACGGACGTGCCCGCGGGCGCATTGGCGTTATATTCGACGGAGCTTGCCGCCGCTTCGAGATCGTAATACAGGCTGAATACGTTCTCCGCCGCGTTTTCGGACAGCGTCTTTGTGAGCACGGTTCCCTCATGGGACGCATTGAACACATAGCCGTCGATCGTCGCGGGGCTCACCGTGACGGATCTTCCCGCCTTGCCCGTCGCGGAAGAGGAATGCTCCGCGCTGCGGGCATAACTGCCACCTTCGCCCTCCAAGTATACGTCTACCGTATAGGCGACGTCCTTTTCGGTCTGTTCCCCGTTTTCGTCGGGGTTCTCCCCCCCGGGGTTTTCTCCCTCATCGCCGCAAGCAGTCAAAAACAATCCGACGGAGAGAAACAGCATGAGACAAAGAATCCAGATAAGACTTTTTCTCAACGCTTTCATAAATGTCCTCCTTTTTTGATCCAAAAGAATTTTCCATATTTATTGTATCACACGCGATCTTTTCTTGTCAATCGAATCATAGGCGTAGATATGTGATAAATTATTGAAATATAAAGAAAAACTTACCGACTATGCAAATTTTATGTATTTTATTCCGAAAAAAGCCCACTTGCGCCCCTTGCAGGAGAGCCGAGACGTAGACTCCGTTCCTGATTACGTCATGCTGAGCTTGTCGAAGCATCACCTTATTTTATCATGCGGTGACCCTTCGACTGCGCTCAGGGTGACGTAATTGGGAACGACACCCCACAGTCACCTGCGGTGACAGCTCCCCCTCAAGGGGGAGCCGATGGGGCCTCATTCCGAGCCCCGTAAGGGGCGAGTGAATCCCCTCGTAAGTACAGACGCCCGTGGGTCTATGAGATCCGCTCGGCTTCGCCTCGGGATGAGGACGGGGGAGCTCATTCTCAACAAGAAACGCTCCCCCGGTGGGAGGAGCGTTCCGCCAAAAAGGTTTCCGTAAGTTTTAAGACTTTTTCTCGGGCAGCATCGCCTCGGCGGGCGTCTGCACGCGGATGGAGAGCATCTTTTCGATCGCGTTTTTCAGGCGCATTTCGTTCGCGCCCTCGACGTAGCCGTCCACGATCTCGCAGACGACGCCTTCGGCGTCGATAAAGTAGCTGACGGGCGTCCCCGTTACGGAGAATTTCCAGCTAAGCGCTTCGCCTTCCGCGGGATCTTCGACGAAATTAAAGGTATATCCGTTCTCCCGCACAAAAGTCTGGATCATCCTCTTGGTATCCGGAGCCGCCATGCTCCCGATATCCGTAAGCCTTGCCGAAGCGTTGACTGCGATGATCGCGATATCTTCGCCGTACTCCCGGTAGAGGTTTTGAAGCTCGGGGAATTCCATCCGGCAATAGGTGCAGTTGACGTACCAGAAATTGAGGATCACCCCTCTCTTGGACTTCAAAATTTCGCTAAGAGTGAGCGTTTCGCCCGTCATGGCGTCCGTATAGGTGAAGTCGTGCACGACGGAGCCGACGCTGTATTTTGTCTCCGCCGTTGCGGGCGTTTCGATGAGTTTGCCCGAGATCGGCGTTTCGCAGGCGATCGCGCCGCCCGTCGTAAATTGATCGAAGGAAGTCGTATACTCTTCCTGCGCGATGTATCCCTCGGGGCAATCCGTCAGGCGGACGGTGTAGACCCTTGCGGGAAGGATCGCGACCCCGATCCCGTTTTGGAAAGTGCCGTTTGCGACTTTTTCGCCGCCGTCATAGATCTCGAACCCGATCCCCGTCGCCGCAAGCGCGTCGCCGTTCGAGCGCGTCAGGTGAAGTTCGTAAAAAGTATCGGTATTTTCGTCGAGCTTCGGGATCTCCGTCACCCTGTCCCGCCCGTCCTCGCAGCGTTTGCAGTGAACGGAACGGGAACCCGCTTCTTCGAAGGTCGGGATCTTGTCTACGGTGAAATCCTCCTCCCATTCGTGCCCGAGGGCGGGGATCTCCCTCACGTCCTTCGCGCCGCAGCGCGAACAGCTCACGTTGCGGGAACCGGGCGTCGTGCAGGTGGGATCAAGACCCGTCCCGTCGTCCGTCCAGCTGTGCCCGAGCTTTTCCCATACCTGCGTGCTCTCCGTGCCGCAGACGGTGCATTTTACGGCATACTCGCCGTCCGTGTCGCAAGTGGGCTGCTTGTTGATCCCCGTCCGCCGCCATGTATGGGCGGGATCGGTCTCCTGCGTGCTCTCCGTGCCGCAGACGGTGCATTTTACGCTGTCGAGCCCTTTCTCCGTGCAGGTGGGCTTTTTGATCGTAGAAACATATTCGAAGTTGTGCGGCGCGAGCGTCGTCCCCGAGCGGGTCTGCGTCTGCCCGCAGACGGTGCATACGCCCTCTTCGACCGCATATTCGGTGCACGTTTCGGGCGTCTTGACCGTCCAAGTTTCGACGGTGTGCTCATGGGTAGCGGGATTCTCCGTGCCCGCTTGCGGCTCATCCTCCGTGCAGGCGGCAAAGAGCGCAAGCGAGGACGCAAAGAGAAGCGCCGACGTTACCGCCAAGAGAATTTTTCTGAAACCGGATGTCATATGATCCTCCTTACGGCAGTGATTTCCTTTTTCGGAAAAGACTGCCGTCTTTTTCAATTTATACATTTATACAGTATCATTATACAAAAAGACTTTGCTTTTGTCAAGCAAACGCCCATGCTTTTATGAACTTTCACACTTTTTTTATAAATAGTCCACCCGCATAGCGAGTGGTACTTCATTTTCGAATTTAATCCAAACGGCGTGCCATGTACCGTGGAGGGCATGAGCAGCGCGAATGACGGAACTTGTCGCCCCTTATAGGGGAGATGTCACGAGCTTGCGAGTGACAGAGGGGTTTTGAAACCCCTTTCCCCTCACTTTGTTCGGGGACTTCCCCTAAGAGGGGCAGCGAGATGCCCACCTCAGTCACCTTTCCGTTAATTCCCCCTGTAAAACCAAAAACTCAACGGCAGCCGCCGCACGTCTTACAGTCGCCCGAACACTTCTTGACGGGTTTCCCCGTCGCGGAATAGACCGTGCCCGACCAGCACCGCTCGGCGGCGCGCTTGCAATCGGGGCAGAACACTTCTTCCCCGTGCGTTTTCACAAGTTCTTCGAAGATCTTCCCGCATTGCGGGCAACGGTAACGGAATATCGGCATAGTACGATTATACCGCTTCCCGCGCGGTTTTGCAACTCTTTTCAGATCACGCAGCGCCCTTCCGTAAAGGAAAATATGAGCTCCCCGACGCTCGCGCCCGCCTTGTCGAGACATGATACGAGGTCGGCGGGAGAGGCGATCCTGCCGCCGTACGTCTCCGCATACATTCTAAGCCCCTTGATGAGTTTCTTCTCTCCCGCGGCGTCGCGCACGCGGTCGAAGAGGATCACCCCCTTGTCGTAGGCGATGTTGCGGTATTCGTACAGCCCCGTATACTCGGTAAGCGGGCGGGACATGCGCGTGTCCGCCTCTCCCTTGACCTGCGCGCTGACCGAGAAAAAGGCGCGGTAAGACCGCTCGGAAGCGTTCACCATCTCCCTGTAACTTACCCCGTACGCGGGATGCGCCTCGAAAAAGAGGGCGGAGCACCACTCGGCGAGCCCCTCGTCCTGCCACGCCTCCCCGAACTGGTCGCTCCCCACCATGGCGTACCACCACTGGTGCGCCGTCTCATGGACGACGACGGCGTCGACCTGCTCTTCCGCAACCGTGGAAGAGATCATCGAGAGCATGGGGTATTCCATGCCGCCGTACGGGAAATCGGTCTGTACGACGGTGTAGGCGGGATAGGCGTACTCGCCGAAATTTTCGGAAAAGAACGCAAGGCCGTCGCATGCGGCGGAAAGCGTCCGCTCGGGCGCGGCGTCGTCGTAATAAAAGTAGGTGACGGGCACGCCGCAGCTCTCCCCGTCGAGGCGGGTGAAATCGCCCAGCACAAAGGCGACGTCCCGCACGTTTTCCGCTTCGAGGGCATACAGCCTTTTCCCGCCGCTCTCCTCTTTGAGGACGGCTCCCGCGACGTCATACTTCGCGGACACGGTGAGCTCCACCGAATAATTTGCGGTTTCGCTCACGAAGGGATCCCCGTTTTCGCTGTAAACGCACTCGTAAAAGCCGCCGTCGCGGTAGGTGCAGAGGACGGGATAAAAATTCGCGAGGTTGACGCAGTTCTCCCCCACGCCCAGACGGTGGTTGATCTTTGCAAGTTTTACGGTGAAAGAGAAGGAGAGCGAGACGCTCTCGTCGGGATAGAGGGGCTCCCCGAGGGCGGCATAGAGGATGTTCTCGTCCGCGCCCCCCACCGTGCAGGAAGCGCCTTCCGCATGCTCCAAAGTGAAACCGCCAAAACTTTCCCCGTCGTAGTATGCGGCGGGCGCGTAGAGATCGGAGACGGGCTTGTAGGTCGCCCCCTCGCGGTAGGCGTTCGCCCAAATTTGGAAGGGAAGCGTCGAGAGCGCGTTGTCCGTTTCGTTAAAGACCGTCGCCGTCATCTCACAGCGGAGGGCTTCCTCTTCCTCGAGATATTCCGCTTTGATCGAATAGCTGTTTTTCGCCGTTTCTCCTCCGCAGGCGGCAAGAGGCAGCGCCGCCAGAACGACTGCCGCCCCGACCGCCCCGCAAATCAATTTCCGCATAAATTCACCCCCGTTTGGACTTTCGGACTATTCTATGCGGAAAGCAATGGGAGTATGCGCCCGGACGGAGCCTCTTTTTTGCCAACTGTCTTGACAAAAAAGTTTTCCGATGATATAATTTTTCCGTCTCTGTATTGACGCCGAATTTTTAAGATACAGAGGAAGGGGGAAACTATGAAAAAGGCGGTTTTGGCGTGCGCGCTCGCCGCAGTCTTTGCGCTGGGCGGCATCATGACGGGCTGCGACAACGAAACAGCGGACAAGAATGCGGACGCGGACACTAAACAGGAGGAAGAAATGCCCGAACAGAAACCCGGCGAAGGCGAAGAGGAGCAAAAGCCCGGCGAAGGCGAAGAACAGAAGCCGAGCGAGGGTGAAGAACAAAAGCCGAGCGAAGGAGAGGAGGAAGAAAGGAAGCTCCGCGTGCTCGACAAGGACTTTAAGTACGGGGTCGCGCAAAAGGAATACACCGTGGAGTACGACGGGATCTCGATCTACGGCACCTTATACAGACCCAAGGCGACCGGGAAATTCCCCCTCGTCATTTTGAGCCACGGCTTCAACGGACATTATACCGACTTTCCCAAGGAGTGCCAGCGGCTTGCCGAGCGCGGCTATTTCGCCTATGCGTTCGATTACTGCGGCGCGCAGTTAAATGGCAAGAGCACGGGGCGGGACGCTTCGTCCTATACGCCCTTTACGATGAAAGAGGATCTCATCGCCGTCATTAAAAATCTGCAAACATATCCATCGGTGGATCCGACGCAGATCTTTCTCTTCGGCGGGAGCCAGGGCGGGTTTATCACGGCGCTCACCGCTGCCGACGGGGAGATCAAGGACATGGTATCGGCAATTGCGCTCTACTTTCCCGCGCTCAACATTCCAGACGACTGGCGCGGGAAGCCCGAAAGGGACACCCCGCTCATGGGATATTCCATCGGCGCGGAGTTCATCAAGTCCGTTCAGGATCTCGATCCCTATCAGGTGATCGGCGGCTTTGAAAAGGACGTCTGCATCGTCTGGGGGGATCAGGACGCCCTCGTGCGGCGAGAATATATCGACCGCGCGATGGAAGTATACGGGGAGAGGTGCGAGCTCACTGTGATTCCGGGTGCGGGGCACGGCTTTGGAGGAGAAGCTCTTAACACCGCCGTCGAAACCGTCCTCGCCTTCCTCGAAGCGAGAACATACGAAAGTTAAAAATTCAGAGGCAACAAAAAACGGGGGTCCGAAAAAATCGGGCCCCGTTTTTATACGGCATCTGACTGCCAAAATCATCCTCTATTAAATTGAGGTACATACGGGAGAAAACCGCTCGTCGGTTTTCCCCTATCCTTTATCTGCTGCTCTTTGCCCGATTGTGTTCTTTGCAGAGCATTTGCAGGTTTTCGGGAACGGTCTTGCCGCCCTCGCACCACGGCGTGATGTGATCCCCTTCCATTTCGCCAAGGTCGTAATGCGTCTTTGCGCGTCCCTCCTTGGCGCAATAGGGGCAGATCCCGCCCTGCCGCTCATAGGCCTGCCGCTTTTGGCTCTCGGTAAAGGCTCGGAGATTCAGAAACTTCTCCTTTCCCGTCAGGATATAGGGATAGATCCCCTTCTTATTCGTCACGTCGTCGTCCGCCATGAGTACGGCGATTTTTTGTTCCAGAGCCGCGGTGTCGAAAGTTCGCCCGTGGAACTCATCGTACAACGCACCCCATCGGATCCCCTTCATCTCCTTGCGGTACCTCACAAAGGTGAGCTTCACCCATTCGATGACGTTACGGAAATACGTCCAAAGTTCGTTCGCGTTGGGCTCGTGTTGATGTTCCGACATATAGTCCTCGATGTGCCCTTGGCTCATCCAATCGAGCGCGGTCTCCAAAATTTCCTGCCGAATGGGCGAACCGCTCACATAGTCCTTGGCAAGAAGATAGGCGGCGCAGCCCGTCTTGCTGAAAATGGATTTTGCGTGCGTGAGCCACGGGCCCGTATAGGTCGCATTGCGGAGCTCCTGCTCCGTGAGCCGTTCTCCCGCGATATTGATGATGCGGAACCAATCGAGCTTTTCTTTGTCGTTCCCCTCGCAGAAGTAGACGAGCACCTTATAATCGAGGATCTGCTGCTGTTCGGCCTTGGTCAGATTGTGAAAGTAGCGGCTCTCCACCGAAAAGTCGCCGTTCACATATTGACAGAAGCTGACCGTGCGCTGCTGCCCGTCCAAGACTTCAAAGGTGCCACCCATGTCCGCGACCCAATACATCACGTTGAGCGGAAATCCCTTCATGATCGTGTCGATGACGGCGTTCCGCTTTTTTTCGTCATAGACGAATTCCCGCTGATATTTGGGACGGATATTGAGCTTGCCGTCGTAGCCCACGACCCCCTCCTCGGCGTTGTCGACATAGTTTTTTGCGATGTCGGCGATCGAAATTTCGTGCAGTTCGATTTTCATGATTTTCTCCTCCTGCGAATGAACAGCCTTTTGAACTTCTTTTTCCCTTTTACCGTTGCTTGCGGAACTTTACTTGTTTCGTCCCACAATCCGCAAGAAAATCCGCGTCCTTCGCTTTCCGTAGCTCCGATAATTTCAAATTGCTCTGGATTATATTTATCAAGAAAAGTGATAGGAACCCCCATTACGCCATCATAATCGTATGGAATATCGGACGTTTTTCCGACTTCGATCGCGTCATAGTTATCATATTTCGGATATTCTTCGGGCGAGTATTGTTTATAAAGGATGAGAATTTCGTGCCGTTTCTTCGTGTCCAAATTCGTAAACCACATGACTCCCGACACGCGGATCATGCCCTCTTTGTGTTGGCTCGATTTCGCGTAATCGATATATTGCGTATTGATAAAAAATCCAACGTTTCCCTTGAAACCATATCCTAACCATACCTTGTTTTGTTTTATCAAAGGAAAGATTTCTTTATAGGTGATTGCATTTTGATTTCCGATAATCAAAAACTTTTTGCCGTACTCCATAAGTTGCGCCACATACGCATGGAAGAGCGAAAAGGGCGGGTTTGTCACCACGACGTCCGCCTCTTTCAGGAGCTCTATGCACTCCCCGGAGCGAAAATCGCCGTTCCCCTTTAAGAGAGACAGGGTGTTTTTCTTGTTTTTTAAGAGCCACTCGATATCGCTCATGTCGACCGCCCCGTCGCCGTTGTAATCCCCGACCTCGGTGATCTCGATCTTATAGGCACGGCGGTGTTTGTTCGGCACCGTCTTTTCATTCTCAAAAAACGACATCTGCGTGTAGGCGATCGGAGAACTGTCGTAACAGGTCGCAATGAGCTTTTTCAGTCCCAAAAAATTGAAGTTCATCGCAAAATATTTGAAAAAATTGCTCTCGTACGGGTCGTCGCAGTTGCAAAAGATGATTTTCCCCGCAAGTTGCTCCTTGTAATGTTTGAGTTCCGCTTCAATGTCCGGAAGTTGGGTATAAAACTCATCCGCCTTGTTTTTCCTCGCGTTTCTCAAAGTTTCGGTAGGCATTTTTTCCTCATGTCATAAATTATAGTGTAAAAATTATAACACGATAGTTTTAATTTGTCAATACGATAGTTTTATTATCAAAGGGAAAAGGCAAATAAACTATAACTAAAGTTTCTATTTGAGGCCGTATATGGAACGCGAAGAAGTTGCAAAACGGATCCGTGAATTGAGAGAAGAAAGAAAGTTGAAGCAGAATGCGCTTGCGAATTTGGCAGGCGTTTCGCCCACCTATATTTATCAACTGGAGCGCGGCGAAAAAAGTCCTACGATAGAATATCTCGACCATATCTGCTGGGGCTTGGGGATCACGATCGAGGAATTTTTCTCCACAAAAAAAGAGCCCCCGCAAGGAACAGACCGTCTTGCGGAGCTCACTCCCGAACAAAAAGAACTTTTGAATCGTTTTTTGAATAGTCTATGACCTTGAGGTTTTCTCGGCGCCCCTCTCAGGGGAGCTGTCACCGCAGGTGACTAAGGTGGGCATCTCGGCGCCCCTTCCAGGGGAGCTGTCACGAACGTAGTGACTGAGGGGTTTCCAAAACCCCTTTCCCCTCACTACGTTCGGGGACTTCCCCTAGAAGGGGCAGCAAGTGGGGGCTGCGTGGATACTTTCCCTATAAGGGGAAGCAAGAGTAGAATGCGCGGGTACTTCCCCTACGAGGGGAAGCAAGGGGGATAGGGTTTTTCCCCGAAAAAACAAAAAAGAGGCTGCGTTCGAGGCAGCCCCTTTTTTTCGTTACAGATTTTCTTCCAAAAATTCCCGCATGGCGTCCTCGGGAAGGAACCCGAGGTTGTGCGTCTTGACTTCGCCGTCTGCGAAGATATATACGTCGGGAATGGAGAAGATCCCGAGCGACGCCGCGAGATCGCCGTTGTCGTCCACGTTCACCTTGACGAACTCTGCTCTCTCCTTAAATTCCTCGCTCAATGTCTCCATCACGGGGGAGAGCATGCGGCAGGGGCCGCACCAGCTCGCCCAAAAGTCGCAGACGACCGTTTTCTTTTGCGACACGAGCTCGTCGAGCTCCCGTCCGCTCATTTCCTTGACCATATCACATCCCTCCTTTGATATACTGTGCGATCTCGTCGAATTTTACTCTGACGGAAGATGAGGCCACCATGTCCTTGACCTCCGCCGCATTTTCGGCAAGTTCGCTCTCGCCGATGACGGCGACGAACCTCACGCCGAGCTTGTCCGCATATTTGAACTGCGCTTTCAGGGAACGCCCCATGAGATCGGTCTCGCAGGCGATCCCCTTCTCCCTGAGCTTCTCCGCAAGCAGAAACGCCTTGCGGCGAGAGGCTTCGTCCATGCCGAGAAGATAGCAATCGGGCTTTTGCTCGGAAATGGGCGTCTGCAAGGCGTCGAGCAGCATGATGAGCCGTTCGAGCCCCGCGGCAAACCCGACGGCGGGCGTGGGCTTTGCGCCGAGCTGGACGAGGAGGGTATCGTATCTCCCCCCGCCGAGCACCGTGCTCTGCGCGCCGAGGGCGTCGCTCGTGAATTCAAAGACGGTACGGCTGTAATAATCGAGCCCCCGGACGATAGACGGGTCCACTTCATAGGCGATCCCCGCGCCGTCGAGCAGGGCTTTGAGCTCTTCGAAATGCGCCCTGCACTCCTCGCAGAGATAGTCGAGCATGCGCGGCGCAGAGCGGGTGTATTTTTTACAGCCCTCTTCCTTGCAATCGATCATGCGCATGGGATTTTTCAAAAAACGGCTGTTGCAATCGGGGCACATGTCCCCAAGATGGGGACGGAAGTAGTCGCGGAGCGCTTCCTGATACTTTGCGCGGCAAGCGGGACAGCCGATGGAATTGATGTGAAGCTCTGCCGCCTCCCCCACGCCGATCTCACGGAGAAAGCGGTCGGCAAAGGCGATCGCCTCGGCGTCCGCGGCCGCCCCTTCCGCACCGTAGAGCTCCGCGCCGAATTGGTGGAATTCGCGGAGTCTCCCCGCCTGCGGCCGCTCGTAGCGGAACGCGGAGATGAGGTAGTACGCCTTAAAGGGCATGACGCCCCCCTGCAAGCCGTTTTCGATGAAGGCGCGCGCGACCCCCGCCGTGCCCTCGGGGCGGAGAGTCACAGAGCGGTTTCCCTTGTCGAGAAAGGTGTACATCTCCTTCTGTACGACGTCGGTCGTGTCCCCTACGCCGCGGGAAAAAAGCTCGGTATGTTCAAAGACGGGCGTGCGGATCTCGCGGAAGCCGTATCTTTCCGCAGTCCTCTTTGCGCACTCCTCTATGTAGTGCCACTTATAGATCTCGGACGGCAACGCGTCCTTGGTTCCCTTGGGAATGTTGATCATGATATCTCCTTACGGTTTCGGGTTTTGTTTTGACGAGGAAACCCTCAGTCACGCAAAGACGCGTGACAGCTCCCCTAAGAGGGGCGCCGAGAGGGGTCAATCGCGCGAACTATCTTACAGCACGTATTTCTTCAAATTCCTGTCGCTCGTCATGTTTTTGAGGTGTTCTTCGACGTAGCCGCGGTCGATCTCGACCGGGACGACGGGATAATCGCCGCCCGCGTTGAACGAGATGTCCTCCAAAAGATACTCCATCACCGTGTGCAATCTTCTTGCGCCGATGTCCTCGCTCGTCAGATTGATCTCTTCGGAGATCTCCGCGATCGCCTCGATCGCGTCGGGCGTAAATTTCAGATCAATGTTGTCCACGGCGAGAAGGACGGCGTACTGTTGGGTCAGGGAATGTTCCGTATTCGTCAAAATCTGCACGAAATCCTCTTTCGTGAGCGATTTCAACTCCACCGAGACGGGAAAACGGCCTTGAAGTTCGGGGATCAGATCCTCGACGCGGGAGACATGGAACGCGCCTGCCGCGATAAAGAGCATATAATCCGTCTTGACCGCGCCGTACTTCGTCATAACGGTCGTCCCCTCGACGATGGGCAGAATGTCCCTCTGCACCCCTTCGCGGCTCACATCCACGCCGCCTGTATTCTCCTTCCCCGCGATCTTATCTATTTCGTCGATAAAGATGATGCCGTCGTTCTCCGCACGGCGGAGCGCTTCCTCTTTGACGGCGTCCTCGTCGATGAGCTTATCGCTCTCCTCGGCGATAAAGAGCTCCATCGCCTCTTTTACCGTGAGTTTGCGGCGTTTGCGCCTCGACGGGAGCATTTCGCCGAAAATGGAGCCGAGGTTGATCGCGGCTCCCCCGGGCATGAGCTCCATGCTCTTGGGCTCGTCCTTAACGTCCGCCTCGATGACGAGGCCGTCGTACACGCCCTTGCGGAGAGACTGCAAGAGATTGTCCTCGAACACTTCGCGGGCGGTCTCCCCGCGGTCGTTCTTTTTGAGCTCGGCGAGGAGCTTGACCATCTTTTTTTCGGCGGCGTCCGTCGCTTTCAGGCGAACTTCCGCGGATTTTTCATCCTTGACGAGGCGGTAGGCGCATTCCACGAGATCGCGCACCATGCCCTCGACGTCCTTCCCGACGTAACCGACTTCGGTGTATTTCGTCGCTTCCACCTTGACGAACGGCGCCTTGACGAGTTTTGCGAGACGGCGTGCGATCTCCGTCTTTCCCACGCCCGTGGGACCCTTCATGATGATGTTTTTCGGGGTGATCTCATCGCGAAGTTCCTGCGAGAGCTGCGCGCGGCGGTAGCGGTTGCGCAGGGCGATGGCGACCGCTTTCTTCGCCTCATCCTGCCCGATGATATGCTTATTGAGTTCGTTTACGATCTGTTTCGGTGATAAATTCATACTATCTCCTATTTGATGATAAATAAATCCATCTTGCTTCCCCTCTTAGGGGAAGTACCCGCGCAGCGGGGGATAGGGTTTTCAAAACCCCTCAGTCGCGCAAGGACAGCGCGCCAGCTCCCCTACGAGGGGAGCCGAGTGGCTACGGTGATGGTTCGACGTGGCTCACCATAACGCATGGAACGACTTGCGAAGGAAATCCGCGCTTAATTAAAACCGAAGTTTGAGCGTGGAGTTGCGAGCAAGGCAAGGAGCGCGCGTAAACGACGACGGGAGCGTACTTTGGCGTACGTGACCGAGGAGCGCGCAAGCGCGACAGAGCATTGCGAAGGAAATCCGCGCTTAATTAAAACCGAAGTTTGAGCGTGGAGTTGCAAGCAAGGCAAGGAGCGCGCGTAAACGACGACGGGAGCGTACTTTGGCGTACGTGGCCGAAGAGTGCGCAAGCGCGACAGAGCCTCGCGAAGGAAATCCGCGCTTAATTAAAACCGAAGTTTGAGCGTGGAGTTGCGAGCAAGGCAAGGAGCGCGCGTAAACGACGACGGGAGCGTACTTTGGCGTACGTGACCGAGGAGTGCGCAAGCGCGACAAAGCATTGCGAAGGAAATCCGCGCTCAAACCGTTTCGCAGATAATGTGATCGTTGGTAAACACGCAGATCTCCGAGGCGATACGGAGCGATTTCCGTGCGATCTCCTCGGCGGAAAAATCGGTGTTCTGCACGAGCGCACGGGCGGCGGCGAGCGCGTAATTCCCGCCGCTGCCGATGGCGCAGACGCCCTCGTCGGGCTCGATGACTTCCCCCGTGCCCGAAAGGATGAGCAAAGTATCTTTGTCCGCGGTGATCATCATCGCGTCCAGCCTTCTGCCGATCTTATCGCTTCTCCAAAGGTCGGCGAGCTCGACCGCCGAGCGCATCAGATTGCCCGCAAATTTGTTGAGCATGCCCTCGAACCGCTCGGAGAGGGAGAAGGCGTCCGTCACGCTGCCCGCAAAGCCCAAAATGACCTTGCCGCCGTAGATCCTTCTCACCTTGACCGCCGTGTTCTTGAATATCACGCTCTCGCCCATGGTGACCTGTCCGTCCCCTGCGATCGCAGTCACGCCGTCCCGTTTGACGGCGCAGATCGTCGTTCCCCGAAATTCCATAAATACTCCCCGTAAAAAAATTTCTACTCTTTTTTACCCGATTTCTTCGGGCTTGAAACACAGATCAGAGTCCGAGTTCCGCTTTCCACCGTTCGATCCTTTCAAGAGAGCGTTCAGCGAGCCGCCGCCGCTTCTCCTTTTTGTCGCGGATCTCCCCGAATCCCTCCGCAAGCACGCCGTAATTGGCGTTCATGGGCTGAAAATCGCGGTTCGGCGCGGCGATATACCGTGAAAGCGCGCCCAGCACCGTCTCCGCAGGGGGGACGATCGAGTCCTTCCCGCCGAGCTTTCTCCACAGATGGACGCCCGCGAGAAGCCCCGACGCGGCGCTTTCGACATAGCCTTCGACGCCCGTCATCTGCCCCGCGAAAAAGAGACGGGGCGCGTCTTTTGCCGAAAAATCGGCGTTCAGAACGTCGGGCGATTGGAGATATGTATTGCGGTGCATGACGCCGTAGCGCAAAAATTCCGCATCTTTCAGCGCGGGGATGAGCGAAAAGACCCGCTTCTGCTCCCCGAACTTCAAATTTGTCTGACAGCCGACGAGATTATAGCTCGTCCCCGCCTCGTTTTCCTTTCTGAGTTGGAGAACGGCATAGGGGCGGGCGCCGTCCGGAAGGGTGAGCCCCACGGGCTTGAAGGTGCCGAACCGCAGGGTATCCTTCCCGCGGGACGCCATGACTTCGACGGGCATACAGCCCTCGAAAATCTCCCCCTTCTCAAATTCGTGCAATTCCGCCCGTTCGGCGTGCACGAGTTCATAGACAAACTTTCCGTATTCCTCTTCGGTGAGGGGGCAGTTGAGATAGTCTCCGCCGCCCTTGCCGTACCGGTCCTGCGTAAAAGTTTTTGAGAGATCCACGCTGTCCGCCGCGACGATGGGTGCGGACGCGTCGAAAAAGTGCAGTCCCCCGCCGTACCGCCGCGCGATGCTCTCCGCGAGCCCGTCCGCGGTGAGCGGCCCCGTCGCCACGATCCCCTCTTCGGGGAGCTCTTTGACCTCTTCCGCGCAAACATGCACGCTTTTCAGCGAGCGCAACGCCCCCGTGACGAGGGAAGAAAACTTCTCCCTGTCTACGGCGAGCGCGCCGCCCGCAGGAACGCGCGACCGTTCCGCCGCCGCCATCGTCACAGAGCCGAGCCGCCGCATCTCCTCTTTGAGGAGCCCGCAGGCATTGCCGTAAATATCGTCGCTCTTCAAGGAATTAGAGCAGACGAGCTCGCACAGAGCCGCGCTCGAATGGGCGGGAGAAAATTTGAGGGGCTTCATGTCGATAAGTTCGACCTCCGCCCCGTGTGTTCCGAGAAAGTACGCCGCCTCGCACCCCGCGAGACCCGCGCCGACGATCCGTATCATGTGTTTTCCGTTCCGCGCTTATAGCCGCAGCTCTTATCCGAGCATTTTACGACGCCGCGCGCCGTTTTGACGATCGCGCCGCCGCACTTCGGGCACTTCTCGCCCGTGGGCATATCCCAGCTCATGAATTTGCATGCGGGATACCCGCTGCACCCGTAGTAGGGCTTTCCCGTGCGGGAACGGAGCTTCTTCGTGGGCTTGCCGCAGTCGGGGCAGACGCCTTCGAGCACGTCCTCTTCCTTCTTTTCGCCGAAGGGCATCGTGGACTTGCAGGCGGGATAATTGGGGCAGGCGAGGAATTTGCCGTACCGCCCCGTCTTGATCACCATCATGCTGCCGCACTTGGGGCAGGGCGTGGAGGAGATCTCTTCCTCCGTCTCCGAGATGATATTGGAGCAGGCGGGATAACCGCTGCATGCAAGGTACTTTCCGTACTTGCCCGTCTTTCTTACCATGGGACGGCCGCATTTTTCACAGAGGATGTCCGTGACCTCGTCGCCGTCCGTCCCCGCAAAGCGGAGCTGTTCCTCAAAGGGGGGATAAAATTCCCCGACGATGGCATGCCAATCCTTGCCGCCCTCCTCGATCTCGTCCAGCCGCTCTTCCATGCCCGCCGTGAATCCGACGTCCATGATGTCCTTAAAGTAGTGGACGAGCATATCCGTAATGCGGTATGCGACCTCGGTGGGCTTCATATATTTGCCGTCTTTTTCGACATACTTGCGTTTTGTCAGGACGGAAATGATGGAAGCATACGTCGAGGGACGCCCGATCCCCTTATCTTCCATCGCCTTGACGAGGGAAGCGTCCGTATAGCGGATGGGCGGCTTTGTGAATTTCTGTTCGGGCTTCACCGCAAGGCAATCGAGCGCGTCGCCCGCAGTGAGAGGGGGAAGGAGCCCCTTGCTCTCCTCTTCGTCCTGCTTGGGCTCCGAATAGACGGCGGTGAATCCCGCAAAGCGGAGCGCCTTGCCGCTCGCCTTTAAGATATAATTTCCGTTTACGACGTCCGCCTGCATGGAGTCGTACTGCGCTTCCGCCATCTGGGAAGCGATAAAACGCTCATAAATGAGCTTATAGACGTTGAAATGCTTCTTGTCGAGAAGTTTTTTGACCGCCTCGGGCGTGCGCGTAAGATCAATGGGGCGGATCGCCTCGTGCGCGTCCTGCGCCCCCTTCTTGGAAGCGTAGATATTGGGCTTCGCGGGGAGATACTCTTTGCCGTACTTCATGGCAATATATTCCCTTGCCGCCGCCTGCGCGTCCTCGGAGACGCGGGTGGAGTCCGTACGGATATAGGTGACGAACGCGATGTGCCCCTCTCCATCGACGTCGATGCCCTCGTAGAGGTGCTGCGCCATGAGCATGGTCTCGGGCGCGGAAAGTCCTAATTTATTGGAAGCGTCCTGTTGAAGGGTGGAAGTCGTAAAGGGCGCGGGCGCGTGCGAGCGCACGACCGTCTTTTTGACTTCCCCGACGGCGTAGCTCCCCGCGGCAAGCGCGCCGAGAGCGGCGTCCGCCTGCGCTTTGCTGCCGATTTTGAGCTTTTTTCCGTTCAGCTTTTCGAGGACGGCATGGAAAGGCGCGTGCTTTTTGCCGCTGTCTTGCAGATCGCAGGAGATCGTCCAATATTCTTCGGGTTTGAATGCTGCGATCTCGCGCTCCCTGTCCACGACGAGGCGGAGCGCGACCGATTGCACCCGTCCCGCCGAGAGCCCGTTCTGGATCTTGTTATTGAGTAGGGGAGAAAGTTTATAGCCGACGAGCCTGTCGAGCACTCTCCTCGCCTGTTGTGCGTCCACGAGGTTATAGTTGATCCTGCGCGGGTTCTTCAAGGCGTGCTCGACCGCGCGGGGAGAGATCTCGTTGAACTCGATCCTGTTCTCCCCCTCTTCGGGAAGTCCCAAAACGCTTTGGAGATGCCATGAGATCGCCTCGCCTTCGCGGTCGGGGTCGGTCGCGAGATACACTCTTCCCGCCTTCTTCGCCTCTTCCGTGAGACGCTTGATCGTCTCCTCTTTCCCCGGAGATGTGACGTAGCGGGGTTCGAAGTTCTTTTCGACGGCGACGCCGAGCGTCTTTTGCGGGAGATCGCGGATATGTCCGCCCGAAGCGTCCACACGGTACTTCCCTTTGAGATATTTTGAGATCGTTTTCGCCTTGCTGGGCGATTCCACAATGATAAGGTCCATAGTTCTCCTGAAAAAATTACACTGCGCTGTACTTGTTGCCGCCCGATTTGACGGCGTATCCTTTGAGCTCGAGCGAGGAGAGCATCGCGGTCGCCTCGAAGATCTTCATCCCGAGAAGATTCGCGATCTGTGCCGCGTGCATTTCCCCGTTCGCCCTGAGAAGGGAGACGATTTCCCCCTCCCTGCCCTCGAGCGCCTCTTCCCCGCGCGGGGCGGATTCCATTCCGTAGACCGAGAGGATATCCTCCGCGTCCGTGACGAGAAAGGCGCCCTTTTTGATGAGTTCGTTACAGCCCTCGCCGCGGGAGATCCCGGGATTATAGGGAAGGGCGAATACGTCGCGCCCGTAGTCGAGGGCGCGGCTTGCCGTAATGAGCGCGCCGCTCCTTTCCCCCGCGGAGAGGACGAGCACGCCCTCCGAAAGTCCCGCGAGGATGCGGTTGCGCGCATGAAAGACATATTTTGCCGCCGGCGTATCGGGCGGGTACTCCGAAAGGAGCAGACCCTTTTGCAGGATCCTCTCTTTGAGCCCCGCATGGGACGCGGGATAGCATTGGCTAAGCCCGCACGGAAGCACGCAGACGAGGTTTCCGCTCTCGACGGCGCCTGCGATCGCCGCGTTGTCTCCCCCTTCGGCGAGCCCCGTGACGATGACGAAATGCTCCGAGAGCGTCCGCGAGAGCTCCTTGCCGATCTTTTCCGCCCACGGGGGCGTGATACGGGAGCCGACGATGCAGAACATCTTGCGGGATAAAAGTTCCCGCCGCCCCGCGCCATAGAGGAGAAGGGGCGGGTCGTTGATCTGTTTCAATGCCGCGGGATAGTCGTCCGAGGCGAGCGTCACGGCAAAGATCCCCCGCTGCCCGAGTTCCGAAAGGTATTCCGCCGCGCGGCGTTCCTCTTCCTCCGTCATGAGGGAAGCGGGATCCCGAGAGGACAAAAGAAGAGAGACGCAGCTCCGGTAATCTTTGCCGCTCATCGCCGAAAGATAGATGATCGCGCGCTCTTCCTTTGTATATTCCATGATCAACCGAGTTTATCGTAAAGTCTGTACGAGACCGCCTCGAACACATGCTTGGGAAGAATATCCTCGCTGCTGTCGAGATCGGCGATGGTGCGGGCGACCTTGACGATCCTCGCCCGCGCACGGGCGGAGAGCTTCATGCGGTCGAACGCGTCGCGCAGGATCTTGTCCCCCTCTCTCGTGAGGCGGCAGAACTCCTGGATCTCCTTTTCCCCCATCTCCGCGTTCGTATTGATGGGAAGTCCCTCGAAGCGGTTGCGCTGGATGCGCCGCGCGGCGTTGACCCGCGCCTTCACCGTCTCCGAATCCTCGTTGACTTCTTCCGAAGTCAGATCGTCGTATGTGATGTTATCGACCTCGACTTGCAGATCGATCCTGTCAAGCAGGGGCCCCGAGATCTTTCTCCTGTACCGCCTGATCTCGGCGGGCGTGCAGGTGCAGATCCTGTCCGCGGAGCCATAGTTTCCGCAGGGGCAGGGATTCATGCTCGCGCAGAGCATGAACCGCGAGGGATATGTAAAACTTCCGCCGGCGCGGGAGACGGTGATCTTCCCGTCCTCGAGGGGCTGGCGGAGCGCTTCGAGCGTGGAGCGCTTATATTCGGGCAGCTCGTCCAGAAAGAGCACGCCGCCGTGCGCCAGAGAGATCTCCCCGGGGTGCACGACGCGGTTGCCGCCGCCGCACATGGAGACGGTCGTCGCCGTGTGGTGCGGGGTACGGAAGGGACGTTCGCTCACGATGCCCTCTTCCCCCAGAACGCCCGCGACGGAGTGGATCTTTGTGATCTCGAGCGCCTCTTCGAAACTCAAATCGGGCATGATGGTGGGAAGGCACCTTGCGAGCATGGTCTTGCCCGTTCCGGGAGGGCCAGACATGAGCAGGTTGTGT
Organism: uncultured Clostridia bacterium; assembly: GCA_947626105.1. Lineage (GTDB taxonomy): Bacteria > Bacillota > Clostridia > Christensenellales > Borkfalkiaceae > Gallimonas. The sequence continues at coordinate 68,499 of CANQQY010000004.1, read as the reverse complement.
CCGCCCGCGACGGCGATTTCGAGCGCGCGGCGGGCGATGGGCTGCCCCTTGACGTATTTGAGATCCGCGGAGGTCTTTTTCCCCTTCCCGGGGACGAACTCCGCCGTATCGAGGGGCAGAATGGGCCGGACGCCGACGAGATGTTTGACGACTTCCCCCAAAGAATGTGCGGGATAGATCTCCGCGCCGCCGAGATACCTCGCTTCTTCCGCGTTCCCGGCGGGGATCACGAAGCGGGTGAACCCGTGCGACTTTGCCGAAATGAGAATGGGCAGGAGCCCCGAAATGGGTCTGAGATCTCCCGTGAGGGCGAGCTCACCCAAAAAGACGATGTCCTTGACGTCTGCGCCGAGGAGCTGTTCGCTCGCCTTCAAGAGGCTGACGGCGATCGCAAGATCGAAGCCCGCGCCCTCTTTTTTGAGATCGGCGGGCGCGAAATTGATCGTGATCCTGTTCATGGGGAAGAGGAGCCCGCTGTTTTTGAGGGCGGAGCGCACGCGCTCCTTGCTCTCCTTCACTGCGGCGTCCGGAAGCCCCACCATGTCGTAAGAGGGGACGCCCTTATTGACGTCCGCCTCCACTTCAACGGGAACCCCTTCGAGCCCGTTGAGCGCATAACAAATAATTTTCGCGATCATAATTTCCCCCTCATATTTCTCATCCGAAGAGTTTCCCCATCAAAGACGCGGGAAGCGGGATCGAGAACGTGAACGCCGCAAAGAGGGCAAAGCAGAGGACGAGAAGGACGAGCGCGGCGATCGTGACGATCTTTGCGGCCTTCCCCGCTTTCCCGGGAAGGTTCATTGAAAAGTCCACGGCCTCCGCCGCAAGGACGAAGCCGAACACATATGCAAGGAAGATAAATCCGAGCGTATCGGCGAATGCGGCGCAGACGAGCGAAAGCTCGAGCCCCGCGAGCGGCACGACGGTGCGGCGGAGTTCCGCCTTCCCGTTCGTCTTTACCGCGCATACGATCCGCCAAATGGCAAATCCCACGCCGACGAGCGCCATCGCGGCGGCGACCGCATTGATCGCGACGCCCGTCACCGCATACGAGCTGCCCGTCCCCCTGAACAGGGTGAGGAAGAGGCTCCAACTTGAAGCGGTGTTGCCAAGTTCGTTGACGCCCGCAAAGCCGCCCGCAAACGCCTTCCAGCCGAGCGTGAACACGCTCATGCTCGGAGCGGCGGGGTTATCGTACATCTTCAAAAGCGGGTAATAGACGGGGATCATGCACAGAAGGGAGAGAATGAACGTCCCGAGGATGAGCGCCGCCGCAAATCCGAGCCCCGCGGTCAAATTCTTCGCGCGGTATTCGGATACGACCCGTAAAACTTTTTTCTTCGCGGCGGAAGGTGCGGCGGAAGGTTCGGCGGCGGGAGCGTCCGTCCCCTCTGCCGTTTCCGTCACAACGTGCTTTTCTTTTGCTTCATATTCTTCGATCGCCGCGTCGAGATAATATCTTCTCGCCTTTTGCTGGCGTACCATGCCCGCGATGAAGAGCCCTACGATCCCGAGGACGGGAATGAGCATGGCGCCGTTCACGCAGATCGCCGCGGCGCCCGCAAGCCCGCCGAAGAGGAGCGGCAGCGCGCCGATAAGATTCGGTTTCTTCATGCCGTTGCGGTAAAATCTGTGCACGAGGAGCAGGGAGAGCGCGACAAAGAACAGCCCCGCCGTGAGCGGCGTCCCGAGGTGCCCGAGCGAGAACGAGAGATCGCAGAATACATAGAGAAGAGAGAACACAAACGCCGCCCTGTCGCTCCCCGTGAGCTGTAAGACAAAGAAGAATCCCACGATGAGGAGCCCGAAGGAGAAGAGCATCGGGAAGAAGCGCAGCCCGAAGGGGGTCACGCCGAACATGTCGGTGCCAAGCGCCAAAAGATCCATGCCGAGCGTATTATAGACGCTCTCCACCGTATAGACGCGGGGATCCTCGCCGGCGGCGTTCACGCTGTAACGGTTGCCGTTCTTCATCTCTGCGATCGTGAGAAGGGAGTAGATCTCCGACTTCGTAAAGGTATCGAAAGAGGAAACGGCGTTGACGGGCAAATTGGGAAGGGCGGGCTTTTCCTTGACGGAAGAATCGCCCATCGCCGTCTTATATGCCTGCGCCTGCGCGTTGATCTCGCCGTCGAGAAGGGACTGCGCTGCGGCTGCCGCCTCGGCAGTCGTCTGTCCCTTGACGGGGGTCGCCTTGGAGACCGCCGCGGGGATCACATACTGCGCGCGGTTCGATTCGCCCGAACGGGGAGAGCCGACAAAGACGACTTCCTCGATGCGGATATTCGCGGACTCCGCCGAAAGATGCCAATATTGGTTGGACTGGATGGAGCGGGTGGACATCGCGCGGATGACGTCGCCGAGGGGCGCCGTCCAGCGGTAGAGCACATCCGTCGCCTTTATGAGCTTCCCCTTCTCGTCGGGTTCTATATCGTCCTCGCCCGTAAAGATGTTTTCGAGGAGCATCGTGCCGACGGTCGTGGGGCTCTTGCTGTCCGCCGAAGAGGAATACCGGACCTTGATCCCCGCGGATCTGCCGGGATCGGAGTAGATCGCCTCGACATAGACGTAAATGTCGTCGATTTGGAGATAGACGGTTCTCGTCTGCTCCTTTCCGTTACTGTCGGTATAGGTCTCCGTGATGCTCGGATCGAGGCGGAAGGTCACGGTGGAACTCTGCGTTTCCCCGTCCGCATAGACGGGGCCGCTGAACTCGTAGCTCTCCCCGCGGGTGCGGAAGGAGCCGAGCGTCCCGAGCCCGACGGCAAGGAACACGAGCGCCAGCGCAATGAACGCGATAAAGAAGGGTGACAGTTTTTTCAGTTTTCCGTTGGTTTTTCTCATAGAGGTATTCCCTATTATAATTAGTCTTTTCCTATTCTACCCGATTACGGACAAATTGTAAACGGATTTTCGGATCTTTCCGAAAATTTTTTTTCACAAAATTCCATGATCGACATAAAAAACGCCCGTCCGCGGCGCGGAGGGCAAAAAAAGAGGTCCGCCGTGACCTTCGGCAGACCCTGCTCTTTTTATTTCTTTTCCTTGATCTTCGCCGCCTTGCCGGTGCGTCCGCGCAGATAATACAGCTTTGCTCTGCGGACTTTGCCCGCTCTCACAACGTTGACATATGCAACCTTGGGAGAATGAAGGGGGAAGCAGCGTTCCACGCCGACGCCGAACGAAAGACGGCGGACGGTGAACGTTTCGCGGATACTGCCGCCCTTTTTGGCGATGACGACGCCCTCGAAGTTCTGGATACGTTCTTTCCCGCCTTCGATGATACGATAGCCGACTTTTACGGTATCGCCGACGTTAAACGCGGGAACGTTTTCCTTCAACCCCTCGGCTTCGATCTGCTCGATGAGTCCCATGACTTTACCTCCTGTAATACGCGGCGTTCGTGCCCTATTGGCAGAGGACCGCCCGAAGTCAACTGAATTATAGAGCAAATCGCCGAAAAAGGCAACCGTTTTTGCATGAAAAAAGCGGATTTTTTTGCGGAAATGCGTTTTTTGACCCTTCGGTTGTTCTCCTCTTGCTGCCCCTTTTAGGGGAAGTCCCCGCGCCACCCTCTTGCTGCCCCTTTTAGGGGAAGTCCCCGAAGGGGAAAGGGGTTCCCAAACACGGCGCCAAAACCCCTCAGTCGCGTAAGGACAGCGCGCCAGCTCCCCTAAGAGGGGCGCCTAGGGGCCGAAAGAACCGAGGGGGTTCCTCATTCCGAGCCCCGAGGGGCGAGAGAATCCCCTCGTAAGTACGGACGTCCGTGGGTCTATGAGATCCGCTCGGCTTCGCCTCGGGATGAGGGCTATTCCCTCGCTGCCCTTCGTTCTAATTAACGGCGCGTGGCGGGGTCTCCCCGCCTAAGCGCACCCCATTTGGTACCCTACGGGAACCTTACTGTCCTGTGAAACAGAAAAGGGACGGCCGAATTGCTTTTACAAGGCGAAAAACTTAACCCCTCGCAAATTTCTTTTCGAAGTCCCGCGAGAATCCCCCCCACCACCGCCTACGGCGGAGCCTCCCCCCGTAGGGGGTAGGCCTTAGCGGGGCAAGCAAAGAAATGAACGAAATACGTTCCTAAATTCCTTGCCTTAGGCGGAATTCACTTCCGCCGTGGGCGACTCAATTTGCCGAACCCTTTCGGCTTACTGTCCTGTGAAACAGAAAAGGGACAGCCGAATCGTTTTTACAAGGCAAAAAACTTAACCCCTCGCTCGATTTATTTTGAGCACGCGCCCCCAAGGCGCGGACGAAAAAAGAAATCGAGCGAAATCACTCCCTGAAAAATTCTTCATACACCGCGCGGACTGTGCGCTCGTAGTTGCAGTTATCCACGCCGACGATGATGTTGATCTCGGAGGAGCCCTGGTCGATCATGCGCACGTTGACCCCCGCGTTCGCGATCGCGGAAAAGAGGCGCGCCGAGGTACCGACGCTCTTCGCCATGCCGTGACCCACCACCGCGATGAGCGCGATATCCGTCATGATCTTCATTCTGTCCGGCGAGACCGCCCGCGCGATATCCTCGCCGAGCGATTCCAGAACGCCGCCCGAGACCTGCTCGCTGTCGATGACGAGGGACATCGTATCAATGCCCGAGGGCAGGTGTTCGAAAGAGACGTTATGCTTTACGAGCGCTTCCATGACGCGGTAGGTAAAGCCGATCTCGGTATTCATGAGCGATTTTTCGATATGGATGACCGTAAAATTCTTCTTCCCCGCGATCCCGGTGACGGTGCGTATGGATCTTGCGCCCGCAAGGTAAGCGGCGGTGGGCAAAATGCGCGTCCCTTCGTCCTCGGGACGGAAGGTGTTTTTGATGTGGATGGGGATATCCGCCTCGCGTACGGGAAAGATGGACTCGCTGTGCAATACGCGTGCGCCCATATAACTAAGCTCGCGGAGTTCCTTATAGCTGAGCTCTTTGATCCCGCAAGGACTCGGCACGATCGAGGGGTCGCAGACGAGAAAACCGCTTACGTCCGTCCAATTTTCATATTCGTCCGCGCCGACCGCCCGTGCGACGATCGCGCCCGAAACGTCGCTTCCTCCGCGCGAAAAGGTCTTGATCCGCCCGTTTGCGTCCTCGCCGTAAAAGCCCGCGACGACCGCGCGCCGCTTGTCTTTGAGCGCTTCCCGCAGGAGCTGAAAGGTCTTTCTGTCCACCTTGCCTTCCGCATTGAACTTCACGACGTCGCGGGCGTCCACAAAGGGAACGCCTAAAAGCTCCGCCATGAGCTTTCCCGTAAAATATTCGCCGCGGGAGACCGTAAAATCGGCGCTTCGCTCCCGTTCGATCTCCTTTGCCGCCGCAAGGAGCAGGGCGCCGACGTCGAAAGAGAGCCCAAGTTCGTCCACGATGCTTTGAAACCGCGCCGCGACCTTCCGGTAGGACTCCCCGACATAGCCGCTGTCCGCGACTTCGCGCTGCGTCTCATACAGAAGATCGGTGATCTTGGTATCCCCGCCGAACCGCTTGCCCGGCGCCGAGACGACGATGAACCGCCGCGAAGGATCGGCGTTGATGATGTCGGCAACGCGGCGCATGTTGATCCCGTCCGACATGGACGTGCCGCCGAATTTGCAGACCTTAATCATAGCTCAATTCCCTTCCCTCGAAGCAATACCGCCCTTCTTCCTCTCCGCCGAGGCAGAACGTCTCTCTCGCAAGCCCGCCTTTGAGCGCGGGGAAGAGATCTTCCCTGTCCATATTCATGCGGAGGCGGACGGTATGCGTCCCCTTCGCTTCGCGGAACGCCTTCTCGCCGTGCAGGAACAGAAGCTCCCCGCCGTGTTCCCCGAGATATTCGCGGACCGCCGCGTCGACCTCCGCGGCGCACTTATGCGCGGGGGCGGAAACGTTCAGAATATCCCCGTCGCGCTTGCACTTGACGCGGCGGGAGAAGAAGGCGCAGAAGTCCTCCCCGTCCACCCCCGCCGCCGCCCTGTGCACGGGTTCGAAGGGGACGGCTTCGTCGCAGAGGTTCCAGAGCTCCGCGAGCAAAAAGCGCGCGGGGTGTGCCTTTAACTCCTTCCCTTTCAGGGTCGGCTTCAAGGCTTCCCAGTGCATTTTCGCCGCGGCGATCTCGTCATGGCCGTCCGCAACTGCGAAAGCGGGCTCCCCGCGGGGCGCGATCTCGTCCACGATGACGTAAGCGTCCTCTTCGGGGACATAGTATCCCTTGATCCTGCCCCCCTTTTCCATGAGGCGGAAATCGTAGACTTTCTCAAAGTCCTCCCCGAGAAGCCAGCGGACGGCTCTGTTCTTCTTGTCGCGGTAATAGAGCGCGACATGCGGAAATTCGAGGATCGCCTCCTTTCTGATTGCGGCGAGTTCCTCCGCACGTTCGGTGGGGGGCGCGGTCGCGCGGACGGCGGCGGGCTCCGACGGATCGCAGGAGTATTTTTCGAGGTCGACCGCGGCAAGGATCCCGTAGCGCGTCCCCGCTTTCCTCTCGCGCGCGACGAGGACAAATCCCCGCCCGAGCCGTTCGAGCTGCTCTTCTTCGAGCGCGTCATACATTTTCCCGCGGATCTCCCCGCCGTTCTTGCCCTCTCCGCCCAAAAAATCAAGACAGGAAGGCGCGTTGCCGACAGTTTTTGCAACGCGCTCCCAGAACTCTTTATCGGAAATGTGACTGTCGGCGGAAGGAACCGCCCATTTTTCAAACCCGCCGCGCGGCAAAAACAGGCGCGGCACTTTCAAACATCTCATACGGCGTTGATGATGACGACGCAGACCGCGGCAAGCACGATCGCGAGCAATTTCAGGGGAATGTGGCTGATAAAGACGTTCTTCAAAAATTCCGCAAATTTCATGATCTCTTACCCTCCGCGTTGAATTCTTTCCAGTAATACTCTTTGAGGAAGCGTTTGAGTCCGACGGAATCGACGTACCGCGTGATCTCCCCGCGCTTCACATAGGAGACGATGCCCGTCTCTTCGGAGACGATGATGGCGGCGACGTCCGCGACCTCCGTGACGCCGATCCCCGCGCGGTGCCTCGTGCCGTAATCCTTGGGGAAATCCTTCTGCGTCAGGGGAAGGAAGCACCCCGCCGCCTGGATCTTGTCGCCGTAGATGATCATCGCGCCGTCGTGCAGGGGCGCCTTGGGGATAAAGATCCCCTCGATGAGCTGGCTCGAAATGCTCGCGTTCAGAAGAACGCCGCTTTCGAGGATATCCTTAGGAAGATTTCCGTTGGAGAGCACGATGAGCGCGCCCGTATTGCTCTTCGAAAGATTCTGCACCGCTTTGCCGATACCGTTGACGTATTCGTCCGCGCGCTGGCTCGCCACCGTCTGCTTGACGGGAGAGGCGGAAGCGCGGTGCTGTGCGCTCTTGCCCGCGTTCCAGATCCCGCGCTTGATTTCCACCGTGAACAGGATGAGGAAGAACAGAGACAAAATCAGGACGAAGAGGAAGAACCAAAGAACGTCCGTCTTTAAGGAGAACAGCGTGACCGCTCCCATGCAGAGCATGAGGAAGATATAGACGAAGATGAAGCGCTTCGCATTGTTTTCGTACAGCGTGCGGATCACAAAATAGATGACAAAGAAAAACAGGATGAGCTCGATGACCGTGATCCACTGGAAATCCAGCGCTACGGACTTGATCGAGTTCCAGATATCGTAGACGGATCTCATGCGTCTCCTCCCTTGCCGAAAGACTCTTTCTCCATTATTATAGCGGATTTTGTCAAAAAAAGCAAAGTGTTTTGCTTTTATTTTGCGCTATCCGCAAAATATTTTCGCGATCGCGGTAAAAAGCGCCCCCGATTGGGAGTACCCTCCGCTCCGCGCGCCCGCCGAGAGCGCATAGAGCGCCTCGTAGAGCTCCTGCACCCGCTCCTTCCCCAACCGCGCCGCCGCCTCGCGGTTTTTCTGCACCGCATACGGCTTGACGGAGAGCGTTTTCGCGATCTCCGCGTCGCTCCCGCGCATAGAAGAGATCTCGTACAGGGTACGGTAATGCCCCGTGAGCGCGGCGAGGACGGAATATTCGTCGAAGCCCTTCTCCATGAGATCGTGCAGAATTTCGCAGAACGCGTTCCCGTTTTTGCGGGAAGCCGCCTGCGTGAGCTCGTAGATCTTGTAGTCGGTATCCTTTGCGATCTGCTCCTCTACGGTCTTTCTCGTCACCCTTCCCCCCTCTCCGAGAAGAAGAGAGAGCTTCTCCGTCTCGCGGGACATGCGCGCCGCGTCGCTGGCGCAATAGCGCACCATGAGGGAGAGCGCTTCCCCGTCCGCGGAGAGTCCCTTCCGCCGCATGAGCCCGAAGAGCCACCGCGCAAGCGTCTCCTCGCTCTCGCGCGAACAGTCCACATAGACGATCCCCTTCCTGCGTTTGAGATCGGCGCTTCCCGCCTTCTTGCCGCCGTTGACGATCACGAGCACGGTACTCGGACATGGGTTGTCCAAATACGGTCGGAGGAGCTCCGCTTCCCGCTCGGTGGGATAAAATTCATAGACGCGCACAAGCCGCCTTTCGTCCAAAAAAGGAAGGGTGTTGAGATCTGCGGCGAAGGAAGAAAGCCTGTCTCCCTTCAACGTTTCTCCCTCGTAGCGGATATCGTTGAGGGCGGGCTGTGAGATCGCGCACGCTTCGCGGATACTTTTAAGCGCATGATCGCGGAAATACGCCTCTTCCCCCTCCACGAGATAGACGGGAGAAAGCTCCTCCGTAAGACTCTTTGCAAGCTGAACAAATTTCATAGTGCGACCATTATACCATAATCGAGATAATATTTCAAGGCTCCGTCCCCGATTTTCAGAGACAGATCCGCGCCGGTCTCCTCTTCCCCGCCGAAATTCAGATCCGCCGCAAAGCCGCGCGCGAAAAGGGTCATGCGGCGGTCGGACTCGTAGCGGAAGGTGAGTTCGCCGACCGAGAAGCTCTCCCCGAAGAAAACCGCCTCCTCTTTCAGCCCCGTCGCAGTCTCATTTTTGAGATAAATGCGTTCCGCGCCCGTGAACGCGGCGACATTGACCGCCGAGACGGCGTCCTCGGACAGAATGACGGCGGCGTCCACATGCGCAGTGCGGCGGGCGAGAAAATCGCGGCAGTCCGAAAGGGAGGTCTCCCCGCCGAGCACGAGAACGGTCTCATGCGGCGTCTCGATGAGAAGCATTGCGCCGTTCTCTTCCAGCATCGCGTCGATCACGACGCCCCCGAACACGCTGTTTTGCGCAAACACGGAGAGCGCAAACAGCAGGGCGCAGGCACAGGCGAGGACGCACCGCGCAGCCCTTGCAAGGCGGAAGCGTTCGCTCAGAAAGATCGCGGAAGTGAGCCACACGACGCCGCCCGCTCCCAGCGCGAATCCCGTGAGCACATAGCCGAAATCCACAAATGCGAACAGAAAGAGAAGGGCGGAGAACAGCCCCTTGGGAAACATCAGAAAGAAAGCGGCGGCGGGCGGGATGACGAGGGAGAAGAGAGCGCAGACGAGCAGCGTCAGAAACGCCGCGGGGAGCAGCGGCACGAGGACGAGATTGAGAAGAAGTCCCCAGACCGAAAAGTATCCGAACGCGTCGAGAAGGATCGGGAAGGTAAAGAGCTGGACCGAAAGACTTGCGGAGAGATATTGCGCGAGAAAGCGCGGCACGCGGAGCTTCTTCAAGAGGCGGGAGAGGCTTCCCGAAAAGAGCGCCAGCCCGATACACGCCCCGAAGGAGAGGCGGAACCCCACCGAAAGCCACTGCGCGGGCAGAAAGAGGAGCACGACCGTCCCCGCAAACGCCGTGGAGGACAGAAGATCGTTCTTCCTGCCGAGAAAGGCGTTCAAGCTCAACGCGGCGCACATGAGAAGGGCGCGGACGGAGGAGACCGAAAACCCGCAGAGCGCGCAATAGGCGAGCGAAACGAAGAGTGCGGGCAGAAAGGCATACTTTTTCATGGGACGGCAGAGGAGCAGGACTGCGCCGTAGAGAATGCCGATATGCAGCCCCGAAACGGCGAAGATATGCGCGATCCCGCCCGCGCGCACCGCCGTCATAAACCCTTCGTCCACCATGCGGGCGTTGCCCGTGAGGAGCGCATAGGAGATATCCGCCTCCTCTCCGCCCATGTCCGTGCGGAGCATGTCGAAGAGCCGCCTGTTCAGGGCGAGGAAGGGATGAAACCCGCGCTCCTTTTGCGCATATTCCCCCGCCGACGCGCTGTAACGGATATCGTTGACGAAAAAGTAGGAATCCTCCGTCCCGTGCGGAAGGGAATTCCGCGTTACGTTTGCGGAAAAGCAGATCCTGTCCCCGGGGCGGATCTGTTCGGAAGAGACGGACGCATTCATCTTCCCCGAAACGGAAACGCCGTCAAAGAGGAGCCCGTCCATCTCGACCGAGGTATACCCGTTTCCCACGCAGATCGAGACGACCGTCCCCTCCACCTCATACTCTCCCCCGGGCGCGCCCGAGAGATACCGCCCGGTGTAGAGATGCAGCCCGCCCGCTCCCGCGCAGGCAAAGATCAGAAAGGCGGAGAGCGCAAGGAGAATGCGCTTCTTCGAAAAAGGCATGCAGAGCAGGGGCAATAGCAGCCCCACGATGAGGAAATCGGAGGGAACAAGCCCCCCGAACCTGATCCCGGCATAGAAAAAGGTTCCCGCCGCCAGACCGAGGGCGCAAACGAGGAATGGACGAAAGTTGACGCGCGGAAGAGACGTTTTGGGCGCTAAGGCAGATTTCTCCGCACCCATGTCCGCGATCCCACCTTTCATTTCCTCGTCCATGATCTTTCTCCGTCGTGTCTCCCCGAAATTGCCCGTATCGGGGGGGCTCTCCGATAATTTCGGATTATTTTTCTTATTATACACAAAAAATTTAAGCCTTGCAAGCGAATGCGGCGGATTTCGGTAAACTTGACGGATCTTACCCCGAAAAATGACGAGAGCCCTTGCGCAAAGCGGTAAAATATGGTATAATACCCGAGAAAGTAAAGCATAAAAGAAAGGTTGAACATATGGGTGCAAAAAAGGCAAAATTCGATGTTTCACTGACCCCGCAGTTTCCCGCATTTGTGGGATATGCGGACTATTATTTCTCTACGCCCGCCTCTCTCATCATCCGCAACGACGGGGCGGAAAATCTGCTCCTTGACGTAAAGATCGAAAACAAGGACGGGCTTTTCGCCGCCTTCGAAAAGGAGGTCGAGATCCCCTTCGAGAGCACGGTGGAGCTCCCCGCCGCGATCCTGTCCCCCCTGTATCTGTCCGAGTGCGACGAGCTCACCCCCTGCACGGGGAACGCCTCGCTTTTGATCGGGGGCAAGGAGATCGCAAGCGCGCAGTTTCCGATCACCGCGCTTCCCTTCGACTGGTGGGAAGGGCTTTCGGGGAATACCGAGCGGCTCGCGGCATACGTCCGTCCCGGCATACCCGAAAGCGCCGTGCTCCTCTCCGACGCGGGCAACCGCCTCAAAGTTTGGGGGAGCGACCGCCTGAACGGCTATGAAAACGCCGACAAAAATGCCGTGCGCAGTCTCTTTGCCGCCGTCTTTGCCGTCATCAAGGGGAAGCTGTTCCAGAGCACGGGGGAGATCGACTGTACAAAGCCCCTCTCCTGCATGCACGAGGATCTCTTGAAGGAACGCCGTGCGAGCGCGCTCGAACTTGCGGTCCTTGCCTGTTCCTGCCTCGAAGCGGCGGGGCTCAATCCCGTGCTCGCCGTGGGAAAGACGGACGCGGGCGTGGGCGTGTGGCTCCACAAGACCTGCTTTCTCGACAGCGTGACGGACGACAGGGAGACCGTCTCGAAATATCTTTCGGACGGCGTGAACAATCTCGCCTTCTTCGACGCGGAAGATCTCTTTTCGGATAAAAAGGGCGCCTACACCGTCTCCGAGGGGCATTTCAAGACCAAACTTTCCAAGGGAAGATACGAGGCGTTCGTCGATATCCGCCGCTGCCGCATGGGAGGCGTGAAGAGCTGCCCCATGCGCGGCAAAGGCATTGCGGGGTATGAGATCTACAAGGAAGAGGACGTGACGGGAGACAGCGCGCCCGCCCCCCTTCCCGCCTACCGCAAGCTCTCTCTCGACGGCAAACAGCCGAGAAACCGCAGGTGGGAGCGGAGGCTCCTCGATCTTACGGGCAAAAACGCCCTTCTCAATTTTACGGGGAAAAACGCTCTGCACATCGTGAGCAGCGGCACGGACGAGACCGTTCTCGCCCTCGAAAAGAATATGCGGCTCAAAGGCGGCGAAGAGACCGCGCCCCCCTTCGGCGGCAGAACGGAGGGGCAAAAACGGGAACTGATCCGTCTTGAACAGGAAAAGGGCGTCTTTCGCGTCTACGAATCGCAGGAGAAAACGGCGGAGACCGCAGACAGGCTTTTCCGTAAAAACCGCGAGGCGAGCGAAGAGACGGGCGCGCGGATCCTGTACCTTGCGATCGGGTTTTTGTGCTATATCAGGGAGAACGAGGAGCGGTACGCCCCGCTCGTGCTCGCTCCCGTCGGACTGAAAAAGGCGCGCGGGACGGACGACTTCTCCGTCACGGAGGGGAAGGAGTACTTCGTTAACGCGACCCTTCTCGAATTTCTCAAACAGGAATACGGCATAGACATCCGCGGGCTGGGCGGAAACGTCTCCTCCCTCAAACCCGCCGAGATCCTCGCCATGGTACGCGCGGAGACCGCCCGCATGAAGGGCTGGAAGGTCGTCGAGGACGTCTATCTCGCCGCGCTCTCCTTCGAACGGTTCCTCCTCTGGAACGATCTGCGCCGCTCCGCCGAAGAATTTAGCTCGAATCCCCTCTTTTCCGCCCTGGTGGAGGGAAAATACGAGGGGAAGGGCGCGGACGCGCCCGAAGAGGACGCGGCGGGTCCCGCCGATCTCTTTATCCCGCTCCCCTCCGACAGCTCGCAGTTTTCCGCGATCTCCCTCTCGGACGCGGGCGAAAGTTTCGTGCTCCACGGGCCGCCCGGCACGGGCAAGAGCCAGACCATCGCGAACATCATCGCCAACGCCGTCGCAAAGGGCAGGCGGGTGCTCTTCGTCGCAGAAAAGAAAGCCGCGCTCGACGTCGTTAAAAAACGTCTCGACGGCGTGGGGATCGGCGATTTCTGTCTGGAACTTCACGGGGTCAAGGCGGATAAGGCGGAGGCGCTCGGGAGCATCGAACGGACGCTCTCCCTCACGGGCGGCGAGGACGCGGGGTACGCCGCGGGGGCTTCCGAAACCGAAAAACTGCGGCACGAACTGCTCGCCCCCATGCATGCCCTGCACAAAAAACGTCGGCTGGGACTGTCCGTCTACCGCGCGATCGTGGGCTATCTCGAAAATAAAAACGCGCCCGATATCGTCGATATCGAGAGCTCCTTCTACGATTCTCTCACCGAGCAAAAGCTCATCGAATACAAAAACATGATCCTCTCCGCCGCCGCTGCCGCAAAGGAGTGCGGGGGCGTATCGAGCTCGCCCTTCGAAAACGTCAATCTCACTTCCTATTCCCAGACGCTCAGGGACAAAGTATTCTGCGCGTCCGAGGTCGTGATCGCGGAGAGCCGCCATTTGAAGGCGTTTTTGTCCCTCTTCCTCGAATTCTACCGCCAGCGGGTCTCGGCGCTCACGGAACGCAAGATCAAGGGGCTTGCAACGCTCGCGAAGGATCTCCTCGCGGGCAGATACGATAAATATTTTACGGCGGACGCGGAGAGTTTCTCCCGCTTTTACGGCGCAAACAGGCGGCTGGACGGGTGTCTTTCCTATTACTTCAAGTATTTCAAAACGCTCGTGGAGCCCGACGATAGGGCGGAGCTTTCCGCCGTCAGGGACGGGGGGGATTGGAAGCTGTATAAAAGCGCGAAGAGCACGCTCAAAAAGCTAAGCCGCGTCGCCCTTGCCCCCATTGCGGACGAGGACGTCCCCAAATTCCTCATCACGCTTGCGGACATCGCGGACGCTTCCGACAAGGTCGCCGAATGCGAGCTCTCCAAAAACTTCTGCGACCGCGGCGGACGGATCAATTACAAGCGGAGGGCGGAATATCTCGACGAGCTCTATAAGCTCCACGAGAGCGCTTCGTCCCTCTTCCTCGACTACAACGCCGAAGCGTTCAACAGCATGTGCTGCCGCGCGGCAAGCGGGTATACCGCGCCCGTGCTCGAGGGATACGTCAAGGCGGCGGACTCCTTCTTTGCCGCCCTCGAACGCTTCCTCACCGTGACCAACGCGGACAGGCAGAAAACCCGCGACGAGGATCTTCCCGACTTTTACGCGCAGAAGGCGGGCGCGCTCATCGACAATATCGACATGCTCTCCAACTGGTGCATGTACCGTGCGACCGCGGAAACGCTGAAAAAGAGCGGGCTCAACTTCCTTGCCGACGCGCTCGAAAGCGGACAGCTCAAAGTGGAAAACCTGCTCGCGGGATTCGAAAAGAACGTCTATAAAAATTTCCTCGAAACGACCATTCCCTCGGACGCCGCGCTCTCCCGCATGACGGCGGGGACGCTCGAAGATACGGCCGAAAAGTTCCGTATCGCGCAGGAAAATTTCAGCAGGCTCACCCGCGCGCATATCCGCGAGATCCTCATCTCCCGCCTTTCGGACGAGGCGCTCGGCTCCGAAAAATCCACTTTCTACCGTCTCTCCAAGGGAAATCTGCGGGGCAGCTCTCTCCGCGCCCTCTTCGAGGAGATCCCCACCCTTCTCGGCGTTGCCGCGCCCTGCATGCTGATGAGCCCCATTACCGTGGCGCAATATCTGCGGCCGCGGGCGAATCTCTTCGATCTCGTCGTATTCGACGAGGCTTCCCAGATGAGCACGGCGGAAGCGGCGGGCTCCATCGCGAGGGGAAAGGCGGCGATCGTCGTCGGCGATCCCAAACAGCTCCCCCCCACCTCTTTCTTCCGCGCAGACGCGACGGACGAGGACGAGATCGAGGACGAGGATCTCGAAAGCGTGCTCGACGACTGCCTCGCGCTGGGGCTTCCCGAACGGCATCTTCTGTGGCATTACCGCAGCAAGCACGAGAGCCTCATCGCCTTTTCCAACAGCATGTATTACGGAAACAGGCTGTGCACCTTCCCCTCTCCCGACGCGCTCGAACAGAAGGTCAGGCTGATCGAGACGGACGGCGTGTACGACAGGGGCGGCACGAAGCGCAACAAAAAAGAGGCGGAGGAGCTCGTGAGCGAAGTCGTGCGGCGGCTCAAAGATCCCCTTCTCTCCCGTTCGAGCATGGGCATCGTCACCTTCTCTTCCGCCCAGCAAGAGGAGCTCGAAAAAGTTCTCTCCAAGGCGATCTCCGCAAATAAGCTGGAAGAAGCCGCCTATGAGCGGGAGGAACCCCTCTTCATCAAGAATCTCGAAAACGTACAGGGCGACGAGCGGGACGTCATTCTCTTCTCCGTCTGCTACGGTCCCGACCAGACGGGAAAACTTTCCCTCAACTTCGGCCCGCTCAACCAGTCGGGCGGTTGGAGGCGGCTGAACGTCGCCGTCTCGCGCGCGAGGGAAGAGATGCTCGTGTTCTCCTCGATGACCGCCGCGATGATCGACCCCCGCAAGACGTCCTCGGTCGGCGTCGCGAATCTCAAAGCGTTCCTCGAATTTGCTGAAAAGGGCAGAACGACGCTCGCCGTAAAATCGAGCGACGTGCGCGTGGGCACGGGGATCGGCAAATTTATCGCAAGGGAGATCGAAGCGCTCGGCTACGAGTGCCGCGTGGACGTGGGCGCGTCCGACTTCAAGATCGACGTCGCCGTCATTGATCCCAAGGACAAAAACAGGTTCATCCTCGGCATTCTCTGCGACGGAAACGACCGCTTCTCGGTCAAAGACAGGACGATCCTCCAACCGCAGATCTTAAAGCGCGGAAATTGGAACATTCTCCGCATGAACAGCGTGGGTTATTTCAATAACCCCAAGCGGGAGATCAAGCGCGTCAAAGACATGCTCGACCGCCTCACGGGCGCGCCCAGACGGGCGGGAACATGGCTTGCAAAGGTCAAAAAAACCTATAAATATGTGAAAACGACGGCTGCGGAAACCCTCTCCTTCCTGACGGACGGCAACGACGCGGAGATCGCGGCACGGCTTTCGGAGATCGTCTCCACGGAAGAGCCGATCTCCCGCGCCTTCCTCAAAAAAAGGCTCCTTTTAAGCTTCGGCATCGCAAAGAGCAGCGCAAGGGCGGACAGCCGACTCGATGCGCTCATCGACGGCTGCAAGTTCAAAAAAGAGCGCGCCGCGGGCGTGGAATATCTCTTCAAGTCCCCCCGTGCGACCGCGCTCGGCAAGGTACGCACCGAGGACGACAGCCAGCTCCGCCGCGTTCCCGAGGACTTTACCGTATATGAGATCGCCTCCCTTGTGAAGGCGGCGCTCGAAGAGCGGATCTCGCTCTATCTCAATGAGATCAACGAGATCGTCGGGCAGGTATTCAAAGTCCGTATGACCGAGCGCATGACCGCGTTTGTCCGCGATTGCGTCCTGTGGGGCGAATCGCAGGGGCTCTTCGTCTGCTCCGTCTCCGACCGCGTAAGTCTAAGTTGATCCCGCCTTTCCTTGGCGCTCATTTTTAGAATCGCCGCCCCCTTTGAAGGGGGCGGCTTCCGCGCAACGGGTGGTGGAGGTTGAAGTAAAACGCTTGACAGCGGCGCATAATTGTGCTATAATTATAGCACAATAACATAAAATGATATGGAGGTGCAAGATGCCGCAGATCATTCCGATTCGGGATTTAAGGGATACGACAAAAATTTCCGAGATGTGCAATGCGACGAACGAGCCGATCTTCGTCACGAAGAACGGCTACGGCGACATGGTCGTCATGAGTATGGCCACCTATGAGGAGCGGCTTGCGCAGGCCGAAATGTACGCTAAGATCATGGAAAGCAAGGCGCAGGCCGACCGCGGAGAACTTATCGACGGTCCCGCCGCGCTTGCGAAATTGAGGAAAAAGCATGGCAAGTAAGTATTGTTTTCGACTGACGCCTCTTGCCGAGCAGGACCTTGACTCGGTGCTTGCCTACATATCGGAAACGCTCTGTAACGAAAAAGCCGCGATCGACCTGTTGGACAAGATAGAACACGCGATCGAAACGATTTGCGAGTTTCCTTATTCGGCTGCCGATTGCAAACTGTTCCTTGTGACGGACGAAAATATCCGCCATATCCCCGTAGAAAACTATGTTTTGATCTATGAGATAAAAGAGGACGAGAAGAGCGTCAATATTTTGCGTTTCCGCTATACGCGCATGGATCTTAGCAAATTCAAGCCGTGAACCTGTCCATATGTCTTGCTTTTCAAAATCTTACTGAATAATATCCACCCGCATAGCGGGTAATATTTCATTTTCGCGCATGTAATTTCTCGGCGGCGTTGCGGGGAGCCTCAAATCGTTCTCCTCAAGCGGATCAAATGTTCTATTTGCGGATCCGGCACGTCGGAAAGGACGCGGGAAAGATGATCGAGAATCTTTTCAAGGGATTTTTCAGGCTCTCTTTTGTATGCGGAAGATACCATTTCATAGCCGAACAGGTTTTCGGGCGTGCAGTATTTTGCAACGCCCCAACCGTAGGGCTTTCCGTATTTATCTTGCTGATAGACGAAATCGGCAACGCAGAGATAGGTCTGCATTTGCAGGCGGGTGATGATGGTCTCGAATCCCGTATTTCCGCCCTTGTGATAATTGCAGAGCATTTTCAGGTCTTTTGAAAGAAGTTCTGTGTGCTCCGCGACCGTTTCATAGATATATTGATCTTTACGCGGCGCGAGTCCTTCGTCACAGCGGGAATCGAAGTCGTAACCGTCCCTTCGGTAGTTTGCGAAATCTGGAAACCACTCCGCGCTCACAAAACCCGCCTTGCCGTTGAAAAATTTTCCGTACAGACATTTTCCGTCTCTTATCACGGGTCCCTTCCATTCCCACGGTCCGTCGACGCCGTCCGCAAACCACAGCTCAGGAGGACAGCATTCCTCAACGGAGAAACCGCCGATCTCATTTGCGAAAAACGGAAGAAAACCCGCCTCCTGCACGAGACGGACAATGTCCTCCGCGCTTTTGAGCTCATAAAACCTCATAAAAATACCTCCGAATGAAAAAGCACAAAAATCCGCCTTCGGGCGGATTTTTCAGATAAAAGCGTTTTCGAAATATTCGATCTCTCCCTCGTAGATCGAGGAGACGTCGTAGCGGATGGGCACTTCTTCCCGCACCATGGCGCAGTAAAATTTTGCCATCATGCGGTACCGCCGCTGTTTTTCGCGGTCGACCGCCTCGCTCGGGAGCCCGAACGCGTCGCTCTCCCGCGCCTTGACTTCGACGAGGCAGATATAGCCGTCGGGGCTCTTCGCCACGATGTCCGCCTCTCCGAAGGGCGTCTTGAAATTGCGCTTCAAGATCTTATATTTATGTTTTTTTAAGTATTTGCAGGTGAGGTTCTCACCCTCCCGTCCCAAAACTTTTTTATGAAGGTCCTGCGGTGAATTCTGCATATCCCAACCTCCCTGATCGCCTGTATGTGCTGCGGCGTGCCGTAGCCCGCGTTATGCTCGAATCCGTATTCCGGAAATTCTTCCGCATACCTTGCCATGAGCGCGTCGCGGTACACTTTTGCAACGATACTCGCCGCGCCGATGGAATACACAAGAGCGTCCCCCTTGACGACGCTCTTCTGCGGGCAGGAGATGTCGAGGGTCATATTGCCGTCCGTCAGCACAAAATCGGGCGGGAGCGCAAGCGCCTCGACGGCGCGTTTCATGCCGAGCCTCGTCGCCTGCAAGATATTGATCGCGTCGATCGTGCCCTCGTCCACTTCGATCACCGAAAAGGCGCGGGCGGCGTCTTTGATCTGTTCGGAGAGCGCCTCCCGTTTCTTGGCGGAAAGCGCCTTGCTGTCGTCCACGCCCAGAATGCGCTTCTCCTCTTCGAGGGGCAGGATCACGGCGGCGCAGACGACGGGGCCGGCAAGCGGACCGCGCCCCACCTCGTCAACGCCCGCAACGGCGGCGTATCCCCGCGAAAAATATTCTCTTTCGTAAGTCAATTCGTCCATAATTCAAATCAAACCTGCGTCTTTGAGGTCGTCGGGAGCGTCGAGCGCCGTCCTTCCGAGCCTGCCCTTGCGGAAATCGTCGAGAACCGTCCTCTCGCCGCGCACATAGTCGGGCTCCCCGCCGCGCAAGAGGAATCCCATGCGCTTGCAGACCGCTTCCAGCATCTCGAGGGGAGTCCCCCCCTCGATCCCGTACCGCTCTTTGAACCCTGCGGGGAAGCTCTCCGCGAGTTCTCCAAGGAGGGCGAGCGCGATCTCGTCGATCTCCAAAATATCGTCGTTGATGCTCCCCACATAGGCAAGCCGCCGCGCCAGAATTTGGTTTTCGCAGGAAGGGGGCATCGTCCCGGGGGTATCCATGAGCTCAAACGCGCCGCATTTGACCCACTGCTTCGCCCTCGTCACGCCCGCTTTATCTCCCGTCACGGCCTTTCTCCCGCCCGCCAAAAGGTTGATGAGCGTGCTTTTCCCCGTATTCGGGACGCCCGCGACGAGAAAGCGCAGGGGGCGGACGACGCCCTTTTCGCGGTTGCGGGCGATCCGCTCGCTTGCTATCTCCTCCATTGCATGGGTGAGGGGACGGACAGAGCGCTTGTCTCCCGCATTTACGGCAATCGCGCGCTTTCCGCTCTCCGTGAGGGCATTTACATATGCGTCCGCAAGGGCGAGATCCGCCTTGTTGAGAACGTACAATACGGGTTTTCCGCACACCATGTCCGTAAGCCTCCTGTTAAAAGAGGCTGCGGGGCAGCGCGCGTCGAGGACAAATACGACCGCGTCGCAGAGCGTTAAATTGTCCGCCATCATGCGCATGGCTTTCGCCATGTGCCCGGGGTACCATTGGATAACTTTCATAAAATTTCTCTTTTCGTTGAATTTGTTTTTTCGTCTGCGCCTTAGGGGCGCATGCTCAAAAACAAATTCAACGAGGAAAGTCACGTTTTTGGGATATTGAGTTGCGACTCGATATCGCTTGTCACGACATTATGGCTCCCGTAGGGTGCCAAATGGGGGCGTGCAGCGGCGGGAAACCCGCCTCGCACCGTTGATTTAGAAGTCGCCCCACCCCCTTAGTCTCCCTCCCACGGAGGGGCTTCATGGCTCCTCCTTAGGAGGAGCTGTCACCATAGGTGACTGAGGTGGGCATCTCGGCGCCCCTTCCAGGGGAGCCAAGGGGACCGTTCCTCATCCCGAGGCGAAGCCGAGCGGATCTCATAGACCCACGGGCGTCCGTACTTACGAGGGCTCGCCCCTTGCGGGGCTCGGAATGAGGGGGAAACCGCTCGGAATCAGGGACAACCGCGTCATCCCCCTACTTCAACAAATCGGGGCGGAGTTTGCGCGTGAGTTCGAGCGCTTTTTCACGGCGCCATTTGTCGATCTCCGCGTGATTGCCGCCGCGGAGCACCTCGGGCACCGTGAGCCCCCTGTATTCCACGGGGCGGGTATATTGCGGATACTCCAATAAATTCTCCGAAAAGCTCTCATCCACAAGGGAGGACGGCGCAAGCACTCCTTCCACATAGCGCGCCACGCAGTCCACAAGCACCATTGCGGGCAGCTCTCCGCCCGTCAAAACATAGTCTCCGATGGAGATCTCCTCGTCGATGAAGAGGTCGATCGCCCGCTGGTCCACCCCCTCGTAGTGTCCGCAGAGGAGCACAAGTTCCTCCTCTTCCGAAAGACGGATGACTTTCTCCTGCGTGAGCGTCTTTCCCTTGGGGGAGAGATAGATTCTCCGCGCACCATGTCCGGGATCCACCGCTTCGATCGCGCTTCCGATGGGCTGCGCCATCATGACCATGCCCGCGCCGCCGCCGAACGGATAATCGTCGCATTTTAAGTGTTTGTCCTCGGTATAGGCGCGGATATCGACAATATTGAGCTGAAATTTCCCCTCCTTCGTCGCCCTGCCGATGATGCTCGACGAGAGCGCGGAAAACATTTCGGGGAAAAGGGTGAGAACAGTGATTTTCATGGGTTATACAATGAGATTGACTTTATTCCTTAAAATATATCGGATGAGGAAGAAACTGCCCGCGTCGAGCGCCCCGACGAGCAGAATGGAGATCCACGTCACGAGGTGCTCCGAGACCTCTCCCGCCGCCTCGTAAATGGGGATCAGGCATAGAGTCGAAATGATGTTTGTGGCAATATAGAGCGCCACGACGATCAGAAACGTCATTGCCTTTCTGTGCGAGGTGAAGAGCTGCCCCAGCGAAATGCAGGCATAGAGCGCCAGCGTCCCCGCGGGGATCGCGAGAATGAAGAGCAGGAGCTGTTCCACAAACAGCCCGGGCGCCGCGGCGATCTCCTCAAACCACATTTGGAAGGAGATCGAGATCTCGTCGCCGAGGATGGGAATGATCTGACTGTCTACGCCGATGAAAAAGATAAAGACGGATAAAAGGCTCACCGCCGCCGCAAACAGCATGGCGAGGAGCGAGGAGATGAGTTTCGCCCAAATGATCCCCACGGGCGAGACGGGAAGGGAGAGCGTCATATACCCCTCGCCCGTAAAGAGCGTCTTATAGAATCTCGAGATCCCGAGCGCCCACGCCGCAATGACGAGCGCGAGGATCGCAAAGACATAGAAGAGGACGAACAAAATGCTCAACGCCCCGTTTTCCCATGCGGGATCGAAGGCGAGAAGGATCCGCCCGATCGCGGCAAACACGACGACCGCCGCCGCAAAGAAGAGAAGGACGCGGAAGAGCGCAATAAGTTCATGCTTCAACAGCTTTACCATCTGAACACCTCCCGGAAGAGCTCGTCGAGGCTCTTCCCTTCCCGCGCCCTAACCGCTTGGGCGTCCTCGTCGAGAACGACCTGCCCGCGGTTCAAAAAGATCGCATGCGTCAGAACGGGTTCGATATCCGCAATCAGATGGGTGCAGAGAAGGATCGTCGCCCCCTCGGGTTTATTCCGCACGATCGTATCGAGGATGAAATCCCGCGCGGCGGGATCGACGCCCGCGATGGGCTCGTCGAGAATGTAGAGTTTCGCCTCCCGCGACATGGTGAGGATGAGCCCGACTTTCTCCTTATTTCCCTTGGAGAGCGCACGGATGCGCTGGTCGAGCCCGATCCCGAGCCGCTCGCACATTGCCTCCGCGCGCTCGGTGCGGAAATCGGGGAAGAAATCCTTTACATATGCGATCGCCTGTCTGACCTTCATGCGTTCCGCCAAAAAATTCGTATCCGGCAGATACGCCGTGATCGCCTTCGTCGCGGGAGAAGGCGCTTTTCCGTCGATGAGAATGGCTCCCGCGGTCGGTTGCAGCATGCCCATGGCGAGCTTGATGAGCGTAGACTTCCCGCTTCCGTTCGGCCCGAGAAGCCCGACGATCCCGCCCGCTTCCACGCGCAGATTGACGTTGCAGAGCGCGACGGAAGAGCCGTAGCTCTTGCTTAAATTTCCGCATTCGAGAATGACAGACATCTTCTCTCCCCCTAATTCTTGACTGCGACTTCCCCAAACCGCTTCGGATCGACGACGATGCGCTTTGCGCCGGGCTCGATCCCGAGAATGACGCCCTCGACGGCGGGGAAGAGGATCTCCTTGCCGTCCTTTTCAAGCGTATAAATATCGGTCGCCGCGGGGCGGATATCGGTAAGGACGCCCAAATGCTCCCCCGCTTCCGTCTCGACCGCCGAACCGAGCAGATCCGCGATATAATAGACGCCCTCTTCGAGCGCGGGCGCGTCCTCGCGCAAAACAGAGATCTCTTTCCCGCGGAGAAGTTCTGCGGCGTTGCGGTCGGGCACGCCGCGAAGGGTGAGAAAGACCGCCCCTCCGCCCATCCTCGCTTTGAGGACGCGGTACTCCTCCCCGCCCAAAAAGACGCGTTTGAAGGCGTAAAAATCCTCCGGGCTGTCCGTAAACGGCTTCACTTTGATCTCGCCGCGGATCCCCTGCGGCTTCAATACTTCGCCGACGATAAGCATTTTTTCCATATCAAAAACCAAAGAGCGCGTCCACCGCCGCACGGATCTGCGCCTGCGTCTGCTCCAATTCCTTTTCGCTTTCAACGATCACGATATTTTCGAGATTTTTATATTTTTCGAATACTTCGAAGTATTTCTCCCGCGTTTTGCGCTGGCGTTCGAGCGTCTCGTACCGCTCCCGTTCGCTACGCATGGCGATCCGCTTCATGCCCTCTTCGGGGGGCAGATCGAGATAGACGACAAGATCCGGGCGCAAGAGTTCCATCGCGGGACGGTTGAGCTCTTCCACCCACCCGAGCGGGACGATCCCGCCGTTATACGCAAAGGAAGAGAAATAATATCTGTCGCAGAGGACGGTGACGCCCTCCGAGAGCTGTTTTTTCATTCCGCTCACGGGATTTTCGATATGATCGAGGCGGTCGGCGGCGAACATGGCGGCGATCGCGTATTCGCTCGTTTCGGTGCGCCCGCCCATGCAGTCGCGGAGAAGCATGCCGAACGGCGAAGTCGTGGGCTCGTGCGTCAGAGAGCATGAAACGCCGCGCTCTTGAAGATAGTTCGAAAGGAGCCGCATCTGCGTGGACTTTCCGCTTCCGTCCGTCCCCTCGAAAACAATGAATTTACCCTTTGTGATCATAGCGTCCTCATTATAACAAAAAAAACCGCCGCTGTCAACATTTGAGACTGCGGCAAAAGCCATCTTGGATCTCCGCACGTCCGCGGGAGCCGAACTCTACTTCACCCATTCCGTGAACGCCCCAAACGCCGACGGAATGGCATAGAGCGTTTCGATCTCCTCCGCCGTCGCCCATACGAAGTCCGAAGTGGTTTCTTCCACTTGGATGAGATACCCCGTCATGCGCCACTCGACATGCGTAAAGATATGCTTTGCCGTCTTTTTCGCAAGGAGAACGCCGACAGGCAAGTCAGCGCCGCCCGACGTGGCCGCAACCCGGTTCGGAAATTCCCAAAGCCCCCTCAAAAGCCCCGCCCCGCGCTTTTTAAGCGCATATCTTCCGTCGCACATGAGCACGAAAACGTCGAGATATTCGACCTTTCGCGCCTTTTTTTCGGCGCGGACGGGAAAACGTTCCTCTTCGCCCGCAAGATGCGCGCGGCAGAGACCCGCCCACGGGCACTTTTCGCAGAAGGGCGCGCCGTTCGGCACACAGACGATCGCGCCGAGCTCCATGAGCCCTTCGCAAAAATCGGCGGTGCTGTCGGGATAGACGGCGCGGAGAAGCTGTGTAAATTTTCTTTTGACGCCGTCGTCGATCACGCTTCCGTCCGCAAGAAGGCGGGTGAGAACGCGGAGAACGTTCCCGTCCACGGCGGGTTCTTTGAGTCCCAAGGCGATGGACGAGAGCGCGCCCGCGGTATAGTCTCCGACTCCCGCAAGCGATCTTACCCCTACCCATGTCCGAGGGGTACCCTCTTCAAAGAGCGTCTTTGCCGCCTTTTGCAGGTTCCGCGCGCGGGAGTAATACCCGAGACGCTCCCACGCCTTCATCACCTCGTCCTCGGAGGCAAGCGCGAGCTCTTTTTCGGTCGGGAATTTCTCCAAAAAAGCGACGTACCGCTCTTTGACCGCCTCGACGCGGGTCTGTTGGAGCATGATCTCGGCAACGAGCGAGGTGTAAAACGTCCTGTTTTTCCGCCACGGCAGATCCCTTTGATTGGCGCGGAACCAACTTAAAAGAAGCGGCGCCGCGGCTTGTAAAATTTCCGTTTCCGTTTGCATAGATCTTGATACTCTTCTCGGCTCCCCCTCTTTTCCGCCACTCTCGGCGCCCCCTTGAGGGGGAGCTGTCACCACAGGTGACTGAGGGGGTGTCGTTTTCATTACGTCATGGTGCCCCGCGCGCATTCTATTGTACTAAGCGCGGCACGAACGGGCATCGCCCGCGAAGTAGCGTAGTCGAACCATCACCTTATTATAATGCGGTGACCCTTCGACAAGCTCAGGGTGACGTGATTTGGAACTATTGCCCACCCCCTACCCCCTCCTTGGGAGGGGGCTTCTCGGCTCCCCTAAAAGGGGCGCCAAGGGTTCCCTGAAATTAAAACAATCCCGTGATCTTGCCGTTCTCGTCCACGTCGATATGGGCGGCGGCGGGATCTTTGGGGAGCCCCGGCATCGTCATGATATTTCCCGTGAGCGCGACGACAAACCCCGCCCCCGCGGAAATACGGACGTTTCTCACCGTGATCCTGAAATGTTCGGGCGCGCCGAGTTTTGCCGCGTCGTCCGAGAAAGAATATTGCGTCTTTGCCATGCAGACGGGCGTCTTGCCGAAGCCGAGGGATTCGAGCCGCGCGATCTCCTCTTCCGCCTCGGGCGTATAATCGACGCCCTCTCCCCCGTAGATCTTTGTGGTAAGCGCAAGGATCTTTTCCTTGATACCCCGATCGGTCTCATAGCAGAAGCGAAGCGCGCTCTTCTCTTCGCACAGCTTTACGACTTCTTTCGCGAGCGCCTCGCCGCCCTTGCCGCCCTCCGCCCAGACGGTGGAGAGCACAACATTGACCCCGAGCGCCCTGCACTTTTCGATGACGAGCGCGATCTCCGCGTCCGTATCGGCGGGGAAGCGGTTGACCGCCACCACCGTGGGGAGGCCGTAGACGTTCTTCATATTCGAAACATGGCGCAAAAGATTGGGGATCCCCCGTTCCAGCGCGCCGAGATCCTCTTTCCCAAGCTCCGTCTTGGGAAGCCCGCCGTGCATTTTGAGCGCGCGCACCGTCGCCACGACGACGGCG
The DNA here is from genome assembly GCA_947626105.1 of uncultured Clostridia bacterium. GTDB lineage: Bacteria > Bacillota > Clostridia > Christensenellales > Borkfalkiaceae > Gallimonas. Next base: position 42,784 of record CANQQY010000004.1, on the reverse strand, counting down.
GCAGAGGGTTTGAGCCCCGCAAAGCGGCACTTGATGTCGAGAAACTTCTCCGCGCCGAGATCTGCGCCGAATCCCGCTTCCGTCACGACGTAATCGCCGAGTTTCAACGCGGTTTTCGTTGCGATGACCGAGTTGCACCCGTGCGCGATGTTCGCAAAGGGGCCCCCGTGGACAAGGGCGGGCGTCCCCTCGAGCGTCTGCACGAGATTGGGCTTCAAAGCGTCTTTGAGGAGCGCCGTCATCGCGCCCGCCGCCTTCAATTCCCCCGCTGTGACGGGCTTCCCGTCGTAGGTGTACCCGACGATGATGCGGGAGAGCCGCTCTTTGAGGTCGGAAAGAGAGGTCGCGAGGCAGAAGATTGCCATGATCTCGCTGGCGACGGTGATGTCGTAGGCGTCTTTCCTCGGCACGCCCGATTTGGGGCCGCCGAGCCCGTCCTCGATACAGCGGAGCTGCCTGTCGTTCATGTCCACACAGCGGTGCCATGTGATTTTTTCGGGGTCGATGTTGAGCTCATTGCCCTGAAAGATATGATTGTCGATCATGGCGGCGAGAAGATTGTTTGCCGCGCCGATCGCGTGAAAGTCCCCCGTAAAATGGAGATTGATCTCTTCCATCGGAACGACCTGCGCGTATCCGCCGCCCGCGGCGCCCCCCTTGATGCCGAACACGGGGCCGAGGGAGGGTTCGCGGAGCGCGACGACGGCTCTTTTCCCGATGCGGGAGAGCCCGTCCGCAAGCCCGATGGTCGTCGTCGTCTTTCCCTCGCCTGCGGGAGTGGGCGTAATGGCGGTGACGAGGATCAGCTTACCGTCCTCTTTCGGGCGGGACATGACGCCGAGCCCGATCTTCGCCTTAAACTTTCCGTAGTACTCGATCTCTTCCTCTGTGAGCCCCGCCTTTGCCGCGACGTCGCGGATATGCATGAGCTTTGCTTCCTGTGCGATCTCAATGTCTGTTTTCATACGAAAAGTATAACAAATTCCCCCTCTCCTTGTCAATTTTATGAGGGGGATAAATTCCTGAAATTATGAGACGGTCTGTTTACTTTTGGTTGAACCTTCTCGCCACATACCAATCGGTGACGCGTTCGGGCAGGAGCTTATACATGAACCGCGCGAAGGTATTTTTCCCGCCCGCAACGGCGACGGGGGGCGGATTCCTTTTTACGGCGAGCTTGACGATCGCGTCCGCGACGAGGGATGGATTCATGCCCCCCTGTTCCATATTCGCAAGCGCCGCCGACGCCTTTTTCACGGAGGGAGTATAGGATTTGGCGTCCTCTTCCCCGTATACACGCCTTGCATAGGTGAAATCCGTCGCCGTGCCGCCGGGGAGCAACGCGCTCACGCGCACGCCCTGCTTTCTAAGTTCCAGATCGCTCTCCCGCGCAAGCATCGCGAGCGCCGCCTTGGAGGAGGAGTAGAACCCGTCGTACGGAATGGGCATATCTCCGCCGAGGGAGCCGACAAGGATCGCCCTGCCGCCCCGTTTTTTGAGGAGGGGCGCCGCCGCTTTGAGCGCTTCCACGGCGCCGAAATAGTTCACCTCGAAGAGGTACCTGTAATCTCCGCTCTTGGCATATTCGAGGGGCGCCGCCATGGAGAAGCCCGCCGAGTAAACGAGAAGGTCGATCCCTTCCGTATCCGCGGCGATCTTCTCGATCGCGCTCTTGATCTCCCCCTCCTGCGCCGCGTCCGCAGGAAACGTCTGCACCCTATCGCCCTTGAAGGGAGTGCGGGAGATGTTGTATACGCGGTATCCCCGCGCCGCAAGCCGCAGAGCGGTCTCCCTGCCGATGCCCGAGGATCCCCCCACGACGATCCCGATCTTCCTCGCGGGCAAATGCTCTTTTTCCCGTTTGATTTCTTGTTCCATACTTTTAAGTATGGCCGAAAGCAGAAAACATTATGCAAAAAAGGAAATTTTTACATGGTTTCGATCTTTTCCTGCGTGGAGAATGTCTTGGCTCCCCTCTTAGGGGAGCTGTCACCGCAGCCCGTACCCTTGGCTCCCCTCTCAGGGGAGCTGGCGCGCCGTCCTTGGCGCGACTGAGGGGTTTCCTAACGCCTAGTTCCCGAAAACCCTATCCCCCGCTGCGCGGGTACTTCCCCTACAAGGGGAAGCAAGGGAAACTACATGGCGCCCCTTTTAGCCGAGGGCGACGTCCAAGATCATCATGAGGCAAAAGCCGAGCACGAGCCCCGCAGACGCGAGCGTCTTGTTTTGGGCGAAACACTCCGGTACAAGTTCCGAACAGACGACCGCCACCATCGCCCCCGCAGAGAAGGCGAGCGCCCAAGGGAGAAGTCCCGTGACAAGTCCCGCCGCGAGCGCGCCGAACACGCAAGCGGGGATCTCCACCGATCCCGACGCCGCCGAAAAGAAAAAGCTCTTCCCGCGCGAGAGCCCCTTCGCCCGCAGGGGAAAGGCGACGCACAGCCCCTCGGGGAAGTTCTGGATCCCGATGCCGAGCGCCAGAAGCAGGGCAGAGAGAGCCGCATGCTCCCCGCCCGCGACGGCAAACGCCACCCCCACCGCCATGCCCTCGGGGATATTGTGCATGGTGACGGCAAGGAACAAGAGCGCGTTCTTCTCGTCTCCGAAGCGGGAAACCTTTTTTTGCCGTTTTCCGAGGAGCACGTCGCTCACGATGATGAAGGCTCCCCCCAGCAAAAATCCCGCCGTCACGGTGATATAGGGCGGGATCCCGTTCTCGTAGGAAAGGGCGGGAAGAAGGAGAGAAAAGAAGGAAGCGGCGATCATGATCCCCGCCGCCGCGCCCGTGAGAAGAGTGAGAAGGGCGGGCTTCACTCCCTTGGAAAAGAAAACGAACGCCGCGCCGAGCGTTGTGAGCGAAAAGAGCATGAGAGAGGCAAAAAGCGCCTGTTCCCAAGAGGGCAGAGACAAAAACCACTGCATTTGTGCATCCTCCGTGCGTGTTTCATGGGTACAGTTACTCTATCCTATGCCCCGCACGGGAAATTTGACAGCTTTGTGAGGGAGAAAAAATCAAGATGAAATCGCCGAAAAATAAAAATTTCCGCTTGTTTTTTTCCAAAAAATCAGGTATGATGAAGAAAATCCTCAAATGGGAGTAAAATTTATGAAAAAACTGTTGACCGTCCCCCTTCTTCTCGCCGCGCTCGCCCTTGCGGGCTGCACGTTCACGGGCGGAACGGGCGGAACGAGCGGAAAGACCGACCCCGAGGGCGAGCAAACACCGCCCCCCTTCACCAACCCCGGCGACAATCTCGGGGGAGGCGGCATTGCGGAAAACCCGCCGACCGCCTCCGATTCGCAGACCATGGAGGACGCAAACGCCGCGGCGGGCGAGACGGAGCAGGGCGGCGATTCAACCGCCGCGACCCCTCTTACCGCCGCAGGGAAGATCACCGAGGGCGGAGATTATCTTGTCAGCGGCGCGATCGAGGGCAAGATCAGCATCAAGGCGGAGGGCGTCCATCTCTTTCTGGACGGCGCAACTTTGAGCTCGGCGGACGATAAGGTCATCACGAGCGACTACGACCTCACGATCACCCTTTCGGGCGAAAACAGCATCTCGACGACCGCAGAGAATACGAACGCCGTCTCCTGCGACGGGCATCTTACGATCAACGGCACGGGAAGCCTCACGGTGAACTCGACAAAGAACGCCGTCAAGGGAAATGCGATCACCGTCGCCGCGGCGGCCCTTACGATCGAAGCGGACGGCGACGGGCTCCACGCCGAGATCGACGCATACGACGACCTCACCGCCGCGCCCATCCCCTCCTATGAGGACGGCGGCTGGGTGGTGATCGACGGAGCTTCCGTGACGGTGAAATCGGGCGACGACGGCATTCAGGCGGATACGTTCGTCCTCGTCAAGAATGATAGTTCCATCGATATCACGACGAACGGCGGCGCACCGCAGACGATCACCGAACAGTCCTCGGACAACGGAAACGGCAAGGGGATCAAGGCGGGCGCGATCGACTGGGGCGCGGATGGAAATGAGATCGTCTCCGACCTCTATTTCATCGGCATCGAAGGCGGGACGGTTAAAGTCAACGCAAACGACGACGCGATCCACTCGGACGGCGAGATCGAGATCTCGGGCGGGACGCTCGACATTGCCTCGGGCGACGACGGTGTGCATGCGGAGTCCCTTCTCACCGTGAGCGGCGGAGAGATCACCGTGACGAAGTGCTACGAGGGCTTGGAAGCGGCAAAATTGGAAATCAGCGGCGGGACGGTCGACGTCGTCTCCGTAGACGACGGGCTCAATGCGGCGGACGGGACGACGCTCCCCATGGGGCAGGCAAATCAAAACTGCCACCTCATCATCTCGGGCGGGAATATCTGCGTCGACGCCGAGGGCGACGGCGTGGATTCCAACGGCAGTATCCGCATGACGGGCGGGACGCTCGTCGTATACGGTCCCACCCGCGCGGACAACGCCGCGCTCGACGCGGACGGCGGGATCCTCATAGACGGCGGATACCTCTTCGCCGTGGGGCCTCTCGGCATGGTGGAGACCCCCGCGAGCAACTCGGCGCAAAACGTCGTCTCCTTCGCGCAGAATCAATCCATTTCTTCGGGCACGAACCTCTCTCTCACGGACGCCGAAGGAAATACGATCGCGTCGATCACGACGCGCAAGGCATTCCAATCGGTCATCATCTCCTGTCCCGAGCTTACCGCGGGGAGCGGATATAAGATCTACGGCGGGGATACGGAGCTCTGCTCCTTCACGGTGAGCGGAACGATCACGACCGTGGGCTCCTCGGGCGGCATGGGGAATCCCGGCGGAATGCCTCCGGGAGGCGGACACGGCGGCCCCGGGGGATTCGGCGGCGGCGGAAGATGGTAAACCGCATAGTTTGAAAAAACCGACTTTTTATAACAGAATTACCCACGTGCACTGCGCGTGGGTTTTTTCTCGGCGCCCCTCGTAGGGGAGCTGTCACCGCAGGTGACTGAGGGGTTCCCTTGTCGCCACCTTTTAGGGGAGCTGGCGCGCCGCTCTTGGCGCGACTGAGGGGTTTCCAAAACCCTATCCCCCGCTGCGCGGGTACTTCCCCTAAAAGGGGAAGCAAGGGCAAGACCTGCCCCCTTTGAAGGGGGCGGGTGCCGCGCGAAGCGCGGCAGGTGGGGGTTGCCCCCATTTACCTTATCCCCCCATACGTCACGGCTTACGCCGTGCCACCCTCCCCCCGTAGGGGGTAGGGCTTGGGCTCCCTAAGCAAGGCCGCATTGCAAAAAAATCCGCACCCGAAAAGGTGCGGACAAATTCCGTATATCTTATTCCCCGCAGTCGAAGCGGTACGCCGCGGTGTAGGTGTAGAGCTGGCCTGCGTCGAGGATCGAACTTCCGAAAGCGGCATATTCGGGCACATTGACGTTATTGGGGATCGCCTGCGTTTCGAGGCAGAATCCCGCGCGCTTGCCGTAGTAGCAATGTTTGCCTTCCTGGTGAAGCCCGTTCCCCGCATAAAACTGCACGGCGGGCGCGTCCGTATAACAGCGCATACGGATCCCCGTCTTTGCGCTTTCCGCTTCCGCATAGCACGCATACTCTCCCGCCTTCTTTTTCAGGATATAGCAATGGTCGTAGCCGTTTCCCTGCAAGAGGTCGAGATCCTCCGCGTCGATGTCCCGCCCGATCTCCTTCTTTTCATTGAAGTCGAAGGGCGTCCCCCTCACCGCACGGAATCCCCCCTCGGGGATCATTGCGGGATCGGTGGGAGCGATCATGTCGCTGTCGATGAAAAGAACGTTGTCGAGAATGCTCCCGTCCGACTCGCCGTTGAGATTGAAATAGGCATGATTCGTGAGATTGACCGCCGTCTTTTTATCCGACGTTGCGCGGTAAACGATTTTGAGTTCCCCGTCTTGCAGCGTATAGACGACCTCGACGGAGAGATTCCCCGGGTAGTTTTCCTCCCCGTCGGGCGAAAAGAGGGTGAGCTTCAATGCGTCGCCGAGGATCTCATGCTTCCATATTTTCCGGTTGAAGCCGACCTTCCCGCCGTGGAGATGGTTGCCGCGGTCGTTGCAGAAGAGGGAATATTCCCTCCCGTCGATGGTGAGCCTGCCCCCGCCGATCCGGTTGCCGAATCTGCCGATGAGCGCCCCGAGATATCCCCCGTTGCGCTCGTAACTTTGAACATCGTGATAACCGAGAAGTACATCGACTTCTCTGCCCTTCCTGTCGGGTACGATGAGGCTCTGCAAAATGCCGCCGTAATTCAAGATCGTCGCTTTGCATGCGCCGCTTTCGAGCGTGAAGGCGAGTACCTCCCTGCCGTCAAGCGTCTTTCCGAACATCCTTTGTTTGATCATACTCTCTCCTGATAATTGATTTTTTATAGCGTAAATTCCGTCGCTCCGACGGAACGCGTTTCCGAAAGAAAAACATTTTCCCGCCCGAACACTTCCGCCATGCGATCCATATACTCCTTTCCCCCGCCGAGGGGCACAAAGGACAGCACGGCGCCCGTAAATCCGCCGCCCATCATGCGGGAAGCGCCGTTTTTCAGGATCTTTTCCGAAAGTTTCAGCGCGAGGACGACGGGCTGGGAGACGCTCCCGGGGACGAAACAGTTCTGCAAAAGTTTCAGACTGCTCTCCCCGCTTGCGGCGATCTGCCCGAGGAATGCGGCGGCGTCGCCGTCCCGGAGTGCCCTTGCCGCGGCGTCCACCCGCTCGTTCTCCTCGAAGAAGTGAATCGCGCGCAGAACAGCCCGCTCGCTGACCCGCTTTCTCAACTGCGGAAGGGCGTCATAGAGTTCGCCGCTCGAAACTTCGCGCAAAAATTGTTTGCCGAAGAATGCCGCGACGTCCCCCATCTCCCGCCTGATCGCGGCATAATGGGATGTGAGCCCCGCATGCGATCCGCCCGTGTTCGTCAATACGACGCAGTACCCCCCGAGGGCGGGAAGCGGCTCCACCGCGGGCGACGCGGGCGACGCAAAGTCGATCTTATTGAGCCCGCCGTAGGCGACGCCGCACTGGTCGAGAAGCCCGCACGGCTTCATGAAATGGACGTTTTCCGCATACTGCGCCGCGGCCGCCTTTTCAAGCGGGGAAAGGGTGCCGTCGCGGTAGAATGCGTTCTCGATCTCGGCGACGAGCACGGCAAACGCCGCCGACGAGGAAACGCCCGCGCCGCGGAAGATATTGCTCGTCGTGACGGCGGTAAACCCTCCGATCCGCCCCGTCTTTGAGAGCGCTTCGAGCACCCCTCTTACGAGCGCGGAGGACTTCATCGCGTCCTCTTTTTTGGGGGAGAGGTCGGAGAGCGAGACGTGGACGGGACGGTGCCCCTCGGAAAAGATCTCGACGTCCTGCCCCGCCTTCGCACAGCACAGGATATCGCAGGAAAGCGCGGATACGATCGCTTTCCCGTGATTGTGGTCGGTATGGTTGCCGATGACCTCCGCACGCCCCGGCGACGAAAAATAATGCACCTTCCCCGTAAGCCGCCGCGAAAGGGCGTCTTTGCGGACGGAGAATTCATGGTAACGGTCTCCGTATACTTCGGTGAGCCTGCGCATACGGGCATTATACCATAAAGATACGGAATTGTAAATATTTTATGGAAATTTAAGCAAACTCAAAGTATGCAAAGAAGATATGTTCCCGTCATCGTGTTTTTTCTTGCGCTGATCATGCTTCTTGCGGGTCTCGGCGCGCACATGACCGCCGTCCCCGCCTTCACCTATGCGGCGGAAAAGCAGATCTTTCTCACCTTCGACGACGGTCCGAGCACCGTCGTCACGGGACGCATCCTCGATATCCTCGCCCGCGAGAGGGTCAAGGCGACCTTTTTCGTCGTCGGGGAACGGATCGCGGGCAGGGAGGAGATCCTGCGCCGCATCGTGCGGGAAGGGCACACCGTCGGCGTACACTCCGAGACGCACGTTTACAGCGAAATTTACAGCTCGCCCGAGGCGCTCGTCAAAGACGCGGACGCCTGTGCCGAGCGCATCCGCAGTGTCACGGGGATCACGCCCCGCGTCTACCGCTTCCCGGGGGGAGGAAAGCACGAGAGCGCCGCGCTCCTTCTCCGGAAAAAGGGGTACCGCATCGTGAGCTGGAACGCCGTCTGCGGGGACGAGGAACTCAAAAATGCAGACGCGGAGGGGCTGCTTACAGCCGCGGTGCAGACAGCAAAGGGCAAGTCGCCCGTCGTGCTCCTCTTGCACGACTCCGCCCCCCATACGGCGACGGCGGAAGCGCTTCCCCGCATCATCGCGCACTTTCGCGCCGAGGGCTATACCTTTTCGGCATACTGATCCTCACCCGCTCCGCGAGACGGCAGAGCGCGCCGACGGGAAGGATGGAGAATGAGCAGAGAACCACGGCGACCCACTGCACGCCGCTCAAAGGGACGAGGGAGAAGAGGTTTGCAAGAGGAGGGATCGCCGCGAGCGCGACGTTGAGGACGATCCCGACCGCCGCTGTAACGAGGAGCGTCCGGTTCGAAAAATAATCTTTCAGCCTTAGCGGAAGATCCTCGCCCCGCACGTTGAAGGCGTGCAAGAGTTCCAGAAGGGACATTGTGAGGAATGCCGCGGTACTCGCCGCGCCGTTTCCCCAATGCCGCACGCCGTAGGAAAAGAGCCCGACGACGATCCCCGCTTGCACGACGCCGAAAAAGAGCATGCGCAGCAGCGATGGCGCGGAGAATATTTGCTTATCTGAAACGGGGGGTCCGGACATGGCGCCCTCCGTTTTTTCCACGCCGAGCGCAAGCACGGGCAGGGAATCGGTGATAAGGTTGATCCACAGGAGCTGCGTGGAAGTGAGGAAATCGTATTTCCACAGGAAAAGGGAGACAAAGAGCACGCACAGGACTTCGGCGAGGTTGGTCGAGAGGAAAAAGGAGATCGTCTTTTTGATGTTGAAAAAGACGTTGCGCCCCTCTCCGACCGCCCTGACCATGGTGGAAAAATCGTCGTCCGTGATAACCATGTCCGCGGCGTTCTTGGTGACGTCCGTTCCCGAGCCCATCGCGACGCCGATATCCGCCGCCCGAAGGGCGGGCGCGTCGTTCACCCCGTCCCCCGTCATGGCGACCGTCTCCCCGCGCTTTTGCAGCGCGCGGACGATCTCCGACTTGTGGCGGGGGGAAACGCGCGCATAGACGGAATATCCGCCCGCCTGCGCGGCGTACCGCTCGCCGAGCGCGTCCATTTCCTCTCCCGTGACGACCTCGCTCCTTCGTTCGGCGATCCCGAGGCGGGAAGCGATCGCAAACGCCGTTTCGGGGGAATCCCCCGTGATCATCACCGTCTTAACGCCCGCCCGCTTGCATGCCGCGACCGCCTCCTTCGCCCCTTCCTTGGGCGGGTCGAGCATGGCGGCAAGTCCCAAAAAGAGGAGCCCGTTCTCCTCGCGCTCGCCCTCCGCAAAGGCGAGAACCCGCATGGCGCGGGAGGAAAATTCCCGCTCCCGCGACGCGATCCGCTTTCCGTCCTCTTCCGTGAGCGGACGAACGCCCTGAGGCGTCAGGATCTTATCGCATTTTTTCAGGATCGTCTCCGCCCCGCCTTTGGCATAGAGACGGGTTTCGCCCTCTTTTTTTATGAGAACGCTCATCATTCTGCGCTCGGAGGTGAAGGGCGTGACGCCGATCCTCTCCCCCGTGTCGGGGGTTCCGAAACGGTCGGCGTACTCCACGAGCGCGATCTCGGTAGGGTCTCCCGTATAATTTCCCGCCGTCCCCTTGACGGTATGGCAGGCGCGCATGCAGGCAAGAAGCCGCTTCTGCCCTTCCGTCCCCGCATACGCTCGATCCGCCGAGGAGCAGTCCGTTGCGATCTCCTCGACGGTCATTTTATTCTTTGTGAGCGTTCCCGTCTTGTCCGAACAGATGACGGAACAGCTCCCGAGCGTCTCCACCGCGGAGAGCTTTCTCACGACGGCGCGGGCGGAAGCCATCCGCCTCACTCCCATGGCGAGGATCACGGTCACGACCGCCCCCATGCCCTCGGGGATCGCGGCGACGGCGATCGCCACGGCGTTCATCACGTTCTGCAAGAAGGAGACCCTCCCCGCGAGCATACCCGCAAGGAAGAGGACGGCGGCCACCGCAAAGACCGAGGCGGTGACGATCTTCCCGAGCTTAGTCACCGTCTTGTCGAGCGGGGTCGGCGCGGGAGCGCTGTTTTCAAGCAGATCGGCGATCCTGCCCATCTCCGTGTCCATGCCCGTCGCGACGACGACGCAGCGCGCGTTGCCGCGCACGCAAAACGTCCCCATATGCGCCGTATTCTTGCGGGCGGAGAGGACGGAAGAGCCCACAACGCAGTCGTATTTTTTGACGGGAAGGCTCTCTCCCGTCAGCGCGGATTCGTCCACGCGGAAGTCGTCCGAGGAGAGGATCCGAGAGTCCGCGGGCACGCGGTCTCCCTCCGAAAGTTCGATGACGTCCCCGACGACGAGCTCTTCCGCGTCGATCATGAGGAGTTTCCCCTCCCGCACGACCTTTGCGACGCTTCCCGACAGCGCTTTGAGATGCTCGATCGCCGCGTCCGCGCGGTATTGCTGCAAAAATCCCACAAGGGCGTTGAGCAGAATGATGAAGAGCAAAATCGCCGTATCGACGACCTCGCCCGTATCCCCCGTCAGATATGCGAGCGCCCCCGAAAGACACGCCGCGGCGATGAGGATCAGGGTCATGAGATCTTTGAATTGTGCAAAAAAGAGGGCGAGTTTGCTCTTCTTTTTCCCCTCTTTCAAGACATTTTTTCCGTTTTCCTGCAATCTCTTTGCCGCTTCTTCGAGGCGCAAACCCTCTTCGGAGCTCCCGATCTCGCGGAGCACCGCCTGAAGCGGACGGGCGTACTGTTCCATACGGATAGCGTATGAGCCGCATGGGACAAATATGCAAAAACTCCCCCTTGGGGGAGCCTGATCTTTTTTCATAAAATCCGCGTGAGGGAGAAACGGGTCTTGTCGCACGAGGTCAAAAAGTATTCGACGCCGTCCTTTTCCGTCTTGAGCGGAAAATACACGCTTCCGTGCAAATGCCCGAACACAACTTTTTGTACGCCGTTTTCTTTGAACAGCTCCGTAAAGAGCGTATCCTCTTTTTTGAGCCCCATGGGCGGGAAGTGAATGAGAACGATGAGGATATCATCCTCCCCGCGCACCTTCTTCACTTCCTGGAAGGCGAGGCGGAAGCGCTCCGCTTCCCGCTTGTAGAGCGTCATGTCGTGTTCGGTAAAATCGGCGCTGCCGGGGCATGTCCAGCCGCGGGAGCCCGCGATGACGACGTTTTCGAACTTCACGCAGTCGTTTTGCAGGAAATAAAAATCGGGGTCGGGGCGGAGCGCACGGAGCTTTGTGATGCCGTTCCACCAATAATCGTGATTGCCGCGGACGAACACCTTTCTACCGGGGAGCGCGGCGAGAGAATTTACATCGTACATGCCCTCGTTAAGCTTCATGCCCCACGAGGTGTCCCCGCCGATGAGAACGATATCGTCCCCGCCGACCTTTTCCCGCCAATCGGCTTGAATTTTTTCGAAATGCCCCTCCCAATCGGGACCGAATACGTCCATCGGCTTATTCGAGAGCCCCGAAAGATGCAGATCGCTGATCGCCCAGACCTTCATACGGGGATTATAGCACATTCCGCCGACAGTGGCAAGCAAAATTTTTCGGCCATTTGGGAAGGGGTTTTATTAAAAGGGAGCTGCACAATAAAATAATGATCCACCTGCCGACAGCAGGTGGATTTTCAGTTTCGGGCATAGACCTGATTATTACAAGGGCTCGGACGACCCTCTCGCTGCCCCTTTTAGGGGAAGTGGCGAACAAAGCGAGCCAAAGGGGTTTTGGAAACCCCTCTGTCACTCGCAAGCTCGTGACATCTCCCCTGGAAGGGGCGACAAGGCAACCCCCACCTGTCGCGCTTCGCGCGCCACCTCTCTCACGCGGATAGAGACCCGCCTAACTTCGCGGCAAAGCCGCTCGTGCCGCCCTTAGTGCACAAAAGAACGTGCGGGCGGGGCGGTCATGTCGCAACGCGCCAAAGATTATCAATCTTTGGCAGAACGAGTTGCTCCACCCCTTCAAAGGGGGCAGATCCCCCCCACCACCGCCTACGGCGGAGCCTCCCAAAGGGGTAGGACTTGGGGTCCCTCATTCCGAGCCACGCAAGGGGCGAGTGAATCTCCTCGTAAGTACGGACGCCCGTGGGTCTATGAGATCCGCTCGGCTTCGCCTCGGGATGAGGGCTGCTCCCTCGCTGCCCCTTTTAGGGAAAAGGGGGTTCGAAACCCCTCAGTCACTCACTACGTTCGTGACAGCTCCCCTGGAAGGGGCGCCGAGATGCCCACCTCAGTCACCTGCGGTGACAGCTCCTCCTTGGGAGGAGCCAAGGGGACAGGCGCGCCGGGAACGACACCCCTTCCGTCACGGCTTACGCCGTGCCACCCACCCCTCAAGTGGTGGGCAAGAACTCAAATTTTCTACTACCTTACTTCGGGCGGCGCATCGTGAGGGAGATGCGCCCCTTTTGTTCGTCCGCCTCGAGCACCCAGACGGTGACGACGTCCCCGACGGAAAGCACTTCCGACGGGTGGCGGATAAATTTATCGGAGATCTTCGAGATATGCATGAGCCCGTCCTGATGCACGCCGATGTCCACAAACGCGCCGAAATCAATCACGTTGCGCACCGTCCCTTTGAGCTCCATGCCCTTTTTGAGATCCTTGATCCCGAGCACGTCCGTCCTTAAAACGGGCGCGGGGAGCTCTTCGCGGGGATCCCGCCCCGGCTTCATGAGCTCGGTCACGACGTCGCGCATCGTCGGCACGCCGATCCCGCATTCCGCCGCCGCCTTTTCCTCTCCGTACGCCTTCACTCTTTCGCGCAGACGGCCGATTTCCCGCGCCTTCACCTCGGACATGGTATAGCCGCAGATCGTCAGAAGCCGCTCGGCAGCCTCGTAGCTCTCGGGGTGGACCGCCGTATTGTCGAGGACGTCCCCGCTCTCGGGAACGCGCAAAAAGCCCGCGCACTGCTCAAATGCCTTCGCGCCGAGCCCCTTGACCTTTAAGAGCTGTTTGCGGGACTTGAACGCCCCGTTTTCCTCGCGATATTTGACGATATTGCCCGCGACGCCCGCGTTCAAGCCCGCCACGCGCGCAAGAAGGGGCGCGGAAGCCGTGTTGACGTCTACGCCGACCGCGTTCACGCAGTCCTCGACAACGCCGTCGAGCGCCTGCGACAGCCGTTTTTCGGGCATATCGTGCTGATACTGCCCCACGCCGATGGACTTGGGGTCGATTTTGACGAGTTCGGCGAGGGGATCCTGCAACCGCCTTGCGATGGAGACCGCCGAGCGAAGATTGACGTCATATTCGGGGAACTCCTCCGCCGCGAGTTTGGAAGCGGAATAGACGGACGCCCCCGCCTCGTTGACGATCGCATAGCTCACGCCCGCGTCCCTACCGAGGGAGGAGATGAGCTCCACCGTCATTTGCTCTGTCTCGCGGCTCGCCGTGCCGTTTCCGATCGCGATGTGCGACACTTTGTCCTTTCTGATGAGGGCGGCGAGCTTTTGGATGCACTCCTGCTTCTGCCTCTCCCCGTATGTGGGATAGACGACCGCCGTATCGAGCACCTTGCCCGTGCCGTCCACGACGGCGACCTTACAGCCCATGCGGTATCCGGGGTCGAGCCCCATCGTCACAAACCCCTTGACGGGCGGCTGCATGAGAAGAGGACGGAGATTGAGCGCAAACTGCCCGATGGCGCCCTCCGCGGCGCTCTCCGTGAGCGCGCCGCGCACTTCTCTTTCGAGCGCGGGGGCGATGAGACGGTCGTAAGCGTCCGCCGTACACTCCCTGATAAAGGCGGAGGAGGCGCAGAGCGGCTTCTTGACGGTGCGGCGGGAGATGAGCTCCACAACCATTTCGCGGTTGATCTCGATCCCGACTTTGAGGATCTCTTCCTTTTCGCCGCGGTTCATGGCAAGGATCTGGTGCCCCGCCACCTTGGCGACGGGAGAATTGAAATCGTAATAATTTCGGTAGACGGTATCCTCGGGGTTCTTTTTGGCGGAAACCGACGCGATCGCGGCGTATTTCATATAGAAATCACGCAGAAATTTGCGGATCGCGGCGTCATCCGAGATCCATTCGGCGATGATGTCGCCCGCCCCCGCGAGCGCCTCTTCGGGGGTATTTACCCCCTTTTCGGGATCGACAAACCCCTCCGCCGCAGAGAGCGGAACGGGACAGTCGGGCTCCTGCTCGTACAAGAGCTCGGCAAGGGGGGCGAGCCCCTTCTCCCGCGCGACCGTCGCGCGCGTGCGCCGCTTCTGTTTATAGGGACGGTACAGATCTTCCAGCTCCGCCATCGTCGCGGCGGCGTCGATCTGTGCGGCGAGCTCTTCCGTGAGCTGTCCCCGCTCCGAGACGATCTTTTTAATATCCGCCCTGCGCTGTTCCAGCCCCCGCAAGTATTCCAGCCTGTCCGATAGGGTGCGGATGAGCTGGTCGTCCATCGCATTGTGCATTTCCTTGCGGTAGCGGGCGATGAAGGGGACGGTATTCCCCTCGTCCAAGAGCGTTATCACGTTTTTGACATGCTGTTCGTTGACGTTGAGTTCCTTTGCAATCGTTGCCGCGATTTCCATAATGCCTCCCGAAAAACGTTTCTTATTGTATCATAAACCGCAAGATAAGGCAAGAACATTTTTCTTCCGAAAATGGATCAACCGTGAATATTATTTTTATAAATCATTTTAATTTACACTTTTATCAGTTTTTCGTGTTTATTTTTGAAAAATACCGCATTTTTTGTTGACATATATGCATAAAATCATTATAATATACCCCATTCACAGGAGGTACCATATGAAAAAATTCGGAAAAGCATTGCTGTTGCTGCTTCTTGCCGGGAGCCTCAGTCTGGGCGTTGCGGCGTGCAGCGAGTCCCCCGTTGCGGATGATGAAGGCAGCGGACAACAAACGCCTTCCGGCGAGCAAGGCGGCGAGCAAGGCGGCGAACAGGGCGGCGAGCAAGGCGGCGAGCAGGGCGGCGAGCAAGGCGGCGAGCAAGGCGGCGAACAAGGCGGCGAGCAGGGCGGCGAGCAAGGCGGCGAGCAGGGCGGCGAGCAAGGCGGCGAGCAGGGCGGTGAGCAAGGCGGCGAGCAGGGCGGCGAACAAGGCGGCGGGCAGGGCGGTGAGCAAGGCGGCGAACAAGGCGGCGAACAGGGCGGCAAACCCGCGGAGCCCGTGGACGTCGGCGCATTCGGCCGCAAATGGGTGAATGAAAACGGCGTGCTCGATCTCGGGGCGGGCTCTTATAGCGGCGCGGACGCGTTCTCCGTCAAGAGCATCACGGGGGAAGGCGCGGACACGGAGATCTTCGTTGAGATGGACG
This sequence comes from uncultured Clostridia bacterium, assembly GCA_947626105.1. Classification (GTDB taxonomy): domain Bacteria; phylum Bacillota; class Clostridia; order Christensenellales; family Borkfalkiaceae; genus Gallimonas. Next base: position 27,394 of record CANQQY010000004.1, on the reverse strand, counting down.
GCACACAATATACCCTCAAGCTGACCGCAGACGGCACGCTCGGCCTCTATGGAGAGGACGCGGAGCCCGTTGAGAGCTTCCAGGTTGTACCCGAACCGCTTGCGGGCGCATGGAAAGAGGACAGCGAATATTCATACATGTATTACACTGTCGATCCGTCGCTGAACGCAAACGGCAGTTTTGATTGGGGCACTTATGTGGCGGGCGAGGAAATGACCGTCGGCGAAGGCACGACCGCCTTCTCTTTGGCGGACGGATCCGTTACGATCGCGTTTTCCGCGTACGCCTACGATTTCCCCTATTATACTCTGACATATACGGCGGAGTCCTTTACCGTGGACGACGGATACGGCGGCGTGTACGATCTCATTCCCTATTCCTTTGACATTGCGGGAGATTTTCTTTCCGGGAAAGGAAAACTGTCGTCGGACGGCAGTTCGGTGACCTTCGGGGGAGAGACCTTCCCCTCCGAGCTGAAAGCGACGGAGCAGGGCGCGGGATATGCCTTTACGGACGGAGAGACGGAGTATCTTGTGCAGCTTTGCGGCGCGGACGTCTATCTCGTCGGCGAAGGAAAGACGGCGCTGCTTCCCTATTCGCCCGATTTCATCGCGCAGGATTGGTACAGCTCGGACGGGTTGATCAAGTTCTCCGCGGAAAACGACAGCGAGATCACGGTGGAAAAGGACGGCGCTTCCGAGACCGTCCCTCTCAACGTCGGACTGAACGGGAGCGGCGTCGTATACAGCTTTACTTGCTCGCTGCTCGGCTCGGTCACCTTCGAGGAGCTCGGCACCGATGTTGCGATGTATTTTGAATACGATCTGAACGGCAAAGTCGAGGGGGATTACCTCATCCTCGGTTCCGCGCGCGAGTATTTCTTCGTGGAAATGACGGACAATTTCGAACTTCTTACCGTCGATCCCGACCAGACGGTGACGATCTCGCGCTACGACGACGGTTTGACGGATTCGGTCACGGCGTGGTTCGTCTACATCGAAGAGGATGTACAGTCTCTCGCGCTCCTTTTCTCCTATCCGTTCCAGGACGGTTACACGCCCACGGAGCAGTTCCTTGCCTATCTCGGTCCCGATACATATTGCACGCTCTATATGGATAACGGCGAATACGGTATTTATTCGACGTATTATACGACTTCCGCCGTCGCGGAATTGGAAGAGACGTTCTCGGGGAACTATACGACGGGCGGCGCGTCCGAAAAGACCATTTCCTTCGACTTTTCGCAGGAGATCAAAAAGATCATTTATAACGGGGAAGAATATGAATTTTTCTGGGATTTCGATTATCTCGGCGATTATATCATTCCCGCGATCAGCTTTCTCGGGGAGACGGATGAGGATCTCTTCTATTGTATGATCGAGCCCAGCGGCTACGGTCTGGCCGCGTCGATATATTCGTACGTCACGGAGGAGGAGAGCTACGAGTCCTACGTTCTCGAAGAAGCCTATGAGAGCGCAAAGGGTTCCTCTTACACCTATCACGGCGAATACTATGACGAGACTTTCTCCCTCGACGAGAACGGCGTATTCACCATCTCGACGACGGACGTTTCGGATTCGGACAGCGCGGTCAAAGAAGTACAATACGATTATTATCTCGAACACTTCGTTGACCTCAATGGCCGCGACGCATTCGTCATCGCCTTCAATCCGTACGGCGAACTGTATCTCTACGCCTACATTTACGACAATTCTTACGGTATGGTCATGGACATGGTATACACCGATTCCGCCATCTCCGATCTGATCGGCACATATTATGCGGGCGAGAGCGTGCTCGTTCTCGAACGGACGGGAGATATTACGCTGGACGGCGTGACCGCCGCGGCAGTCTTTGACGGGAACGCCGCAACCTTTACCGTAAACGACACGAGCTACTCCGCTCTCTTCACGGACGGCGGCGTCACGCTCACCAAAGACGGCGGGGAGACCGAATACTCCAAACTCGCCCTCACCCCGCTCGCCTTTGTGGGGACGTACACGCTCGGCGAGGACGTCATCGCCGTCAAGACCGCCGCGATCAGCGCCAACCTCATGCCCTCTTTCGACGTAACGTTCAACGGAATGTATGTAGAGGCGGCCCTTTCCGTAGCGGAAGGCAAGCAAGTGCTTTCTTTCAGCGTCGTTGGCTTCCCCGTTCCCGATACGGTCGTCTATACGCTCACCCTCGACGGCGGAAAGATCCTTCTGTCCAACGGCTCCGACAACGCCGAACAAGAGGCGTGCGCAGTGGATTACGGCAGCTTTGTGTTCGAGGGCGAAAAGACGCTCGACGACGGAAGCACGGTCACCTGCCTTTCGAAGGAGGGCGGCAAAGTTCCTCTCTACTTTGTGCAGGGCAGCGACGCGGAGAGTTCGCAGTATACGCTCTCCCGCGACGGCGATACGGTCACGCTCGAGATCTCTCTGAACGGTCAGACGTTGCAGCTCATCCTCACGGGCGAAGAATTGACGGTGCAGTGGAAGGCGTCCGATATTCCCCTTCCCCCTCCCCCGCCTCCCGCGCTTTGAAAGTAAAACAAGATCCCCGCGCAAGCGGGGATTTTTTTGACGGCGCAAAAGGCGCTGCGCCATGTGCGGGCAGATCCGTCAATCGAAAAACTTTCTGACGATCTCGACGATCTTGCTCTTATAGACGATGTTCCCGTTTCCCGCCGTAAAGCACAGGGGCGGATAGACGACGCACCACCAATTATCCCCTTCGCCCGAGCCGAGCTCCAAAATGAGCGCGTCGTACACGCCCGCTTCGAGCGTCGCGCCCTCGTAGACGCGGGTCGGGAACTTCTCCTGCCGAAGGCTCGCCCTTACGCCGTACCCGTATCCGTTCGCCCGCAGAACACCGTCCGCGACCTGCGCGATAGCCGAAAGTTTTTTCTCCACCGCAGCATATGCCGCCTGTTTGTCCCCGCACTCCGCCACCGTGGGCGTGAGGTAGGTCACAACGGCGTCCCGCACCTTGTATTTGACGGATTGATCTTCCTCCGAATTTGAATTTGCGCGGATATGGATGCGCAGATATTCCGTCTGCGCCGTATCCTTCTCCCCCAATCCCGCAAGCGCGATACAACCGATCGCAATGATAAGTACCAGCACGGCAACGATCTTTTTCATAAAAAATAACCTCCGTTTGCACGGAAGTTATTGACGGGTGAAAGAAATTTTATACACTAACGCTTTGCGGCAATTTTCCTGCTCTCTTCGAGAAATTCCACGATCTCTCCGAGGGGGACGGAGCCGTCGAGCGGAAGTGAGATCCAGTGCTTCTTGTTCATGTGCCAGCCGCCGAAGATCTTCACGTTGTCCACAAGGAGCGGCACCTCGGCGGGATCTGCGCGAAGGTCGGCGACTTCTACGCTCCCCTCGCCCGCAAGCCCGATCTTTTTCCGCTCCACGGTGAGGATCGCCGCATACCACTTCCCGTTGTCCTTTCTGCGGAGAACGGCGTTATCGGGAAACTTGTCCCAAAGATATTCGGGCTCGTCACCGAAGTTTTCAAGGGCGTAGGCGAGAAGGGCATGGGTAACTCCGGAGCGAAAGACTTGCCGCACGAAGCAGCGGTCGGCGATCTCACCGAGTACTTGCCCGTACTCCGCACGCACCTGCCCGACGAACGCGCCCGCCGCATCCTCGACGAGGTGCAGCGTATAGGGATCCCCCGTAAGCATGTCCGAAAGCTCCGTCTCCACGCTGCCGTCTTTCCCGACGGAAACGGCAAGAAGAAACTGCCCCCCGAGGATCTCTTTGCGGAAGGTGAAAACGCCGTCCGCCTCCTCAAACCCGTACCCGAGAAGTTTTTCGGGAACGGGTCTCAAATATCTGAAAATCGTTTGGATCTGCGTCATGCTCTGTTCTCCTGCGGGCGCTTTATGCAAAAGTCAGAACGTCCCCTCGATCACGCCCCCGCCGAGGCACTGTTTCTCGTCGTACAGAACGGCGTACTGCCCTTCCGTCACGGCGCGCTGGGGCTCGGCAAAGAGAATTTTCAGGGTATCTTCGCCCGTTCGGAGCACGCGGACGTCCTGCTCTTCCTGGCGGTAGCGGAACTTCGCCCTGCACGAAAATGCGGTTTCCTGCGGCGGATAGGGAATAAAATTGAAGCCCGAGACAAGGCATCCGTCTGAAAACAGCGGGCTCTCGTCACCGTGGGAGACATAGAGGATATTGTTGATAAGGTCCTTTTTTGCGACGAACCATCTGCCGTCCTCTCCCCTTTTGCCGCCGAGCCCGAGCCCGCGCCGCTGCCCGAGGGTGTAGTACATGAGCCCGATGTGCGTTCCGACTTCCTCTCCCTCCAAAGAGAGGATCTTCCCCGGCTGTGCGGGAAGATATTCCTGCAAAAACTTGCGGAAGTTGCGCTCGCCGATGAAGCAAATGCCCGTAGAATCCTTCTTTTTCGCCGTCGCAAGCCCGTTTTCCTCCGCAATGCGGCGCACCTCTTCCTTTTGGAGGGCGGCAAGCGGAAAGAGCACGCCGCAGAGCTGTTCCTGCGACAGTTGGTTGAGAAAATAGGTCTGATCCTTATTCCTGTCGGCGGCTTTGAGAAGGCGGTGCACGCCCTTTTCATGGGAGATCCCGCAGTAGTGCCCCGTGGCGATCAAATCCGCGCCGAGATCTTTGGCATACTCCTTGAAGGGGCCGAACTTGATCTCGCGGTTGCATAGAACATCGGGGTTGGGCGTCCTGCCCGCCCTGTATTCGGCGAGAAAGTAGGAAAAGACCTTCTCCATGTACTCCTTTGCGAAATTCACGGAATAGTACGGGATATCGAGAAGGGCGCAGACGCGCTTGACGTCCTCGAAGTCCTCTTCCGCGGAACAGGCGCCGTTCTCGTCCGTCTCTTCCCAATTCCGCATAAAGAGCCCCACGACGCGGTAGCCCTGTTCTTTGAGAAGGAGCGCGGCGACAGAGCTGTCTACCCCTCCGCTCATTCCGATGACGACGGTTTTTTGCGACATATCCGCCTCCCCCGAAATTTTTTTCTTATTTTATCACAAACCGACGAAAATATAAAGCATTTTTCTCAAAGATGTGCTATAATACAGAAAAGTTGCGTTTTATATCAAAAACATGCACTCGTAGCGCAATTGGATAGCGTGTCGGCCTCCGACGCCGAAGGTTGTGGGTTCGATCCCCGCCGGGTGCACCAAAAAGTCCCTCGGGCAAACTGCCCCGAGGGACTTTTTGATCAATCCCAAGGGGAGCGAACCCACGGTTCGCCCCGCGCGCACGTTCTTTTTGTTGTCGAAGCTCGGCACGAGGAGCGTCAGCGACGAAGTATCCCCGCCGGGTGCACAGCTGTCAGGGGATTTTTTATGCCCCGGCAAGGGGAGCGAACCCACGGTTCGCCCCGCCCGCACTTCTATTGTGCTACCAAGGGCGGCACGAGGAGCGCCAGCGACGAAGTATCCCCGCCGGGTGCACAGCTGTCAGGGGATTTTTTATGCCCCGGCAAGGGGAGCGAACCCACGGTTCGCCCCGCCCGCACTTCTATTGTGCTACCAAGGGCGGCACGAGGAGCGCCAGCGACGAAGTATCCCCGCCGGGTGCACAGCTGTCAGGGGATTTTTTATGCCCCGGCAAGGGGAGCGAACCCACGGGTTCGATCCCCGCGCGCACTTCTATTGTTTGCGCCCCTCTGGGAGACTGTCCCGCAAGGAACGGAGAGAAAACCTTGTCGCCCCTTATAGGGTCCTTCCTTGGGGATGGCGGGAAAAGGCGACCATTCTATTTTTGAAGCCTTTTTCCGCCTGAGATGTCACGAGCTTGCGAGTGACAGAGGATCTTGTCGCCCCTTTTAGGGGAGATGTCACGAGCTTGCGAGTGACAGAGGGGTTTCCGAAACCCTATCCCCCGCTACGCGGGTACTTCCCCTATGAGGGGAAGCAAGGGGGTGCTACGCGGGTACTTCCCCTGAAAGGGGCAGCAAGGAAGCCCGCTAAAAGGGACAGCGGGGCTACCGCGTTTCCGAAGAGTATCCTTCCGGGAAGCAAGGTGCATAGAATTATGTTGGAGGGGGGTAGCGAGAAGAGGATCCGTAAACAATGGGAAAAACAAAAGACGGGCACGCAGGTGTCCGAAAAGTCATTCACATGATCATTTTTGCCACTTTGGCACTTGCTGCGGCGGGTGCTGTTTTGGCATTGCAGCTTCTTATCGGCGACAGTCTGTTCGGCTACGGGGCACGGATCGTCATGTCCTCGTCGATGGAGCATGATCCGAACGTCAACGTAGACGGAGAAGATATCAAAGACATCCCCGTACAAAGTCTGATCGTCATAGAACTCATGCCCGACCGTGAGGATGAAAGACAGGAGTTCTACCGTCAGCTTCAAGTCGGAGATGTGTTGACCTTTTCCTACCGTTCCGCCGGTGAAAGTATCATCATTACGCACAGAGTACAGGAGATCGGGCATAGCGGCGAAGGTTACAGGATCACTCTGCGCGGCGACAGCGGAAACCTTGCGGGCACGCAGGTGATAGACACGGCCGACGCGGACAGCGAAAGCCGTATCATCGGCAAAGTCGTCTATTGCAGTCACGCGCTCGGCGTCCTCATCTGTATTTTGCGTGAACCGCCCTTTTTCATCACAGTATGCGCCATCGCTGCGGCGGCCATATTGCTGTATATACGGAAAAAGGGAAGCGCATCTTTCATCAAACAAAGAACCCTCCTCTAAGGAGGGATAACATGAAGAAAAAGATATTTGCACTCGTTACCGCACTCATTTTCTGTTGCCTTGCGGTTGCGGTCGGCGGGACTTACGCCCTCTACGACGAAACGATCTCCACGCGAAACCATCTCGCGGCAGGAACGCTGACAGCCGCTCTTGTGCGGCAAAAATTGACCACGGTAACACTCGGAAGCAGTGGGTATCTCGAAACCACGGTCGATGACGCCGACAAGGATTTTACTGCGGATACTTCCGATAATATCTTCGACGTCAGTGCGGATGAATTGGTGGCCCCCGGGAGCAGTTTCACCGTCGATATGGCCATCAAAAACAACGGAAATGTAGCTTTCTACTACTATGTAGAGGTATATTTCAATTCGATCGTGAGCGATGAGACCTTTGCGTCCATGCTGAAACTTACGGTAGAGACAGAAAAGAATGTCAAGCGCGAGACGTTCATCAAGGACGGCCTCACGCTGGGCGAGGACGAGTATGGGCTCGGTACCGTCGAAGTGGGCGGCACGGAGACCTTCACCGTTAAACTTGAATTTGTCGACAACGGAAACAACAATAAAGCGGAGGGCAAGTTTGTCCAGTTTGACCTGCGCATCCATGCCGTCCAAAAGATCAATGCGGAATAATTTCTGCGGCACGTCGGAGCCCTGCTCCGACGTGCTTTTTGAAATGCAGCTGCCCCCTTTGAAGGGGGCAGGCGGTTTTTGGCTCTTGGGGAAGGCTTGGGAGGAACCGCGTCATCCTGAACCCCCGTAGGGGGTGAAGGATCTCGAAGATGGAAGTTCGGACTCCGTTCCTCGGGATTCTTCACATTCGTTCAGAATGACGCGCCTACCCCTCGGCTCCCCCTTCGAACATGAAAAAACGGCGGTGGAGCGCCGCCGAATTTTCTTACTTTTCGTTATATTCCCCGTCGAGGTAAGCAGTGGGATCCACATTGTCGCCGTGCAGCTGGATCTCGAGGTGCAAATGCTCGCCGTCCTTGTGTTCGATGCCGTAAGCCGCCGCCACTTCGCCGAGTCTCTGTCCTTTCTTGACCGAAGCTCCCTCTTTGAGCGTGCTGTCGGGCTCCACAAAGCGGTACACCGTCTTTAAGTCGTCCCCATGGTCGACGATGACGACATTGCCCGTCTCTTCGCAATAGGAGATACTCTCGATCTTGCCGTCCGCCATGCACACGACTTCCGTCCCCGCCTTTGCGTCGAAGTCGATCGCCTTGTGACGGTAGATCCAGCCGAGCGTCTCGTTGACGTAGATAACATTGTACTCCACCGTATAACTTGCGTTCTCGACGGGACTTACGAACCTCACGGCGTCCTCTCCGCCCGAGGGCTCGCCCGGTTCCTCTTCGCCGCCCGTAGAGGGAAGGTTGCCGCTCGGCTCGTTTCCGTCGTCCGCGGGTGGAGCTTCAAGCGTTTCGCTCCCGTTGTTCGTTACGAAATAGACGGTGAGCACGGTCGCCGCCACAAGCAAAAGCACGCAGACGGCAAGGATGATATAGTAGAGCCATTTTCTCTTCGGTTTTGCATTTTCTTGTTCCATAATATGATCCTCCGCAAATTTATGTATGTTGATTTTTGCCCGCCCGCGGCGGCTTTATACATTGAATCGAAAATCAATATCCGCCGAAGATGAGCGGAGTCCCCGCCGCCGTTTCATTGCCGCTCACGGCGATATGAAGATTGACTTCTTTCCCGTAGAGTTCCACCCCTTTCCCGAGCATGGGGGAATACAGATAGTAATTGACGACCCCGCACGCTTCTTCTTCGAAGAGCAGCTCCGCCCTGAAATGCGCGATGAGCTCCTCCGCGCACTGCCCGTCGTAGCGGACGCTTTCCCCCGCCGTTTTCCCCGCGAGGAGCTTGTCCGTAAGAGGATCCTGCGTGGGGAGGGGGGAAAGGGAGGAGGCGGGAGCGAGATACAGTTCGTAAGACTTCCCCATCCCGAACACGGGGGAATGCGCGAGGATCAGGGAAAATACGCCGCACGCCACGGCGAGAAGAGTAATGCACATTGTCTTGACAGACTGTACGAACGCTCCCATAGACGGCCTCCTTTTGCGTAAATTGTTGACGCCCCGCCGCCGCTTTATACATGTTTTTTCAAAATAAGGTCGAGCGTTCCACCCCGTAAACGGGGCAGGTCTTTGCCCACCCCCCTACCCCCCTCCTTAGGAGGGGGCAGGGCTCGCCCGCACGGAGGGGACTTCATGGCTCCTCCTTGGGAGGAGCTGTCACCGTAGGTGACTGAGGTGGGCATGCTTCCAAATTACTGCGCGAGGCGGGTTTCCCGCCGCGGCACGCCCCTATTTGGCACCCTACGGGAGCCTTAATGTTCCTGTGAAACAGAACAGGGACGGCCGAATCGCTTTTACAAGGCAAACATCTTAACCCCTCGCAAATTTCTTTGACCTTGATATGCCGCTCGCAGGGCACTAAAACATAAAGAAATTTGCGAAAACCGCGCGAGCATACATTATCTTCCAATAAAAAAATTTTGAACCGAAATCAATTTTCATTTGACAAGATATAATTTGTAGGTATATAATAATTACACCTGAATACGGGGAAACATTTGGAGGTATTTATGAAAAAATTTTTGAGCCTTGCCCTTGCCGCTGCCATGGCGGTGGGCACCTGCGTCGGATTCGCGGGCTGCGATTCCGGCAAGAACAACGATGACAACAGCGGCAACAACAACGGGAATAACAACAATCCCCCCGCCGGGTCCGACACGAAAACCGAACTTCTCACCAACATCGCCAACGCGGATATCAGCTATCTCACGTTGGACGCAAATGTAGACATTTCCATCAAGACGGACGGGGATACGGAATTCGGCGGAAAGGAGACCGTGAGCGCAAAGGCGGATCTTTCCGATCTCACAAATCCCGCGCTCGATCTCGTAGCGAGCGTCGATTCCGTCTTGGAAGGCAACATGTACGCGGTGGTTCTCATGCGCGACGGATATGCCTACACGACGGATGGCGATTGGGATTCCGTGGGCGTGGAAGCCGGCGATCTCGACGGACTTCTCAACGTTTACCGCTCGTCCGACACGCTTGGCTTCGAACGCAACAGAGTGGGATCCCAATCCGATTACGACTATGCGCAACCGACTTCGGCGCAAGCCGTGACCGGCGGACAACTTGCCAGCCTTCCTTACTTCTCCACGGCGATCAAGCTCGTCGGCAACCTTGCCGAGGTGGTCGGCTGCGAATTGAAGAGCGTTTCGGGCGGGTATTCCATTGATTTCGATCTCGTCAAATCCGCAAACGCCATTGTGGACGGCGTCAACAGCGTACTCGAAAAGGCGTCCCCCGATACGAAGGTGAACGACGTCATCGCAAATTCCTATATCTCCGGCGTTCTGTCCACCCTTTTGAAAGGTATCTCGGCGCAGGATTTCTTCACTGTGGCTCAATCGCAGGCGGGTGCGGAAGTCTATCAGGCAATGACGAAGATGCTTCCCGCTCCCGGGAGCCAGTCCCTCTTCGATTATCTCAAGAACGTTGTGAACGATAAGACGTTCTATGCTATGTTCGTTGAGAATATGGAGTTCCCCACTACTGCAACGTGCTTCGGCGAGCTCACCGTGAGAGACATTGTCAAACTCGCGGCGGGGACGGAGGTCGCCGATGACGATATCAACGGCACGATCGGTATGGTCAAGGCGATCGTCACAAGCCTTAAAAACGATCTCGTCGGCACGATCACAGGTCTGATCGCAGGCGGCAAAGGAACGGGTTCGGTCGATAAGGTCGCGGTCTCCCTTCTCTTCGATTCGTCGAAGAAATTCACGGGAATCGACGTCGCCGTTGCCGGTCTGAACATGACCGCCACGACAGAGCACTACCATGAGAGCACCTCGGGGGACGTTGTTACTTCCACCTCGACCACGGAGATCACCGCGTCCGGCAGCGCATCCGTCAAACTTGTGAACAATGTTTCGCTCGCCTCTCTCAACGGACTCAAATACAAGACGGACGAACAAAATACGAACGTGTTTGAGGAATCTCATTTCACCTATAATGATACCTACACGTTTCACCTTGCCACGGGAACAATGAAAGATTTTGTGGATATCACGGTTCCGGTAACTTACGAGCTGACCGTAACGGAAGACAAAGTCTCCGCCACGATTTCCATTCCGGACTTTAAGATCAAGAGTGGAGATAACTTCCTCCCTCTCGAGAACGCGACCGGCTCCCTTTCCCTTTCGGCGATTAAAAATGCAACTTCGGAAAGACCCGCCACGACTCTTATCTCCGGCTCGTCGTCAAACACCGTCATCTTCTACAATAACGTAATGTATGTTTGCACGATATCTTTGCGGGGCTTTGCTTGGGATTCTAATGAAGGCGTCCATGTCGAGCTTTGCTATGGCTCGGGCGGCTTACAATACTTGGATTCTCTCTCTGTTTATTATCAATCCGTACTTGCGCCCATCGCGTAACGCTTTAAGTACAAAGTCCGTCGGGTTTCCCGACGGACTTTTTTTGATGTGATGAGGAGTCCGCAGAGCGGCGATCCACCTTCCCCTCAAGGGGAAGGCAAGAATAATGTCCCCGCGCGTCATTCTGACCCCGAGCGTAGTCGAGGGGGAAGAATCCCGTAGATGAGAGTTCGGACTCCGTTCTTCGGGATCCTTCGGAAATTGCGCTTCGGACTCCGTATAGCCGTTTCGGCTCAGGATGACGCGGTAAATGACAATCCCTCAGTCACGCAAGGGCAGCGTGACAGCTCCCCTATGAGGGGCGCTAAGGGTGTCCCCTCTTGCTTCCCCTCTTAGGGGAAGTACCCGCGCAGCGGGGGATAGGGTTCTCGCTGCCCCTTTTAGGGGAAGTCCCCGAACGTAGTGAGGGGAAAGGGGTTTTGAAACCCCTCTGTCACTCACTGCGTTCGTGACATCTCCCCTGAAAGGGGCGACAAGATCCTCTGTCACTCACTGCGTTCGTGACATCTCCCCTGAAAGGGGCGACAAGGGGTGCCTCATTCCGAGCCCCGTAAGGGGGCAAGTGAATCTCCTCATAAGTACGGACGTCAGTGGGTCTATGAGATCCGCTCGGCTTCGCCTCGGGATGAGGGTTATTACCTCGCCCGCCCTTCGTTCTCAAATTACTGCGCGAAGCAAAACCACGCTTTTGCGGCAGCGCACTCAATTTGCCGAACCCTTTCGGCTTAATGTAATTGCAAAGCGATGTTCGGAGTGACCTGATTGATGCACAGGGAAGGTTCGCTCGTTCATTTCTTTTCGAAGCCCCGCGAGATTCCCCCCACCACCGCCTACGGCGGAGCCTCCCCCCCGAAGGGGTAGGCCTTCCTCGGCTCCTCCTTGGGAGGAGCTGTCACCGTAGGTGACTGAGGTGGGCATGCTTCCAAATTACTGCGCGTGGCGGGTTTCCCGCCGCTGCACGCCCCCATTTGGCACCCCACGGGAGCCTTACTGTCCTGTGAAACAGAACAGGGACGGCCGAATCGTAATTACAAGGCAAGAGAACTAACCCCTCGCAAATTTCTTTGACCTTGATATGCCGCCCGCAGGGCAGTCCAATCATAAAGAAATTTGCGAAAAATCGAGCGAAACTTTACTCCCATCCCAGCGGCTCGCCGCCGAGAATGTGAATATGCAGATGATGCACCGTCTGCCCGGCGCTTTCGCCCTGATTGATCACGAGCCGATATCCGTCCCCGAGCCCGAGCGATGGTGCAAGCGATGCGATCTTTTGCAATGTGCGTCCGAGGAGTGCGGCGCGGCTGTCGTTCAGCTCCGAAAGGTACGCAAAATGCTCCTTCGGCACGCAGAGAAGGTGGATCTTCGCGATCGGGTTGATGTCCTTGAAGATGAGGATCTCCCCGTCCTCATACACCTTTTGCGAGGGGATCTCCCCCCCAATGATCTTACAAAAAATGCAGTTTTCCATTATAATTCCTCCAAAATCTCGGCGCGAACGCCGTCCTTTTCATGCTCTATGAGGCGGACGCGGTAGAGTCCCCCCTCCTGCGCTCCCTCGGCGTACACCCGAAGGTAATTTTCGGTATAGCCCCCGTCCGTCTCGAAGAGGGCTTCCGCTTCCCGTCCCAAAAAACGGGAAATATATCTGTTTTCCGCCTCTTTTGCCTGTGCGAGCATCCGCCCCATGCGCTCCTTTTTGACCGCCGCGGGCAGATCTCTCATCTTATACGCCGCCGTCCCCTCGCGCGGGGAAAACGGAAAGGCGTGCACCCGCGAAAATCCCGCTTCTTCCACGATGGAAAGGGAAGATAAAAAATCTTCCTCTTCCTCGGTGGGAAAGCCGACGATGATGTCCGTCGTGATCGCCGCGGCGGGGAAATACCGGTAGATCCGCCCGCACGCTTCGAGAAATTCTTCGCGCGTATATTTTCTGTTCATGGCGCGGAGCACCCGCGTGGAGCCGCTCTGCAAAGAGAGATGAAAATGCGGCATGACGTTCCCCGCCGCCTTCATCTTTTCGAGAAATCCGTCCGTCACGACGCCGACTTCCAGCGAGCCCAGACGGATCCGTGCGGGGAGCTCCCCGAGAAGGAGCAGAAGCCCGCCGAGGTCGGTTTCGCCGTCCCGGTAGTCCGAAAGATCAATGCCCGTGAGTACGATCTCTTTGGCGGACATGCCCCGCGCCTCTTCGAGGACGTTCTCCGCCTTTCTCGAACGGGATCTCCCCCGCAGATAGGGGATCAGGCAATAACTGCAAAAGCGGTTGCAGCCGTCCTGTACGCGCAGATACGCGCGGGTCTTGGTCGCCTTGGGCGGGGGAAGCTCCGTAAAACAGCCCTCCGTCTCGCGAAAGACGCCGCGCTCGTTCAGAAGTTCCAAAATTTTATCTTTCCGCGCCGCCCCCGTGACGAGGACGACCCCCTCGCGAGATGCAAATTCCTCGGCGTTGTGTTCGGAAGCGCACCCGCACACAATGACGGGCGCGGACGGATTGAATTTCCGCATGCGGGCGACCGCCTGGCGGGACTTCTTCTCCGCTTCCGCCGTCACGGCGCAGGTGTTGAGAAGGTACAGGTCGGCGAAGCAGAGCTCGTCCGTCACCTCATAGCCGCGCGCTTCGAGTCCGCGCATGAGGGAGGCTGACTCCGCCTCGTTCTGTTTGCACCCCAGGGTAAATACGCACGCTTTCATTTGAGTTCCCCCGCGCGGTACATGACGACGGAGAGGAGCGCGATCGCCGCCGTCTCCGCCCGCAGGATCCGCTTCCCGAGCGAAATTCCCGAAAAGCCCATCTCCTTCGCATACGCGAATTCTTCCTCGCAGAAACCGCCCTCACTGCCGACGACGAGGCAATACGACCCGCCCATGTCCGCGATCTCCCCCTCGCTCTGCTCCAAAAATTCACAAGCGAAGATTTTTTGGGCATACCCCTGCGAAGCGGACATGGCGCCCTCGAAATCGTCGAAATACTCCACCTGCGGAACGCGGGCGCGCAGACACTGTTTGGCCGCCTCTTTGGCGACGCGGCGGAGGCGTTCGAGCTTGTTTTCATTTATATAGGCGGAAGCGTAGCGGGAGGAGAACACCCCGATGCGGTTCACACCGAGCTCGGTCGCCTTCTGCACGACGAGCTCCGTCTTATCCCCTTTCAGCACGCCGACGAGGAGCATAACGTCCGCCTTCGGCTCGCGGGAGGCGGGTTTTTCGCCCGTGACGTGCAGAAGAAGGGCGTTTTTTTCGGCGCGCGCGACGATCGCCGCGTACTCCGTTCCGCTGCCGTCGAGAAGGGTGACTTCGTCCCCCGTGCCGAGGCGCAGAACATTGCGGGCATGGCGGAACTCGTCGCCCGTGAGCGTGACCTCTTCCCCGATCTCTTCCACAAAAAACCGCTTTGGCGCAGACATCATGCCCTCCGTAAGACCATGGCGAGCCATTCGCCCCGCCTTCTCTCTTCCATGCAGCAAAGTCCCGCCGCCGCAAACGCCGATTTGACCTTTTCGGCTCTATCCGGAATGATCCCCGAGAGGATCACCGTGCCGCCCCCCTCAAGGTGCGCGGGGACGGCGGGCGCAAGGGAGACGAGGATCTCCGCCGTGATGTTGGCGAGAATGACGTCCGCCTTCATTGACGTGTCGTCGACGAGGTTGCTCTCGGCGACAACGACCTTTTGCGAAACGCCGTTTCGCTCCGCATTGTGCTTGCTGCTGGCGACGGCGACGGGGTCGATGTCGGTGAGATAGCAGAGCCGCGCGCCGAGCTTTGCCGCCGCAATGCCCAAAATGCCGCTCCCGCAGCCCACATCGAGGACGACGTCCCCCTCTTTGAGGTACTCCTGCAAGAGCTCGACGCACATGGCGGTCGTCTCATGCTCACCCGTGCCGAACGCCATGTTGGAATCGAGGAGAATGACCTTCTCGTCCGCGGCTCTTTCATATTCGATCCACTCGGGCACGACGACGATATGACCCAAATGAATGGGGCGGAAGTGCTTCTTCCAGATGTCGATCCAGTCGTCGCCGTCGATCTCGCGCTTGGTCTCCTCGAGGGTGCCGAAGGGGATCGCTCCTCCGCTCCTCTCGCGGCAGGCGCAGATCTCCTGCATGATCGCGGGGATCTCGTCCGCACGCTCGGGAAGAAGGAACGCCTTCACGAGCACGTCCGTCTGCTTCGTATCTTGCAAACTTTCGTCGAGATAGTCCCAAAACACCCCCGTCTTGCCCGATTGCAGGGCGATCACGTCGGAAATGTCGGAGACGGCGACGCCCCCCTCGGTATAATTCCATAAAATATCGGCGACGAGCTCGCTCGCCTCGCTCGTCGTATGAATGGTAAGCTCGATGTATTTCATAAGAGCATTATAAAATACGTCGGACAAAATGTCAAGAAAAAACTCTCCCGCCGCTTTTGCACGACTTCCCTTGGCTCCCCTTGCAGGGGAGCTGTCATCGCAGGCGCCCCCTTGGCGAACCTTTCAGGGGAGACATTGTAATAAGGTGATGGTTCGACTACGCTCACCATGACGATTTAGAACGCCGTCCTTGCGCGACTGATGGGGTTCTCGCGCGTTACATAGAAAAAGGCGGCATCTGCCGCCTTTTTCATAAAGTTATTTTTTATAAGGATCTTTTCCGTAGAGCGCGGAAACGTTGTCCGCATACTTCTTCGCCCTGTCGTAATTTTTCAGGTCGATGCCCTGCGCCGCCGCCGCAAGCGCAGATTTCTGCTCCCGCGTGAGCTTTGTGGGGACTTCCACCAGCGCGCGGATATGAAGGGAACCCGTCCCCGTGCGCCCGCGGATCCCCTTGCCGCGGACGGTGAACTCCGTGCCCGACTGCGTTCCCTCGGGGATCGCGAAATCAAATGCGTCGTCGAGATCGGGCACCTTCACCGTCCCGCCGAGCGCCGCCGTCAGAAACGGGATCGGCAGATCGACAAAGAGCTCCATTCCTTCCCGCCGGAAGATCTTGTGCGGCTCGATGCGGAAGGTGATGATAAGATCCCCCGCGGGGCCTCCCTCCGTGCTCGCCTGCCCATAGCCGCGCTTTCGCATCATCGAGGAATTGTCCACGCCCGCGGGCAGGTCGACGGCGACCTTCGTCTCCTTTCTTAAATACCCGCGCCCCTTGCAGTCGGGGCATTTTTCGGTGATGATCTTGCCTCTGCCGCCGCAGTCCGGGCATGCGCCGACGCGGACGGTCCTGCCGAACATCGTCTCCTGCACCAGACGGACCTGTCCCTTTCCGCCGCACTTGGCGCATGTCTTGTAAGCGGTGCCGTTCTTCGCGCCCGTGCCCCTGCATGCGGGGCAGGGTTCGTTGCGCATATAGGCGATCTCTCTATGGCACCCCTTGGCGGCGTCCATAAAGGAAAGATTTACCTGCACGCGCACATCCTCGCCCGTCGTATCCCGCTGGGCGGAGCCGCCGCCGAAGCCCTGAAAGATAGAATCGAAGATGTCGCCGAAGCCCGAGAAGCCCGCGCCCGAAAAGCCGCCGAAGCCGCTTCCCATGCCGCCCATCCCGCCCATGCCGGGATGTTCCCGCTCATAGTCGTAGGCGGCGCGCTTCTGCTTATCGGAGAGCACTTCGTTCGCCTCGTTGATCTCCTTGAATTTTTCCGCGGCGGAAGCGTCCCCCGGATGAAGGTCGGGATGGTACTGCTTGACGAGCTTTTTATAAGCCGCCTTGATCTCCTCCTCCGTCGCGTCCTTGCTCACGCCGAGGACTTCGTAATAGTTCTTCTTCTCTGCCATACATACCCCGTCTGTACAGATGAAACACCCCTGAAGGGGTGCTCATCGTCTTATGCCGTATCCGTTCAAGAACTCGATTCAGAGTTCTTCGTTACTGTTGAAATTCCGTGTCGTCGCCGGGCGTCCCGTTTTGGGCGCCGCCCTGCGGGTTCGCCTGCTGATACATCTTGGTAATGATGGGCGCAATGCGCTTCTGGAGCTCTTCCGCGGCGCTGTTGTAAGTGTCCTCGTCGTCGCTTTCAAGCGCTTTCTTCGCGTCCGCAACGGCGTCCTCGAGCGCCTTCTTGTCGTCCTCGGAGAGCTTGTCGCCCGCGTCGCGCAGGGTCTGCTCCACGGAGAATACGAGCCCATCGAGCTTGTTCTTCGCGTCGACCTTCTGCTTTCTCTTCTTGTCCTCTTCGGCGTACTGCTCGGCTTCCTTCACCGCCTTGTTGATCTCGTCCTCCGAAAGATTGGTCGAAGAGGTGATCGTGATGTCGGTAGACTTGCCCGTGCCGAGATCCTTCGCCTCCACGTGCACGATGCCGTTCGCGTCCACGTCGAAGGTGACTTCGATCTGCGGGATCCCGCGGGGCGCGGGCGCAATGCCCGTGAGCGTGAAGCGGCCCATCGTCTTGTTGTCGCGGCAGAACTCGCGTTCGCCCTGCAAGATGTGGATCTCGACGCTCGTCTGGTTATCCGCCGCGGTGGAGAACACCTGCGACTTCTTGACGGGGATCGTCGTGTTTCTGTCGATGAGGCGGGTAAACACGCCGCCGAGGGTCTCGATGCCGAGGGACAGGGGCATAACGTCGAGGAGCAAGACGTCCTTGACCTCGCCCGTGAGCACGCCGCCCTGGATGGCTGCGCCGATCGCGACGCATTCGTCGGGGTTGATCCCCTTGAAGGGCTCCTTCCCCGTGATCTCCTTGACCTTTGCGACGACTGCGGGTACACGGGTGGAGCCGCCGACGAGGATGACCTTGTCGATATCGCTGTAAGAAAGTCCCGCGTCCTTCATCGCGAGGCGCATGGGCTCCGCCGTCTTTTCGATGAGGTCGGAGATGAGCGCTTCGAACTTCTGGCGGGTGATGTCGAGCTCGAGGTGGGCGGGGCCCGCTTCCGTCATGGAGATGAAGGGAAGGGAGACGGAAGTTGAAGTCATGCCCGAAAGCTCGATCTTCGCCTTCTCCGCCGCCTCTTTGAGCCGCTGCATCGCCATCTTATCCTTGGAAAGATCGACCCCATGGCTCTTCTTGAATTCATCCACCATATAGTCCATGAGGCGCTTATCGAAGTCGTCCCCGCCGAGCATATTGTTGCCGTTCGTCGCGAGCACTTCGAACACGCCGTCCGAGATCTCCAAAATGGAAACGTCGAAGGTGCCGCCGCCGAGGTCGTAGATCATGACCTTGCTGTTTTCCTTCTCCTTGTCGAGCCCGTAGGAGAGCGCCGCCGCCGTGGGCTCGTTGATGATACGGAGCACGTTGAGCCCCGCGATCTTGCCCGCGTCCTTGGTCGCCTGCCGCTGCGAATCCGTAAAGTAAGCGGGGCAGGTGATGACGGCGTCCGTCACCTTGGAGCCGAGATACGCCTCGGCGTCCGCCTTGAGCTTGGAAAGGATCATTGCGGAGATCTCCTGCGGGGAGTAGCTCTTTTCGTCGATGGCGACCTTATAGTCGGAGCCCATCTTACGCTTGATGGAGATGACCGTCTTATCGGGGTTGGCGACAGCCTGACGCTTCGCGACCTGCCCGACGACACGGGAACCGTCCTTCTGGAACGCCACGACGGAGGGGGTCGTCCTTGCCCCTTCCGCATTCGCGATGACGACGGGCTCGCCGCCTTCCATCACTGCAACACATGAATTTGTCGTACCCAAATCAATACCGATGACTTTTGCCATTTTTTATATTCTCCTTGATTTTTTTCTGAATTTTATTTTGATTGGAGGGGGGCGAGAGGGCACCCTTGCTTCCCCTCTTAGGGGAAGTACCCGCGCAGCGGGGGATAGGGTTTTGGAAACCCCTCAGTCACTCGCAAGCTCGTGACAGCTCCCCTGAAAGGGGCGCCAAGGAGTCAGCCTTTCGTTCCCGCTCACTTGCCTTAGGCGGAATTCACTTCCGCCGTGGGCGACTCGATTTGCCGAACCCCTTCGGCTTAATGTCGTAACAAGCGAACGAGACAGTGACTCAATATCCCAAAAAAGTAACTTTCCTCGCTCGTATTTGTTTTGCGCGCAAGAGCAAGGCAGAGATGTCTCGACTACGCTCGACATGACAATTTGGAACGCTTAGTCGGTTCATCGAGCGCAAAACAAATCGAGCGAAATTCTACTTCACCACGACGACCTGCGCGTACCGCAAAACTTTGCCGTCCTTTTCGTAGCCCTTCAAATAGACCTGCTTCACGGTGCCGCTCTCCTCCCCCTCGGCAGGTTCGGTCGCCATGATCGCCTCGTGTTTTTCGGCGTCAAAGGGCTGCCCGACGGGGTCGATCACGACGATCTTTTCATCTTCCAAGATCTTATCGAACGCCGCTTTCACCATTTGGATCCCCTTCTTTGTGCCCTCGTCCGTGCATGCCGCGAGCGCCCGTTCGAGATTGTCCGCAATGGGGAAGAGCTTCGAAACAACGTCCGCCCTGCCCTCGTGATACCGCTGCGCGCTCTGGGAAGCGGTGCGCTTGCGGTAATTTTCATATTCCGCAGTCACCGCATACCACTTCCGTTTCAGATCCTCCGCCTCGGCGCGCGCCTTCTCGAGCTCCTCCGCAAGAGGATTTTTATCCTCCGCGGGCGTTGCGCTCTCCGGCTGTTCCGGCTGTTCCGCCTGCTCCTTGCATTCCGCGGGCTGTGCGGAGGGTTCCCGCTTTTCCTGTGTCTCGTGTGTTTTCTTCATATCCTACCGCCTGATTTTCACCTATATATAAGGCGATTTTGGTCAAATCAAACGCTTTTTACAAAAAAAGCGGGTTTTTTCCGAAAAAATTTTTTTCGGCGGTATTTACAATCGGAGTAAATTGTATTAAAATAAGAGAAAGATCGAGAGAAGGAGTTCTCCCATGGAATCAAGAGCATTCGAATTATTTGCAAAGCGCAACGGGAAGATCAGCGTCCGCGCCATTCCCGGGCATTTTGCGACCCAGCACTCCCACGTCAATTATTGCATCGACATGACCCGCGTCAAGACGGAGATGAACGCCGCGAAAGCCGCCGCAAAGCTGTTTGCGGAGAGCTTTACGAATGTCACCGTAGATACGATCATCACGCTGGAACGCACGAAAATGGTCGGCGCGTTCATCGCGGAGGAACTCGCGACGGGCTCGGGCCTCAACATGAATCAGGAGATCGCAGTCATCTCCCCCGAGATCACCGCCGACGAAAAGCTCATCCTGCGCGACAACATGCTGCCCTATGTGCGCTTCCGCCACGTGCTTCTTCTCACTGCAACGGCGACGACGGGTATGACCGCGATGAGCGCCGTCCGCGGGATCCGCTACTACGGCGGGGAAGTTGCGGGGGTCGCGACGGTATTCGGCGGAAAGTTCGAGATCCCCGGCGTGCCCGTCGTGCGGCTCATCGGCGCGGAAGATCTGCCCGATTACAGCTCCTACCGCGCGAGCGACTGTCCGCTCTGCCGCAGCGGGAGGAAGGTCGACGCGCTCGTCAATTCTTACGGTTACAGCCGCGTTTAAGCGCGGTAGCAAAAGCCGCACGGGATCGCCCGTGCGGCTTTTCTTTCGCGGAAGTTATTCGAGATAGCTTCCCGTTGCGCTTCTCCTCACGCGGAAGAGTTGTACTTCCGCGCCCGTATTCGCGTCGAGATAGACGATGAACTGTTCCTCCCCCATGTTGCAGGCGAACTCATAGCACAGCGTGTTTTCGCCGCCGACGGGAATGATCGCAAGATTCACGGCGGTAACGTCGAGCTCGCCGGAGAGGAGACCCCTTGCCTCTTCCTCGGAAAGCGCCGCCTTCTTTGCATGCGTCTCATTGTTGAGGAGATAACCCCTCGCGTCGATGCCGATGACTCTGCCCTTGGATTCGCAGACGCGCACGCGGATGATCTCGGGATACACGCGGACGCCGTTTTCCGTCGTCACATAGGTGAGATTGGCAACCATGCCCGCGTCGGAGAGCCAGACCGCCTCGACGTTTTCAACGCCGAGCCCCGCCAAAAACTCCTTCGCGAGGTTATCGCAGGCGGGCAGGGAGAAATTCTTCTCGGTGCAGGGCTCGTAGGTGTCGAAGAAGGCGAGTTTCCCCCCGTTTTTGGTGATCTCCGCAAAGATCTCGGTGCCGTTTTCATCGGCCAGGACGAAATTGTAGCACGCCATTTCCTGCGACGCAGTCTCGCCCGTGAAGCGCACATCCGCGACATGGTATGCGGAAAAGTACTCTCTCACCCGCTCTTCCGCCTCCGCTTGGGTGATCTCGGGAAGCGACGTGAGCCTGTTTTCGCCGATGTTGCCCTCATTTGCGAAAGGCGCGTCGGAGATTTCCTCCGCCTTTTCATGGATCCCGCCGCCGATCGAACCGAAGCTTTCGGACATGGTACCCTCTTTTCCTGCGATGAAGTCCATGATGTCGTTCGAAGTCATATGGGTCGCAAGGTTGTTCAGTTCGCTGCTTAGCTTGGAATTGATCGCATAGAGCGTCGCGATCTTCTCCTTTTCCGCCGCCGTCAGCGTCTTGCCCTGCGCAAGGCGGGAGAGCATGCTCTTCGCAAAACTGTTCGTTCTGTTGACAAATCCCGAAATGTCCGTGCTCGTCGCTTGATCCACGGGCATGCGTTCGAGCCCGCTTTCGAGGAGCGCGCTGTCTACGAGAATGCTCGTGAGAAGCTGTCTCTGTTCGTCCACGCCCGAGGAGACGCGCAGCTTGGAGAGCTGGTTGTCCATGTCCTCGGAGACGGAAACGAGCTCGTAGAGGGTCGCCCTCGCGCCTGTCTCCTGTTGAAGGGTGATGTCGTTCATGCGGAACGCGCCCGCCGTGACGATCGTGCCGAGAACCAGCGTCGCAACGCCGAGAGAGATGACGGCGGCGAGCCATCCGCCGAACCCGCGGCGGTTTTCCTTGCGCGCGGTCTTTTGTTCGCGCCTGTGCTTTTTATCCTGCGCCTTTCTCGCATGCGCGGCTCTGCGCGATTTGATCTTTTCCTCGCGCGCCTTGTCGCGTGCGGCGGCCTTTTGCCGTTTGAGCGCGACGCGTTCCCGCTTTTCCCGCTCGATGCGCTTCTGCTTTTCCGCTTTCGTCTCGTTTTTCAGAAGTTCGCGGCGGGCTGCGCGTTCCGCCTTTTTCTCGACCCTCTTTTCACGAAGCGCTGCCTTTTTGTCGAGGCGCTTCTGCTTGCGGTTTGCCTTTTTCTCGGCGGCAGCCGCCTTTTTGTCGAGTTTTTTCTGTTTGAGCTCCGCTTTTTTCTCGAGCTTCTTCTGCTTTAAGGCGATCTTCTCCGCTTTTTTCTCTTCCTTGGCGGCTTCCTTCTTCTTCGCCTTTTCGAGGCGTTTGCTTGCTGCCGCCTTTTCCTTCTTCTCCGCCTTTTCGAGCGCGGTGCGCTTTGCGGAAGTCTTTTTGGGCGCCGACTTCTTGGGCGTCGTCTTTTTCACGGCCGCGTCCGACGTCTTTTTGACTGCCGTCTTTTTCTTTGCGGAAGTTTTCTTCACCGGTTCGTTGACGGATTCCGCCGTATATTCCTCTACGCGCTCTACCTTTTCCGCGCCGCTCGATACGTTTTTACCGATTTTCTTCTCCATAATCTCTCCTTATTTTATTTAGCAAAGACATGCTTGCCGATGACCGTCACAGTGGGACGGTTGAAGATCCACGAGCTGGTCGCAACGGCGGGATTATAGTAATAAATGCACCCGTTCGTCGGATCCCAGCCGTTCATCGCGTCGCGCGCGGCGTTGTACGCCGTCTGGTCGGGTTCCAGATTGATCTGTCCGTCCGTGACCGCCGTAAACGCGCCGCTCTGGTAGACGACGCCCGCAACCGTATTGGGGAAGGACGGGCTCTTGACGCGGTTCATGATGACGGCGCCGATGGCAACCTGCCCGGTGTAACTCTCTCCCCTGCCCTCCGCATAGATGCACTTTGCGAGCACATACAGATCGGACGAGTTGTAAGAGGAGCTTCCCGACGAAGAAGAGCCGCCCGAGGAGCTGCCCGAACCGCCCGAATTTCCGTCGAGGGCGTTGTAGCTCTCGTTCATGCCGAGCGCACGGTAGGTAGCTTTCCCGACGACGCCGTCCGCCGTAAGACCGTTCTTCTTCTGAAAGGCGATGACCGCCTTCCGGGTACCCGCGCCGAAGATCCCGTCCACCGCGCCCGAATAATAGCCCCATTGTTTCAATCTGCGCTGGACTTCCTTTACTTCGCCGCCCCTGCTCCCCTGACGGAGAACGGCGGCGGACGCGGCAAGCTCAAGCGCCGTATCGGCGGAAGGCGAAGCGGAGACTGTATATGCCACCGCGCCCGCCGTGACTGCCGCAGTGAGTGCGAGCGCCACCGCGCCGATTGCCAAAAACTTCTTCATAAATTCCTCCTTACGCACAATGTGCGCAAGGTAAAAAGTTTTATGCATTTTTCTCTCGCCCGCCCCTTTGGAGAGCTGTCGCCGCTGATCGAGGCGGGCATGCTCCGACTACGCCCGTTTCCTCGCTCCAAGCCCTACCCCCTCCGGGGTGGAGCAACGCATTCTGCCAAAAATTGATAACTTTTGGCGCGTTGCGACATGAGTGCCCCGCGCGCATTCTTATTTTTCTAAGCGCGGCACGAGGAGCGTCAGCGACGAAGTAGCGCATTATCTCGCGCGAACGGTGACCGCCCCGCCCGCATTTCTTTTGTGCACTAAGGGCGGCACTAGTCCGCAAGGGCGAAGTTACGCGGGTCTCTACCCGCATGAGACGGGTGGCACGGCGCAAGCCGTGAAGGATGGGGGGCTCGCTGCCCCTCTTAGGGGAAAGGGGTTTCGGAAACCCCTCTGTCACTCGCAAGCTCGTGACATCTCCCCTGAAAGGGGCGACAAGATCCTCTGTCACTCGCAAGCTCGTGACATCTCCCCTGGAAGGGGCGACAAGATCCTCTGTCACTCGCAAGCTCGTGACATCTCCCCTATGAGGGGCGACAAGATCCTCTGTCACTCGCAAGCTCGTGACATCTCCCCTATGAGGGGAGCCGAGGCAACCCCCACCTGTCGCGCCGAGAACGGCGCGCCACCCGCCCCCTTCAAAGGGGGCAGGTTTTTACCCACCCCCTCCCCCCTCCTCGGGAGGGGGCATGTCCGCCACCGCCCGCGCGTCATTCTGAACGAATGTGAAGAATCCCGAGGAACGAAGTCCGCTACCTCGGCTCCCCCCTCGAGGGGGTACCTCATTCCGAGCCCCGCGGGACGAGCGAATCCCCTCGTAAGTACGGACGCCCGTGAGTCTATAAGATCCGCTCGGCTTCGCCTCGGGATGAGGGCAGGCGGGCGACGCCCCCCATTCCCCAAAAATGGGAAACAAAAAAGAGAGGCGAACCTCTCTTTTTTGTCGTGTGGTTATAGGTACCGAAGTACCCGTCTGTGAGCTTTTTTACCTTACCTTTAACCAAGAAGAGCTTTCAGCGTTGTCACAACTTCAGTATCAAGGAACCATTGCGTTTCGCTTTGGCCACCCTGAATGCGAGTGCTAAACAACTTATTGGCTTGGCTCTGCTGTTCATAGCTGAATTCAAATTTGTTGGCGTCAGTCAGTTGAAGCGCTTCGGGCGCATCGCCATCAAAGATAAAGGCGCCTTGCACAACATAGTTGTTTACCGCGAACGTAGCTAAAATCCATTCATAGTTCATCGAACTTGTTGCGTCAACGTAGACCCTGGCATATCCCGAGTAAGAACTATAATAGCCACAGCTAACCGAACTTATATAACTACCGTTTTTCAAATAAAGGGAAGATCCGTTCCCGGAATAGCTCATGAGGACTGCAAAAGCAATATTTTTGTTGGAACCAGAATTTGAATACGGCTTTTCATTTAATGTATTCGTGAAGTTACATCCATCCAAGGTAACGATCGCTTTAGCGTTCATATGAAGAATCGTATTCCATTCTCCGGTTACATTCACGTTCTTAAAGACGATTTCCGGCATAAAATTATCCTCTATACTCGGCATTACTATCTCAAAGGCTGTGCACTTAGCCGCATTCCCCTTGATGTTCAGGTTCTCGAACGTGATGGTCCAATCCGAGTTACCGCCGGTGTAAATAAGGTACTCATTATAATTGGAAGTGAGTGCTTTGTCAGCGATCGTAATGGTATGGTTGTTCCCATTGAACGTGTACGAAGGCCATTTACTGTTGAGATCTTTCTCGTTTAATCCGGTATGATTGCCGTTGGCTCCATACCCATCACTCCTGCCAAACGCGTCGATCCAAGCATAGTACGTAGAAGATCCCGATTTGAATGCGTTCTTCTGAATCATTGTTTTATCGACAGTGACATCAGTAAGCAACTCGATCACGATATCGCCATCATTATCCGCGTCGGCGCCCATGTCGTAGACGGCGTAGAAGGCGTCCTGAACGTTCGCGTAGACCTTGCTGCCGACCTTTGCCATAATGCCCTTGTACTCGAACGTGACCTCGCTTTCATACGATTTGCTTGCCTTGTCGACGGTGGGTTCCGTGTCCTTTCCGATGTAAGCCCCGGCATCGACCGTATCGCCATGGGTTTCTTTTTCCCAATCGACGGTAATGTGGACTTTCTCGAGTTTGGAATTGGTAACGGTGCCGTTGACGCAAGAGCCGATAAATGCGCCGATCTCATTGTAACCCGTCAGATTTGCATTCTTGACCGTGCAGTTCGTGAAGGTGCATGCGCCTTCGCTCGAACCCGCAAAACCGCCGATCGCTGTGGCGCCCGTGATATTGACGGTATCGAGCGTGAGGTTCTTGATCTCGGCGCCACTGCCCAATTTGGAGAAGAGCCCCACGTCGGTCCCTTCGCCGGTAATGGTGAGATTGGAAATGGTGTTGCCCTTTCCGTCGAACGTTCCCTCGAAGATGTAACCGTCCTGTCCGATCGGTGTCCAATTTTCCTCGTCCAACTCGATCCCAGCCACAAGGGAGACGACCTTCTCCTGATATGTTTCGTGATCCGTGTTCACAGTATCGCGGAACTTCTTGAAACCTTCGAGGGAAGAGATCTCGTAAGTCTCTTGATTGTCGTTCGCAAGATCGACAAGCTTGGAGAATCCCTCTTCGACCTCTGCCTTGAAGCCGCTCGCGCCCTCTTCCTTAGAGTATGTAACTTCGCCGTCGCCAACAATTTTGCTATCTTGGGCGATTTCGGAACTGCTTTCCGCGGTCAGCTCGACGGTAACGCCGCCGGCTGTCACCTTTTCCGCCTCCGCTGCGGAACCGACAACGGCGCCGACCGTAGTTCCCGAAGCTCCATCCGCCGCCTTTACAGTGCTGTTTTCGATTTCGATGTTTTTCAGTTCGAGCGTTCCCTTCGCCTCGGCGACGAGAATACCCGCCTTGCCGTTTGCCTCCGCCTCAACATTTGCGTCGACGATGGTCAGGTTCTTGATCGTGGCATTCTCTGTCACGGCAAAGAGACCTGCGTTCGCACCGGAAACCGTGAGACCGGTGATGGTGTGGCCTTCGCCGTCGAATATGCCGTTGAAGGGATGCGCCGTCGTGCCGATGGGCGTCCATTCTACTGCGGCTTCCAAAGCGAACAGCGAGAATCCCTCCGCCTCGTTAAAGTTGATATCCGCCTTGAGGTGAACTTCCAACCCATCGGATATCTTGCCCTCCGCGACGAGCGCACTGAATTCGTTGAGTTTTTCGAGCGTGTAGATGGAAACCGTGCCGGGCTGCGTCATGCTTTCCATGAGGATATCCCATTTTGTGCCGTCGTAACGATAGAGAATGGAACCGGAACCCTTGCCGTCGGTGCCTGTGAACTGGCCGACATAGAGGTCGCCCTCAACGGCTTTCTCCGTGATCTCCGCGCTGGGCGCGCCGTCGCCGTTATAGAAGTGGATGGAATCCTTGCCGGGATCGCCCTTGTCGCCCTTGTCGCCTTTGAGGCTCGCGAGCCATTGTTCGAGAGAAAGAGGCTCTTTCCCTGCGTTTTCCTCGTCCGCTCTGAACTGCTCGACATAGAGCTCATACGCCGACTTGCCGTCAGGGCCTATGGGGCCTTGATCGCCCGTTTTGCCCGTTTCGCCCTGTTTGCCCTGTTCGCCTTGTTCACCTTTCAGGCTGGCGAGCCATTGCTCTTCGGTCAAAACGTCTGCATCGCTGCCACCATGGGCTTCCTTGTACTGCTCGACATAGAGCTCATACGCCGACTTGCCGTCTACGCCGTCCTTTCCGGCAGCGCCCGTTGTGCCCTGTGCGCCCGTGGGACCCGCAGGACCGGCAGGGCCCGCAGGTCCGACCGCGCCCTGTGCGCCCGTCAGGCCGCCGAGGTTCGTCCAAACGCCTTCTTGGAGCTGCCAAACGGTGAATTC